>NZ_CP019431.1:621666-1243333 GCF_009866765.1 Pseudomonas sp. S35
CGTGCGGCCGGTTTGTCCGGAGAAGTGGAGCAACAGCTGTTCGATGCCCTGCAACGCAAGGCCATCGATGAAGTCATCGCCCTGACCGAAGGTGTACCTGCCGACCTGGCCGGCATGCTGCGTGCCCTGGTGAACCTATGCGGCGGCCGTGAAGTGCTGGCGGCTGCGCGTGAGCGACTGGCCAATGCGCCGGCGCCGGTACTGGCGGCGCTGGACGATGTGCTGGCGATTGCCGAGCAGCTGTCGGCGCGCTTCCCGGAGCTGGCGCTGTACTTTGATTTGGGCGAGCTGCGCGGTTATCACTACCACACCGGTGTGGTGTTCGCGGTGTTTGTCCCGGGTGTTGGCCAAGCCATCGCCCAAGGCGGTCGTTACGACGATATCGGCGCCGACTTCGGTCGTGCCCGTCCAGCGACTGGCTTCTCCACCGATTTGAAAACCCTGGTGACCCTGGGGCGTGCTGAGGTCGAGCTGCCGTCTGGTGGCATCTGGATGCCCGACAGTACGGACGCAGCACTCTGGCAGCAGGTTTGCCAGTTGCGCAGTGAGGGTCAGCGTGTTGTCCAGGCCTTGCCTGGCCAGCCATTGGCCGCCGCCCGTGAAGCGGACTGCGACCAGCAATTGATTCTGCAGAACGGGCTTTGGCAAGTATCGCCACTGGCTTCTTGAGTTTTCCTGCCGGCCATCGCCGGCACCAAGTTTGCGCGAATGAGGACAAGTGTTATGGGTAAGAATGTCGTAGTCCTGGGCACCCAATGGGGTGATGAGGGCAAAGGCAAGATCGTTGATCTGCTGACCGAACATGCTGCCGCCGTAGTGCGCTACCAAGGTGGCCACAACGCTGGCCACACCCTGGTCATCGATGGCGAAAAAACCGTCTTGCACCTGATCCCGTCGGGCGTGCTGCGCGAAGGCGTGCAGTGCCTGATCGGCAACGGCGTGGTGGTTGCACCGGATGCCCTGCTGCGCGAGATCATCAAGCTGGAAGAGAAAGGCGTACCGGTGCGCGAGCGCCTGCGTATCAGCCCGTCCTGCCCGCTGATCCTGTCTTTCCACGTTGCGCTGGACCAGGCCCGTGAAAAGGCCCGTGGCGAGCTGAAGATCGGTACGACCGGTCGCGGTATCGGCCCAGCCTACGAAGACAAGGTTGCACGTCGTGGCCTGCGTGTGGGCGACCTGCTCAACATGCCGCGCTTTGAAGACAAGCTGCGTGAGTTGGTGGACTACCACAACTTCATGCTGGTCGGTTACTACAAAGAACCTGCCATCGAGTTCGAAAAGACCCTGGCCGAGTGCAAGGAATACGCCGAGCTGCTCAAGCCGCTGATGCTGGACGTGACTGCCGAGCTGCACGACCTGCGTCGCGCTGGCAAGGACATCATGTTCGAAGGCGCCCAGGGTTCGTTGCTGGATATCGACCACGGTACCTACCCGTACGTGACCAGCTCCAACACCACCGCTGGTGGCGTTGCGACAGGTTCCGGCGTTGGCCCGATGTTCCTGGACTACATCCTGGGCATCACCAAGGCTTACACCACACGTGTAGGTTCGGGGCCGTTCCCGACTGAGCTGTTCGACGAAGTCGGTGCACACCTGGCCAAACAAGGTCACGAGTTCGGTGCAACTACCGGCCGTGCTCGCCGTTGCGGCTGGTTCGACGCGGTTATCTTGCGTCGCGCTATTGATGTGAACAGCATCTCGGGCATCTGCTTCACCAAGCTGGATGTACTCGACGGTCTGGAAACCATTAACATCTGCGTCGGCTACAAAGATGCAGACGGTAATGACGTTGCCCCAACTGACGCTGACAGCTACGTAGGCCTGCAGCCTGTGTACGAAGAAGTACCGGGCTGGACCGAGTCGACCGTGGGCGCCAAGACCCTGGAAGAACTGCCGGCCAACGCCCGTGCCTACATCAAGCGCGTTGAAACGCTGATCGGCGCACCGATCGACATTATTTCGACGGGCCCGGACCGCAACGAAACCATCGTTTTGCGTCATCCGTTCGCTTAATAAGCTGTTGATGTAAATAGAAAAGGGCTCCTTCGGGAGTCCTTTTTCGTGTCTGCCGTCGGCGCGGCACGACCCTTGCTTCGGTTCTCTCTTTCGCGGTGCTATCAAATTAATGGCACCCGTGGTGGAGGGATTCTTGATGTCTGCCGTTCTTTCGTTGTTACAAAGCCGTCTGTTGCGGCCGGTGTTCGTTACCTTGGGTATCGCCCTTTTGGTGCAAGTGCTGGTGGCGGTCGCGCTAACCCGGAGCACCGTTACTGCGCTGGAAGCGGACTTGGGCAGTCGCCTGGGTATCGATAGCCAAAAGCTGTCGGGTGAGTTGGCCCAAGCCGGCAAGGAAGTCACGTCCAGCCTGGACAGCTTGTCCGCCAGTACTCGCCAGCGTCTGACGGCGGGGCTTTCCACGCGCCTACAGGAAGAGCAGCAGCAGCTGCGTGCGACCCTGGAAAAAGACCTGAAAGACTCCGCTAACGACATGGCCCAACTGCTGGCCTCTGTGGCGCCCCGCGCCATGTGGGACAGCGATGTGCCAACGTTGTCAGAGTTTGCCCGGCGCGCCCAGCGCAATCCCAACGTGCTGTTTGTGGTCTACGACGACGCGGCAGGTGAGCACTTGACCCGTTACCTGAACCGCGAAAACCCGATCAACAAGGCGCTGCTGGAAAAAGGCCAGGGCGATCGTGCCTTGGACAAAGTATTGAATGCGGCGAAGAACGATCCGTCGGTGTTCTATGTCGAGGCCTCCATCAGTCCCAATGGCGTAGAGATCGGCAAGGTGCTCATGGGCGTATCGACCGCTTCGGTCGAAGCTGACCTGCAAGCACTCGACAAGCGTTTTGCCGCATTGATCGCCAGCGGTGATCAACTGGTCGGCGACAGCCTCAAAGGTGCCGCCGCTGACAGTGCCGCGGCCATGGGCGCTCGCCTGCAGTCGGCGCAAGCCACTGCGACCCAGATGACGGCTAACACCACCGGCGCCGTGCAGGAGGCCGCGGGCACTCTGCGCTGGCGCATCGGCATGGGGCTGGCGGTGGTCGGTTTCGGTGTATTGCTGCTGATCGCCGTTGTGCTCGGCCGTCGTGTGGTCAATCGCCTGAAGCTGTTGATTGCGGCGATGGATGACCTGGCGGCGGGCGAGGGCGACCTCACCAAGCGTGTGCAGATCAGCAGCAAGGATGAAATCGGCGACATGGCCTCGGCGGTCAATCGCTTTGTGGATAAGTTGCAGCCCATCGTGCGCGAAGCCGGCGATGTGGCCCAGCGTACTGGCGTAGAAATCGGCGCCATGACCTTGCGCAATGCCGGTGCCGATGCGGCCGCCGGCCTTCAGCGCGACGAAGTGGCCGAGAGCTTGCGTGCGCTGTCGCAAATGGCTGACGAGGCCCAGGCTGAAAGCCACGCCATGCAGGCGGCGTTGCAGCAGGTGGTGGATATTCGCCAGGCCACGGATGAGAACTCACGGACATCGGCTGAAGTCGGCAGCTTGATCGAGGCGTTGGCAGGTCAAGTCCAGGCCGGTTCCCAGGTGATCGAGCGCCTGGCTCAACAAAGCGAACAGATTGAGGTGGTGCTGACGGTGATCCATGGGATCGCCGAGCAGACCAACCTACTGGCGCTTAACGCGGCCATCGAGGCAGCGCGTGCCGGCGAGACCGGGCGCGGTTTTGCGGTGGTCGCGGACGAAGTGCGCGCACTGGCCAGTAAAACCCAAAGCTCTACCGGTGATATCCAGGCGCATATCGTGGCGTTGCAGCAGGGCGCGCGCGAGGCGGTTGAGACCATCGGCAAGGCGGGGCGCCAGGCCAATGAGGGCTTGCTGGTGTTGCGTGACAGCGTACGCTTGCAGCAGACGGTGCAGGCTTCGGTTGAGCAGGTGCATGCCGCGATTGGTTTGGCGACCCGTGCGGCCGAGCATCAAGCCCAGGGCGCGCATGCGGTGCGGGGGCGGGTTGAAGTGATCCACGCCCAGGCCGAGCGTGCGGCGCAGGCGGTGGTGGAGACGACCGCCAGTGGCAAGGTGCTGGATGGGTTGGCGGCGCAGTTGAAGGCGAGCTTGGGGCAGTTCCGGGCCTAGTGTTGTCTGTTCGAGCCTCATCAGGGGCAAGCCCCCTCCCACATTTTGATCTGTGAATACAGTCCAGTGTGGGAGGGGGCTTGCCCCCGATGGCGGTCTCAGCGGCTCAAGTACATCCGGGTTGTTAACAGATAAACCGGCAACCCCGACACCAGAATCAACAACGCCGCATAAGGCGCCGCCGCCGCAAACTCAACATTCGAGGTGTGCGACCACACGGCGGTGGCCAAGGTGTTCAGCCCGGTCGGGCTGAGCAGCAAGGTCGCCGTCAATTCCTTCATTGCATCCAGGAACACCAGTGCAAACGCCGCACCCAATGCAGGGAAGATGATCGGCAAGGTCACCCGGCAAAACGCGCTGAACGAGGATGCGCCCAGGGTGCGTGCGGCTTCTTCCAGTTGCGGTGCCGCCTTGTTCAGCGCGGTGCGAATCGGCGCCTGGGCCAACGGCAAAAACAGCAACGCATAGGCGATCAGTAACAGCGCCGACGTCTGGTATAGCGCCGGCACGTAATGCAAGGCGAAATACACCAGCGTCAGTGCAATCACCAGGCCGGGCAGGGCGTGCAGCAGATACGGCAGGCGCTCGGCCCAGATCGCCAGTTGGCCTTTATGGCGCACCACCAGCAGCCCGACCGGCACCGCCAGTACCAGGCACAGCGCCGCACCGCCGAGTGACAGTGCCAGTGAGGAAAGCAGCGCCTCGCTGATCTCGGCCACCGGAAATGCCGCCGACGAACCGACCGCCAGCCAATAACCCAGCATCCCAAGGGGTATGCCGCTGCCAATGATTGCCAGCGCCAGGCAATACACCTGGCCCAATGGCGCCCATTTTCCCAGCTTGACCTGCTCGGCATGCCGCGCAGCGCCCTGGCCTATGCGTACGTGTCGGCCTTTACCGCGCACCCGCAGTTCCAGCCACAGTAGCGTTAGGCACATCGCTAGCAGCACCGCCGACAGCATCGCGGCATTGGCATTGCTGAATTCCAGTTCGAATTGCTGATAGATCGCGGTGGTGAAGGTTTGCAGGCCGATGATCGACAGAGCGCCGAACTCCACCAGCATATGCAGTGCAATCAACAGCGCTCCGGCCAGCAGCGATGGCCAAAGCAAGGGCAGCGTGATACGCCAGAATACGCCCCAGCGGTTCAGCCCCAGCGTGCGTGCCGACTCTTCCAGGGAGGGGTCAAGGTTGCGCAGTGTCGCGGCCACCGGCAAAAACACCAGCGGGTATTTGGACAGGCTCATCACCAGGATCGCCCCGCCCAGCCCTTCGAAATTGGCGCTCAACGACACCCAGGTAAAGCTGCTGACAAACGCCGGCACCGCAAACGGCAGGCACAGGATCACGCCCCAGAGGCGTCGACCCGGCAGGTTGCTGCGCTCCAGCAGCCAGGCCAGCGACAGGCCAATTACGGCGCACGTCACTGTGACGCCCGCCATCAGCGCCAGGGTGTTGCGCAGCAGTGCGAACACATAAGGCCGCCACAGCAGATGCACCGCCTGCGCCCAGCCGGCCTGCCATGCCTTGAGTCCGACATACGCCAATGGCAGCAGGCTCAAGCCGACCAAAAACAGCACGGGCAGCAGCAGCCAGATCGATGGGCGTTTGCGGCGGGGGCTGAACCGCGCAGCAGAGAGCGATGGGCTCATCAGTTCAAGCCAACGTCACGTTCCAGTTCCAGGGCTTCTTCGGCGTTGCCAAGGTCTGCAGGCGTGACTTTCGGCGGTTGCAGCTCGCTGAACGGCTTGAGGCCGCGGTTGGACTCCATCCCCTTGCGCAGCGGGTATTCTGCCGAGGTGTTGGTGATCACGCGCTGGCCTTCTTCGCTCGCCATGAACGCCAGCAATTGCTGGGCTTCCTTGGGGTGCTTGCTGGATTTCAATGCGGCTGCGGAGGACACGGTGATCAGGCCGCCGGCATCGCCGTCGGTGAAATAGTGCAGTTGGGAGTCCAGGTTGGTTTTTTCTTTCTTCAGTGCGAACCAGTAGTAGTTGTTCACCAGCACAGTGGCCACTTCGCCGTTTTCCACAGCCTTGAGGGCGACCATGTTGTTGCTGTACACCTTGCCGAAGGCGCGCAGGCCGGTGAGCCATTCTTCAGCCGCTTCACGGCCGTGCAGCTTGATGATCGCTACGGCCTGTTCCTGGAATGCGCCGCTGGTGGGCACGAAGCCGACTTTGCCCTGCCATTCGGGGCCAGCAAAATCCAGTACCGACTTGGGCAGGTCTTTCTCGGCAATCAGTTTCGGGTTGAACGCGACCACGCGAGTGCGTGCGGTCACACCCATCCAGTCGCCGTTGCGGCCGACGTAATCCTTGGGCAGTACGTCCAGGGTGCCGGCGTCGATCTTGGCCAGCAGGCCTTGCTCGCCCAGTTTGTTCAAAGGTGGGGATTCTTCGGTGTAGATCACGTCGGCGGGGGAGCGGTCGCCTTCTTCGACGACCTGACTGGCCAGTTGGTTGCTGCTGCCTTTGCGCACGTTGACGTGAATGCCGGTCTTGGCTTCGAAGGCCTTGGCGAGTTCATCGCCGACTTCTTTGTGCTGGCCGTTGTACAGGGTCAGGGAAACCTTGTCGGCGGAGTAGGCGGCGGGCGAGAGCAGGGCCAGGCCGAGCAGAGTGATGGTCAGGCCACGCAGAAGGGATGTCTTGGGACGGGTATCGCGGATCATCATCCGGGGTTTTCCTCACTTGAGATGCAACAAATCATTGCAAGGATAAACGATAAAGTTTCTCAGGTGCGGCGAAGGAGCAAATTGCCGATAGGGTTTTTAAACCCCGGAAACGAAAAAACCCGCTTTCGCGGGTTTGATCTGAATTTGGTGCCCAGGAGAAGACTCGAACTTCCACGACCTTGCGATCACCAGCACCTGAAGCTGGCGTGTCTACCAATTTCACCACCTGGGCATTATCAATGCAACGTTGCCGCTGTTGATGGAACGAACTATACGGAGGGCTTTTTGATCTGTAAACCCCTGATTCAAAAAAATAAATCGAGATTCACGTTAAAAATCAAAGGCCTGAAACGAAAAAAACCCGCTTTCGCGGGTTTGATCTGAATTTGGTGCCCAGGAGAAGACTCGAACTTCCACGACCTTGCGATCACCAGCACCTGAAGCTGGCGTGTCTACCAATTTCACCACCTGGGCAGCATCAACAACGTTGCCGTCGTCGATGGCGCGCACTATACGGAGCAGATTTTCAGCTGTAAACCCCTGCCATCAAAAAAGCCTGGAAAATTTCGCCAATGGTCGTGCAAGGTGCGCGGCGAGGGCCATAAAGGGCTTTTAAACGCTTGTTGATGCCTGAAATTTCCCGTTTCAATACGCGTATGCCAAACTAACCCGCATATAGACAAGGTGAAAACTCTCTAATGGCCGATTGGCAGTCCCTCGATCCCGAGGCCGCTCGTGAAGCGGAAAAATATGAAAACCCTATTCCTAGCCGCGAACTGATCCTGGCGCACCTCGCCGATCGGGGTTCGCCTGCTAGCCGCGAGCAGTTGGTTGAAGAGTTCGGTCTGACCACCGAAGACCAGCTCGAAGCCCTGCGCCGCCGTTTGCGTGCCATGGAGCGCGACGCTCAACTGATCTACACCCGCCGCGGTACCTATGCGCCGGTAGACAAGCTTGACCTGATCCTGGGTCGCATTGCGGGCCACCGTGATGGCTTCGGCTTCCTGATCCCGGACGACGGCAGCGATGACCTGTTCATGAGCCCAGCGCAAATGCGCCTGGTGTTCGATGGCGACCGTGCATTGGCGCGCGTTTCCGGCCTGGACCGTCGCGGTCGTCGTGAGGGCGTGATCGTCGAAGTGGTCTCCCGTGCCCACGAGTCCATCGTCGGCCGTTACTTCGAGGAAGGCGGTATCGGCTTTGTTGTGCCGGATAACCCGAAGGTCCAGCAGGAAGTGCTGATCACCCCAGGCCGCAATGGCGCCGCCAAGGTCGGCCAGTTCGTCGAGGTGAAAATCACCCACTGGCCGACTGCGCGCTTCCAGCCACAAGGCGATATCGTTGAAGTGGTCGGCAACTACATGGCGCCGGGCATGGAAATCGACGTTGCGCTGCGCACCTACGATATCCCTCACGTCTGGCCTGAGGCTGTGCTCAAAGAAGCCGCCAAGCTCAAGCCGGAAGTCGAAGAAAAAGACAAAGAAAAACGCATCGACCTGCGCCATCTACCGTTCGTCACCATCGACGGCGAAGATGCCCGCGACTTCGACGATGCGGTCTATTGCGAAGCCAAGCCTGGCAAGCTGCGCCTGTTCTCCGGCGGCTGGAAGTTGTTCGTCGCGATTGCCGACGTGTCCAGCTACGTGAAGATCGGTTCGGCCCTGGATAACGAAGCCCAGGTGCGCGGCAACTCCGTGTACTTCCCTGAGCGCGTGATCCCGATGCTGCCTGAGCAGTTGTCCAACGGCCTGTGCTCCTTGAACCCGAAAGTCGACCGTTTGGCCATGGTGTGCGAGATGACCATCTCGAAAACCGGTGAAATGACCGACTACCAGTTCTACGAAGCGGTGATTCACTCCCAGGCGCGCCTGACCTATAACAAGGTCAGCACCATCCTGGAAACGCCGAAGACCAGCGAAGCCAAGGCCCTGCGTACCGAGTACGCCGGCGTCGTGCCGCACCTCAAGCAGCTCTACTCGCTGTACAAGGTATTGCTGGGTGCACGTCACGTACGTGGCGCGATCGATTTTGAAACCCAGGAAACCCGGATTGTCTTCGGTTCCGAGCGTAAGATCGCCGCAATCACCCCGACCACACGTAACGATGCACACAAGCTGATCGAGGAATGCATGCTGGCGGCCAACGTGGCCACTGCCGAATTCCTGAAGAAGCATGAAATCCCTGCGTTGTACCGCGTGCACGACGGTCCACCGCCGGAGCGCCTGGAAAAACTGCGCGCCTTCCTCGGCGAGCTCGGCCTGTCCCTGCACAAAGGCAAGGACGGCCCGACGCCGAAGGACTACCAGGCTCTGCTGGCCAGCATCAAGGACCGTCCGGATTACCACGTGATCCAGACCGTCATGCTGCGCTCCCTGAGCCAGGCGGTGTACAGCGCTGATAACCAGGGTCACTTCGGCCTGAATTACGAGGCGTACACCCACTTCACCTCGCCGATTCGTCGTTACCCGGATTTGCTCACGCACCGGGCGATCCGCAGCGTGATCCATTCCAAGCAAAACACCCCGCACGTCAAGCGCGCCGGTGCCATGACTATTCCGAAGGCACGGATCTATCCGTACGACGAAGCGGCCCTGGAACAGTTGGGCGAGCAGTGCTCCATGAGCGAGCGCCGCGCCGACGAAGCCACCCGCGACGTGGTGAACTGGCTCAAGTGCGAGTTCATGAAAGATCGCGTAGGCGAGACGTTCCCGGGTGTGATCACCGCCGTGACCGGCTTTGGCCTGTTCGTCGAGCTGACCGATATCTACGTCGAAGGCCTGGTGCATGTCACTGCCTTGCCGGGTGACTACTACCACTTCGATCCTGTGCATCACCGCCTGGCGGGCGAGCGCACCGGTCGCAGTTTCCGTCTGGGCGATACCGTGGAGGTGCAGGTCATGCGCGTCGACCTCGACGAGCGCAAGATCGACTTCGGCATGCCAGACAAGCCAGCCGAGCCGGCGGGACGTAAAAAACGTGGCAGCGAAACCGCTGCACCGGCTACCAAAGGCAAAGGGGCTTCTGCGAAAGCAGCGGTCGCCGAGCCTGCGCCGGCCAAGGCGGGTCGTCGTTCTTCGACCAAGGAAAAGGCCCCTGAGGCCTATCGCCCAAGCGACGCAGCGGCGAAAAACGCCGAGTTGCGCAAGAGCCGCGAGTTGAAGCAGCAGTTGCTCAACGAAGCCAAAAGCGGTGGTAAAGCGGCGTCTGGGGGAAAGTCCCACGGGGCGGAAAAGCCGTCGAGCAAGCCAAGTAAACACCGTAAAGGCCCGCCTAAAGCGGGTTCGGCCCCCGCGAAAAGCGGCGGGTCGCGCAAACCTAAGGCCAAGTCATGAGTCTGGAAAAAATCTACGGCGTCCACGCCGTAGAAGCATTGCTGCGTCACCACCCTAAACGCGTCAAGCAAGTGTGGCTGGCGGAAGGTCGCAGCGAGCCGCGCGTGCAAGCGCTGGTGGAGCTGGCTACCCAAAACAAGGTTGCCATCGGCCAGGCCGAGCGTCGTGAAATGGACGTGTGGGTCGAAGGCGTTCACCAGGGCGTGGTGGCGGACGTAAGCCCAAGCCAGGTCTGGGGCGAAGCCATGCTCGACGAGCTGCTCGACCGTACCGAAGGCGCGCCATTGCTGCTGGTGCTGGACGGCGTGACCGACCCGCACAACCTCGGCGCCTGCCTGCGTTCGGCGGATGCGGCCGGTGCGCTGGCGGTGATCGTGCCTAAAGACAAATCGGCCACCCTGACGCCAGTCGTGCGCAAGGTTGCCTGCGGTGCGGCGGAAGTGATTCCGCTGGTGGCCGTGACCAACCTGGCGCGCACCCTAGAGAAGCTCCAGCAGCGCGGCCTGTGGATCGTGGGCACGGCAGGCGAGGCTGAGGTCAGCATTTATGACCAAGACCTCACGGGCCCGACCATCTTGATCATGGGTGCTGAAGGCAAGGGTATGCGTCGTTTGACCCGTGAGCATTGCGACTACCTGGTACACCTGCCGATGGCCGGTAGCGTCAGCAGCCTCAATGTGTCGGTCGCCACCGGCGTGTGCCTGTTCGAAGCCCGACGTCAGCGTGGGGCCAAGGCCAAGGCCAAGAAGTAATTCTGAGTCTGGCATAGATGCAAAATGTGGGAGGGGGCTTGCCCCCGATAGCGGTAGGTCGGTTACAGATGATGTGGCTGGCCGGCCGCAATCGGGGGCAAGCCCCCTCCCACATTTGCTTTGTGGTGTTTGGGAGGTTGTTCAAATAATCACCAATCACCTTGCGCCCGTTCTTCCCCTTCTCTACAATTGCGCCCCTTGCCCACCTGGCAGGCACGCATGTGCCTCCCCTGCGGCAAGATCCATAAGTGTCATTCACTCCTTGTCTGACCGTTTTTGAGCGGCAGGCTACAACCCGTAAGGAGCATTCATGCGTCATTACGAAATCATCTTTTTGGTCCACCCGGATCAAAGCGAGCAAGTCGGCGGCATGGTTGAGCGTTACACCAAGCTGATCGAAGAAGACGGCGGCAAAATCCACCGTCTGGAAGATTGGGGCCGTCGTCAACTGGCCTACGCAATCAACAATGTTCACAAGGCTCACTACGTGATGCTGAACGTTGAGTGCACTGGCAAGGCCCTGGCCGAGCTGGAAGACAACTTCCGCTACAACGATGCAGTGATCCGTAACCTGGTCATCCGTCGCGAAGAAGCCGTTACCGGCCAATCCGAGATGCTCAAGGCTGAAGAAAACCGCAGTGAGCGCCGTGAGCGTCGCGACCGTCCTGAGCACGAAGGCGCTGATAGCGCTGATAGTGATGACAGCGACAGCAGCGATAACGCTGACGAGTAATCCACGGACCTTATTAAGGAGCCTATCAAATGGCACGTTTCTTCCGTCGTCGTAAGTTTTGCCGCTTCACCGCTGAAGAAGTGAAGGAGATCGATTACAAAGATCTCAACACTCTGAAAGCCTACGTATCCGAGACCGGCAAAATCGTTCCAAGCCGTATCACCGGTACCAAAGCACGTTATCAGCGTCAGCTGGCCACCGCTATCAAGCGCGCCCGCTTCCTGGCCCTGCTGGCCTACACCGACAGCCACGGCCGCTGAGACCGGGCAGTCGACAAGTAGTAAGGGATTGAATGCATGCGCGCCTTAGCTGAGTTCATCATGCGCGGTCGTGTGCAGGCCACTCTGGTAGTGGCTGGCTGTGCGGCATTGCCGCTGCTTTATTGGTTGGGTGCTGCCGCGGGTTGCCTTGTGCTGCTGCGGCGCGGTTTGAAGGACGCTCTTGGCGTTCTTGCCCTGGGTTTGTTGCCGGCCTTGATCTGGTGGCTGCAAATGGGTGATCCACGGGTACTTCTGGTACTGCTGGGGTCATCGAGCCTTGCGTTGGTTTTACGCGCAAGCGAGTCCTGGGTCCGCACGCTGCTGGTCAGCGTGGCATTGGGGTTGGTGTACTCAGTGATGCTTGGCGCGGCTTTCCGCCCGCAAATCGAGGCGCTGGCGCAGGAGATCGTCAAGATCCTGCCCCTGGCCCTCGGGGATCTCTACCAGCAATTGTCGGTAGATGAGCGAGCGCGGTTTGCGTCACTGATTGCCCCGGTCCTGACTGGCCTGATTGCGGCTTTGTTGCAGGTCGTCAGCGTGCTGAGCCTGATTCTTGGGCGTTATTGGCAGGCGTTGTTGTACAACCCGGGTGGTTTTGGTCGCGAGTTTCGCAGTATCAGAATCCCCGCGGGACCAGCGATGTTGCTGCTGGCGTGCATGGTTGTCGGACCGAACTTCGGTCCACAGATGGCCTTGCTGGCGCCGATTTGCAGCGTACCGCTGGTGTTTTCCGGGCTGGCCCTGATTCATGGGCTTGTTGCGCGCAAGCGCCTGGCCAAGTTCTGGCTGGTGGGGTTGTACGTCACGCTGTTGCTGTTCATGCAGCTGATCTATCCGTTACTCGTGGTTTTGGCCATTGTCGACGGCCTGATTGATTTTCGCGGTCGTCTGGCGTCGAAAGACGCTGATAACGCGAACGGTGAAGGTTAAAAGTTAGAGGATTTTCACATGCAACTGATCCTTCTGGAAAAAGTCGCCAACCTGGGCAACCTGGGCGACAAAGTGAACGTTAAGGCCGGTTACGGTCGTAACTACCTGCTGCCATACGGCAAAGCCACCGCTGCAACCGCTGCCAACCTGGCTGCGTTTGAAGAGCGTCGTGCTGAGCTGGAAAAAGCAGCAGCAGACAAAAAAGCTTCGGCCGAAACTCGCGCTGCCCAACTGGCTGAGCTGGAAGTGACTATCACTGCCACCGCCGGTGACGAAGGCAAGCTGTTCGGTTCGATCGGCACCCACGACATCGCTGATGCACTGACCGCCTCCGGCGTTGAAGTGCAGAAGAGCGAAGTTCGTCTGCCGAACGGCACCATCCGCAACGTAGGCGAATTCGACGTAGCCGTGCACCTGCACGCCGAAGTTGAAGCCACCGTACGCGTTGTCGTGGTAGCAGCTTAAGCAGCACCTAACGGGTTGGCACCTCGCGTGCCAGCCGGTTAACATCGGGCACGATCCTGTTTACAGGTCGTGCCTTTTGTTTTTTTACGATCCCCGAATTCCAAGTGGCCATGAACGATATCTCCGCTCCTGAGCAATACGATCTGCAAACCGCTGCCCTGAAGGTGCCGCCGCATTCCATCGAGGCCGAACAGGCCGTGCTCGGTGGTTTGATGCTGGACAACAACGCCTGGGAACGCGTGCTGGATCAAGTCTCGGATGGTGATTTCTACCGTCATGACCACCGCCTGATCTTCCGCGCTATCGCCAAGCTGGCCGACCAGAACTCACCGATCGACGTGGTGACCCTGGCCGAACAGTTGGACAAGGAAGGCCAGACCTCTCAAGTGGGCGGCCTGGGTTACCTGGGCGAGTTGGCGAAAAACACGCCATCGGTCGCCAACATCAAGGCCTATGCGCAGATCGTCCGTGCGCGGGCCACGTTGCGCCAGTTGATCGGCATCGCCACCGAGATCGCCGACAGCGCCTTCAACCCGGAAGGCCGCACCGCTGAAGAGATTCTCGACGAGGCCGAACGGCAGATCTTCCAGATCGCCGAGGCCCGACCAAAAACCGGTGGCCCGGTCAGCGTCAACGACCTGCTGACCAAGGCCATCGACCGTATCGATACCCTGTTCAACACCGACAACGCCATCACCGGCCTGTCCACCGGCTACACCGACCTGGATGGCATGACCAGCGGCCTGCAGCCGTCTGACCTGATCATCGTCGCCGGCCGTCCGTCCATGGGTAAAACCACTTTCGCCATGAACCTGGTGGAAAACGCGGTGTTGCGCAGCGACAAAGCGGTACTGGTCTACTCCCTGGAGATGCCAGGTGAATCGCTGATCATGCGTATGTTGTCGTCGCTGGGGCGCATCGACCAGACCAAAGTGCGTGCTGGCCGCCTGGAAGACGACGATTGGCCACGCTTGACCTCGGCGGTCAACCTGCTCAACGACCGCAAGCTGTTTATCGATGACACGGCGGGCATCAGCCCGTCGGAAATGCGCGCGCGTACCCGACGCTTGGTGCGTGAACACGGCGATATCGCGCTGATCATGATCGACTACCTGCAACTCATGCAGATCCCAGGCTCCAGCGGTGATAGCCGTACCAACGAGATTTCCGAGATTTCCCGCTCGTTGAAAGCCCTGGCCAAGGAGTTCAACTGCCCGGTGGTTGCCCTCTCGCAGCTCAACCGTTCCCTGGAGCAACGGCCGAACAAGCGCCCGATCAACTCCGACTTGCGGGAATCCGGAGCGATCGAGCAGGATGCCGACGTGATCATGTTCGTTTACCGCGACGAGGTGTATCACCCGGAAACCGAGCATAAAGGCATCGCTGAAATCATTATCGGTAAGCAGCGTAACGGCCCGATCGGTACCACGCGCCTGGCGTTTATCGGCAAGTACACCCGCTTCGAAAACCTGGCGCCGGGCAGTTACAACTTTGACGATGAGTAATCATTATCGGCTTGGCTGCCTGGGAAATAGTTTTTTGATGACGGTTTCGCTGTATCTGTAGTTCCAGCGCAACTCGGTACCGGCAGACATGTCCTCGCTGGCAAACAGGCCGATGAGTATCATTTGCTCGGGCGGGTTGTTGGCGACTTGAGCTTCGATCTCAAAGAGTGCCGCTTCGGTGTTGTAGCCTGTTATAGCCTGTCGGACCGGGACGCCGGCGTCATACTCAAAAAGGGTATTTATCCTCGACAGTGCGTTGTCTCCTGACAGCACCGGTTGCGTGTGCAGCGCGTGAGTGGAGGTTGGCCTGACGTTTCTGATGGGCATCAGGTAGGGGTCTTGACGTGCGTTTGCAACGTAGAAAGGCAGTGTCTCGCCGCCATAGACGCCTAGGGCTTCGCCTTTTTTCAAGGCTCGCCGGGTGATGACGGTGCTCTGGCCAATCATGGCTGCCTCCTCCGGGAACTGTTGATGGGCGGCGGTGAAAGGGATGACCTCCAGTTTTTCTTCATAAAGGCGTGCAACCTGTTCATAGCCTTCCCATTGGATGTAAGGCCGAATCAGCGCGCTTCTGAATACCGTTTCAGAGGTTAATGATTTGGCTTGTGCCTGTATGCGTCGGATTCGGAGGGGCTGGCCAAACTCGTCCCGTAGCGGGTATCGACCATTGTTGGCTCGGTCGTAGATGCGCAGATAGTTCCGGCTGTGCTGATAGCCCCGTTCACTGCGCATGGAATCGAGCTCTTGGGCGGTGTATTGGATCTTTATGGTTCCCTCTTCTGCAGACTCGTAGTCGCTGGAAGAGTGCGCAGACTCAAACTCGTCACTGGACTCCATCCCTCGCGGTGAGGATACCGGCGAGTCTTTTCCTCCCAGCAAAGCATCCTTGATGGGGTCGACCTCCCAGCCACCATCGGGTTTTCTGCGCAGGTAGGGTTGATAGGCCCTGAAGCGACTGCGTGCGTCAATCAGGCGCCAGCCCAGAGCGTCGGACTTGGCTGGGTAATACTTTTGGTTGTCCTGAACGTAGTATCGAAAGCTGCCGTCCGGACGTGGCGTGGAGATGTAAGTGCCGTCATCGCGCAGTGTCAGCCCCGTGGGTCGGTGAATTTCGGCGAACAGCGGGTCCAGAGGCTGCCCGGCTGCGTTGGACAGTTTCGCCGTGACTGGCGGGGCTCGCAGCGGTAACGGTACGTTGCGCATCTTGGACACGCAGGTGTTCAGGATTGCCTGCCTCAGGGTGGTCGCGCCTGTTTGTTCCAGGATGGCACTGCGCTCAGGTACGGTAAGCGTACGTTCCAGTGCGCCCGGAAGGTCAGTGGTGCCTGGGGTGCCTTCAAGTTTGTACTGTTCGCCCTGACGGATGAGCACGTGTCGAGTACGGGCGTTCTTTGGGCCGAGACTGGCGAGTAAGGGGCCATCGGCAGTGCCGTCATACACCTCGATTCTGCGCTGCGCAGGCCAGCCGGGTATCTGCTCAAGGGCATACAGGGTCAGGGGGATGCTATGTCGATCACCGACGGACTCCAGTAAAACCCCTTCTTGAGCGCGATTTGCCTGTATCGCACTGCGGTACTGGTCGGCTTCCCATTTCAGTAATGGTGTCATGTCGTTTTTTTGTTGCAGGCTTTGCTGGTCTTGGGGGCTGAGCGTCGCCTCTAGCTCCTCCAGATGGTGTTTGGACAGCTCCGGCATGAGGGTGCGCAGGTTTTGCTCGGTAGGCGTGATGGCTTTTTCGCCTGGCGCGTTGAGCACAGAGAACAGCCACTGTTTTTTCTGTGACGCCTGATCTTCCAGGCGCATGGCGAGGTTTTCAGTTTTGGTGAAGTCCTCGATAAATGACGTGGGCAATAGATTGTTGAATACCGCCTGCGGCAGTTGTTCCTCCACCACGTGCAGCAGTTCGCCCTGCCTGAATCGTGCTTCGCTGACTTTTATTTCGACGGGGCCCGTCCCGGCGCGTATCACCTCGTTGTTCTGCTCGCCGACAACTTTCAGCGTATGCGTGGTTGGCCATTCCGGCAGTTTGCTGAGTAGATGGAATTGAATGAACGGCGAATAGGGCGTGACCGAAATGCCTTCGGCACGCTCCAGGTTGAAGTCGTTGATTTCCTGTTCCAGGTTGAAGTGTTTGAGGGTGTCGCGCAGTAAGGGCGGCGGGCGCACCATGTCCTGGTGGAGTTGGCGCAACGTGGGGGTGTCCACGCCGCCAAGGAGCATGAGGGATTCGACGGCCGGCTCGGTGAGTGTGGCGGCATCAGGTCCTAGGCGTTTGATCAGCTTGAGATTGTCCCAATCTGTCGATGTTTCGTGCGCATGCCGCCAGCCGCCCACTTCATTGCTCAGCAAGGGCGGGGCATAGGCGTGTGGGTCGGTGGGGTGTGAGAGCTCCCAGTGCTTGTCATCGGAGGCGCGCTTGATGGCGTGAGTATGTTCATCGAACTTCAGGTACTGCTGTTGCTCGTGTTGATATTTGCCTTGTTTATCGGCGCGCACATAGTCGGCAAGCACCTTGGGGTGGCGGTAGGGCTTCAGGTCCGGGTTCCACAGGCGCCATCCCTTGTTGCGTACCCGCACCTTTATCAGGCCACCGGTAAAGCTGGCGGCCTTGACCGCACCCGCGGTTGCCGCGGCCATGGCTACTGTGTCTACCACATCCAATAAGTCGTTCAGGGCCTGTTCGCTGTCGCCGCGACTCCAGGCTGCGAAACCGTCATATACGGTACTGATGATCTGACCGGCAGCGATCACCAGCATCACCTCTCCCACAATGGGAATGAATGACGCGGCAAAGAACAGTACCGATTTGCCCAGGTCGATATAGCTCTGAAGGCGCTTTTGTCGACTTGCAAGGTCAGCATCGGCGGTGGGTATCGCCAGGGTGCGTGCATCATCTTTGATCTGGGTGATTCGATGCCGGGCGATGGAGTGGAACAGGTCGCCTCTGATGGGGGTGAGGCTGATTGATGCTTCCAGCTGGGTAGGGTCGCTTCTTCCAGCCGTTATCAACTCGTGGCGTCCGACCTGGGCTGGGATCACCTTTAGTAGGTTGCCCTGATGCTGCAAGGGCACAAGGCGGTTGAAGAAAGTATGGTAATCCTGGTCTAGCAGGCGTTCGGCCAAGCGTTGCTCAAGGTCTTGCATGGCCGCATGGTAACGAAAGGGGGCATTGGGGTCTTCGGGGGTGTACAGGATGAACGGTCTGCCGAGGGTGGAGGCCTCGATCACCACGACATTGGGCAGCACTACGTTATTGAAAGTCAGATGACAGTACCGTATATCCAGATGAGAGCCCGAGTGCATCAGGCTTTCCAGTTGCAGGTGCTCCTTGGGCGTCAACTTTCCCTGCATGTACTCCATGTGCAGTGCGACCCCAAAGGCATGCTGCGCTTGAGAACGAAACAAACCGAGTACTTGACTGGCGGAGCGGGCGGGTTTGGAACAGGGCGCTGGCTCAAGGACGCTTTTGATGTGTTCGAGGTATTGTCCACCCAGATCCAGCTCGCGGCATGATTGCGCGAATGATTGCGCCGAAATTATGGTTTTGACCTCACCACCTTGGACGACGTTATAGATGGCGGTGCCTGGCTCCATTCCCCCAGCTTCTGCTTCCGAGGCTTCAAAGTTTTGCAGGGCCGCTTCCAGCAGGGTCTGACGCGTAGTTTTGGCGTGGGTGTTGATCAAACCCAGCAAATGATGATTTTTCCATTCGCGCACCAGGATGGCGTTTTCATCCTCAATCAAGCCAAAAAACCAGGATTTGAGGCGCTCACGCAGCAGCGGTCGGGCAAAGGCTTCGGGGCTTTGCAACTCATCGAGCAGTTCTTTGAGGTCGTGCCTGGCTTGGTTGCTATTGATCAGGCTGCTGCGAAACGCCTTGAATACAGCGGTGGGAGCCTGGCTCAACCAGGTGGGCAGTTGGGTTTTGATAAAGTCCTGATGAGCAGTCAGGGGCAAGGTTGGCGGTTGTGACAAGGGTGTATTCATTGATCGGGTCATCTGGGGTGTGGTTGATCTATCCCAGGCTACCCATGATTTCTTCGGCTATTCGTTAGCGTGATAGCCCCTTTTGATTGGCAAAAGGGGCTGGCCCCCCAGCCAGCAATGCCGCGCGTTAAAAGCCGACCATTGCCGTCGGAATTGGTCAAAATTTGTGCTATATTCCGCGCCCGCGATTTTTCATCTCAACACCGGTCACCGTCATGCAAACAGCCAAGCCGTTATTTGACTATCCCAAGTACTGGGCCGAATGTTTCGGTCCTGCGCCATTCCTGCCCATGAGCAGGGAGGAGATGGATCAGCTTGGCTGGGATTCATGCGACATCATCATCGTCACCGGTGATGCCTATGTTGACCATCCGTCGTTCGGCATGGCGATCATTGGCCGGCTGCTGGAGTCCCAGGGCTTTCGCGTCGGGATCATTGCGCAGCCGAACTGGCAGTCCAAAGACGACTTCATGAAGCTCGGCGAGCCGAACCTGTTCTTCGGCGTCGCGGCCGGCAACATGGACTCGATGATCAACCGCTACACCGCTGACAAGAAAATCCGTTCCGACGACGCCTACACCCCTGGCGGCATGGCCGGCAAACGCCCGGACCGTGCGAGCCTGGTGTACAGCCAGCGGTGCAAGGAAGCCTACAAGAACGTGCCGATCGTACTCGGCGGCATCGAAGCCTCCCTGCGCCGTATCGCCCACTACGACTACTGGCAGGACCGCGTGCGCAACTCGATCCTGATCGACGCCACCGCCGATATCCTGTTGTACGGCAACGCCGAGCGGGCCATCGTCGAAGTCGCCCAGCGCCTGTCGTGGGGCCACAAGATCGAAGACATTACCGATGTGCGCGGCACCGCGTTCATCCGTCGCGACACGCCCGCCGGCTGGTATGAAGTGGACTCCACGCGCATCGACCGTCCGGGCAAGATCGACAAGATCATCAACCCGTACGTCAACACCCAGGACACCCAGGCCTGCGCCATCGAGCAGGAAAAAGGCCCGGTGGACGATCCGGAAGAGGCCAAGGTCGTACAGATCCTGGCCAGCCCGCGCATGACCCGTGACAAGACGGTCATTCGTCTGCCGTCCGTGGAAAAAGTCCGTGGCGATTCGGTTCTCTACGCCCACGCCAACCGCGTGTTGCACCTGGAAACCAACCCAGGCAACGCCCGCGCTCTGGTACAGAAACACGGCGAAGTGGACGTGTGGTTCAACCCGCCGCCCATCCCGATGACCACCGAAGAAATGGACTACGTGTTCGGCATGCCTTACGCCCGTGTGCCGCACCCGGCGTACGGCAAGGAAAAGATCCCGGCCTACGACATGATCCGTTTCTCGGTGAACATCATGCGTGGCTGCTTCGGCGGCTGCACCTTCTGCTCGATCACTGAGCACGAAGGCCGCATCATCCAGAACCGTTCCGAAGAGTCGATCATTCGCGAGATCGAAGAGATCCGCGACAAGGTGCCAGGCTTCACCGGCGTGATTTCTGACCTCGGCGGTCCGACCGCGAACATGTACCGCATCGCCTGCAAAAGCCCGGAAATCGAATCCGCGTGCCGCAAGCCGTCGTGCGTGTTCCCTGGTATCTGCCCGAACCTGAACACCGACCACTCGTCGTTGATCCAGCTGTACCGCAGCGCCCGTGCATTGCCGGGTGTGAAGAAGATCCTGATCGCCTCGGGCCTGCGCTACGACCTCGCGGTCGAGTCGCCGGAATACGTCAAAGAACTGGTCACTCACCACGTTGGTGGCTACCTGAAGATCGCCCCGGAACACACCGAGGAAGGTCCGCTCAACCAGATGATGAAACCGGGCATCGGCAGCTATGACAAGTTCAAGCGCATGTTCGAGAAGTACACCAAGGAAGCGGGCAAGGAGCAGTACCTGATCCCGTACTTCATCGCCGCCCACCCCGGCACCACCGATGAAGACATGATGAACCTGGCCCTGTGGCTCAAGGGTAATGGCTTTCGTGCCGACCAGGTGCAGGCGTTCTACCCGTCGCCGATGGCCACCGCCACCGCGATGTACCACTCGGGCAAGAACCCGCTGCGCAAGGTGACGTACAAGAGCGACGCGGTGACCATCGTCAAGAGCGAAGACCAGCGCCGCCTGCACAAGGCGTTCCTGCGTTATCACGATCCGAAAGGCTGGCCGATGTTGCGTGAAGCGCTGACCCGCATGGGGCGCGCCGACCTGATCGGTTCGGGCAAGGACCAACTGATCCCGCTGCACCAGCCGAGCACCGACAGCTACCAGAGCGCCCGTCGCAAGAACTCGACGCCGGCTGGCAGCCACAAGGTCGCCAAGGAAACCACCACCAAGATCCTCACCCAACACACTGGCCTGCCGCCGCGTGGCAGCGACGGCAGCAACCCGTGGGACAAGCGCGAACAAGCCAAGGCCGCGGCCCAGGCACGTAACAAGCAGGCAGCCAAAGAGCGCACCGATGCGGCGAAGGGCAAGGGCGGCAAGCCTGCGCGTAAGCCGGTTGTGCCGCGTTGATCGCAGCCTGACTATGTAAAACGCCAGCGTGATGCTGGCGTTTTGCTTTCTAGCGGGTGGGTGGTCTGTTTGTTAAGGTGGCGGCCATTAGATCGCTATCGGGGGCTTGCCGCCGATAGCGTCAGTCCAGTCAACACCCCTTCAAGGAAGAACACCCCCATGGGCAACCCCCTGGCCGGCATCGGCATGGACTCCAACCGCTCCCAGTTCATGGCGCGCCAGCGCATCGAAAGTCAGATCAACCTTGCGCGGCTGTTCGCCGCCATTGATGCCGACCCCGGTATCGTCGGCGCAGGCGTGGTGTACATCGACGCCGACTTCAACGTCATCACCCTGCGTGAATTCAAGCCGATCTGCAGCATCAAGCCCAAGCGCATCATCTTGCGCGAGGCGCAGAAGTACATCTCGCCCGCACAGTTTGTGGAACAGGTGAAGACCGACCCCCGCGAAGGGCGCCTCCAAAAGGAAGCGTTTGACATGGGCCTTTCCTGTGGCGCGGCGGTGATCGGTTGGATCGTGGTGTTCAGTGGCAGCGTCGCCGTGCCGTTCACGGCCGGTGCCAGCGCGTTTGTGGTCGGCATTGGCATCACGGCGGCATTGGCCAGCAGTGCTCAGTGCGGGTTTGGCGTGGCGCGCACCTATAACGAAATCCTTGATCCCGATGCCAACGACCGCATGGATGACGCTGCCTGGTACGGCGCTGTTTCACCCCTTCTCGATGCGGCTTCGTTGGTCGGCATCGGAACAGGTGCCTTGACCACGGTTCGCTTGCTCAAGGCCAACAAAGCGGCGGCGTTGGGCAAGAGTTGGTACGAACTGCTCAAGGGCCTGAGCCGCCAGGAACGCAAGAAGTTGACCAAGGAACTGCTGAGCCTCAAAGACCCCAGCCTGACCCCCAAATTGCTGAAATTGCAGCAGCGCGCCGGCACATTGACCAAACGCTACAGTTCCACGCAAATCCGTCATGCCACCCTGACCCAACTCAAGGATGCATTGGGCGGTTTGCTGGGTATCTGGGGCAGCTACCGAACCGGCCACGTGGGCACTGCGGAGACGATCGCCATTGGCCTGTATGAGGACCTGACGGAATGAACGGTTTCCCCGACATGGGCGGATTCCTGGCCCGATATTTCCCGGTGTTCATGGGCACCATTTTCATGGCGATCTTCTCCGGTTCGTCTGCGGTGTCCATGGCCGGCGTGACGTATTTGCGCGGCGTCGATCCCGCGCTCAAGTCCAGCTATTCGGGGGGCGCCATCCTGCTGTTGGTGGCGGTGCTGGTTTTTGGCAATGTCATGATTGCGCGCGGGTACCCCTGGGCGACGCGGCTGATTGCCGGGTATTTGGGCGCCTGCCTGTTGTTTGTGCTGCCGATGATTCAATACGGCCTCAATGGCTGGGTCTATGGCTCGGCCGTGTTGTTTCCGTTGTTGGGATTGCTGCTGCTCAACAGCAAACGCCATCGGGAAATGCGCCAGAGGCTGCTGGAAATACGCCACCTGCGCCAAGCAGTGATCGCAAAGGCCAAGCACCGCTGACTGGGTAGATTCACCACCTGTTTGCACGCGCTCGCCACAAATATGTGCAAACCTCGCACCACGGCACCTGCGATGGCGCCGTTTTGGTGCTGTACTGCACCGGGTCTTACGATAAAGCGCAATGACCGCCGCAGTGGCATAAGTCTTGCGCGCATTGTGTTCATGCCCTGGCTCGCAGGAGGCCGCCGTGTCGATTCATGTCGCGTTGCACCACGTTACGCATTACCGCTACGACCGCGCGGTCGAACTCGGCCCGCAGATCGTGCGTTTGCGCCCGGCGGCCCACAGCCGCACGCGGATTCTGTCCTATGCGCTGAAAGTGCTGCCCGAGCAGCACTTCATCAATTGGCAGCAAGACCCGCAAGGCAACTACCTGGCGCGCCTGGTGTTCCCGGAAAAGACCGATGAGCTGCGGATCGAAGTCGACTTGGTCGCTGAGATGGCGGTGTTCAACCCGTTCGATTTTTTCCTTGAGCCCTACGCCGAAAAAATCCCCTTCAGCTACGCCGCCGACGAGCAACGCGAGCTGGCGCCGTACCTGGAAACCCTACCGCTGACGCCGAAGTTCGCCGCCTACCTGGCCGGTATCGACCGTACGCCACTGCCCGCCGTGGATTTCCTGGTGGGGCTCAACCAGCGCCTGGCCACCGATATCGGCTACCTGATCCGCATGGAACCGGGTGTGCAAACCCCGGAATTCACCCTGGAAAACGCCTCCGGTTCGTGCCGTGACTCGGCCTGGCTGTTGGTGCAATTGCTGCGCAACCTGGGCTTGGCGGCGCGGTTTGTCTCTGGTTATTTGATCCAGCTCACCGCCGACGTCAAAGCCCTCGACGGCCCGTCCGGCACCGAGGTGGACTTCACCGACCTGCACGCCTGGTGCGAAGTGTATTTGCCCGGTGCCGGCTGGATCGGCCTGGATGCCACCTCCGGGCTGTTCGCCGGTGAAGGGCATATCCCGCTGGCCTGTAGCCCCGATCCCTCGTCCGCCGCCCCGATCAGCGGGTTGGTAGAGCCGTGCGAGTGTGAGTTTACCCACGAGATGTCGGTGGAGCGGATTTGGGAAGCCCCACGGGTGACCAAGCCCTACACCGAAGAGCAGTGGCTGGCGATTCAGGCCCTGGGTCGGCAGATCGACGGCGACCTGCTCAAGGACGACGTGCGCCTGACTATGGGCGGTGAACCGACCTTTGTGTCCATCGACGACCCCGACGGCGCCGAGTGGAACACTGCTGCCCTTGGCCCGGACAAGCGTCGCCTGTCCGCCGAGTTGTTCCAACGCATGCGCAAGCACTACGCGCCCAAGGGCCTGGTGCATTTTGGCCAAGGCAAGTGGTACCCCGGCGAGCAATTGCCGCGATGGTCGCTCAACTGCTACTGGCGCCGCGACGGCGTGCCGATCTGGCACAACAGCGCGCTGATTGCCGATGAGCAAGAGGACTACGGTGCCGATGGCGTGATGGCCGGGCGCTTCCTGGCCAGTGTGGCCGAACGCCTCAAGTTGCCGGTGCGTTTTGTGTTCCCGGCCTTTGAAGACAACTTCTACTACCTGTGGCGCGAAGGTGCGCTGCCGCAGAACGTCACCGCCCAAGACCCGCGTCTGAGCGATGACCTGGAACGCGAACGCCTGCGCAAGGTGTTCAGCCAGGGCCTGGATAAAATCATCGGCCAAGTGCTGCCGCTGGCGCGCACCGCCGCCAATGACCGCTGGCAGAGCGGGCGCTGGTACCTGCGCGAGAACCACTGCCGGCTGGTGCCGGGGGATTCGCCACTGGGTTATCGCCTGCCCCTGGCCTCGCAGCCTTGGGTCACGGCGGCGCAATATCCGTTTGTGCATCCCACCGATCCCAACCAGGATCAACCGCAACTGCCGACCACCGCGCAACTGCAAAGCCACGGTGAACCTGCGCCGAGCGAAGACCGTGCACCGAAGGTGGATGAATCCGCCGACTGGCTGACCCGCACCGCACTGTGTGCCGAAGCGCGGGAAGGGCGGCTGTACCTGTTCATGCCGCCGCTGGAGCGCGTCGAGGATTACCTGGAGCTGGTCGCCGCCATCGAAGCCACCGCCGAAGAGCTGCACTGCCCGGTGCTGCTGGAAGGCTACGAACCGCCGTTCGATATGCGCTTGAGCAACTTCCGGGTCACGCCGGACCCGGGTGTGATCGAGGTCAACGTGCAGCCGTCCGCCACGTGGGATGAGTTGGTCGAACGCACCGAATTCCTCTACGAAGAAGCGCGGCAAACCCGCCTGACCACTGAGAAATTCATGATCGACGGCCGCCACACCGGCACCGGCGGCGGTAACCATTTTGTGCTCGGCGGCGCCACGCCCAAGGATTCACCGTTCTTGCGCCGGCCCGACTTGCTGCGCAGCCTGATCAGCTACTGGCATAACCACCCATCGTTGTCCTACCTGTTTTCCGGCCTGTTCATCGGCCCGACCTCCCAGGCGCCACGGGTGGATGAAGCGCGCAACGACGCGCTGTATGAGCTGGAAATCGCCTTCGCACAAATGCCCGAGCCCGGTGAAGAATGCCCGCCGTGGTTGGTGGACCGCCTGCTGCGCAACCTGCTGATCGACGTGACGGGCAACACCCATCGCGCCGAATTCTGCATCGACAAGCTTTACTCGCCCGACGGCGCCACCGGCCGCCTGGGCCTGTTGGAGCTGCGTGCGTTTGAAATGCCGCCCCATGCGCGCATGAGCCTGACCCAGCAATTGCTGCTGCGGGCCCTGGTGGCACGGTTCTGGCGCGAACCCTATGCGCCGCCGAAGCTGGCGCGCTGGGGCACTGAGCTGCATGACCGCTTTTTACTGCCGCACTTTATCGAGCAGGATTTCGCCGATGTGATCGTCGAACTCAACGCCGCCGGCTACCCGCTGCGCGCCGAATGGTTTGCTGCGCACCTGGAGTTCCGTTTTCCCAAGGTGGGTGACTACGCCGTCAGCGGTATCGAACTGGAGCTGCGCCAGGCCCTGGAACCTTGGCATGTACTGGGCGAGGAGGGCGCGGTGGGCGGCACGGTGCGGTATGTGGATTCGTCGCTGGAACGTCTGCAAGTTAAGCTCAGCGGCCTGCCGCCGCAGCGCTATCTGCTGACCTGCAACGGCATCCCGGTACCGCTGCAACCGACCGGGCGCGTTGGCGAGTTTGTTGCCGGCGTGCGTTACCGCGCCTGGCAACCGGCCAACTGCCTGCAACCGACCATCCCGGTGCACGCGCCGTTGGTCTTTGACCTGCTCGATACGTGGATGCAACGCTCCCTGGGCGGGTGCCAGTACCACGTCGCCCATCCGGGCGGGCGTAATTACGACAGCCTGCCGGTGAACGCCAATGAAGCCGAGAGCCGGCGCATGGCGCGGTTTTTCCGCTTGGGGCATAGCCCTGGGAAGCTGCCGGTCCCGCCTGTGGTGATCAACGACGAATTACCAATGACCCTGGATCTGCGGCGTTTCCCCAATAAAAATGACTGAACGCAATCCACCTGTGACCCCAGGCTTGTGTGGTGAGCGAGCTTGCCTCGCGCGGGGCAAGCCCACTCACCACAAAAGCCTGGAGACCATAGAGGGATTTGCAGTGTTTGTTGAGTTAATCTGAGCCCCCTTTGCCCTGCCGAGCGTTCCATGTCCGACTTGCTCGACCGTTACCCGCTGACTGCGGGCACCTATCACGAACTGCTGGACGACAGCGGCGCGGTGCGTGCCCATTGGCAGCGCTTGCTCGACCACCTGCAACGCAGCACTCCCGCGCAGTTGGCCCAGCGCCAGGCGTTGCTGACGCGCCAGATCCAGGAAAACGGCGTCACCTACAACGTCTATGCCGACCCCAAGGGCGCTGACCGCCCGTGGGAGCTGGACCTGCTGCCCCATGTGCTGGCGGCTGACGAGTGGCAGCACCTGTCGGCCGGTATCGCCCAGCGGGCGCGCCTGCTCAATGCCGTGCTTGCCGATCTGTATGGTCCGCAACGCCTGATCAAAGAAGGCTTGCTGCCGGCGGAACTGGTGTTCGGGCATAACAACTTCCTGTGGCCATGCCAGGGTATCCAGCCGCCCGACGGTGCCTTCCTGCACCTGTACGCGGTGGACCTGGCACGCACCCCGGATGGTCGTTGGTGGGTCACTGCCGACCGTACCCAGGCCCCGTCGGGCGCCGGCTATGCGTTGGAAAACCGCACCATCGTGTCCCGCGCCTTCCCCGACCTGTACCGTGACTTGCAGGTGCAGCACCTCACCGGTTTCTTCCGCACGCTCCAGGAAACCCTGGCCCGCCAGGCGCCCGGTGACGACCAGCCACCGCTGATCGTGTTGCTCACCCCCGGACGGTTCAACGAAAGCTATTTCGAACACCTCTACCTCGCTCGCCAGCTCGGCTACCCGCTGGTGGAAGGTGGCGACCTGACCGTGCGCGACAGCACGGTGTTCCTCAAAACCCTCAGCGGCTTGCGCCGGGTGCACGCGATCATGCGGCGCCTGGACGACGACTTCTGCGACCCGCTGGAACTGCGCACCGACTCGGCCCTCGGCGTTCCCGGCCTGCTGGATGCGGTGCGCCAGGGCAATGTGCTGGTGGCCAATGCCTTGGGCAGCGGAGTGCTGGAGTCCCCCGGTTTGCTGGGCTTTCTGCCGAAGATCAACGAGTTTTTGTTCGGCGAAGAACTGATCCTGCCGTCCATTGCCACCTGGTGGTGCGGTGAAGCGCCGGTGCTCGCCGAAGCGTTGGAGAAACTCCCGGAGCTACTGATCAAACCGGCGTTTCCCTCCCAGAGCTTCGCCCCGGTATTCGGTCGCGATCTGAACGATGAGCAACGCCAGGCCCTGGCCGAACGCATGCGTGCGCGGCCGTACGCCTACGTCGCCCAGGAACTGGCGCAACTGTCCCAGGCGCCGGTATGGCACACCGTGGATGACCACTTGCAGCACCGCGCCATCGGCATGCGTGTGTATGCGGTGGCCAGTGACGACGGTTATCGCGTATTGCCCGGCGGCCTGACCCGTGTGGCCGCTGAAGCCGATGCCGAAGTGGTATCGATGCAGCGCGGCGGTGCGAGCAAGGACACCTGGGTGCTTGGCGAGCGCGCCGCCGGTGGTGAGCAGTGGCGTGCCCAGCGTACGATCGGCGCCCATGACCTGGTGCGCCGCGATCCCTATCTGCCGTCACGGGTGGTGGAAAACCTGTTCTGGTTTGGCCGTTATTGCGAGCGCTGCGATGACAGCGCGCGCTGGCTGCGCATCGTGTTGGCGCGTTATGTGGACGGTGATGATCCCTTGGCCTTGCTGGCGGCGGTGGAGCTGGGTGAGAGCCTGCGCCTGCTGCCGGAAGAGGGCGAATTGCCGGAGCGCCTGCAAGCCGCTCTGCTCGGCGACGACTGGCCGTCGAGCCTGCGCGCCAACCTGCAACGCTTGCAATGGGCGGCGTCCCAAGTGCGTGGCAAGTTGTCCCGCGAGAACTGGCAGGCGTTGGTGGAGTTGCAGCGTGAAGCCCTGGAACTGGAAAGCGACACCCCGGACTTTGGCGAATTGCTCGACTTTCTCAACCGCCTGGTGATGTCCCTGGCCGCGCTGTCCGGGTTTGCCTTGGACGACATGACCCGCGACGAAGGCTGGCGCTTCCTGATGATGGGCCGGCGCATCGAGCGCCTGCAGTTTCTGAGCAGCAGCCTGGCGGCGTTCCTGCGCGGCGTGGCGGTGTTCGATCAGGCGGGGCTGGAGTGGTTGCTGGAACTGGGCAACAGCAGCATCACCTACCGCTCGCGCTACCTGGCGGTGCCGCAGTTGATCCCAGTGCTCGACCTGTTGCTGCTCGACGAGCAGAACCCCCATGCGGTGCTGTTCCAGCTCAAATTGGTGAGTCGCACCTTGCGGCGACTCAATGACGACTTTGCCGTACCCCGGGAAACCGGCCTGGCGCCCTTGGTGGAACGCTTGGCGCGTTTCGACCTGGGCTGTCTGGAGAACCCGTTGTTTGGCGAGTCCAGCGTGCGTGCCGCCTTGGACGGCCTGGCCGATCTGCTGCAAGCAGTGGCCGATGAAAGCGGGCAAGTGTCGGATCGCCTGGCCTTGCGCCACTTTGCCCATGTGGATGACGTCAGCCAACAAACGGTGTCGGTGTAATGAGCGCGCGCTACCAGATTTTCCACGATACTCACTACCACTACGACAGCCCGGTGTCCCTGGCCCAGCAACTGGCGCACTTATGGCCACGACCCTGTGCCTGGCAGCGCTGTACTTTGCAACAACTGGATATCAGCCCGGAACCGACCTCGCGCCGAGACGAGCTGGACGTGTACGGCAACCCGATCACCCGCCTGGCGTTCGAGCGGCCCCATGATGAACTGCTGGTCAATGCCGGGCTGACCGTGGAAGTGCTGGCGCGGCCGGTGCTGGATTTCCGGCAGTCACCCGCCTGGGACCAGACCCGTGACAGCCTGACCTACAGCAGCCAGCCGATGACGCCTGAGCGAATCGAAGCCTGTCGGTATCGCTTCGAATCGCCCTACGTGCACCTGAAGAAAACCTTCGTCGAGTTCTCCGAAAGTTGCTTCCCGCCCGGCGAGCCCTTGCTGCTTGGCACGCAGGCGTTGATGGAGAAGATCTTCAGCGAATTCACCTTCGATGCCGAGGCGACCCAGGTCGCTACGCCGCTGGTGGAAGTGTTGGAGCGCCGTCGCGGGGTGTGCCAGGACTTCGCCCACCTGATGCTTGCCTGCCTGCGCTCGCGGGGCCTGGCGGCGCGGTATATCAGCGGTTACCTGCTCACCCAGCCGCCCCCTGGCCAGCCACGGCTGATCGGCGCCGACGCGTCCCACGCGTGGGTTTCGGTGTTTTGCCCGATGGCCGGTTGGGTGGATTTTGATCCGACCAACAACGTGCAGCCGGCACTGGAGCACATCACCCTGGCCTGGGGCCGGGACTTTTCCGATGTGTCGCCGTTGCGTGGGGTGATTCTGGGGGGAGGGAGCCATGACCCGGAGGTGCGGGTGACGGTGATGCCGCTGGAGTAGAGGTTGAGGAGGGTGAGCAGAGTGGGCCTGCTCACCACAAAAGAAATTATTCAGCCGGATCTTTTGGTGTTTCAGTCTCGTCGCTCGTTTCTTCAGCATCGACGTCCGGGTTCAGTGCGCCGGCTTCTTCGTCTGCAGCGGCTTTCTTGCGTTGCAGTTTTTCCTCTTTCTTCTGTTCCTTGGCCAAGTCTCTCTGACGTTTGGCGAAGGAGTAATTAGGTTTGGCCATGGGCGATCCTCTAGGGTCGAAGGTGAGGGTGGCGGCGCGCGGCTGCCTTGGGTCGCTATGGTAGCAGCTTAGCAGCGCGCTTTGCCTTCACTTACCGCAGGCGTACGCGGCCAGCAGGCCATTGAGCAGGTGATTGAGGCGCATGGTTCGGACTCCAGTGGGTGATGGGCCGATCATAGGCGGGTACTGCTACTTTGGCTGGTAGATTGTGTTGATAAGTCTGATAGCCTAAAGTTGTATACAATCTGTTGATTCAGATCATAAGAATTCAAGCCTGCTTGAGGCACCCTTACCGCAATCCGCGTTTTTTAAACCCTGCCTTGGAGATTCACATGTTTGCCAAACTCGTTGCTGTTTCCCTGCTGACTCTGGCGAGCGGCCAGTTGCTTGCCGCAGAGTGCAAGGTCACCGTCGACTCCACTGACCAGATGTCCTTCAACACCAAGGAAATCGTGATCGACAAGAGCTGCAAGACGTTCACCGTGAACCTGGAACATTCGGGCAGCTTGCCGAAAAACGTCATGGGCCATAACTGGGTGCTGACCAGTGCCGCGAACATGCAACCGGTGGCCACTGATGGCATGGCCGCTGGCATCGACAAGAACTACCTGAAAGAGGGTGACGACCGCATCATCGCCCACACCAAGCTGATTGGTGCCGGAGAGAAAGATTCGGTGACCTTCGATGTGTCGAAGCTGGCAGCCGGGACCGACTACGCGTTCTTCTGCTCGTTCCCAGGCCACATCTCGATGATGAAAGGCACTGTGGTCGTCAAGTAACACCGCGTTATCGTTCATCGGGGGCAAGCCCCCTCCCACACTCACTGCATTCACACATTTTGACCGGTGAACTCAGTAAATGTGGGAGGGGGCTTGCCCCCGATGGCTGTCTGCCAATCAACACACCACTGTCTGGCTCACCTCACGGCGCAAATGGCATCACCCGCTTGTGCTCAGTCTTGCGGTACGTCTCGCAGATAATCCTGAACGCTTCCTCACGCACCGCTTCCCCGTGCAGGAACGCATCAATCTCGGCATAGGTCACGCCATGTGACGCTTCATCCGGCTTGCCTGGCGACAGGTCTTCCAGGTCCGCTGTCGGCACCTTCTCCACCAGCGATTCCGGCGCGCCAAAGTGCCGTGCAATCGAGCGCACCTGGTTCTTCACCAACCCGCTCAACGGCGCCAGATCGCACGCACCGTCACCGAACTTGGTGAAAAAGCCCATTACCGCTTCCGCCGCGTGGTCAGTACCGATCACCAGGCCACCGGCCGCGCCGGCGATGGTGTACTGCGCCACCATGCGCATGCGCGCCTTGGTGTTGCCCAGCACGAAATCGCGGGACACCGCCGCCTTGCCTTCGAACGCCGCCACTTCACTGGCCAGGGCTTTCACCGCCGGGCCGATGTTCACGGTGTGGCGCTCGTCCGGCTCGATAAAGTCCACCGAAGCCTGGGCGTCGATTTCGTCGAACTGGGTGTCGTAGGGCAGGCGCACCGCGATAAAACGGTAAGCCTCGTCACCGGTGCTGGCGCGCAGTTCCTGCATCGCACGTTGGGCCAACAGGCCGGCGGTCAGGGAGTCGACGCCGCCGCTGATGCCCAGTACCAATGCCTTGAGCCCGGAGTTGCGCAGGCAATCCTGGATAAAAGCCACGCGGCGGGCCACTTCGGCCTCAAGGTCGGCCTGGTCGTTGAACGGCGCTTGCACCTTGAGTTGCTGCGCAATCTCACGCTGTACGGCTTGCATGATTCACTCCTTGCTGGAAATGGCAGGTACTTTGAAAACATGACGCAAATAGGCGACAAAATTCGGGTCGGTGCAGTGGGTCTTGCCCGCTTCATCGGAGATCTTCGCGACGGGCTGGCCATTGCAGGCGGTCATTTTAAGCACGATGCTCATCGGTTCCACCCCCGGAATATCGCAGGTCAGGTTGGTGCCGATACCGAAGCTCACATTGATGCGACCGCGCAGCGCACGGAAAATCTCCAGGGCCTTGGGCAGCGACAGGCTGTCGGAGAACACCAGCGTCTTGCTCATCGGCTCGATACCGAGCTTGTGGTAGTGGGCGATGGCTTTTTCGGCCCACTGCACGGGGTCGCCGGAGTCATGGCGCAGGCCGTCGAACAGCTTGGCGAAGTACAAGTCGAAGTCGCCGAGGAAGGCATCGGTGGTGATGCAGTCGGTCAGGGCGATGCCCAGCAGGCCACGGTACTCGCGCACCCAGCAATCGAGGGCGGCGATCTGGCTGTCGATCAAGCGCGGGCCGAGTTGCTGGTGGGCCATGATCCACTCATGGGCCATAGTGCCCAACGGCTTCATGTCCAGTTCGCGGGCCAGGTGCACGTTGCTGGTGCCGACAAAGCGGCCGGGGAAATCGTGCTTGAGCACGCTCACCACCTCTTCCTGCACCCGGTACGAAAAGCGCCGCCGCGTGCCGAAGTCCGCCACTTGCAGCTCCGACAGTTCCTCGCTGCTGGCATTCGCCGTCAGCCAGTCGAACTTGCGGTACAACTGCTCGCGGGCCTGTTCCAGGATCACGGTCTGGTAGCGGTAGCGGTTACGCACTTCGCTGACGATGGCCAGCATCGGCACTTCAAACAGGATCACATGCAGCCACGGCCCGCGCAGGCGGATGAATAATTCGCCGTTCTCGATGCCCGTCTGCACATAACGCAAGTTGAAGCGGAACAGCCCGAGGAAGCGCAGGAAGTCTGGCTTCATAAAGCTGATGCGTTCCAGGAACCCCAACTGGTCCGGGCTCAGGCTCAGCTCGGCGAGGCGCTCGATCTGGTAGCGGATTTCCGCCAGGTACGGGCGCAGGTCTTCACTGTTACGGCAACGAAACTCCCATTCAACTTCCACGTTGGGGTAGTTGTGCAGCACCGCCTGCATCATGGTCAGCTTGTAGAAGTCGGTGTCGAGCAGGTTCTGCACGATGCGATCGGCAAACACACTCTCGCTCATAACGGGAATCTCCAGACGGGTCGGCGCTGGGCGCCAGCCTTTACACACAATTTAAGGAAGGGGGCTAGTGGCGCATAGACCTGTGGGGTTTTGCCAGTGATTTTTTCAGTGAGGCCACTGGCCTCATCGGGGGCTTGCCCCCGATGGCTATATTCCAGGCGCTAAATAACCTGCTCCATCATCCACGTCACAAACTCACGCACCTTGGGCACTTCCGCCGAATGCTCGGGGTAGGCGAGGTAATACGCATCCTGGCTCGGCATCGCATGCTGCCAGGGAATCACCAACTTGCCGTCGGCCAGTTCTTCCTCCACCAGAAACCGCGGCAACAGCGCCACGCCACAGCCCACCTGCGCGGCGCGAATGCACATATAGAACGTGTCGAAACGCGGCCCGTGGTAGCTGTGTTCGGTGTGAAAACCCTGGTCGGCAAACCAGTCATGCCAGCCCTGGGGCCGTGAGGCGTTTTGCAGCAGCACCAGCTCGCTCAGTTGCGTGGGGTCGGTGAAGGGTTTTGCGGGCAGGCTTTCCGGGGCGCACACCGGTACCAGTTCTTCGCTGAACAGCTTCAGGCTCTCGGTGCCGGGGCGCGCGCCCTGGCCGAAGTAGAAGGCCATGTCGGCCTTGCCTTGCAGCAGTTCGTCCGGTTCCTGCTCGTTGCACAGGTCCAGATGGATCTGCGGGTGGCGCAACCGCCAGCCCTTGAGGCGCGGTACCAGCCAGCGGGCGCCGAAGGTGTAGGGCGTGGACACGCGCAGCACTTCGGTCTCGCCGCCGTAGGAGCGCAGGTAGTGGGTGGACATCTCCACCTGCGTGAGGATCTTGCGCACTTCCACCAGGTACAGGTCGCCCGCGGGGGTCATCTGCAAGCGTCGGCGCACGCGGCGAAACAACAGGTGTTGCAGCAATTCTTCCAACTGCGCCACCTGCTTGCTCACCGCGCTTTGCGTGAGGTTCAGCTCCTCGGCGGCGCGGGTGAAGCTCAAGTGGCGGGTGGCGGCTTCGAAACACTGCAGAGCGGTGATCGAGGGCAAATGTCTTTTGTTCAGCACGGCGTGCCTCTTTTTATGCTTTGCATGAATAAACGGAATGATATCTCGCCTAATCGTCGTTTGTTGGCAAGTCTTGGGCCAGCTACAAATAAGCGCTGGATCGCCGTGTCTGTGGCGGCGCGAATTTTCTGTTTGAGATTGAAGGAGTGACCCATGGTTGCCGTATTGCTTGATCGTCTCGGGGTGAACCCGGCGCTGTACCAGTCGGGTAAACAGCCTGTGCATTCGCCGATTGATGGCAGCCGCATCGGCAGCGTGCACTGGGAAGGTGCTGCCGAGGTGGAGCAACAGGTCAGTCGCGCTGAGCATGCATTCGACGCCTGGCGCAAAGTGCCGGCACCGCGTCGCGGTGAGTTGGTGCGCCAGTTCGGCGATGTGTTGCGCGAATACAAAGCCGACCTCGGCGAGCTCGTCTCCTGGGAAGCCGGCAAGATCACTCAGGAAGGCCTGGGTGAAGTGCAGGAAATGATCGACATCTGCGACTTCGCCGTCGGCCTGTCGCGCCAGTTGTACGGCTTGACCATCGCGTCCGAACGCCCAGGCCACCATATGCGTGAGACCTGGCACCCGTTGGGTGTGGTCGGCGTGATCAGCGCCTTCAACTTCCCGGTCGCGGTGTGGGCGTGGAACACGGCCCTGGCGCTGGTGTGCGGCAACGCCGTGATCTGGAAACCCTCGGAAAAAACCCCGCTCACCGCCCTGGCCTGCCAGGCGCTGTTCGAGCGCGTACTGAAGAAGTTCGACGGCGCCCCTGAGTACCTGAGCCAGGTGATCATTGGCGGTCGCGATGCCGGCGCCGCGCTGGTGGATGACCCGCGTGTCGCGCTAATCAGCGCCACCGGCAGCACACGCATGGGCCGCGAAGTGGCGCCAAAAGTCGCCGCGCGCTTTGCCCGCAGCATCCTCGAACTGGGCGGCAACAACGCGATGATCCTCGGCCCAAGCGCCGACCTGGACATGGCCGTGCGCGCCATTCTGTTCAGCGCCGTCGGCACCGCCGGCCAGCGTTGCACCACCCTGCGCCGGCTGATCGCCCATGAATCGGTCAAGGCAGAAATCGTCACCCGCCTCAAGGCCGCCTATTCCAAAGTGCGCATCGGCCACCCGCTGGAAGGCAACCTGATCGGCCCGCTGATCGACAAGCACGGTTTCGACAATATGCAGGATGCCCTGGAGCAAGCCTTGAGCGAAGGCGGCAAGGTGTTCGGCGGCAAGCGCCAGTTGGAAGACACCTTCCCCAATGCCTACTACGTGTCGCCGGCAATTGTGGAAATGCCTGAGCAGAGTGATGTGGTGTGCACCGAAACCTTCGCGCCGATTCTGTACGTGGTGGGCTACAGCGATTTTGCCGAGGCTCTGCGCTTGAACAACGCGGTACCCCAAGGCCTTTCGTCGTGCATCTTCACCACGGATGTGCGCGAAGCCGAGCAGTTCATGTCGGCGGTGGGCAGTGACTGCGGCATCGCCAACGTCAACATCGGCCCGAGCGGCGCGGAAATCGGCGGCGCGTTTGGTGGCGAGAAAGAGACCGGTGGCGGGCGTGAGTCGGGTTCGGATGCGTGGCGCGGGTATATGCGTCGGCAGACCAATACCGTGAACTATTCGCTGGAGCTGCCTCTGGCGCAGGGCATCACCTTCGACTAATCCCTCAAGTCGGATTGCGCTCAAAATGTGGGAGGGGGCAAGTCCCCTCCCACATTTGAATCGCATTTGCAGCTTGGAACAGATGTTTGTTAGGTCTCACCGGAGTCTGGCAATGGCACTACGCGAAACATGTTTGTGGGAGCACCTCACCCCCAGCCGGCCGGACCGCGCTGCGCTCAAGGGCGAGCTGAAAGTGGACGTGTGCGTGATCGGCGCCGGCATCACTGGTTTGTCGGCGGCGATTCACTTGCTGGAACAGGGCAAAAGTGTCGCCGTGCTCGAAGCCCATCGCACCGGCCACGGCGGGTCGGGCCGTAACGTCGGGCTGGTGAACGCGGGGTTGTGGATCCCGCCAGACGACATCGAAGCCGGTTTCGGCGAAGCGGTGGGCAGTCAGCTCAACCGCATGCTCGGTGCGGCACCGTCCCTGGTGTTCAGCCTGATCGACAAATACGCCATCGATTGCCAACTGCGCCGTGAGGGCACCCTGCACATGGCGCACAACGCCCGTGGCGAGGCGGATTTGCGCAGTCGTGAAGAACAATGGAAGCGCCGTGGCGCGCCAGTGCAATTGCTCACCGGCCAGGCCTGCGAGCAAGCCACCGGGACTAAAAAGATTGCCGCCGCCTTGCTGGATCGGCGCGCGGGTACCTTGAACCCTATGGCCTATACCTGCGGGTTGGCCAATGCGGCGGTCGGACTCGGCGGGCAACTGTTCGATCATTCTCCGGTCACCCAACTGGAACGCCAAGGTGCGCTATGGTCGGTGCAGACCCAGCACGGTGCAGTGCAGGCTGCACAGGTGGTGATTGCTTCCAATGCCTACACCGAAGGCGAATGGACCGAGCTGCGGCGTAACTTTTTTCCCGGTTATTACTACCAGGTCGCGTCGGCCCCGCTCACCGCAGACGCCGCCCAGCGGATCCTCCCCGGCGGCCAGGGTTCGTGGGATACACGCCAGGTGTTGAGCAGCATCCGCCGCGATGCCGAGGGTCGCTTGTTGCTCGGCAGCCTGGGCAACGGCAACCAGAAGCCGGCGTGGTTTCTCAAGGCATGGGCCGATCGGGTGCAGCAGCACTACTTCCCTTACCTCAAATCGGTGCAGTGGGAATTTACCTGGACCGGTTGCATCGCGTTCACTCCCGATCACCTGATGCGCTTGTTCGAACCGGCCCCCGGCCTGGTCGCCGTCACCGGTTATAACGGGCGTGGCGTGACCACCGGCAGTGTGGTCGGCAAGGCGTTCGCCGACTACTTGTGTCACCAGGATCCCCAGGCCTTGCCGATTCCTTTCGCGCCCATGCAGCCGTTGGCCGGGGTGGGCCTGCGCAGTTGCCTGTACGAGGCTGGATTCTCGCTGTATCACGCCGGGCAATGTCTGCGGATCGTGATCTGATCAGCGAAATACCGCTCAGAAGCCTGCATTTTCTTAGCAGGCTACTAATCTGTATTGGTGCAGGTCGTAGCAGTCACGCACTGTAAATGTGCAGTTCCGTTACGCACGTTGTTACAGGTGCAGGCGCTGCGGTTTATCCATTCGGTTGCAGGTGGCACCTGCCAGGGTTGTACTTTTTAAGGTCATTGGTTGCACCTCTGCGTGTTAGGCGGTTGCACGTACTGGCGAGTCGAGTCGAAACGCCCGTAATAACAATGACACGGTGTCTTTTTGAAGAATAAAAACGTACTGGCACGGGGCTTGCTCTGAGCTTTCGGTGAAAGGTTTGAATGCAAGTTGTCGTGCCAAAAATCAAAAATATCGGAGCACCACTCATGTCCCAGACGTTTTACAAGAAAGGTTTTCTGGCCCTCGCCGTTGCAGCGGCGCTGGGTGTTTCTACGTTTGTTCAAGCTGATGTGAAGATTGGCGTCGCGGGGCCGATGACGGGCGCCAACGCCGCTTTCGGTGAGCAGTACATGAAGGGTGCCCAAGCGGCAGCCGATACGATCAACAAGGCTGGCGGCATCAACGGCGAGAAAATCGTGCTGGTGGCCGGTGACGATGCGTGCGAGCCAAAACAAGCCGTGGCCGTGGCCAACCGCCTGGCTGACCAGGACAAAGTGATCGGCGTGGTCGGGCACTTCTGCTCCTCCAACACCATCCCGGCGTCCGAGGTTTATGACGAAGCGGGCATCATCGCCATCACCCCAGGCTCCACCAACCCACAAGTCACCGAACGCGGCCTGGGTGCCATGTTCCGTATGTGCGGGCGTGACGACCAGCAAGGGATCGTCGCCGGCGACTACATCGTCGACGTGCTCAAAGGCAAGAAAGTCGCGGTCATCAACGACAAGGACACCTACGGCAAAGGCCTGGCCGACGCCACCGCAGCCCAGTTGACCAAGCGCGGAGTCAAGCCGGTGCTCGAAGAAGGTCTGACCCGTGGCGAGAAAGACTTCAGCGCCCTGGTCACCAAGATCCGTTCCACCGGCGCTGACGTCGTCTACTTCGGCGGCCTGCACCCGGAAGCCGGGCCTCTGGTGCGCCAGATCCGTGAAGCGGGCCTCAAGGACGTCAAGTTCATGTCCGATGACGGTATCGTGACCGACGAACTGGTGGCCACCGCTGGCGGCAAGCAGTACGTCGATGGCGTGTACATGACCTTCGGCGCCGACCCGCGCCTGCTGCCAGACAGCAAGGTTGTGGTCGAAGAGTTCCGCAAAAATGGCACCGAGCCTGAAGGCTACACCCTGTACGCCTACGCGTCGGTCCAGGCCCTGGCTGCCGGCTTCAACGGTGCCAAGTCCAACAAGGGTGAAGACGCTGCCAAGTGGCTCAAGGCCAACCCGGTCCAGACCGTGATGGGCAAAAAGGAATGGGACGGTAAGGGCGACCTGAAAATCTCCGACTACGTGGTTTACCAGTGGGATAAAGAAGGCAAATACCACCAGTTGGAAAAGCAGAAGTAATCCATGTGGGAGGGGGCTTGCCCCCGAAGCGGAGTGTCAGCCAACAGTTGTTCAGCTGACCCACCGCATCGGGGCCAAGCCCCCTCCCACAAGGTGACCGTGTTCTGATCGAGATCTGTCTTTTCCTCCAGAAGCGCCGCACACCCACCGGTGTGCAGGTGCTCACCGCGTGAGATTGCGTTATGGATGGTATTTTCCTGCAGCAACTGGTCAACGGCCTGACCCTCGGGTCGGTCTATGGCCTGATCGCCATCGGCTACACAATGGTCTATGGCATCATTGGCATGATCAACTTCGCCCACGGCGAGGTTTATATGATTTCCGCTTACCTCGCGGCGATCAGTCTGGCACTGCTGGCTTACTTCGGCATCGAATCCTTCCCGCTGCTCATTCTCGGCACCTTGGTGTTCACCGTCGTCGTCACGGGCGTTTACGGTTGGGTTATCGAGCGTGTCGCCTATAAACCGCTGCGCAACTCCACCCGACTGGCCCCGCTGATCAGCGCCATCGGTATCTCCCTGATCCTGCAGAACTACGCGCAGATCGCCCAGGGTGCGAAACAACAAGGCATTCCTACCCTGCTGGCCGGCGCCTGGCGTGTCGACATCGGCAGCGGCTTCGTGCAGCTCACGTACACCAAGGTCTTCATCCTCGTCGCGGCATTTGCCGGCATGGCGTTGCTCACCTACATCATCAAGTACACCAAGCTCGGCCGCATGTGCCGCGCCACCCAACAAGACCGCAAGATGGCTTCGATCCTGGGCATCAACACCGACCGCGTGATCTCCTACGTGTTTGTGATCGGTGCCGCCATGGCGGCCCTGGCCGGCGTGCTCATTACCTTGAACTACGGCACCTTCGATTTCTATGCCGGCTTCATCATCGGCATCAAGGCGTTTACCGCAGCGGTGCTCGGCGGCATCGGCTCCCTGCCTGGGGCAATGCTGGGCGGGATCATCCTCGGTATCTCCGAGTCGCTGTTCTCGGGGTTGATCAACTCTGACTACAAAGACGTGTTCAGTTTCTCCCTGCTGGTGGTGATTCTGATTTTCCGTCCCCAGGGCCTGCTGGGTCGCCCGCTCGTGGCTAAGGTGTAAACATGTCTGCTGCCAAACCTATCGATATCAAGAAAAGTGTCGTCGATACGATCCTTGCCGGGCTGATTTCGCTGATCGTGTTCGGTCCGATTGTCGGCGTGGTCCTCGACGGCTACAGCTTCAACCTGGAACCGGCGCGCGTGGCCATCCTGGTCGCCATCGTGATGGCGGGGCGCTTTGCCCTCAGCCTGTTCCTGCAAACCCCCAAGGGCCTGAAGATTCTGCAGGGCTTCGAGAGCAGTGGCTCCGGCGTGCATGTGCTGCCACCGGACTACAAGTCGCGGTTGCGCTGGATCATTCCGGCGTTGATCGTGATCGCCATCGTGTTCCCGATCTTTGCCAACAAGTACCTGCTGACCGTGGTGATCCTCGGCCTGATCTACGTGTTGCTCGGCCTGGGCCTGAACATCGTGGTTGGCCTGGCTGGCCTGCTCGACCTGGGTTACGTGGCGTTCTACGCCATCGGCGCGTACGGCCTGGCATTGGGTTATCAGTACCTCGGCCTGGGCTTCTGGAGCGTGCTGCCCCTGGCGGCCATCGCGGCGGCATTGGCGGGGTGCATACTCGGGTTTCCGGTGTTGCGAATGCACGGGGACTACCTGGCCATCGTGACCCTGGGCTTCGGTGAAATCATCCGTCTGGTGCTTAATAACTGGCTGTCGTTCACCGGTGGCCCGAACGGTATGCCGGTGCCTTCGCCGACCTTCCTAGGCCTGGAATTCGGGCGCAAGGCGAAGGAGGGCGGGATTCCGTTCCACGAGTTCTTCGGTCTCGATTACAACCCCAACATCAAGTTCATGTTCATCTACATCGTGCTGTTCCTGGTGGTGCTGGCCGTGCTGTATATCAAGCATCGCCTGACCCGCATGCCAGTCGGCCGTGCCTGGGAAGCCCTGCGCGAAGATGAAATCGCCTGCCGTTCCATGGGCCTGAACCACGTACTGGTCAAGCTCTCGGCGTTCACCATCGGCGCTTCTACCGCCGGTTTGGCCGGGGTGTTTTTCGCCAGCTACCAGGGCTTCGTCAACCCGTCGTCGTTCACCTTCTTCGAGTCGGCGCTGATCCTGGCCATCGTGGTGCTGGGCGGCATGGGGTCCACGGTGGGCGTGGTGATCGCGGCGTTCGTGTTGACCGTCGCGCCGGAGCTGCTGCGCAGTTTCTCCGAATACCGCGTGCTGCTGTTTGGCGTGTTGATGGTGGTGATGATGATCTGGCGGCCACGCGGCCTTATTCGGATCAGCCGAACCGGTGTGACACCACGTAAAGGAGTGGCGCCATGAGCAAGGAAGTCGTCCTGTCCGTGGAACACCTGATGATGCACTTCGGTGGCATCAAGGCTTTGAGCGATGTGAGCCTCAAGGTCGAACGCAACTCAATCTTCGCCCTGATCGGCCCCAACGGCGCCGGCAAGACCACGGTGTTCAACTGCCTCACCGGCTTCTACAAAGCCAGCGGCGGCAAGATCGAACTCAACATCCGTGGCAAGCAGACCAACGTGATCCAACTGTTGGGCGAACGCTTCAAGGCCACCGACTTCGTGTCGCCGAAAAGCTTTCTGAACCGCGTGTATTACAAAATGTTCGGCGGCACCCACCTGGTCAACCGGGCAGGTCTAGCGCGCACGTTCCAGAACATTCGCCTGTTCAAGGAAATGTCGGTGCTGGAAAACCTGCTGGTGGCCCAGCACATGTGGGTCAACCGCAACATGCTCGCAGGCATCCTTAACACTAAGGGCTACCGCAAGGCCGAAAGCGATGCACTGGACTGCGCCTTCTATTGGCTGGAAGTGGTGGACCTGGTGGACTGCGCCAACCGCCTGGCCGGCGAACTCTCCTACGGCCAGCAGCGCCGCCTGGAGATCGCCCGCGCCATGTGCACGCGGCCGCAGATCATCTGCCTGGACGAACCGGCAGCCGGCCTCAACCCACAGGAAACCGAAGCCCTCAGCGCGATGATTCGCCTGCTGCGCGACGAACACGACCTCACGGTGGTGCTGATCGAACACGACATGGGCATGGTGATGAGTATTTCCGACCACATCGTGGTGCTGGACCACGGCAACGTGATCGCTGAGGGCGGGCCGGAGGCGATCCGCAACGACCCGAAAGTGATTGCTGCTTACCTGGGCGCCGACGAAGAGGAGTTGGTATGAGCGCACCTATCCTCGAAATGAAAGACCTGGACGTGTTCTACGGCCCGATCCAGGCCCTGAAAAAAGTCTCGCTGCACATCAACGAAGGCGAAACCGTCAGCCTGATCGGCTCCAACGGCGCGGGCAAGTCCACACTGCTGATGTCGATCTTTGGCCAGCCACGGGCCGAGTCGGGGCAGATTCTGTACAACGGCGTCGACATTACCCACAAGTCGTCCCACTACATCGCCTCCAACGGCATCGCACAGTCGCCGGAAGGGCGGCGGGTGTTCCCCGACATGACCGTCGAGGAAAACCTGCTGATGGGCACCATCCCGATTGGCGACAAGTACGCCTTTGATGACATGCAGCGCATGTTCGAGCTGTTCCCGCGGCTCAAGGAGCGGCGTACCCAGCGCGCCATGACCATGTCCGGTGGCGAGCAGCAAATGCTCGCCATCGCCCGTGCGTTGATGAGCCGGCCCAAGCTGTTGCTGCTGGACGAGCCAAGCCTGGGGTTGGCGCCGATTGTGGTGAAGCAGATCTTCGCCACCCTGCGCGAACTGGCAGCCACCGGGATGACCATCTTCCTGGTGGAGCAGAACGCCAACCACGCCCTGCGCTTGTCGGACCGGGCGTATGTGATGGTCAACGGCGAGATTCGCCTCACCGGCACGGGTAAGGAGCTGCTGGTGAACGAGGAAGTGCGCAACGCCTACCTGGGCGGCCACTGATCTAAAAGATCACGCAAAACCCATGTGGGAGGGGGCTTGCCCCCGATAGCGGCGTGTCATTCAGTACATCTGATACTGGCCCACCGCTATCGGGAGCAAGCCCCCTCCCACACGTGTTTTTGGGTTGCTTCTGAAATTGTGGAAAACAAATCCAGCCCACCTCCAAAGCGCGACATATAGCCGCCGCAAATCCCTGTTTTGTCACACTTTTGACTTGTCCCCATCCACTGTGGAACCGGCTGTGGGTAACGTGGGAGTAGCTGGCTGAAAGCCTTTAAAACCGTGGCTTGCAGCGCATCGGTTGTTTTTTGATCAGTCGCTTTTTGGCGACCGGTCGAGGGGTTTGTCAACCTGTTTAAAGACACAGGTATATGACCGAAATATGACCCGCCAGCCTGTGGATAAGTCTGTGATTAAACTCTGGAAAGACCGCCGCAGAGGCCGGAATGACTGGCCTGGAGCCATCGTTCGGGTTTTCCTGCTGCCGATGGGCCTACATACGGCTTCGCCAAGGTCAAGCAAAAAACTTTCTAAAACCGCCTGCAAGCCTTGTATACAGCGGCTTTCGCTGTTTTGCACTTGCCCCCAAAGACTGTGGGCGCAGTTGTGGATAACCTGCGCGTATATGTCTACAGGCCACGGTTCATATGGCGTTGCCTGACATGATCAAAAAATGATCAGTTGTGCAGGAGGGTGTGTGCTTAGCGGTTGCCGCGACGGCGGTGTAAGGGCATTCTGCTGGCTGTTTTTTTTCCCGATGCCCGCAAGGAGAACACCATGTCCGACACGCTGTTTATTACTGGCGCAACCTCAGGTTTCGGCGAAGCCTGTGCCCGTCGTTTTGCTGAAGCCGGTTGGAAACTGGTGCTCACTGGCCGTCGCGCCGAGCGTTTGAATGCCTTGGTCGAAGAGCTTTCCAAGCAGACCGAAGTGCACGGCCTGGTCGTGGACGTGCGGGATCGCAAGGGCATGGAAGACGCCATTGCCAGCCTGCCGCCGTCGTTCGCCACCTTGCGTGGCCTGATCAACAACGCCGGCCTGGCGGTGGGCACTGACCCGGCGCCCAAGTGCAGCCTCGACGACTGGGAAACCATGGTCGACACCAACATCAAGGGCCTGCTGACCACGACCAACCTGTTGCTGCCGCGCTTGATCGCTCATGGCCGTGGCGCCGGGATCATCAACCTGGGCTCCATCGCCGGTAACTACCCGTACCCTGGCAGCCACGTGTACGGCGGCTCCAAGGCGTTCGTGAAGCAGTTTTCGTTGAACCTGCGTTGCGACCTGCAAGGCACTGGCGTGCGCGTGACCAACATCGAGCCGGGGCTGTGTGAGAGTGAGTTTTCGTTGGTGCGTTTCGGCGGTGACCAGGCGCGCTATGACGCCACGTACGCGGGCGCTGAGCCGATCCAGCCGCAGGACATTGCCGACACGATCTTCTGGGTGATGAACACTCCGGCGCACGTCAACATCAACCGCTTGGAGCTGATGCCGGTGAGCCAGACCTGGGCCGGGTTTGCGATTGAGCGGGGCGGTAAGTAAGACGTTAAGCCGCGTCGCTGCCATCGGTGGCAAGCCCCCTCCCACATTTGTCCGCGTGTTCATGTTGGAACTCGGTCCAATGTGGGAGGGGGCTTGCCCCCGATGACGTCAAATCGGCCAAAACAGGCCATAAGGTACACTGCGCCCCTGAAAACCCCACCGCACCCAGCGGTTCAAAGGTTTTGACTGGAGGAAATGTGAGTAACCGAGGTGAGCAGGCACTGCTCAAACAATCGACCATCCTGATGTTCGCGGTCGCGATCGCTGGGATTGTCACGGGTGTGATATCCGGCGCCCAATCCATTCTGTTCGACGGCTTTTTCTCGCTGATCGCCACCGCCATCAAGGTGTTGATGCTGATCACGGCCAAGCTGATCGCCAAGAAAAGCAACGAGCGCTTCCAGTTCGGCTATTGGCACCTGGAGCCGATGGTGCTGCTGATCGAAGGCAGCTTCCTGTTGTTGATCGCCATCTATGCGTTCCTCAACGGCGTGTTCGGCATTATCAATGGCGGGCGCGAGATCGAGTTGGGGTTGGTGATCGTCTATGCGGCGGTGTTTACCGTTGTTGAGTTCGCTTATTTCTTCTATGTGCGCTACCGCAACCGCACGCTTAAATCATCCTTGATCCAGTTCGACAACATCAGTTGGCTGGTGGACGCGATGCTGTCGGTGGGCTTGTTGATCAGCTTTCTGGCTGCGCTGCTGCTCAAGTCCCAGGGCTATGGCGAGTGGGCGGTGTATGTCGACCCGTTGATCCTGATCCTGCTGGCCCTGAGCATGCTGGCGCCGGCATTCAAGATCCTGCGCCCAGCGTTGCGCGAGGTGCTGGGGATTGCCCCCGACCACCTGGATGACAAAGTGCGTGAAGTGATGGACGCGGCCCAGGCCAGGCATGGTTTCGACGACTACGTGTCCTACGTGCAAAAGCACGGGCGGGCGCGGTTCATCGAGATTCATGTGGTGCTGCCGGCGAACTACCCGGTGGATAACGTCGCGACCCTGGACGGGCTGCGCGAAGAGATATCCACAGGGCTCGGCACGCCGGATGCGGCGCGCTGGTTGACGATCAGTTTTACCGGGGACCGCAAGTGGATTGCGTGATCGGTCTTTAGACCCAGGTGAGGCTATCGGGGGCTTGCCCCCGATGAGGCTCTGAAGGTCAGCGCAGATGCTGAATCAGGCCCTGATAGCAGGTCGCCAAGTGATAAGGCGTGGTCGACGGCATGTCCCGTCGGCTCACCACACCGTTGGCATCCAGGCATTCATGCCAGCCTTTGGCATGCAAAAAATGCTCTTGCAGCGCCAGCAATTGGCGTTGCAGCACCGCTTCACTACCGGGCCGCAAGGTCAGTGCCCGCAGGTATTCGGCCTGGGCCCAGATGCGCTGGGTGGCGTCACGCACGCTACCGTCCAGGGCGAGCATACCGCTGACCGCGCCGCTTGATCTATCCACACCCTTTTGCTCTGCGTAGGTAAATGCCCGGCTCAGTGAGGCATGCAACGGCGTGCCGCGTAAGACGGGTGACGATTCCAGCAAAAAGAACCACTCGAATTGATGCCCCGGCTCGAACCAGTTATCCACAGCGCCCAGCGGCTTTTCCATCATCACGCCATGCTGGCGGTCGATGAAGCGCTGCTGCATGGCCGTCGCCAAGGCCAGCAAGGCCGCTTGTACATCGGCGTCTTCACGTACCGCCAGGGTGGCGAGAAAGCCTTCTGCCAGGTGCATCAACGGGTTTTGCAGCGGGCCGGACTTGAGGGACGACCAATGACGCTCAAGCACCGCCTCATACAGGCCATCGCCGGTGGCGAAACGCTCGGCGACCACTTCAAGGGCGGCATTGAGCACCGATTCCACCAATGGCTCGCGTACTTTGGCCCAGTAATGGGCGCAGGCGAAGATGATGAACGCGTGGGTGTAGAGGTCTTTGCGCGTGTCCAGCGGTTGCCCGGCCGGGTCGATGCTGTAGAACCAGCCGCCATGCTCGGCGTCGTGGAAGTGCCGTTGCAGGGAACGGAACAACGCAGCGGCACGTTCTTCGGCGAAGGCCGCACCGCGCTCGCCGATCAGGCTGGCGAACAGGTACAACTGCCGGGCGCAGGCCATGGCGCGGTAGCGCTGCGGTGGCAAAGGCCGATGATCGGCATCCAGCGCCTCATAGGGCAACGCCAACTCGGCATTCCAGCCCGGACCCTGCCAGAGCGGCACGATCAGGCTGTGGAAGTGGGTGAGCACGGAATTCAACGTGGGTTGGGAAGCGATGGGCATTGGCTGGCGTCGTCACGGCAGGGGTGTAGGCGCGCATGGTAGCAGAGGGGCAGGTTCAAGTTGTGAGCTTCAAGCTGCAAGTAAAACACTCGGACTCTACTTGCAGCTTGTAGCTTGGCGCTTTTAGCTGGCGAGCAACCACACCCCAGTCGCCGCCGAAGCCGCTCCAGCAACCCGCACCAACGGCGCCGCCGCCGCCGGCAGAAAACGCACCACGGCATAACCCGCGGCGTGCAACACCGCGGTCGCCCCGACAAACCCAACGGCATACGCCCAAGGGCTGGACATGTCAGGCAGTTCCAGGCCATGGGCCACCCCATGAAACAGCGCAAACAGCGCCGTAGAACCCACGGCCATGAACAGTGGCGGACGCACCGCCAGCGCCACGGCCAGGCCCAGGGCCAGTACGGACGCGGCAATCCCGCTTTCCAGCGCCGGCAATGCCAGCCCTTCAAAACCCAGCACGCCGCCGATCAGCATGGTGCCGACAAAGGTGCACGGCAGGGCCCAACGCGCGGCGCCTTTTTGCTGCGCCGCCCATAGGCCGACGGCAACCATGGCCAGCAAGTGATCGATGCCGCCCAGCGGGTGGCTGATGCCGGCAACCAGGCCATTGTCGCCGTGGCCGGGATGCGCGAAGGCCAGGGCCGGGGCGAGCAGCAGGGCGGCGGCGGCGAAGAGTTTGTGGAGGCTCATAACAGGTTCCTTATAGGTTGATCAGGCGGCAGTGGTCAGCAGGCCTTGGCGTTCGATAAAGGCGACGATTTCATCCAGGCCGACACCGGTTTTCTGGTTGCTGAACACAAAAGGTTTACCGTTGCGCATGCGTTGGGTGTCGCTGTTCATCAGCTCCAGCGAAGCGCCGACCAGCGGCGCGAGGTCGATCTTGTTGATCACCAGCAGGTCGGATTTGCAGATGCCGGGACCGCCTTTGCGCGGTAGCTTGTCGCCAGCCGAGACATCGATCACATAGATCGTCAGGTCCGACAGCTCCGGGCTGAACGTGGCCGACAGGTTGTCCCCACCGGACTCCACCAGGATCAGGTCCAGGCCGGGAAAGCGACGGTTGAGTTGGTCCACCGCTTCCAGGTTGATCGAGGCGTCCTCACGGATGGCCGTGTGCGGGCAGCCGCCGGTTTCCACGCCGATGATGCGCTCCGGCGCCAGGGCCTGGTTGCGCACCAGGAAGTCAGCGTCTTCGCGGGTGTAGATGTCGTTGGTGACCACCGCCAGGTTGTAGCGATCACGCAGCGCCAGGCACAGGGCCAGGGTCAGGGCGGTCTTGCCGGAGCCCACCGGGCCACCGATGCCGACGCGCAGGGGTTGTGTGTTCATGGGTTTTTTCTCCTAGGAACGGAACAGGCGGCTGTACTGGCGCTCGTGGGCCATGCACGCCAGGGACAGGCCGAAGGCGGCGCTGCCGAAACGGTGGGGGTCGATGCGGCTGGCGTCCTGCTGGGCTTGTTGCAGCAGGGGCAACAAATCGCTGGTCAGGCGCTGGGCGGCTTGCTGGCCCAAGGGCAGGGTTTTCATCAGCACGGCCAATTGGTTTTCCAGCCAGCTCCATAGCCAGGCGGCGAGGGCGTCGTCGGCGCTGATGGTCCAGGCGCGTGCAGCCAGGGCCCAGCCCAACGCCAGATGAGGCTCGCTGCGTTGCTCAAGAAAGGTGCGGGCTTGGTTGTCCAGTTCCGGCAGACCGTTGAGCAGTTGTTGCAGTGAGTAGCCCATTTGACGGCTCTCTTGATACAGCTCGCGAGTCTCTCGGCTGGCTTGGTGCTCTTCGCACAATTGCGCGAGTGTCGGCCAATCCTGCTCGGCTGCGGCGCGGCAATGGGCGAGTAGCAGCGGCGCTTCGAAGCGTGCGAGGTTGAGCAGCAACTGGTCACTGATCCACCGCCGCGCGCTGGCGGCATCGTTGACGCGGCCATTCTCCACGGCCATCTCCAGCCCTTGGGAATAGCTGTAGCCGCCAATCGGCAATTGCGGACTGGCCAGACGCAGCAGCGCCCAGGCTGGGTTCATACACGTACGCCGAACTGGTGCAGCTTGGGCGGATAGTTGAAATCTTCATCGCCATGACGTGAGTGATGATGGCCGCCGCCATAGGCACCGTGCTCCGGCTGGAACGGTGCTTCGAGGGTTTCGGTATGAGCGCCCAGTTGTTCGAGCATGGCTTTGAGCACGTAGTCATCGAGCAAGCGCAGCCAACCGTCTCCCACCTGTAAGGCGACGTGACGGTTGCCAAGGTGATAAGCCGCGCGCGTCAGTTCAAATGCGCTGGCGCAGGTGACGTGCAGCAGCTGTTCAGGGCGTGCGCACACGCGTACGACACGTCCGTCCTCAGCTTGTAGGAACTCACCATCGTGCAGCGGCGGCTGGCCGCGCTCCAGGAACAGGCCGACGTCTTCACCGTCGGCACTGAAACAGCGCAGGCGGCTCTTGCTGCGGGCTTCGAAATTCAGCAGCAGCTCAGCGGCCCAGAGGGCTTGGGGGGCGATTCGGCGGTGGATCACCAGCATCAGGAAGCTTCCAGCTATGAGCGATAACAGAGCTAGAGCAAGGGGCTTGCCAACGACGCATTGCGTAGGAATTTACTGTAGGTGCTCGCGATTGTGCCACTCAACAGGGCGTCCACGCCTTCAGTGATGCTTGTTTATGGTGCGTTATCGGGTATTTGGCACCGAATGGGGGCGTTCCGTGCTGGAGGCCTGAGGGGCGTGTCTTTACCGAGCTGTATTTTTGGCGTTTTCGGATTAGTCCTACCCGCTCTGCAGATTTGGCGTTCATCTGCTTACGTGTCAGATCATTAGGATCTACCCCGTGCTAAAAATCCACGGTGGGTTCCATCATGTTTAAGTCAATTTTGTGTTTATTCATTTTCAGTCTTTATCTGGTCACGTCGTCCTCCTCGGCCAATATTCAACAGCGCACGATCGCCGCGCCTGTCCAGATCGCAACGCCTCTGCAGACCTTGCAATCGCTGCCAACGCTGCCAATGCGGCCAGCTATCGACGATGTGATTGACCGCGCCCATGAATTGCTGGGCACGCCGTATAAATGGGGAGGCAGTAGCGTGGAGCAGGGTTTTGACTGCAGCAGCCTGCTGGTCTACCTGTTCAAGACCGAAGCCAACATCCGCATCCCCCGCACCACGGCGGCCATGCATCGCTCAAACGCGAAGACGATCAAGCGCAGCGCCCTGAAACCCGGGGATGCGGTGTTCTTTAAAGGTAACGGGCACAATCAGATCAGCCATGTCGGCCTGTATATAGGCGAGGGCAAGTTCATTCATTCGCCGCGTGCGGGCAAGACGGTACGTATCGATTCGCTGAGCAACCGCTACTGGAACAAAAACTACACCACGGCCAAGCGCTTTCATAAGCCGGGCTGACGGGGCTACTCGGTGCTGCCCAGGCCTTGCCAGTGCTTGAGGCCGATAAAAATGAAGCGCAACTGCTGGGTGATTTTTGCCTGGGGCGTGAGGTGAGCCGGCAGTGCCTGTGCCGGCGGGTCGATGATATCGGGCAGGGTAGCGAACACGCTTTTGACAATCAGGTCGGCCATCACGTGCAGCCCTTCAGCGCTCAGGTGTTGCAACTTGGGCATAAGCATCAGGTCGGCGGCCAGGTCGCGGGTGATGTCTTCGCGCAGGGCGCCGATGGCTTGGCGAACGGCCAGGCAACCGCCGTATTGCTCGCGAGCCAGGAACAGAAATTGCGAACGGTTGGCCGAGACCACATCCAGAAAGATCCGCACGGACGCATCGATAATGCCGCCCATCACGAATTCGTTGTGGCGCACCAGCCGAATGGTGGCGCGAAAGGTCTGGCCGACTTCACTCACCAACACGAGTCCGAGCTGGTCCATGTCGGCAAAGTGGCGATAGAAGCCGGTGGGCACAATGCCGGCGGTCTTGGCCACTTCACGCAGGCTAAGGCTGCCAAACCCACGGCCACACTCCATCAGATGGCGGGCTGCGTCCATCAGGGCGAGGCGGGTCTGTTGCTTCTGTTCGGCGCGGGGCAGCATGGGCGGGTGGGCTTTGTCGGCAAGTACAGCGACGCACTCTAGCAAAACAGCTTCATGGGCGTCGAACTTGGCGGGAGGCGTTGCGTGACAGGTTCTACAAAAAGTCAAAAGCCCGATCGACTGATCGGGCTTTTTTCTGGGCCACCACTGAGTTAGCTCTGTGCTTGATGTTGTTCTTGCAGGCGATCCGAACCGTCTTCGGCTACGGCATTGCGTTCCAGCAGGCGATCAGCACCGTCTTCGGCTACGGCATTGCGTTCCAGCAGGCGATCAGCACCGTCTTCGGCAACAGGGTTGCGTTCCAGCAGGCGATCAGCACCGTCTTCGGCTACGGCATTGCGTTCCAGCAGGCGATCAGCACCGTCTTCGGCAACAGGGTTACGTTCCAGCAGGCGATCCGAACCGTCTTCGGCAACGGCGTTGCGTTCCAGCAAGCGATCAGAACCATTTTCAGCGACAGCGCCTTTGGCGTAGTCACGGCTCTCGTCTTCTTGCGAACCGCTGCGAGCCAGGGTTTGGCTGAAGTGCACGGCGTCGGCTTTGACTTGTGGGGTGACTTGCTCGGCGGCTGGCAGGGCAAAAGCGCTGGAAGCCAGAACGGACAACAGGACGGTAGCGAGTACTTGGCGTTTCATGATGGGTTGCTCCTTGGGAGGGCGATAAAGTGGGTACAGGGCTAATGCTACTCTTGATAAGTCGATATAAAAGTTCATAAACACAATGGTAATAATCAACAGAATTGATTGTTCTCGCCGGGGGCTCTAGATCGCGCCTCTCAAGCACGCGGTTTTGCACTGTGGTGGGTATTTTCGACACGAACCTGGGTAACAATGGTGCGTCGTTGATGATCGGATCTGTCTGAATGATCAGGAAAATGGCTTTTTGCGACTAAATTGGCCGTCGGGTTAAACCCCACGACGGTTTGCCAGTCGTACCCTTATGAGCTGTAGTTCAGCTAGTCGTGTTGAGGAGTCCTGTGCAATGACGCGCACTCGTAAAATTGTCGCTTGGAGCTGCGCCAGCTTCGTTCTCTTAATCGCTGTGGTGGTCCTGGTCCTGGTGTTCTTTGACTGGAATCGCATCAAGCCGCCCCTCAATGCCAAAGTCTCCGAAGAGCTGCATCGCCCGTTTGCCATCAATGGCAACCTCGCCGTGGTGTGGCAGCGCGAGCCCGATGAGGGCGGCTGGCGTGCCTGGGTGCCGTGGCCCCATGTGATTGCCGAAGACCTGAGCCTGGGCAACCCCGAGTGGTCGAAAAAGCCGCAAATGGTCACGCTGAAAAAGGTCGAGCTGCGTATTTCACCCCTCGCGCTGTTGGTGCAGCGCGTGGTGATCCCGCGTATCGACCTCACCGAACCGAGCGCCGAACTGCAGCGCCTGGCCGACGGCCGCGCCAACTGGACCTTCACATTCGATCCCAAGGACCCGGACGCCGAACCCTCCAACTGGGTGGTGGACATTGGTGCCATCGGCTTCGACAAAGGCCACGTGACCCTCGACGACCAGACCCTCAAGACCCAGCTCGACGTGATCATCGACCCCTTGGGCAAACCGATCCCCTTCGGTGAAATCGTCGGCGACGCGGATGCCAAGAAGGCCCTGGAAAAAGGCTCCGCGCCCCAGGACTATGCGTTCGCCCTCAAGGTCAAAGGCCAGTACCACGGCCAGAAGCTCGACGGCACTGGCAAGATCGGTGGCCTGCTGGCCCTGCAGGACGCGGCCAAGCCATTCCCGCTACAGGCCCAGGTCAAGATCGCCGACACCAGCATCGCCCTGGCCGGCACCCTGACCGATCCGCTCAACCTCGGCGCCCTCGACCTGCGCCTCAAGCTTTCCGGCAGCAGCCTGGGCAATTTGTACCCGCTGACCGGCGTCACCCTGCCGGACTCGCCGGCCTACGCCACCGACGGTCACTTGATCGCCAAGTTGCACGAGGCCAGCGGCGCGTCCTTCCGCTACGAGAACTTCAACGGCAAGATCGGCAACAGCGACATCCACGGCAACCTCGGCTACGTCGCCAGCCAGCCACGGCCCAAGCTCAGCGGCGCGCTGGTGTCCAACCAGTTGCTCATGACTGACCTTGCGCCGCTGATCGGCGCCGACTCCAACGCCAAGCAAAAGGCCCGTGGCGGCGAGAGCAAGCAGCCGGCGACCAAAGTGCTGCCAGTGGAAGAGTTCCGCACCGAGCGCTGGCGCGACATGGATGCCGACGTTGAATTCACCGGCAAACGTATCGTGCACAGTGCCGAGTTGCCCTTCACCGACCTCTATACCCACCTGGTGCTCACCGACGGCGAACTGAGCCTGGAGCCCCTGCGTTTCGGCGTCGCTGGCGGCAAGCTCGATGCGCAGATCCGCCTGAATGGCCGCATCACACCAATGGAAGGTCGCGCCAGGCTGACCGCACGTAACTTCAAGCTCAAGCAACTGTTCCCGACCTTTGAGCCGATGAAAACCAGCTTCGGTGAACTCAACGGCGATGCCGATATTGCCGGGCGCGGCAACTCCGTCGCCGCGCTGCTGGGCAGTTCCAACGGTGATCTGAAGATGCTGATCAACGATGGCGCCATCAGCCGTGGCCTGATGGAAATCGCCGGGCTCAACGTCGGCAACTATGTGGTGGGCCGCCTGTTTGGCGACAAGGAAGTGAAGATCAACTGCGCGGCGGCGGACTTCGGCATCAAGACCGGCCTGGCAACCACGCGGCTGTTTGTGTTCGATACCGAGAACGCCATCATCTACATCGACGGCACCGCGAACATGGCTACCGAGCAGTTGGACCTGACCGTCACACCGGAATCGAAGGGCTTTCGCCTGTTCTCCCTGCGTTCGCCGTTGTACGTCAACGGCCCATTTATCAAGCCCAATGCGGGCGTGAAAGCCATCCCCCTGGCCCTGCGTGGCGCAGGCATGGTGGCACTGGGTGTGATCGCCGGCCCGGCGGCTGGGTTGCTGGCGCTGGTCGCCCCAAGTGGCGGCGAGCCCAATGAATGCGCACCGCTGTTGCAACAGATGAAGGAAGGCAAGGCGCCGAAGACGGTGAAAGGCTGATCGTCGAAATTGTCAGAAAGGGCGACCCTTTGGTCGCCTTTTTTATCGGGGCGCCGTAAGTATGATCCTTGTCTTGTGTAGCTCATTTCTGAAGCGCTAAAACCGCCCCTGATTCCCCTTACACCTCCTGGGTTGCCTTCCTATAGTCGACCGCCACAGTCACTTGGAGGTGTAATCCATGCAGGGAGCCTACGCATTTATCAATGAGCGACCACAGCCGTATCCACTGCTCAAGCTCAGTCTTTCTCTTAGCCCTTATACGCAAACAAAGTTCGACATCGTCAACCAACACATCCGCAATGTGGTGGTCTTGCCGGGGCAGTTGGTGATCATTCCTGATGCGCGTACAGCGTCTTGCACCGCTGAAGAAGCGCAACTGATGCGCGCTGCGCAGAACATAAAACATGCGTTGCTGGCGCATTCCGCAGTCGATCATTTTTTGATCAAAAACTACGATCTACTACAGCTCATCATGACCAACGCTTCGATCGGTGTCGGGAGTGCCAGCAGTGCCTGGAGTAAGCATCTTGTGGCTATCGAGAGGACACTTCAAGAAATCGACGTTTTACATAAGCAGTACTTGAGCAAGGGCACAACGGCCGCGAGGGATGAATTTCTGGCTAAACGCAGGATGTTGTTTGCAAAGCTGGAGGAGCAGCTCTCGGGTATGGCTCGTTTTGGTACGGGCTTGAAAAATGAAGGGTCGATAAAAAAAATGTTGGGTATTTCTACTAAAAGCTATTGGCATCACGGTGAAATTCGCGAATACGAACAGGCAGTCAAACGCCTCGCCAAGGCTTCGCAGATATTGAAGAAGGGCACCTATATCGGTATAGCACTGGATGTTGGAGTGACTGCGTTGGAAATAACGGAGGCGTGTTCAGCCGGACGTGAGCATGAATGTAATCGGGCTAAGTTTGTGGAGGGAGGGAAGCTGGTGTTAGGAGTCGGTGGCGCCGCTTACGGGGGATACGCAGGCTTGGGGGTTGGGGTCGCCGTATGTGCCGCTGTCTTTGCCATACCTACCGCCGGAGCGAGTGCGCTGGGCTGTGCCATTGTGGGGGCGGCCATTGGGAGCGTCGCCGTGGGTAGTTTGGGAAGCCACGCTGGTGAGCAAATAGGAACCCGCCTTTATGAAATTTCAGGAGTTGGAAAATGATGTCGGAGTCCATCGGCATATGGTCGGGTGTGTTGATGCTGCTGAGTTTTCCATTAAATTTTTATGTCATCTATACAAAGCTTGAAGAGGCCGAAGACTATCTAAAATTCAGCTCATTCATTGTGACGTTCAAATACAGGTTCGGCGTCGGCCCGTTTGGTGGCAAGTTGAAACGTTTCTTCGTGATCGCCCTTGTCATCCTAATTCCGAGTTTTTTCCAATGGCGGCACCTTGTACTTGTTGAGGATGTGAAGCGTATCCCAAGACGTCTCAAACTTTGGATAGTAGTTCCCTACCTGCTCACTATGTCTTCCTTCGTCGGAATGGCGTTATCGTGGCTTCTGACTGGATGACGGTCAGGCAAAAAAATGGGGGGAGCCGGTTAACCGGCTCCCCCCCCTCTTTTTGCGCCGCTATTTACAGACTTTCGAGAATATCCGCCATATCGTCCGCATGCTCTTCTTCCTGCGCGAGGATCTCCTCAAACAGGCGGCGAGTGGTCGGGTCTTTGTCGCCGATGTATTGGATGATCTCTCGGTAGCTGTCCACCGCGATGCGCTCGGCCACCAGGTCTTCGTAGACCATTTCCTTCAAGGTATTGCCGGCCACGTATTGCGCGTGGGAGTTCTTCGACAGCAGGTCGGGGTTGAACTCCGGCTCGCCGCCCAGTTGCACGATGCGTTCGGCGAGTTTGTCAGCGTGCTCGGCTTCCTGGGTGGCGTGCTCCAGGAATTCCTCGGCGGCGACGGCGGCTTTTACGCCGCTGGCCATGAAGTAGTGGCGCTTGTAGCGCAGCACGCAGACCAATTCGGTGGCCAGCGACTCGTTGAGCAGGCGGATGATCTCTTTGCGGTCGGCGTCGTAGCCTTCGGTCACGGCGCCGTTTTCGACGTTCTGGCGGGCGCGGCTGCGCAGGGTCGCAACGTCAGTCAAATGTGCTTCAGTCATCTCAATCTCCTGGTGCTAATCCGGTTTTGCGCCACGCTCTGCCGGCGTGATCGCTCCAAGTTGTGAGTCCCAGGCAACGCAAAAAGTTTTATCGGATTTATCCCCAGCGTCATCAGGCCGACTTGACGGTGGGCTAGGCTGCACGGCAGGTGTTCAGTTTCGAGGACGTTCGCGTCATGCCGCAGTCGTTAGCCACGCGTTACCCCCTGGTGCTGGTGCCCGGCATGCTCGGTTTCGTGCGCCTGGGGTTCTTCCCCTATTGGTACGGCATCGTCCCGGCATTGCGTGCCGGTGGCGCACAGGTAGTCGCGGTGCAGGTGGCGCCGCTGGATTCCAGTGAGGTGCGTGGCGAGCAGTTGCTGGTACAGATTGAGCGCATTCGCCGCGAGACGGGGGCAGAAAAGGTCAACTTGATCGGTCATAGCCAGGGCTCGCTGACGGCACGTTATGCCGCGGCCAAACGGCCGGAATGGGTGGCGTCGGTGACCTCGGTGGCCGGGCCGAACCACGGTTCGGAACTGGCGGACCACATCCACGCCCATTACCCCGCCGACGGCGCCAAAGGCCGGATCATGAGCGCGCTGTTTCACCTGGTCGCCTGGGTGATGGGCGTGCTGGAAACCGGCTACCGCGGGCCGCGCTTCAAGGCGGACCTGCAGGCATCGCACCATTCCCTGACCAGTGAAGGTGTGGCGCTGTTCAATCGCCAGTATCCCCAAGGCTTGCCCGAGACGTGGGGCGGGCAGGGCGCGGAGGTGGTCAACGGCGTGCGCTATTACTCGTGGTCCGGCACGCTGCAACCGGGCATCACGGATCGGGGCCGCAACCTGTTTGACGGTACCCATCGCAGCTGTCGCTTGTTCGCCCGCAGCTTTGTGCGGGAAAAGGGCCAGTGCGACGGCATGGTCGGGCGCTACAGCTCACACCTGGGCACGGTGATTGGCGATGACTTCGCCCTGGACCACTTTGATATCGTCAATCAGTCCATGGGGCTGGTGGGCAAGGGCGCCGAGCCGATCCGTCTTTTTGTCGAACATGCCCAGCGCTTGAAAGCGGCAGGGGTTTAAGCCGGGCGGCGCACAGGTGTGGTCCAGCGCTCTGACAGGATCACCCCACCCAAGGTCAGCAAGCCACCCACCAAGTGGTACGGCGCCAGTTCTTCCTTCAACACCACCGCCGCAATCAACGCGGTAATCAACGGCAGCAGGTTGAAAAACAGCGTGGTACGGCTTGGCCCCAAGGTCTTCACCGAATGCATCCACGCCAGTGGCGCGAGCATCGATGCCAGCAAGCAGGCGTACAGTATCAGTGGAATATTCGCCCAGCCCAGGTCGGCTTTGGCCGAGAACAGGAACAGCGGAAACAACACCACCACCGCCACCAGTATCTGCAAGTACAGCAACACCAGCGGCGGCAGGCGTAGCTGCCATTTTTTCAGCAGGGTGCTGTAGACCGCGTAGGCCAGGGTGGCGACCAGCATCATGGCGTCACCCAGGTTGACGCCGTGTTGCAACAGCGCGCCCAGGCTGCCGGACGACACCACCACGACCACACCGGCAAACGACAGCACGGCGCCGGTGAGCGCGCCAAACGTCAGGCGCTGGCCGAGGCTGATGATCGCTGCCGTCAACGCCATCAACGGCATCAGCGACAGGATGATGCCCATGTTGGTGGCGCTGGTCAGGGACGCGGCGTAGTACGCCAGGCTCTGATACACGGCCATGCCAAGCACGCCGAGGACGACGATCTTGCCCAGGTTCGGACGAATTTGCGCCCACTGGGCGATCACCGGTTTGAGCATGAACGGCGTGAACAGCAGCGCCGCCAGCAGCCAGCGGTAAAAGCCGATCTGCGACGGGAAAATCGAGCCCACGGCCAGTTTGTTGACCACGGTGTTGCCGGCCCAGATAAAAATGGCCAGCAGGGGATACGCGTATTGCATCGAAAGAAACCAGGTGTGTTGATGAGGCGCGATTATCCTCTGTCTGGATAGAAGCTTATACTTCGATCCAGACAAATCACCTCTGCATCCAGACAATATGGCCAGACATACCGTACGTCTTGCGGATTTCCGCAGTCTCCCCAGCCCGGTGTACTTCCGGTATTCCGACTTTGCCCCTGACACCGAATGCACGCCGCACCAGCATTTCTGGGGCTCGCTGGATTACTCCGCGAGTGGCGTGATGCGCATGGAGGTGGCCGGCAACCGCTTTATGTCGCCGCCGCAATACGCGGTGTGGATCCCACCCAATACCGAGCACAGCTCCTACAACGCCCAGGCGATTGTCTATCACTCGGTGGGCCTGGCCCCGGCGCTGTGCAAGCAGTTGCCGCAACAGCCGTGCACCCTGGCGATCAGCGATATTCTCAAGGCGATCCTGCGTGACTTCGCCCGGCGTGACGTGAATATCCCCCAGACCGAAGCCGATATCCGCCTGGCCCAGGTGCTGGTGGACCAACTGCGGCAGGCGCCGGTCCACGACGGTTTTTTGCCCTATGCCCGTCGTCCAGGCTTGCTCGGCGTACTCGAAGGTATGCAGGCCGACCCCGGCGACAATCGCCCGCTGGCGCAATGGGCTGAGCAAGTGCATGTGAGCGAACGCACCCTGGCGCGGCAGTTTGTGCGTGAGTTGGGCATGAGCTTCGGTGAATGGCGCCAGCGCCTGCGCTACCTGGCTGCCATCGAAGCCCTCGACAGCGAACGCAGCGTGCAGCAGGTGGCGTTCGACCTCGGCTACAGCACCGCCTCGGCGTTTATCGCGATGTTCCAGCGCCATGCCGGTTGTACGCCGGAGCAGTATCGGCGGGCGAATATTCGCCGTGGATGAAGATGTAACAGGGTTTGACTACACTGCGGGTAGGCTGCGCCCCTCGGCGTGGTAACAGGGAGAAAACTCCATGAAGATGTTGCGTATTCCGTTGTTGATGATGGGCCTGCTGCTGTGCTCCCAAGGCTTTGCCGCCACCGCCCAGCAAAACAAAATGACCACCTGCAATGCCGAAGCCACCACCAAGACGCTCAAAGGCGACGAGCGCAAGGCCTTCATGAAAACCTGCCTGTCGGCCCCTGCCGCCAACGACGCCAAGACCCTGACCCCGCAGCAGCAGAAGATGAAGGATTGCAATGCCGACGCCAAGACCAAGGCCTTGACCGGGGATGCGCGCAAAACCTTTATGAGTACCTGTCTGAAGAAATAATAGCCCCAGGCCATAGAAGGCTGCGACACTCGCACACAGCCCTGTAGGAGCGAGCAAGCTCGCTCCTACACATCCGTTAACGCCGTTCGTTTTGAGGCTGTATGCCAACGTTTTCTCAGCGTCATGTGTTGTTGCTGGCCAGCTACATCATCATTTTCGGCGGATTGCTGCTGGTACTGCCGCTGAAGTTGCTGCCCAGCCTGCTGGCCGGCCTGTTGGTCTATGAACTGGTCAACATGCTCACCCCCCAACTGCAACGGCTGATCGAAGGCCGCCGCGCGCGCTGGCTGGCGGTGGCGTTGCTTGGCACCCTGATCGTCAGCGTGCTGGCCCTGATCTTTGCCGGCGCCATCAGCTTCCTGCTCCACGAAGCGGAAAACCCCGGGGCGTCCCTCGATAAATTCATGGGCGTGGTTGACCGCGCGCGCGGCCAACTGCCGCCGTTCCTCGACGCCTACCTGCCGGCCAGTGCCGCAGAGTTTCGCGTGGCCATCGGCGAATGGTTGAGCAAGCACCTGAGCGAACTGCAACTGGTCGGCAAAGATGCCGCGCACATGTTCGTCACCCTGCTGATCGGCATGGTGCTCGGCGCGATCATCGCCCTGCAACGCGTGCCCGACCTGACCAAACGCAAACCCCTGGCTGCCGCGCTGTTCGACCGCCTGCACCTGCTGGTCCAGGCCTTTCGCAACATTGTGTTTGCCCAGATCAAAATCGCCGCGCTCAACACCGCGTTTACCGCCGTGTTCCTGGCCGTGGTGCTGCCGCTGTGTGGCATTCACCTGCCGCTGACCAAAACCCTGATCGTGCTGACCTTCCTGCTCGGCCTGCTGCCGGTGATCGGCAACCTGATGTCCAACACCCTGATCACCATCGTCGCGTTGTCGCTGTCGATCTGGGTGGCGGTGGCGGCGTTGGGGTATTTGATTGTTATCCACAAGGTCGAGTACTTCCTCAACGCGCGCATTGTCGGCGGGCAGATCAGTGCCAAGTCGTGGGAATTGCTGCTGGCGATGCTGGTGTTTGAGGCCGCATTCGGCCTGCCGGGCGTGGTGGCGGGGCCGATTTACTACGCGTATTTGAAGAGTGAGCTGAAGCTCGGTGGGATGGTTTAGGAGCAGTTGCGAGTTATAAGCTGCAAGCTGCAAGTAACAGCAAACCTGCTTTTACTTGCAGCTGGACACGTGCTGCTTAACAGCCGTACCGCTTGCTAGCCTCAATCGCCAACCCGCTACCAATGCTGCCAAAGATATTGCCTTCCACATGCCGCGCATTCGGCAGCATCGCCGAGATGCTGTGGCGCAGCGCCGGGATGCCGCTGGAGCCACCGGTAAAGAACACGGTGTCCACTTGCGCAACCGTCACCGAGGCGTCGTTGAGCAATTGCGTCACGCTGCCGCGCACGCGCTCTAGCAGGGCGTCGATGGACGATTCGAACAGCGCCCGGCTCAAGTCGACGCTCAGGCCCGCTTCGATGCGGTCCAGGGCCACGTGGCGGTTGTCTTCGTGGGTCAGTTGGATCTTGGTTTCTTCCACTTCCATCGCCAACCAGTGCCCGGCGCGCTGTTCGATCAGCTTGAACAGGCGGTCGATGCCGCCGGTGTCTTCGATGTCGTAGCGCATGCTGCCCAGGGCCAGTTGGGATTTTTGCGAGTACACCGAGTTGATGGTGTGCCAGGTGGCCAGGTTCATGTGGTGGCTGGTGGGCATGTAGGCGCCGCTTTTCATGCGGCTGCCGTAGCCGAACAGCGGCATCATGCCTTGCAGGCTGAGCTGTTTGTCGAAGTCGGTACCGCCGATGTGCACGCCGCCGGTGGCGAGGATGTCGTCCTGGCGGTTGTCATTGTGGCGACGGTCCGGCGACAGGCGCACCAGCGAGAAGTCGGACGTACCGCCGCCGATGTCGACGATCAGCACCAACTCTTCCTTGGCGATGGTGGACTCGTAGTCGAAGGCCGCGGCAATCGGTTCGTACTGGAACGAGATGTCCTTGAAGCCGATCTTGCGCGCCACGTCGACCAGGGTGTTCTCCGCTTCCTGGTCGGCCATCGGGTCGTCGTCGACGAAAAACACCGGGCGACCCAGCACCACTTCTTCGAACTCGCGGCCGGCGGTGGTTTCGGCGCGGCTCTTGAGTTGGCCGATAAACAGCGCCAGCAGGTCGGTGAACGGCATGGCCGTGCCCAGTACGCTGGTGTCGTGCTTGATCAGCTTGGAACCCAGCAGGCTCTTGAGCGAGCGCATCAAGCGGCCTTCGTAGTTCTCAAGGTATTCGTGCAGGGCCAGGCGGCCGTACACCGGGCGGCGCTCCTCGAAGTTGAAGAACACCACCGACGGCAGGGTGATCTTGTCGTCCTCCAGCGCGATAAGCGTCTCCTCGCCGGGGCGGATCCAGCCGACGGTGGAGTTGGACGTGCCGAAGTCGATGCCGCAGGCACGGGCTGGGGATGGGTTTTTCATGTCTATCGGGTTCCGGTCGAAAAACGGCCGCGCAGTGTATGCCAGTCGAGCGCGGATGCGTAGGCCGACCATCCGTTAAATCGTGCTTGAAAGTGGGCAATTTGCCCCCACATCTGGTGCATACGGCCAGTGCCGATAATACTCCGACGCACCCCCAGGCCACATCACTCAACAGGTGCAAAGCAGCGCACGTTGTGCCCCGGGCTGTGCGATCTCGATTAAGGATGGTGAACCGCCGATGGATTTCAAAGATTACTACAAGATATTGGGTGTCGAGCCGAGCGCCGATGACAAGGAAATCAAGGCCGCCTATCGCAAGCTCGCGCGCAAATATCACCCGGATGTCAGCAAGGAAAAAGACGCCGAGTCCAAGTTCAAGGACGCGTCCGAAGCCTACGAAGCGCTTAAAAGCGCCGACAAACGCGCCGAATACGACGAACTGCGCAAATACGGCCAGCATGGCCAGCCGTTCCAGGGGCCACCGGGCTGGCAGAGCCGTGGCGGCTTTGGCGGCGGCCAGGACCAAGGGGATTTTTCGGACTTCTTCAGCTCGATTTTCGGTTCGCGCGGCGATGGGTTCGGTGGCGGCCAGCGCCGGCCTACCGGGCGTAAAGGCCAGGATGTGGAGATGCAGCTGTCGGTGTTTTTGGAGGAGACGCTGTCCACCGAGTCCAAGCAGGTTACCTTCCAGGTGCCGCAATACGACGCGTCGGGCCGGCATGTCAGCAACACCACCAAGAGCCTGAACGTGAAGATCCCCGCCGGTGTGGCCGACGGTGAGCGCATCCGCCTCAAAGGCCAGGGCGCGCCGGGGATTGGCGGTGGGGCCAATGGCGACCTGTACCTGATCATCAAGTTTGCGCCGCACCCCAAGTTTGAAGTGGAAGGCGAGAACCTGGTGATCACCTTGCCCCTGGCGCCATGGGAATTGGCCCTGGGTGCGGAAGTGGCGGTGCCGACCCTCACCGGCAAGATCAACCTCAAGGTGCCGGCCGGCAGCCAGAACGGTCAGCGCATGCGCGCCAAGGGTCATGGCTTGCTGAACAAGGCCGGGGAGCGTGGCTTCCTGTACGTGCAGCTCAAGGCCGTAATGCCCAAGCAGGCTGACGACGAGACCATCGCGTTGTGGCAGGAACTGGCGAAAAAGGCCAACTTCAACCCACGCGAGAATTTCTAAGCCGCTTTACGGTAGGAGCGAGCGTGCTCGCTCCTACGCAATGCCAGTGTCAGAACAGGAAATACCGCTGCGCCATTGGCAACACTTCAGCCGGTTCACACCACAGCAACACCCCATCGGCCTTGACCTGATAGGTCTGCGGGTCCACCTCGATATCCGGCAGGTAGTCGTTGTGGATCAGGTCGGTTTTCTGCACCTCGCGACAGCCCTTCACCACCGCAATCTGCTTTTTCAACCCCAAGGCTTCCGGCAACCCGGCCTCCAGTGCTGCCTGGCTGATAAACGTCAGGCTGGTGGCGTGCAGCGAGCTGCCGAAACTGGCGAACATCGGGCGGTAGTGCACCGGCTGCGGCGTCGGGATCGAGGCGTTGGCGTCGCCCATCAGGCTGGAGGCAATCGCGCCGCCCTTGAGGATCAGGGTCGGCTTGATGCCGAAAAACGCCGGCCGCCACAGCACCAGGTCGGCCCATTTGCCCACTTCGATGGAGCCGACGATATGGCTGATGCCGTGGGTGATCGCCGGGTTGATGGTGTACTTGGCGATGTAGCGTTTGGCGCGGAAATTGTCGTTGCCCGGGCCGTCACCCGGCAGGGCGCCGCGCTGTTTCTTCATCTTGTCGGCAGTTTGCCAGGTACGCGTGATCACTTCGCCGACGCGGCCCATTGCCTGGCTGTCGGAGCTGATCATCGAGAACGCGCCAAGGTCGTGCAGGATGTCTTCGGCGGCAATGGTCTCGCGGCGAATGCGGCTTTCGGCGAAGGCCACGTCCTCGGCGATGCTCGGGTCCAGGTGATGGCAGACCATCAACATGTCCAAGTGCTCATCGATGGTGTTGCGCGTGAACGGTCGCGTCGGGTTGGTGGAGCTGGGCAGCACGTTCGCAAAGCCGCAGGCCTTGATGATGTCCGGCGCATGCCCGCCACCGGCACCTTCGGTGTGGTAGGTGTGGATGGTGCGGCCCTTGAGGGCGGCGAGGGTGGTTTCGACGAAGCCAGACTCGTTGAGGGTGTCGCTGTGGATCGCCACCTGCACGTCATATTGGTCGGCGACGCTCAGGCAGTTGTCGATGCTGGCGGGCGTGGTGCCCCAGTCTTCGTGCAGTTTCAAACCGATGGCGCCGGCCTTGACCTGCTCGATCAACGGCTCGGGCAAACTGGCGTTGCCCTTGCCGGTGAAACCGATGTTCATCGGGAACGAATCCGAAGCCTGGAGCATGCGCGCCAGGTGCCACGGGCCGGAGGTGCAGGTGGTGGCGTTGGTGCCGGTGGCCGGGCCGGTGCCGCCGCCGATCATCGTGGTGACGCCGCTGGTCAGCGCTTCTTCGATCTGCTGCGGGCAAATGAAATGCACGTGGCTGTCGATGCCGCCGGCGGTGAGGATCATGCCTTCACCGGCGATCACCTCGGTGCTGGCGCCGATGGCCATGGTCACGCCGGGTTGGATATCCGGGTTGCCGGCTTTGCCGATGGCATGGATGCGCCCATTCTTGAGGCCGACGTCGGCCTTGACGATGCCCCAGTGGTCGATGATCAGCGCGTTGGTGATCAAGGTGTCGACCACTTCATGGGCGAGCAACTGGCTCTGGCCCTGGCCGTCGCGGATCACCTTGCCGCCGCCGAACTTGACCTCTTCGCCGTAGACGGTGAAGTCCTGTTCGACTTCGACGAACAGCTCGGTGTCGGCCAGGCGGACCTTGTCACCGACGGTGGGGCCGTACATGTCGGCGTAGGCTTGGCGGCTGATTTTCATGTGTGTGCCCTGAAGTATTTGTGTTGAATGTGAAATCGCTATCGGGGGCGGTGCGACGATTCGACTTGCCCCCGATGAGGCCCTAAAGATCACCCATGATCCGCCCGGCAAACCCAAACACCCGCCTGCCACCGCTCAAATCCACCAACTCAACCTCACGGCTTTGCCCCGGCTCAAACCGCACCGCCGTCCCCGCCGGAATATTCAGGCGCATGCCACGGCTCGCGGCACGGTCAAACGTCAGCGCGTCGTTGGTCTCGAAAAAATGATAGTGCGAGCCCACCTGGATCGGCCGGTCGCCGCTGTTGGCCACGCTCAGGCTGACGGTACGGCGGCCGACGTTGAGTTCGATCTCGCCAGGCTGGATCTGATATTCACCAGGAATCATGCAGGTTGCCCCAGGGTCTTGAAATAGATAGCGGTCGGGCTGTAGCGCCCGTCCGGGCTTTGGCAGTAATCGGGCAGTTCACCGATCTTGGTGTAGCGCAGCGCCTGGTAGAACGCTTCCGCCCCAGAGCCGGCTTCGGTGTCCAGGTACAGCAGGCCACGTTTGTGCTGGCGTGCGGCGAGTTCCAGGGTGTGCATCAGCTGTTGGCCCAGGCCGTGGCGACGGGCACTGCTGTGCACCAGCAGCTTTTGCACTTCGGCGCGGTTCAGCCCGTTGGCTTTCTGGCACAGCGCCAATTGCACGCTGGCTTGCACCTGTTCGTCGCGCACCACCACCCACAGCAGCAGGCTGGCATCTTCGATACTCGCCTGAACACCGCGCAGGTACTCGCGGGCCTGGGCTTCGTCGAAGTCGGCCATAAAACCGACCGAGGCGCCGTGCTTGACCGCGTCCAGCAACAGCTCAACCAGGCCCTCGCGGTAATGGGCAAAACTTTCTGCATTGACTCGACGCAGTTGCGCAGCGCTCATCGATCTCACTCCTTGGGCGGCTCGGCGCCCGGGTTCAAGGCCAGTTGCATAAAGGTCAGGTCAAGCCAGCGACCGAACTTGATACCCACCTGTGGCATCTGCCCGGTGGTGGTGAACCCCAGGCGTTCATGCAGGCGGATCGAGGCCTGGTTGCCGCTTTCGATGGCGGCGACCATCACGTATTTGCCGCCGCTGCGCGCGCGCTCGATCAAGGCCGCCATCAAGCGTGGGCCAAGGCCTTTGCCGCGCTGGTCGTTACGCACATACACCGAGTGCTCGACGCTGTAGCGGAAACCCTCGAACGGCCGCCAGTCGCCAAACGAGGCGTAGCCGGTGACTTCGTCATTCTCGACTGACACCAGGATCGGATACGCCTGGGCCTGGCGTGCGTTAAACCACGCCAGGCGGTTGGCCAGGTCGACCGGTTGTTCGTTCCAGATCGCCGTGGTGTTGCGCACCGCGTCGTTGTAGATATCGCGAATCGCTGGCAGGTCGCTTTCAATCGCATCACGAATCATGGCCGGGCCTCAGGCGATGGGTTGGTGGACGGTGACCAGCTTGGTGCCGTCGGGGAAGGTGGCTTCCACCTGGATATCCGGGATCATCTCCGGGATGCCTTCCATCACTTGTTCGCGGCTGAGCAGGGTGGTGCCGAAGTGCATCAGGTCGGCCACGGTGCGGCCATCGCGGGCGCCTTCCATCAATGCCGCCGAGATGTAGGCGATGGTTTCCGGGTAGTTGAGCTTCACCCCGCGCGCCAGGCGGCGTTCGGCCACCAAGCCTGCGGTGAAGATCAGCAGTTTGTCTTTTTCCCGTGGGGTCAGGTCCATGGTTCAAGGTCCTTCAAACAACATTCATAAAAACACCGCAGATCCCCTGTGGGAGGGGGCATGCCCCGATGGGGAATGTCAGGCAATACATCTGTCACTGACCCACCGCTATCGGGAGCAAGCCCCCCCACATGTTGATCTTCATGTGCTCCAGATTCGTGGTGCGACCGCCTCTCGCCCAAACAGAGCGGGACGTAACAATTTCCATACATCAATCAACCATCCCCGCGCCAGCAGCGCTTCGCTGGCCAGGCAGCGCGCCACCAGCAAGCCGGGCAATTGGGTCAGGTCGCCGCGCACGGCATTCGGCAGCGAGCGGCAGAGTTCAAGCAGTTCAGGGCTTACTTCGCCCGTCACCAACAACGTGGCAAACACCGGTTGCCCGTCCAGGCCAATGGGCGAGTCGAGCAAACCGTCGGCGCCGACAATGCGCTGGCGTTCGTGCCAGAGCAACTGGCCGTCGCGGCGGATGTCCAGGTGCGATTGAAAGTGCCCAAGGTCGAAACGCTCGCCACTGGCCGGGCGACCCAAGGCGACCACGTCCCAGTAGAACAGCCGCGCATCGCCGTGCAGGTCGATGCGCGTGGTGAGCTCGGCCTGGGCGGCGCTGAAGACGATGGTTTCCTGGGGCAGCCATTCCAGGGTGGCGCCGGCCTCGACCGTCAGTTCGAGTCGCTGGAAGGCCGGGCCGCTGGCGCGGTACCACTTGGCTGCGCCGGGGCTGGTCAATTGTGCCCACGCGCCCTCGGCGACATGGGCACTGATGTCCAGGCGATCGCCGCCGGCAATCCCGCCGGGCGGGTGCACGATGATGTGCTGGCACACCTCGGGGCCTTCGGCATACAGGTGCTTTTGCACGCGCAACGGGCCGAGGTGGCGGCGCATCACCGGGCGTGTGGTGTCGCCGAAACGCGCATAGCCAAGTTCCAGCTCGGCGTGCCAGCTGGGGGTGAACAGGGCAGGGGAAACGGGCAGGTTCATGGTTTAGTGCTTATCGTTAGGACGCTACAGGTTAGATGGTTACGAGGCCGCGTACACCCTCGCTTTCCATATTTTCGCCACGGCCTTGCTGCACGATTTCACCACGGGACATCACCAGGTACTGGTCGGCCAGTTCGGCGGCGAAGTCGTAGAACTGCTCCACCAACAGAATCGCCATATCGCCCTGCGCGGCGAGCTTTTTGATCACGGCGCCGATCTCCTTGATCACCGAAGGTTGGATGCCTTCGGTGGGCTCATCGAGGATCAACAGGCGCGGGCGGCTGGCCAGGGCGCGGCCGATGGCCAACTGTTGCTGCTGGCCGCCGGACAAGTCGCCGCCGCGCCGATGCTTCATCTGCAGCAACACCGGGAACAGTTCGTAGATAAACGCCGGCACTTCCTTGGCCTCGGAGCCTGGGAAGCGCGAAAGGCCCATCAACAGGTTTTCTTCCACCGTCAGCCGCCCGAAAATCTCCCGGCCCTGGGGCACATAGGCGATACCGGCGTGCACGCGCTGGTGCGGTTTGAACCCGGTGATGGCCTTGCCTTCCCAGTTCACCGCCCCTTCCTTGGCCGGCAGCAAGCCCATCAGGCACTTGAGCAGGGTGGTCTTGCCCACGCCGTTACGGCCGAGCAGGCAGGTGACTTCGCCGATCTTCACGTCAAACGAGAGCCCGCGCAGGATGTGGCTACCGCCGTAATACTGGTGCAGCTTGTCGACTTGCAGCATGTTCACACTCTCCTCAAATCCTGCAGGTGCCTGGCTCTTATCTTGTAGTGAGCGGGCTTGCCCCGCGCTGGGTCGCGAAGCGGCCCCTTTCCCTTTCACCGCGTTCTGTCAGGTAAAACTCATTGCCTGGTTTTGGGGCCGCTTCGTGACCCAGCGCGGGGCAAGCCCGCTCACCACAAAGCCCCTCCACACATATTCAGCGACCGAGATAAACCTCGATCACCCGCTCGTTTTCCTGCACTTGTTCCAGCGACCCTTCGGCCAACACACTGCCCTGGTGCAATACGGTCACGTGGTCGGCAATCGAGCCGACAAAGCCCATGTCGTGCTCCACCACCATCAGCGAATGCTTGCCCGCCAGGCGTTTGAACAGTTCGGCGGTGAATTCGGTTTCGGCATCGGTCATGCCTGCCACCGGTTCGTCCAGCAGCAACAGTTGCGGGTCTTGCATCAGCAGCATGCCAATTTCCAGGAACTGCTTCTGGCCGTGGGACAGCAACCCGGCGGGACGATGCACCGAGGCGGTGAGGCGGATGGTGTCGAGCACTTCATCAATCCGGTCTTTCTGCTCGCCGCTCAGGCGTGCACGCAGGCTGGCCCACACCGACTTGTCGGTTTTTTGCGCCAGCTCCAGGTTTTCGAACACGCTGAGGGCTTCGAACACCGTGGGCTTCTGGAACTTGCGCCCGATGCCGGCCTGGGCGATCTGCACTTCGCTCAGGCTGGTCAGGTCCAGGGTTTCGCCGAACCAGGCGTTGCCGTGGCTGGGCCGGGTCTTGCCGGTGATCACGTCCATCAGCGTGGTCTTGCCCGCGCCGTTGGGGCCGATGATGCAGCGCAGTTCACCGACGCCGATGTAGAGGTTGAGGTTGTTGAGCGCCTTGAAGCCATCAAAGCTGACGCTGATGTCTTCCAGGGTCAGGATGGTGCCGTGGCGAGTATTCAGGCCCTTGCCCGCCGCCTGGCCAATGCCGATGGCATCGCGGCCGCTGCCTGCGTCGAAAATAGGTTCAAGCATGACGTTCCTCATTTCTTCAGCAGGCCGATAACGCCCTTGGGCAAATACAAGGTGACGATGATGAACAGCGCCCCGAGGAAGAACAGCCAGTATTCCGGGAAGGCCACGGTGAACCAGCTCTTCATGCCATTGACCACGCCCGCGCCCAGCAACGGGCCGATCAGTGTGCCGCGCCCGCCCAGGGCCACCCACACGGCGGCTTCGATGGAGTTGGTCGGCGACATTTCGCTGGGGTTGATGATGCCCACCTGCGGCACGTACAAGGCGCCGGCCAGACCGCACAGCACTGCGCTCAGCACCCACACGAACAGCTTGAAACCGCGCGGGTCGTAGCCGCAGAACATCAGGCGGTTCTCGGCGTCACGCAGGGCGGTCAGCACCCGGCCGAACTTGCTCTGCGCCAGGCGCCAGCCGATGTACAGGCTGGCGACCAACAACAGCACCGTGGCCAGGAACAACACCGCCCGCGTGCCCGGTTCGGTAATGCCAAAACCCAGGATGCTGCGGAAATTGGTAAAGCCGTTATTGCCGCCAAACCCGGTCTCGTTGCGAAAGAACAGCAGCATCCCGGCGAAGGTCAGGGCCTGGGTCATGATCGAGAAATACACGCCCTTGATCCGCGAACGGAAGGCGAAGAAACCGAACACCAACGCCAGCAGCCCCGGCGCCAGCACCACCAGGCACAGCGCCCAGAGGAAGTGATCGGTGCCGGCCCAATACCACGGCAGTTCGGTCCACGACAAAAAGGTCATGAACGCCGGCAATTCACTGCCGGACGCCTGGCGCATCAGGTACATGCCCATCGCATAACCGCCGAGGGCGAAGAACAAACCGTGGCCGAGGGACAACATCCCGGCGTAGCCCCACACCAGGTCCAGGGCCAGGGCGACGATGGCGTAGCAGAGGATCTTGCCCACCAACGTGAGGGTGTAGGCCGACACATGCAGCGGGTTTTCCGGCGAGAGCAGAGAGCACAACGGCAAGGCCAGCAGCAGGATCAGGATGATCACGCCGACGGCAATCGTCGCCTTGGGGCCGGCCTTTTGCGCGGCCGTCAGCATCAATGGTTGGTTCATCAGTCGATCACCCGTCCTTTCAGTGCGAAGAGTCCCTGCGGGCGTTTCTGGATAAACAGAATGATCAGCGCGAGGATCAGGATCTTGCCGAGCACGGCGCCGATCTGCGGTTCCAGAATCTTGTTGGCGATGCCCAGGCCAAAGGCCGCCGTGACGCTACCGGCCAACTGGCCGACGCCGCCCAACACCACCACCAGGAACGAATCGATGATGTAGCTCTGGCCCAGGTCCGGGCCGACGTTGCCGATCTGGCTCAGCGCCACGCCGCCCAGGCCGGCGATGCCGGAGCCGAGGCCGAAGGCGAGCATGTCCACGCGCCCGGTGGGCACGCCGCAGCAGGCGGCCATGTTGCGGTTCTGGGTGACGGCACGCACGTTGAGGCCCAGGCGTGTCTTGTTCAACAGCAGCCAGGTGAGCACCACCACGAACAAGGCGAAGGCGATGATGACGATGCGGTTGTACGGCAGCACCAGGTTGGGCAGCACCTGGATACCGCCGGACAACCATTCGGGGTTGGCCACTTCGACGTTCTGCGCGCCGAACACCAGGCGCACGAGCTGGATCAGCATCAGGCTGATGCCCCAAGTGGCGAGCAGGGTTTCCAGGGGGCGGCCGTAGAGGTGGCGAATCACCGTGCGTTCCAGGGCCATGCCGATGGCGGCGGTGACAAAGAACGCCACCGGCAGCGCGACCAGCGGATAGAACTCGATGGCCTGCGGCACGTAGCGCTGCATCATCAGTTGCACCATGTAGGTCGAGTAGGCGCCGAGCATCAGCATCTCGCCGTGGGCCATGTTGATCACGCCGAGCAGGCCGAAGGTAATCGCCAGGCCCAGCGCGGCCAGCAGTAGGATCGAACCCAGGGACATGCCACTGAAGGCCTGGCCGAGGATCTCGCCAAACATCAGTTTGCGTTTGACCTGGGCCAGGCTGGTTTCTGCGGCGGTGTGTACGCCAGCATCGGTTTCGACGCCGGGGGCCAGCAACGCTTCAAGGCGGGTGCGGGCCAGCGGGTCGCCGGTGCTGCCGAGCAAGCGCACGGCGGCCAGGCGCACCACGGGGTCGGGGTCGACCAATTGCAGGTTGGCCAGCGCCAGGCTCAGGGCGGTGTGCACGCCTTCATCGGTCTCGGCGGCGACCTGCTGGTCGAGGAATTTGAGCTGCGCAGGTTGCGCGCTTTTTTGCAGGGTCAGCGCTGCGGCCAGACGCACCTTGGGGTCGGCGGCGAGCAGTTGCTGGCTGGCTTGCACGTTGTCGATTAAACCGCGCAGGCGGTTGTTCAGGCGCACGGTCTTGGTTTGGCCGTTGACCGTGAGTTGGCCTTGTTGCAGCGCGTCTACCAGTTCGATGCGTGCCGGGTCAGGCGTTGCGGCCCAGTCCTGGAGGAGCTTGGCTTGCTGTGTCGGGTTGGCGGCGAGGAAGTCTTCGGCGTCGCTGGCGTGTGCGGCCAGGGGCAGCAACAGCAGCAGCGTCAGGAAGTAGCGTGTGAGGGCAGTGGGCATAAACAAATGTCCTGATCATGCGTGGACAGTGTGGGAGGGGGCTTGCCCCCGATAGCAGAGTGTCAGGTGATACTTCTGTCACTGACTCACCGCCATTGGGGGCAAGCCCCCTCCCACATTTGACTGGTGGTGGGGCTTTAGTTGCTCTTCACAGCGTGATCCGGCTTTTTGTCATTGCCAGGAATGTACGGGCTCCACGGCTGGGCGCGGATCGGCTCCTGGGTCTGCCACACCACCGAGAACTGCCCGTCGGCCTGGATCTCACCGATCATCACCGGCTTGTGCAGGTGGTGGTTGGTCTTGTCCATGGTCAGGGTAAAGCCCGACGGCGCGGCGAAGGTCTGGCCGGCCAGGGCTTCACGTACTTTGTCGACGTCGGTGGACTTGGCTTTCTCCGCCGCCTGCGCCCACATATGGATACCCACGTAGGTGGCTTCCATCGGGTCGTTGGTCACGGCTTTGTCGGCGCCCGGCAGGTTGTGTTTCTTGGCGTAGGCTTTCCAGTCGGCGACGAACTTCTGGTTCACCGGGTTTTCCACCGATTGGAAGTAGTTCCAGGCGGCGAGGTTGCCCACCAGCGGCTTGGTGTCGATGCCGCGCAGTTCTTCTTCACCCACGGAGAATGCCACCACCGGCACGTCGGTGGCCTTCAGGCCCTGGTTGGCCAGTTCTTTGTAGAACGGCACGTTGGAGTCGCCATTCACGGTGGAGATCACCGCGGTCTTGCCGCCGGCGGAGAACTTTTTGATGTTGGCAACGATGGTCTGGTAGTCGGCGTGGCCGAACGGGGTGTAGACCTCTTCGATGTCTTTATCCGCGACACCTTTGGAGTGCAGGAACGAGCGCAGGATCTTGTTGGTGGTGCGTGGGTACACGTAGTCGGTGCCCAGCAGGAAGAAGCGCTTGGCGCTGCCGCCTTCTTCGCTCATCAGGTATTCCACGGCCGGGATCGCCTGCTGGTTTGGCGCCGCGCCGGTGTAGAACACGTTCGGCGACATCTCTTCGCCTTCGTACTGCACCGGGTAGAACAGCAGGCCGTTGAGTTCTTCGAACACTGGCAACACGGATTTACGCGACACCGAGGTCCAGCAGCCGAACACCACGGCGACCTTGTCCTGGGTCAGCAGTTGCCGGCCCTTTTCGGCGAACAACGGCCAGTTCGAGGCCGGGTCCACCACCACCGGCTCCAACATCTTGCCGTTCACGCCGCCCTTGGCGTTGATTTCATCGATGGTCATCAACGCCATGTCTTTGAGGGACGTTTCGGAGATCGCCATGGTCCCGGACAGCGAATGCAGGATACCGACTTTGATGGTTTCGGCGGCCTGGACGGTCCAGGTCATGCCCATGGCGGCAATGGATGCCGACAAAGTGAAAGCCTTGATCAAGCTGCGACGCTTCATTGTGCAATCTCCGTGAACTGATTTTTATGGGGCGTAAACCGGTTGCCTAGGTGGGCTGCTGGAGTGATTGCAAAGGCTGTGCCCAGTCGGCAAACGGCATGCACAGGTCGTATCCACGGGGATATCCCACGGGTCGCGCCCCAAGGCGGGGCCTGAACGCCAGAAGGGGGCGCGTGCGTGCGTCATTCTGGTGCCGGGCTGTCGAGGCTCATCTATATGTAATGCCTGGTCCCGTGTCTGGTTGAGCAGAATCGCCTGATTCGGTGCGGTACCGCGCAAGGCGGGTGCACCTGGTTGTCAGACGGAAGCAGGGAGCTGCAAATGAACAAACGATTGTCGAGGCAAGCGCGCGCCGCCCAGCGCGTCAGGGACGTGCCGTTGCCGGCCTTGAGCCCGCGCTTTATCCATCCGGACGATGCGGCGCTTTGGGCCCACCGGCGCATTGGCACACGCTATGAACACGAATATGGCGGTGTGATCCTTCGCAACCCACAGGGGTATTTTTTTGCCACGGAGCCGGTGAAAGGCAGTGGTGATGTTTTCGATGTCAAAGATGTATTGAACATCGGCGATGACGGCGCGGTGCTTGCGCCCGCAGGGTATGAGCTTTCAGGCATCTACCATTCGCATCCTGCCGTACACGACGAGGTCACCCGCAACAACCCAGAGCTTTCCGTCCAACAGGTCAAGGCGTTCGTGAACTTCTTCTCCATTGGCGATGTGGTGGCCGATGTATTGGACCAGCAGTCTTTTGCGCTGTCGTATCTGTCGGGGCCGGACGATTCCCTGATCCGCTACAAGCCCAGTGGCTCGTCTATCGAGGCGCGTCATGTGCAGTGGCTGGAGGGGAAGCTGGCGCAGCGTCCCACGGAGGCGGACAACACGGTTGAGGGGGATATCAAGACATTGGCCGCCCTGGGCGAGTTGAGCCTGGTTATCTCCAGCGCAGTGTGGGGCGGTTCGCGTGGGGTTGTGTCGCCCCATTGGCAACCCTATGCGCCGTTCCAGCAAGCGGTGCGGCCACTCACGTCGAGGGTCTGCACCGAGGTCGCGCAGGCCATTCAGGCCGGGGTAGAAGGCAGCCCGGCAGTCAAGGATACTTGGCGCCTGGGCCTGATTTTCAAGCGCGATAACCTCGAGGAATATGTGGCCACGCCGGCCCTCGCCATGACCGAGCCGCGCTTCGCCGTGAATGACCTGTTGTCGACGGACCATGACGGCAATTACGTACTAGCGCACGCGCACCGTATCGAAGGTTTCTACTGCGTTCCACCCGCCGAACGCACTCAGGTGGCGCCACAGCAACCCTGGCTTTACCGCAGCTTTTTCCCGCCGTTGGCGCTGGCGACGGCGGCTCATCAGTCGCGGCTTATTGCCAGCCTGCGGGTGCCGGATCGGCCGTTGAGCCTTTACCAAGCCATGCCGGATGGCGCATTGCTTGGCTACCAGTTTTCCTACGCCGATGCCGAAGCTCAACTGTATCGAATCGCCGATGATGGCCAGATAAGCGACCACGGGCTGGACGCTCAATTGCTGGCGGGAAAACTGGCGCCCCAGGCGTTCGTCCTGAAGGTCGCGGCAGCGGGGACGTTGACGGTGCTGGGGACGGACCGTGTGTGGGATCAGGCCGGGCGCGTCACGGCTCATTGGCGACCGTTTTCCAACATCGCGCCTGTCACGACGGGGCCGGCCTTCATGAGCCCCGACGATGCCGCACGCTGGGCACACAACCAGATCGGCACGCGGCGCAATAAGGAATATGGTGGCGCGATTCTCAAGCGCGGCAATCGTTATTTCGCCACCGAGCCCACCAGTGGCGCGCACGTGCTGTTTGATTTTCGGGCGATCCTGGCCCTGGACGATCAGCAGAATTTCATCGCGCCCTACCCGTATGAGTGCCACGCGCTCTACCATTCACACCCAGGGGACGATGGTCAGATAAAGCGGCATAACCCGAGTTTCACGCCTGATCAGGTCGAGCTGTTCAATAGTTTTTACTCCAACGCTGACCAGGTGTTTGTCATCACGCACCGCGACTTTGCCCGTGTGCACTACCTGTCGGGCGCCGAGGGCGCGTTGCTCAAATACGTCAGCAGTGGCTCGGCCGAAGAAAAAAGCCTATATGCGCAACTGGCAGGTACGGCACCGGTTGTGCCATTCACGGCGTTCGAAGGCGCGGTCTGGCGGTTGGCGAAGGCAGGCGACCTGCGGGTGGTAGTGCCCTCGCCGGTGTGGGGCGGCGTGCGCGGCCGAGTGAGCGCTGGCTGGACCTTGCGCAGCCCCGTGAGCCGAACGCGCGCGCCGCAGGAACAACCGTTTTTCACCTCGCTCGGCGGCAGTGCGCAAGTCGCTGTGCTGATTGCCTTGAGCCTGGTTTCGCGGCTGCCGTCGAATGGCTTTCAGGGGGCAGTGCTCAAGCACCAGAGCACCTCAACCTATATCGCCACCGAGCCGATGGCCCTGGGCACTTCGTTGGCGGACCTGTTTGCGGTCCGGGACAACGGCCAATACCGATTGCCCTCCAACTATCGGCTGGTGGGTTTTTACTACACGACTGCCCTGCAGGCGGGTGCATCGGTGTCTGCGAAGGAGCCGTGGCTGTACACGCGATTTGTCAGCCCGCCCCTGTTGGTGACGGCGATGAACCAAGCGGCCGCCACCAAGAGCCTGCAGATCGCCGAGATGGGCTTGAAGCTGTTTTTGCACACGTCCGACGGCGCCCTGCTGCAATGGCAGGTCCCCGACGCCGAGACCGCCACCGAGTTATTCGGGGTGAGTGCCGACCATTCAGTCACCGACAACGGCAACTGGGCGGCCTTGATGGACGGCACGCTGACACCGCGTGCGTTCGTACGCCGGGTGATCCGTGCAGGCCAATTGACGGTGCTGCAACAGGGGCGGTTATGGAACACCCTGGGACAGCTGTATGACAGTGAATCCATGCCGCTGGGCCTCAAGAACGGCAGCCTCGGTGCGGCGTTCTTGAGTGCCGACGATGCGGCGCGCCATGCGCATGAACGCATCGGTGTACGGCGTGATGTGGCCTACGGTGGCTACATCCTGCGGCGCAGGGATCAACGCTTCGTATTCACCGAACCGGTGCGTATTCAAGGCGATGGTTTTGCCGGTGATCTCTTGCTTCCGAGCAGGGGCAACGGGTTGCTGGTGCCCCCGAGTGATCATGAGATTTACGCGCGCTACAGTTCCCATCCGCCGCTGTCCCATGACGAGCTGGCGCAGTGGCAGCGTGCGGGATGGACGACCACCGACCTTGAGGTCAGCGCTACGACGTTTTCGGACGTGGAAATCCGTTCGGTGCTTCAGTCCCAGCGTCCCGCGTACCTGAGTGGTTCGCCCAACAACCTGATTGGCTACTTCCCCAGCGGGTTGGAGCATGAGGCGCTGGTCTTGGCCAACGCGACGCGCGAACCTGGAATCATTGGCTATCATCGCCGTCTTCAAAGCGGCGAACTCAAGCCTCAGAACCTGGTGACGCGCCTGGCGGATGCCGGTGAGTTGCGGGTGCTTGCACGTACGCCGCTTTGGGGCCCGCGCATCCGGGTCTACCCGGATTGGACGCCGCACTTTCAATACGCCGACACGGCCCCGCAAACACCCTCGCTCAGTGCGCTGTTTGCCAGCGCGGATGCGGCGGCGGTCAATGCGCACGTCCGAGGCTATGGTCGCAACCTCAATGCCCAAGGGTGTACGGCCTACCTGCTCAAGCACCCGCAAAAGAACGAGTACGTGGTCAGCGAACTGGCCCCTGCCGAACCCGGCAGTTGGCTGAGTGACTCTGCCCTGGGCGCGGCCTACCTGGCAGGCGGCGACTTTGTCCATGGTTTCGTGGTGGTTGGGTTGTTCTACTCTCAGCAGTGGTTGCCCAGCGGCCTGCCCACCACCGAGGCGTGGTTGACCCAGTTCTTGGCAACGCCACACCTGCTGCAGCGGGCCGAGAAGGATGCGCGTTATCTGCCGCGCGTCGGCGCGGCGGGCGTGCTGCCGGTTTATCTGTCGACGCTGGAAGGCGCGTTGCTGCGCTTTCAGCCGCCCGAAATCTCAGTGTTCGAGGGCGGGGTGAATGGCGCTGAGGTCAGCGTAGGGGGCATGAGTCTCAGCCGGGGCACCCTCGATATTCGCCGCTTTGTGACATTGATGGCCCAAACCGGTGGGTTGACGGTGCTGTATTCCAGCCCCTGCTGGGACCGTCGAGGCGCGGTGAGCGCGCAGCCCTCACAGTGGCGGCCGTACGAGCATTTGCTGCGTCGGCGCCTGGGGCCGGCCTTTCATGATCAGGACGACGCCGCCCGCTATGCCCATGCCCTGCTTAAAGGGATGAACGGTGCGCCGCTGTCGGGGGGCTTGATTCTCAAGCGACCCGACGGGTTGTTTGTGGCCACCGAACCTTTGAGCGTCCCCACGGAAGACTTCGATCCCAAGTGGGTATTCCCCGATGAGGTTGTCGCGCTTGGCGGGTTTCCCGCCGCCCACACCATCGTGGCGCGTTACCGTTCAAGCTCGGGACGTGAGCTGCCGTTCGCCCTGGACACCACGCAACGCGACATCTACCGCAACATGCTGTCGACACGGGTTATTGGTGCTGCGCTGTCGGCGACCGATACCCATCTGAACCGCGAGTACCTGTTCGGCTCTGATGGCAGTGTGTTGAGTTACAGCCGCAGCGGGTCTGAGTTGGAGGCGCGCTTGAAGGTCGATTTGCAACCTTTGAATCGGGTGCGCGCAGATCGACTGGAAAACACGCTGGAGCATCAGATCCGCTCAGGGACGCTCAAACCCCAGGCATTCGTCGTGCGCTTGAGCAAGGCCGGCACGTTGCGCGTGGTGGAGGGCAGCAAGGTCTGGGGAGCCCCCAGGTTGCTGGTGGATTTCTTACCCAACGTTGACCGCCCGCCCGCGCTGCAGATCGAGAATGCGTCTGCCGAGCCCGCCTTCAGCCCGGTTTTCGCGCAGGAGCAGGCTGCCGTGCGATACGCCCATGAGCGCTGTCAGTACGGTGACACGCTGAAGTTTGGCTATGTCTTCAAATCGACCCGCAAAGAACAGTACATGGTGACGTTACCGCTGGCGCGGCAGAGCTACTGGAAGTACGCGCAGGTATTTCCCGATGGCCTGTTTCCCCAGGGGTATGTGCTCGAAGGGCTTTACTTGTGTGCCTCGCTTGAGGCCCTGACGCCGGGGCAAGACCCCCATCAGCAGACGTTCCATTCGCCGTTGGACATCGACAATGGGATTCGTTTTTCCCGGCGTGCCGTGAACGGTAAAACCTTGAGGTTGTACCTGTCTTGCCCGGAGGGTGCATTGATCCGCTACCTGTATCGGGACACCGACGAGGCCTTGGATTCACGGGCGCATTTCCCGGCGATCCTTCAGCAGTTGCACGCGGGCAAAATCAGCGTGTTGGACTCTGTGCACGACTTGGCCCGTCGCGGCAACCTGGATGTACTCGTGGAGGGCAAGGTCTGGGCCGGTACGAATCGAATCACCCCTGGCTGGATACCTGGAACAGGTGAAGGCTTTACCGACTACCCGCTGGGCTGTGGTCCGCTGTTTTCCCACAGTGATGACGCTGCGCGTTACGTTCAACGCAGTTTTAGCTCGGTGCATGGGCACAACTATGTGGCGGCGATCCTGGCAGATGCGGCGCATGCTTCGTTTATCGCGACGTTGCCGTTATGGCCGGGCCTGGATATGCCAAGGCTGCTGCGGTTGTTCTACACCGGGCGTTCCGGGCCGGTGCAACCGGCCGTGCAACCGGATGATAAACCTGTGCCCTGGCCGGACTTCCCGAGCGGCTATCGTGTGGTTGGCGCTCAGTTGATCTATAAGGATGCCCCGCCCGCCGGGCCGTCGGTGCCCAAGGATGAGCGCCTCACCAGCCACTTTATCGAACCCACGTTCCTGAGCTATTTCATCCGCATCCTCAAGGCGCATCCGCACACCTCGCCGAGCCTTTACGTGGTCACGCGCGGTGGGGCGTTGTTGAAATACATCCCCGGATTCTCGCCGTTGGAAAGCCAGCTCATGGTCTCGGCGGCGAGTGTCAAACCCATTGCGTTTTTCAACCGCTTGACGGGCGTTGGCCAGTTGTATGTGCTCGAAAAAGATGACTACTGGCAACAGGAAGAGGTGATCAAGACCCTGCAAACGGACAGTCGCGAAGGCGTCCAGACCGATGTGCCCGTGATTGACGAACCGTTGCGGATCCGTGACCGCGATGAGCTCTAAACCGCCGCTAGCGCTTGCGCATCAGGCCGATAAAAAACAACCCGCCGATGGCCGCCGTGGCCACGCCGATGGGCAGGTCTTCGGGGGCAATCAAGGTCCGTGCGGCGACGTCGACCCACACCAGGAACAGGCTGCCCAGCAGCCCGCACACCGGCAGTAAGCGGCGATGCTCGGCGCCCACCAGGCGCCGGGCAATGTGCGGCACCATCAGCCCGACAAAGCCGATGGAGCCGCTGATGGACACCAGCACGCCGGTCATCAGCGAGGCCACCAGAAACACCTTCAAGCGCACAGCGCGCGCGTTCAAGCCCAGGGTCACGGCGGTCTGTTCACCGGCCATCAAGGCGTTCAACGGCCGCGCCATGCCCAGCAGTACCAGTAACCCCAGCAGCACGGTCACAGCAGGTATCGCCAGCAGTTCCCAGCGTGCCAGGCCGAGGCCGCCGAGCATCCAGAACATCACCGCCGATGCCGCGCGGTGGTCGCCCATAAACAGCAGCAGATTGGCGGCCGCCATCATCACGAACGACACCGCCACACCGCACAACAACAGGCGCTCACTCTCCAGCCGGCCATTGCGACTGGCCACTGCCAGCACCACCAGCATGCTCGTCAAGGCGCCGATGAATGCCGCGATGGGCAGGGTCAGCAAGCCGATGATCTCGCCCACGTGCACCACCACGATCACCGCGCCCAAAGTGGCGCCCGAGGTCACGCCCAGCAGGTGCGGGTCGGCCAGCGGGTTGCGCGTGACGGCCTGCAATACTGCGCCGATCAACGCCAGCCCGGCGCCCACCAGGGCAGCGAGTAACATGCGCGGCACGCGGATCAGCCAGACGATGGGTTCCTGCCCGGCCGTCCAAGCCACCTCGCCCAGTCCCAGCGTCTTGTGCAGCAGGATGCGCCACACCACCTCCACCGGCACCCGCGCTGGGCCGAAGGCCAGGGAAATCACGCAAGAGATCAGCAGCAGCATCCCAAGGACAGCGAGCAGCCAGGCATAGCGACGGCTGTTCATTCGCCGTGAAACCCCTTGGCCAGGGTTTCCACCGCCAGCACGTTATCGATGCCGGGCGTGGCCTGTACGTAGGGGATCACGATGAAACGCTGGTTCTTGATGGCGTCCACCCCTTGCAGCGCCGGGCTGTTCATCAGGAACGCTTGCTTGTGCTCGGCGGTGACTTCGCTGTAGTCGACGATCACGATCACCTGCGGGTTGCGCTCCACCACGGTCTCCCAGTTGACGCGGGTCCAGCTGGCCTGCATGTCATCGAGAATGTTGCGCCCGCCGGCCGCTTCGATCAGCGCTTGAGGCATGCCCAGGCGGCCGGACGTCATGGCGCGGTCTTCGCCACTGTCGTAGAGGAACACCCGTGGCTTATCGGCGGGTAGGTCTTTTTGCACCTCATCGACCTGTGCCTGCATCTGTGCGATCAGCGTGTTGGCGCGGTCCTGCACGTCGAAGATCCGGCCCAGGTTGCGCAGGTCGTTGTAGGTGTCGTCCAGCGTCGCGGCCGGGCGCTTCATCACGAAAGCGCAGGACTCGGTCAGCTCATACACATTGATGCCCAGCGGTTGCAGGGTGCTCGGCGTCAGGTCGCCGCCCACACGCATGCCGTAATCCCAGCCGGCGAAGAAGAAATCCACGTTGGCGTTGAGCAAGGTTTCCACCGAAGGGTATTTGCTCGCCAGCTCTGGCAGGCCGTCGAGCATTTCGGCCATGTGCGGCGTCACTGACTTCCAGCCGGTGATACCGCTGTAGCCAGCCATGTGCGGCTTGAGGCCCAGGGCGAGCATCATCTGGGTCATGTTGATGTCGTGGCTGACCGCGTGCCTAGGCGCCTCCTGGAAGGTCACGTCGCGGTTGCAGCTTTTGACGGTCACTGGGTAATGGGTCGCCTCGGCGAACGCACAGGCAGTGCCGAGCAACAGGGCGAGAGACAGCAGCGAGCGCAGGATCATGAGGGGGTTATCCAGGTGATTCGGGGGTAGCCGGACAAGGGGTGGGTGTCGATCAAGGCATCGACGCCGAACACATCGCGCAGCAGCTCGACGGTCAGCACTTCATGGGGCGTGCCGCTGGCGACGATGCGCCCGTGGTTGATCACGTATAGGCGGTCGCAGAACGCAGCGGCCAGGTTCAGGTCGTGGATGCTGGCCAGGGTGCCGATATTCAAGCGCTTGACCAGCCGCAGCAACTCCAGCTGATAGCGCGGGTCGAGGTGGTTGGTCGGCTCGTCGAGGATCAGCAGGTGCGGTTGCTGGGCCAGGGCGCGGGCGAGGATCACGCGTTGTTTTTCACCACCCGAGAGGGTGGCGAAGCCGTGGTCTTCGAAGCCCAGTAAACCGACCGCTTCAAGCGCCTGCTGAACCAACTGCCGGTCGTGCAGTGTGTCGCCATCGAACAAACCCTTGTGGGGCGTGCGGCCCATGGCGACCACTTCATCCACCCGCAGGCCAAAGGCGTCGGGGAACTCCTGCAACACCACGGCGATACGCTGCGCGCACCACTTCGCGCTTTGCTTCCAGACGTTCTGGTGCTCAAGCAGTACCTCGCCCTGGGCGGGCTTGCTGAAGCGATAGGCGCAGCGCAACAGGCTGGTCTTGCCGCTGCCATTGGGCCCGATCAACCCCACGAACTCCCCCGCACCGACGTGCAGGCTGGCGTCACGCAGTTGGAACTGGTGATGGCAGTGGTTCGCCGTGGACCAGTTGAGGCGAGTGAGGGTGAGTGAAGTCATCAATACTCTCAAGTCCTACATAGTTCCCATGTGGGAGGGGGCTTGGTCGGTTAGAAGGTGTAGTCCGCGGTGACGAAGAACGAGCGCGGCTCACCGAGGATCCACTGCTGCCCGTCGTTGTACTGGCTGACGGCGTAGGTACGGTCGAACAGGTTGTTCAGTTGCAGGCCGAGCGTGGTGTTGCGCATGGCTTTCCACGACACGGTTGCATCGACCACGGTGTAGCTCGGCAGCTCATTCTGGTTGGCCATGTCGGCATACCGCGCGTCGACATAACGCACCCCGGCACCGGCGCGGATGTCATCGCTCACCGCCTTGCTCAGCCACAGGTTGGCGGTGCGCCGTGGTACGTCCACCGGGCGGTTGCCATCGCGGGACACTTGCACGCCGTTGACGTCCTGGTTGAAGTCGTCGTACTGCGCGTGGACGAGTGCCGCGTTGGCTTGCAGTTGCCAGGCATTGGGCAGTTGCAGGTCGAGGCTGGCTTCCAGGCCACGGGAGGATTGCTGGCCGACCTGCTGCTTGAGGTCCGGGTCGCCCGGTACGTCGGTGAGCAGTTTCTTTTTGACAATATGGTAGGCCGCCAACGTCCATTCGCCGCGCTGGTCCCAGAAGGCTTGCTTGATGCCGATCTCGGTTTGCTTGGCCGTGGACAGGTCGAATTGCTGCTGGCTCTGGCTCAGGGAGATCAGGCCGCCGACCCCATCGGTACTGGTGGCGTACTGGCCGTAGACCGAGGTGTCCGGGGTGATGGCGTACACCAGGCCGGCCTTCCAGTTGTTGCCGGTGAGGGTCTTGTCGGTACTGCTGGCGTTACGCAAATCCTCACGCTCGACCTGCGCATAGTCGCGGCGGATACCGGTGATCAGCGACAGTTGGTCGGTGAGTTGCAGGCGGTTTTCGGCGAAGCCGGCGACAGTTTTGGTGGTGGTGGCGAACAGCGGCTTGAAGGCGTTCTGGCTGTCGAACGGCGCGGGTGCCGGGTGGTTGATGTCGATGGGCTGGCCATTGCTCGACACATCGTTGAACGGTGAGTTGCTGGCCAGGCGGAAACGGATACGGTTGTATTCCACGCCGGTCACGGTCTGGCTGTCGAGGCCGAACAGGCTGTGCTTGAAGGTAAAGGTCTGGCGGTCGCCGACCTGTTCCTGGTTGTGCTTGATGGCGAAATTACCGCTGCGGGTCAGTTGGCCGGCGGTGAAGTTGTAGTTCTCGGCGTTCTGCCAGCGACGCTGGTTTTTCAGATAGTACAGCTCGTTGGTGGCGCTGACGTTATCGCTGATTTGCCACTCACTGGTCAGGCGTGTCCATTGGTCGTTGTAGTGCTGGGTGTCGTTGCTGACGTTGTAGTTTTTGTCGCGCAGGCCTTTGTGCAATTGGCCGTTGATCAGCGGCGTGCCGAAGTAGTTTTGCGGGCGCTGGTCGCCGTAATCGCTGGCCAATGTGAAGCTCAGGTTGTCTGCCGCTTGCCAGCGCAGGGCGCCGCTGATGAAGTCGCTGGCCGAGTCGCCACGGTCGATAAAGCCGTTGCTGCGCAGGCGATTGAGGTTCAGGCGGTAGCTCAGGGTGTCGGTCAGCGAGCCGCCGCTGTCGAGGGCTTGCTGCTGGCGGTCGTAGGAGCCATAGCCCAGGCGGATGTGGTTTTCGATCTCGCCTTCAAACGGCTTTTTCGGCACGGTGTTGATCACCGCCCCGGTGGCGCCTTCGCCGTACAGCACCGAGGCCGGGCCGCGCAGCACGTCGACACGCTCCACCGACCAGGTGTCCACCGGGAAGGTCGAGGTGCCCATACCCATGTACATGCGGTTGCCGTCGTACAGTTGCATCACCGAACCCTGGCCGGTAAACCCACGGGCCGACAACGAGGTGCCGCCGTCGCCCGGCGAGCCGGTGCGGCTGATGCCGGTGGCGCGGGAAATCGCGTTCTGCACGCTGGCGTTGCCGCGTTCGCGGATCTGCGCGCCGGTCTGGCTTTCGACGCTGCCTGGGGTTTGCAGGGCTGTGAGGTTCAGGCGCGAACCGGCGGTGGTCGGGGTCTTGAGGTCGACGTGTGCATCGTCCACGGCGGTTGCGGTGACAGGACTGGCGGGCAGGGTCAGGGCCTGGGCGCTGTGATGCAGGGCGAGCAGGCACAGGCCGGACGCAAGGTACTTGTTCATCGGACGGAAAATCGCTTCTTCGAGGCGGTGCTCGCCGCGGGTGCGGCGAGCTGAGGTATGCAGTGAGTGTTATAAGTTAACACTTCCTACGTCATTGGCGAAAGCCTGCGTAAGACTACATAACCCCTCTATGTAGGGCATCTCACCTACTTCATGTCGAACCTGAGGCGGATTCACGTTGCGCGAACAGCCGCGACAGCACCAGGCGGTCCAGTGCCCAGACCCCGATCAACGAGGCGCCGACCAGCGGGAAAATGATCGCCAGCGCCAGCATGATCACCATCGCGGTTTTCCACTTTGGCAGGTCGTGACGCAACGGCGGCACACCCAGGCCGCCCTGGGGGCGGCGCTTCCACCAGATCACCAGGCCACTGACGGCGCTGAGCAGGATCATCAGGCAGATCACCAGCACGATCAGTTGGTTGACCCAGCCGAACATCTTGCCTTCGTGCAGCATCACACCGGTCTCGGTGGCCCGCGCCACGAAGTTGTAGTGCGCCCAACGCACATCGGCCAGCACTTTGCCGGTGTATTGGTCCACATGCAGGGTGGCGTCATTGCGTGGGTCGTTGGCGAACACGGCGACGGTGAACACGCCTTCGGCGGTGGTGGGGAAGGTGATGCTGTAGCCGGGCTCAACCTTGCGCGAAGTGGCCAGGTCGACCACCTGCTGCAGCTTGATCGCGGGCGCGGCCGGGGCTGAGTGCATGGTGCCGTGGTTCATATGCTCGGCGTGGGCGCCGGACAGGGGCATCGGTGTGTTTTCCATGGCCCAGGGCACGGTCTGTTGTGTCGCGCTGTTGAGCACCCGCGCCTGTTGGTCCGACTGTGGCACGTTGTTCCACATGGCCGCCGGGAAGGTGTTCCACAGGTCGGCGTATTGCTTGCCCCAGAAGCCGGTCCAGGTCATGCCGCTGAGCAGCATCACCAGCAGCAGCGCGGCACCCCAGAAGCCTGTGACCGCGTGCATATCGCGCCAGAACAGGCGGCCGCGACTGCTCAAGCGCGGCCACAACACCCCGGCGCCAGATTTGCCGCGCGGCCACCACAGGTACAGGCCCGACACCACCAGCATCACGCCCCAACCCGCGGCGAGTTCTATCAGGCGGTCGCCGGTGGTGCCGATCATCAACTCACCGTGCAACGCGCGGGCGATGGCTTGCAGGTTGTATTTCGCGTCCTGCTCGCCGAGGACGGTGCCGCGGTACGGGTCGACGAAGACCGTCACTTCCCGGCCATCTTGATGCATGACGAACTGCGCGCTGCTCGTGGCATCGGCCGGCGGCAGGTATTTGCTGATTGCGCCCTGGGGGTAGGCCGTCTTGGCGCGTTGCAGCAGCTCGTCGGCGCTCAAGGCGTGTTCGGCTGCGGGTACGGTCAGCAGGTCGCCGTACATCAGCGGGTCGAGTTGGGGTTTGAACAGGTAGATGATGCCGGTCACGGCCAGCAGCACCATGAAAGGGGCGACGAAGAGGCCGGCGTAGAAATGCCAGCGCCAGGCCAGGTTGTAGAAGGATACTTTTTGAGTGCTCATCGGGCTTCTCCGCAAGGCTTGTGATTTTTTGGGTATGTGAACGCCAAACCTGTAGGAGCGTGCTTATTGTGGCGCGCAAGCAAGCTTGCTCGCTACAAAGAGCCCGCTCCTACAATGCGTTAAAAGCTCATGTCGATTTTAGTCCAGAGGGTGCGCCCCGGCTCCTTGATGGCTTGCGGGTCGCTCGCCGGGTAGCCGAACCCGGCATTGCCCGCCAGGTTCAAATGCTCGGCGTAGGCCTTGCCGAACAGGTTGTCGACGCCGGTGCTGACCTTGAAGTTTTTATTGATGCGGTAGGCGCCGTTCAGTGAGAACACGCTAAAACCGCCGCTCTTGTCGTAGTCCTTGCCGACCACGTTGCCCTTGTTCTGATCGATACGGTTTTGTGCGGCGACCACCCGCCACAGCGCGCCGGCACTCCAGTCGTCCTGGCTGTAGGTCAGGCCCAGGCGTGCATCCAATGGCGGCATTTGTGGCAGGGCCTTGCCGTCGCTGCTGTTCTTGCCCCAGGCATAGGCGAGGGTGGCGTCGGCTTTCCAGTTGGGGGTTAGCTTATAGGCCGCGCCCACTTCACCGCCCATGATGCGGGCGTCCACATTGCGTGCCTGGGAGGTGGTGCCCATCATTCCTGCACGGTAGTCGAACAGGATGAAGTCACGCACTTGGCCAACGTAGCCCGAGGCCCAAGCTTGGAGGTCGTCGGCCTTGTACTGCGCGCCGAAGTCGAGTTGGGTGGTCTTCTCCGGTTTCACGCCGTCGAAGGCATTCACCGAACCGACCGCGCCGGTGTTGGGGGAGAACAACTCCCAGTAATCCGGGAAGCGTTGCGCATGGCCCAGGCCGGCGTAGAGGGTGGTGGGGCTGTCGGCCAGGTCGTGCTCGTAGCGCATGAAGCCTGAGGGCAGGGTGTCGGCGCGAGTGTCGTCGGCCGTCGGGTTGGGGCGAGTGCTCATGCCGGAGCCGGTGGTCTGCCGAAAATCCTTGGCCGAGGCGCGGTCCAGGCGTGCGCCGGTGATCAGGCGATCACGGTCGGCGGCGTACCAGGTCAGCTCGCCGAACACACCGTAGTTGTGGAAGTTGGCGTCCTTGACCTTGGGCAACGCCTTGTAGGTGTCGATGCCCATGCTGCTGCGTGCGCGGTGTTCATTGGTCTGCGCGTCCAGGCCGCCGATCAACTGCAGGTCGGCCCAGCGCCAGGTGGCCTTGATCCGCGCGCCGAGGGTGCGTCGGTCGACGTTGGAGGCCATCGGCCCGGCCATCATCCCGGTGCCTGACGGCGTGCGCAGGCTGTAGTTGTCCATCACGTGGTCGGCGTAGTTGTAGTAGACCTGGGCCTCGACCTTATCCAGCACCTCACCGATATCGGATTTCTCAAAACGCAGCCCCAGGCTTTCGCGCAGGAACTGCGAGCCGTCCATGCCGCGCCCGGCGTAGCGCGCTTCGCCATCGCCACGGCCGGCAGTGAGCTCCAGCAGGGTGTCGGCATCGGGGGTCAAACCCACGGCCACGTCACCATTCCACTTGTCGTAACGCGAGGCGACGGTGTGGTTATTGCCGTCTTTGTAATCGTCGGCGTGGGCCTGGTTGCCGATCACTCGCACATAGCCCAGCGGCCCGCCGGCGGCGGCATCGATAACCTTGTCGAAGCGCCCGTTGGAGCCGGCCAGCACACTGGCGTTGAGCCGCGTGCCGAGTTCGCCGAAGTGCTCCGGCTCGCGGTCGAACAGGACGGTGCCGGCCGAAGCGCCTGGGCCCCAGAGCACGGTTTGTGGGCCTTTGATGACCGTGAGCGTGTCGTAGGTTTGCGGGGAAATGTACGAAGTGGGCGCATCCATACGGCCGGGGCAGGCGCCGAGCATCATGCTGCCGTTGGTGAGGATATTCAGGCGCGAGCCGAACATGCCACGCAGCACCGGGTCGCCATTGGTGCCGCCGTTGCGCACCAGGGCGAAGCCGGGGATGGTCTTGAGGTAGTCGCCGCCATCGCTGGCGGGTACCGGTTGGCGTGGGTCTTTCGGGTTGGTGATTACGGTCAGCGGCGAACTGGGTGCAATCGCGGTGATCACCGTGGGGCTCAACGCGTGGTCGGCGTGGTCGGCGTGTTCGTCGGCCTGAGCAGGGGTGGCAAGCAATGCGCCGCACAGGGCGGCGAGCACAGGGGTACATCCCAAACGGGTGTCAGCAGAAAACCTGGACATGACAAATTCCATCAATCAATCGTAAACAACACGGCCAGCAGCCTGCGGCTGTCTGTCTAAAGTCGGCCGGGGTGAAGTAACGGTGCTTGGTGTTTACGAGGCGATGGGCGGCGCACGGCTGCGGGCGCCGGGGAAGATGCTCTGCCGGGCATGGCCCAGGCGCGTGGCCGGGGTGAGGGCGGTGGCCGGCGGTGGGGTGTTGAGGGTGACGTAGGCGACGCTGCCGGGCAGGGCCGGGCAACTGAACAGCAGGTCGCAGTAACCGCACTTGGCCCAGAGCGCGTGATGTTCGTCGGGGGCTTTAGGGTGATGGGATTCGCCATGCTTGCTTGGCATGTCCATAGACATGCTCATCGGCATCGACATGCCGGCGTGATGGTCCATCGGCATCGCTTGGGAAATCAGCGGACCGATAAAGATCATCAGCATGGCGAACAGGCTGATCCAACTGCCGCGCTTCACGCGGTGGTGTGCAGAGAGCCTGGCGCGAGGGGCGCCCATCGGGAGTCGGCCTATTGGGCGTGCTTATGCGCCTGGGTGGCCATAGGCGGCACCTTTTGTACCGAGACTTGCACCTCGACCTTACCGGCGTTTTCGAAGGTCAGGGTCAGTGGGAATTGCTTGCCATCGGCCAGCAGGCTGCGGTCTTTGAGGCCCAGCAGCATCACGTGGTAGGCCATGGGCGCGAAGGTCAGCTCACCCTTGGCCGGTACAGCTACGCTGGGCACTTGCTGCATCTTCATCAGGTCGCCCTGCATCACATGCTCGTGCAGCTCGGCCTTGTCAGCCACCGGCGTGTCGACACTGAGCAGGCGGTCCGCGGTTGCACCGGTGTTATGAATCACAAAATACGCCGCGACCGTGGGCGCATTGGGTGGCAATTCCTGGGACCAGGGATCGCTGACCAGCAGGTCGCCGGCGTTGTAGTCATCGGCATTGGCGGCACTGAACACCGGCAGCAGCAATGCGGCCAGAAGCAGGGAAGATTTGAGCATGGCAGTTCTCCAGAACGGTTCTAAACGCAGTTCACTTGCGAAGGCAATCAGACCGTTGGAGAGGCGCGGGGGTTGAGGCTCGGCCATTGCTGGTGCGGGGTAGGGGGTGCCGTTGATGGTGGCGGCAGGTTCTCGACCGACTCTAACCGCGTGACATACACCTGCGGCACATGCCCTGGCAACGCCACCAACGGCGCCGAGCCGGAGCAACACCAGCAATGCTGCATGGTGGAATGATCATCTTGCTGCGGCGCTGGAATCTCCAGCTGGCCCAGGGCGATGGTCTTGAGGCTGGCGCCATTGGACGAACAGAAACTGCCCCACATCAGCCGCTTGACCGGATCGTCGGTCTGCTGCATCGCACCGGCCATTGGCATGGCAAAGGCATTGAACAGCACTGCAAGGCAGGCGATCCAGGCAATTGCAAAGCGTTGACGGGCCATGGCGGACAATCCGTAGGGTTAAACGATCAGGCGGGTATTTAGCCTGATCGGGGGGGATAAGTAAAAAGCGGCGGTGTGGTTTGGTGTCGCAGCAGGATCATACCGTCGTGGCGTGAAGCTTGAGGCCCAAAGCCTTCATGACTTTCATGATAGTCGCGAACTCGGGATTGCCAGTGCTGGAGAGGGCTTTATATAAGCTTTCGCGTCCGAGGCCGGCGTCGCGAGCAATTTGGGTCATGCCTTGGGCGCGGGCGATATTGTTAAGCGCTGAACGAATCAGCAATCCGTCACCGGCGTCCTCTTCGAAAGAAGCTTCGAGATACTCCGCCATGTCCTCAGGAGTCGTCAGATGCTCGGCTATGTCGAAGTCAGTGAATTCATTCATGAGTTACTCCTTTTTTCAAAGTCTTCTGCAATTTGTTTAGCGCGCTGAATGTCACGTTTCTGCGTTGATTTGTCGCCTCCATTCTAGAAAGTGTTTTGACTTCTTAAATTGAATTATCTTGGATCGTATCCCTTGGGATACAACGTGGCAAGATGCGACGCGCTGCAAAAGCAATGCATCCCCCTCGCGGGCGCTGACGCAAAACCGCGAGGGAGGAGGTTAGTGCGGGTGCTTTTGGCTGAGCCAGCCAGTTGGTTCGGAAGTGTTTGTAGGGGGAATCGACTTTTTGGAGGGGGGCCAAATAGCTAGTCGTTTGGCTGGTTATTCGTACAAGCAGAAATTTCCAACAAGCCTTTGAGGTTGTCCCTAGGACGCTTGATCTCTAGTCTCCGTGCACCGCTACCAACGCAGCGGTCGGGCGTCGCGGCCCGGATTTCTCCAGACGCAAAAGCGTCATAGTCTCCTTTCAGTTGGCGCCTTTTTATCGTCTACTGTGCGGCGCTATGGCGGCTGTGCGCGGGATACCTTCGGGTATGCCGGTGTTCTGGAGAATCGGTCCGCGAACCTGCGTACAGCTGCCACCCTCCATCGCGTCGCGGCGATCAGTGGCAGCTCCTTTTTACTTCTCCGGAGCTTCACAAATGATTAAACCCACCCCAAATCCCCCCGTCCGGCTCTTCACCGTAGCCGACGGATTCAGCACCGAAGACCTGCTGGTCAACCTCAGCGAAACACTCGCCTCGGCCAATGCGCTGAGTTGTGATCTGGCCTTTGATTTGGAAGGCCCGAAACGCGAGGAATTGCTGGGCGTTGCGCAGTTGATTGAGCTGGTGCAGTTGTTGGCTGATCGGGTGCACGATGGTGTCGGGCAGACGACCGCCGCTACCAGCTAATCTCTGTGGTGAGCGGGCTTGTCCCGCGCTGGGCTGCGAAGCGGCCCCAAAACCTTCATCTCTATTGATTCAGGCACTGCGCGTTGACCTTATTGGGGCCGCTGCGCAGCCCGGCGCGGGACAAGCCCGCTCACCACAACTGCCCATGAGCCAGGGATTCAGCATCCACGGGAAGTATCGGGGACAAGCCCCCTCCCACATTTGAACTGCGTTGTTCAGGGCGATTGGATTGCCTGCAAGGCCGCCGCCACCGTGGTGAACTCCCGATCCACCGCCGCCAGCACCGGCCGCTTCAACACCAGCACCGGCACCCCACGCTCGCGCGCCACTTCCAGCTTCGGCTCGGTCGCCGTACTGCCGCTGTTCTTGCTGATCAACACATCAATCCCACGCCGTTCAAACAACACGCGTTCATCTTCAAGCAGAAACGGACCGCGTGCGCCAATCACTTCACAGCGATCATTGCCGGGATACACATCCAGCGCGCGCAACGTCCAGAACTGCTCGGGCGGGATTTCATCGAGGTGCTGCAACGGTTCGCGACCCAAGGTGAACAATGGACGCTTGAAGGGTTTCAACGCCGCAACTAACTCGGCCCAATCACCGACCTCTCGCCAATCGTCACCGGCCTGCGGTTGCCACGCTGGGCGACGCAATGCCCAACACGGCACACCGCTTAACCGTGCAGCCTCGGCGGCATTGCGGCTGATCTGCGCCGCATACGGATGGGTCGCGTCGAGGATCAGGCTGATCTGTTCGTCGCGAACAAACTGCGCCAACCCTTCGGCGCCGCCATAACCGCCGACACGCACCTGGCAGTTGAGATCGGTAGGCACACGCCCCACCCCCGCCAAACTGTAGATATGCTCCGGCCCCAAGGTGCGCGCGATAGCCAACGCTTCGGTCACGCCGCCCAGCAGCAAGATGCGTTTCATAGCGGCTTGACCACTTCCAGCAACGTAATCGGCAATGCCTGCCGCCACGTGTCAAATTCCCCCAACGGCTGCGCCTGGGCCACGTGGATGCGCGTCAGTTCGCCGCCATGTTGAGCGCGCCAGTTCATCAGCGTCATTTCACTTTGCAGGGTCACCGCGTTGGCGACCAACCGGCCACCGGGTCGCAGGTGCTGCCAGCAGGTGTCGAGCACGCCCTCACGGGTGACACCGCCGCCGATAAAAATCGCGTCGGGTGCCGTAAGGCCGTGCAGCGCCTCCGGGGCTTTGCCACGAATCAACTGCAAACCGGGCACGCCGAGGGCGTCGCGGTTGTGTTCGATCAGGCCCTGGCGGCCTTCGTCTGCTTCAATCGCCAAGGCGCGGCAGCTCGGGTGCGCACGCATCCATTCGATTCCGATGGAGCCACTGCCCGCGCCTACGTCCCACAGCAGTTCGCCGGGCATCGGGGCGAGGCGGGCGAGGGTCATGGCGCGGACATCGCGCTTGGTCAGTTGGCCATCGTGTTTGAAGGCTGAATCCGGCAGGCCTGCCAGACGTGACAAACGTGGTGTTTCAAGAGAGGCCAGGCAGTCGATGGCGACCAGATTCAAATCGGCGACCGACGCGTGTTGCCAGTCCTCAGCCAAACCGTCGATGCGCCGCTCATCTGCGCCGCCCAGGTGTTCAAACACGCTCAACCGGCTGGGCCCAAACCCGGCGTCAGTCAACAACGCGGCGATCAACGCCGGGCTGCCCCCGTCATTGCTCAGCACCAATAAGCGCACACCCGTGGCCAGGTGCGCATTGATCGCCGCCACTGGCCGAGCCACCACGGACAGCGTCACCACGTCCTGCAACGGCCAGCCCAGCCGAGCTGCCGCCAACGACACCGATGACGGCGCTGGCAAAATCAGCAGTTCTTCAGCCGCCACCTGTCGCGCCAGGCTGGCGCCCACGCCATAGAACATCGGGTCGCCACTGGCCAGCACACACACCGGCGTGCCGGGCTGCGTCAGCACCGGCTCCAGGGAAAACGGGCTCGGCCACAACTGGCGTTCACCGCGAATACACACCGGCAACAGGTCCAATTGGCGCTGAGCACCTATAATCCGCGTGGCGCGCAACAAGGCATGCCGGGCATTTCTGCCCAGTCCCTTGAAGCCGTCTTCACCGATGCCTACAACCGTCAGCCAGGGCGACATATCAATTCCTTGAACGACATCCGACGGGCAGGCTTTTCATGCCGCCGGACAAAGCAGGCATAATACCGCGCCTTTACCTGTGAACCGGTAGCCCCGTGAACCCAACGACTGCTCTGAATACCTTGCGCCCCTCGGCTTGTCCGGGGTTGCTGCGTATCGTCCAGGCGTTGGATGGCGGCATTTGCCGGATCAAATTGGCCGGCGGTTCGATCACCAGCGCGCAAGCCGACGCGGTGGCCGATGCCGCCCAGGCCTACGCCGGTGGGGTGATCGAGGCGACCAACCGCGCCAACCTGCAAATACGTGGGATCGGCACCGAGCAGGATGCGTTGATCGCCATGCTGCTGGCCGCCGATCTGGGCCCGAGCAACGCCGCCGGTGACGACGTGCGCAACTTGATGCTCAGCCCCAGCGCCGGTATCGACACGCAGATGCTGTTCGACACCCGCCCGTTGGCCGGGCAGATCCTCGCTACTTTGCAAAACCATCCGCGTTTTCATGAACTGTCGGCCAAGTTCGCCGTGCAGTTGGATGGCGGCGAGGATCTGGCGATGCTCGAACATCACCATGACCTGTGGTTGTCAGCGTTCGTGCGCAATGGCCAGACGCTGCTCGCGTTCGGTCTGGCCGGCTGTCCGGGCCTGGATGCGCCGTTGGCCGCCGTGCCCTTGGACCAAGGCCATGCGCTGGTGGTGGCCGTGCTGGAAGCCTTTCTCGACCTCGCCAGCCCAGAACAAACACGCATGCGTCATTTGCCTGTGGATAACTTGCTGAGCCATCTGCGCCTGCCGCTGCTGCCGATCGACGGCTTCAAACGCCCGCCCAGTGGGGCTTCACTGCACCTGGGTACTTATCCACAGCCGCAAAAGAATCAGTTCTATGTTGCCGCCATCGCCCCGTTGGGGCGCCTGGATTCGACGATGCTCAGGGGCGCTGCACAACTGGCCCGCGACTATGGGGACGGCACCTTGCGCTTGACCCCCTGGCAAGGCGTGCTGCTGCCCAGCGTCGAAAAACCTCACGCCGTGACTGAACGTCTGGCGCAACTGGGCTTTCTCTGTTCCATCGACCAACCCCTGGCGCGCCTGACTGCCTGCACCGGTTCCAGTGGCTGTGGCAAAGCCCTGGCCGACACCAAGGCCGACGCCCTGCAACTGGCTGCGCTGCAACCTGACCACGATGTGCACCTGTCCGGTTGCCCACGTTCCTGTGCCGCCGCGCACACCGCCCCTGTCACCTTGCTGGCAGTGAGCCCCGGCCACTACGACCTCTATTTTCGCGATGCAGCCCACCCAGGTTTCGGCCGGCTGCACGCGCGCACTCTTTCCATTGAAGCGGCGGGCGCCCTGTTGCGCGCTCGTCCACGGAGCAACACCGATGATTGATTACATCCGCGACGGTCAGGAGATCTATCGCAACTCCTTCGCCATTATTCGCGCGGAAGCCAAGTTGGACCGCATCCCGGCCGACCTGGAAAAACTCGCGGTACGGGTGATTCATGCCTGCGGCATGGTCGAGGCCATCGACGGCCTGCAATTTTCCGAAGGTGCCGGCAAAGCCGGGCGCGATGCGCTGGCCGCTGGCGCGCCGATTCTGTGTGATGCGCGGATGGTCTCTGAAGGCGTGACCCGTACGCGCCTGCCGGCCAATAACGAAGTGATCTGCACCCTGCGCGACGACAGCGTGCCGGAGCTGGCGCGGGAACTGGGCAACACCCGTTCCGCTGCCGCCCTGGAGCTGTGGCGCCCGCACCTGGAAGGCAGTGTGGTGGTGATCGGCAATGCGCCGACCGCGTTGTTCTACCTGCTGGAAATGCTCGATGCCGGCGCACCGAAACCGGCGTTGATCCTCGGTTTCCCGGTGGGGTTTGTCGGCGCTGCCGAATCCAAGGCGATGCTCGCGGCCGACAGCCGTGGCGTGCCGTTCGTGATCATGCAAGGCCGCCTGGGCGGTAGCGCGATGGCCGCTGCTGCGGTCAATGCACTTGCCACGGAGGTCGAATAATGCCGGCACGTGGACGGTTGATCGGCCTGGGCGTGGGCCCCGGCGACCCGGAACTGATCACCCTCAAGGCCCTGCGCCTGCTGCGCGAGTCGCCGGTGGTGGCGTATTTCGTGGCCAAGGGCAAGAAGGGCAATGCCTTTGGCATCATCGAAGACCACCTGGTGGCACAACAGACCTTGATGCCGCTGGTGTACCCGGTGACCACCGAAGTGTTGCCGGCGCCGCTGTCCTACGAGCAGGTGATCAGCGATTTCTACGACACGGCCAGCCTGGATGTGGCCGCGCACCTCGACGCCGGTCGCGATGTGGCGGTGATCTGCGAGGGTGACCCGTTCTTTTACGGTTCCTATATGTACCTGCACGACCGTCTGGCCGAGCGCTACGAAGCCCAGGTCATCCCGGGCGTGTGCTCGATGCTTGGCGGTGCCTCGGTGCTCGGCGCGCCGTTGGTGTATCGCAACCAGAGCCTGTCGGTGCTGTCCGGCGTGTTGCCGCACGATGACCTCAAGCGCCGCCTGGCGGATGCCGATGCGGCGGTGATCATGAAGCTGGGGCGCAACTTCCCCAAGGTGCGTCAGGTGCTTGAAGAACTGGGGTTGGCCGAGCGCGCGTTGTATGTGGAGCGCGCCACCATGGCCAACCAGAAGATCGTGCCGCTGGATCAGGTCGACCCCTCGTCGTCCCCCTACTTCTCGCTGATCATCGTGCCCGGTGAACGGTGGCAAGGGTGATGCGCCCGGCGATTGTCATCCTCGGCCAGGGCAGCCTGGCGACTGCGCGCAAGATCCAGCAGGTGTACCCCGACGCTGTGATCCACGGTTTGGCCGCTCGGGTTGAAGGCGCGGACCAGCCCTACGCTGAATTCGGCGCGACCCTGCGCCAGCTTTACCAGCAAGGCACACCGCTGATTGTGCTGTGCGCCGCTGGTATCGTGATCCGCACCCTCGCGCCGCTGCTGCTGGAAAAAGGCGAAGAGCCGGCCGTGCTGGCCGTGGCCGAAGACGGCAGCGCCGTGGTGCCGCTGCTCGGTGGCCTGGGCGGTGTAAACGTCATGGCCCGCGAAATCGCGGCCGCACTGCACGTGGCGGCGGCGATCACCACCAGCGGCGAGCTGCGTTTCGGCACCTGCCTGCTCAACCCGCCAAGGGGCTATGAGTTGGCCGACCTGGAGCTGGGCAAGCGCTTTGTGTCCGACCTGCTGGCCGGCGAAAGCGTGCGCATCGAAGGCCTGGCGCCGTGGTTGGACCAAGCGAACCTGCCCCAGGACCAGCAAGCACGCCTGGCGATTCACGTGGGCAGTGCCGAGCGCGTGCCTGCGGCCAATGAGCTGCTGATCTATCCGAAGACCGTGTGTGTGACCTGCAAGCCCGGCGCGGGCTTGGCCGAGCGTGTGCGCGCTGCGCTGCATGAGGCGGGTATCGCCGTGCAATCCCTGGCGTGCCTGTTGGCCAGCGACACGCAGATGGCCGAGGCGTCGCTGCATGAAGCGGCCTTGGCCCTGGCGGTGCCGCTGCGTTTTGCCAGTGTCAGCCAGGATGCCGACATCGTGATTGATGTCGCCGAGCAGCCGTTGGACTTGTCGCACGTTGGCCGCCCGCGTGGTCGTCTCGCCGTGATTGGCCTGGGCCCTGGCGCTGCCGAGTTGATGGTGCCGGCGGTGAAGGCTGAGCTGGCGCGCTGCACCGACGTGCTGGGTTATGAAACCTACGTGCGCATGGCCGGGCCGTTTCGTGACGACCAGGTTCAGCACTGCACCGACAACCGTGAAGAAATGCAGCGCGCGCGCCACGCCTTCGAACTGGCCGCCCAAGGCCGTTCGGTGGTAGTGGTGTCGTCCGGCGACCCAGGCGTGTTCGCCATGGCGGCGGCGGTGATCGAGGCATTGCACGAGTCCAGCGACCCGGCCTGGCATCAGGTCGACCTGCAGATCCTGCCCGGTGTTTCGGCCTCCCTGGCCACTGCTGCCCAGGCCGGTGCGCCGTTGGGGCACGACTTCTGTGTGATGTCGCTGTCGGACAACCTCAAGCCGTGGTCGATCATCGAAAAGCGCCTGGACCTTGCCTCCCAGGCCGACCTGGCCCTGGCGTTCTACAACCCGATTTCGCGCTCGCGGCCGTGGCAGTTGGGCCGTGCGCTGGAAATCGTCGCGTTGCATCGCACGCCTGAAACACCGGTGGTGCTGGGCCGCGATATCGGCCGCCCGGGCCAGACCCTGCGCGTCACCACGCTGGGTCAACTGACCCCGGAGCAGGTGGATATGCGCACGATGGTGCTGATCGGCTCGTCCACCACCTGCACATTCCCCCGTGCCGGTGGCGGTGAGTGGGTGTATACGCCGCGTTGGTACGGCGACAAACCCGCCTCCTGAGGCTGCATGAAAGCTCCGATTAGCTGTGGGTAATTACCGGCGGCTATTCGGAGTTTTTTTCGTTCTCTATCGATGAAAACCAGAACGGCTGCCGATGTTCCCCGCGATTGCTGGGCGGCGTGTTCCGGGGTGCCCCTGCCAGCTAACGTTGTCGCCTGGAAAGCCCGCCTGGCAGTGGACTAGTGTGCAAGTAAGCCCATGTGGGGTGCTTGTGGAGAATTGAAATGGAGCGACATCACAGAAGGATCAACAGTAAGGGAAGGCGCAAGTTGATTGCCGCCTACGCGTTGCCGAAAACGCCCGGTGCGCTGTCCGTTTTACCGCAGGACACCGAGGAGGATTGCAACGCGGCGGTGGTCAACAACAGCGTGATTTCATTTGCTGAAGGCCTGTCGGGTTTGAACCGGGAGTACATCCGCAAAAGCTATCTGTTGGCCAGCAGCTACGTCAGCGATGTATTGAACATCCAGCGAGGCAGTGAGGCCTGGTACGACGAATTTATCAAGGTGATGATCAGCCTGGGGTGGCTGCCGGTGCGCAGTCGTTTTGAACGGGTTTCTTACTCCGGCAAAGGCCTGACAGTGCAATTGGCGGCGCTGAATTTCATCGCTGCGCTGCTGGCGTCGACGTCATTGTCCGGGCCGCTGCTCACTGCGCTGCCTAAACTGGCCGCCGATGCGCTGGAAGCCTTGAAGCAGCAACCCGGGTGTTTCGAGCTGTTCAAGCGCAACAGCACGGTGCACCAGGGGGGGGATTTCGGCCTGGCGTCCTGTGCCGAAACGGACGGCGAGTTGATGATGGTGCTGGTGACCTACAGCACCCACGGCGAGAGCAAGCAGGTGGGGGTGCCGTTCCTGGAGTGGGACTGCTCCTCGGCCGAGGCGTTCAGTGGGCAGACCTGCATGGTGTTGAATACCTCGGTGGTCAATGAAACAACCCTGCAACTGATGCGTGAGAGCGCGGGCGACAAGGTGCAGTTGGCGATCGCCAAGTACCGCATCTAAGGCACCAGATACCCGCGCACACCGGTAAAGATGATTTGCGCGGCGAGTGCGCAGACGAACAGGCCCATTAACCGGCTGACTATCTGCAAGCCTTGGTCACCGAGAATGCGCTCGATACGGTTGGAGAGGTAAAGCACGACGCCAACCGTAAAACTGGCCAGGGCGATGCTGAGGATGGCAGTAATCTTGTCATCCCAGTGCGGCTGGCTCACGCCCATCACCAGCAAGGCGCCGATGGTGCCGGGGCCGACGGTGAGGGGGATGGTCAGCGGCACGATGGTCACGTCCTGCTGCACGTTGTCGGTCTGTACGGCCGACTTGCCCTGGGCCATGCCCAGGGCCGAGATAAACAGCACGCTGCCGGCGCCGATGCGGAACGCATCCACGGTGATGCCGAACACACTGAAAATCACTCGGCCGAACAGGTAGAGCAACACGCTTGATACTAGGGTCGCCAGCGCGACCTTCCAGGCCAGGCGCCGCCGTTCTTTGCTGGAGTAGCCACGGGTCAGGCTGATAAAGCAGGACAGCACGAAGAACGGGCTGTAGAGCACCAGCATTTTCAGGTAGACGCTGAATAACACGTGGAGCATGGGGGCGGGCTCGCGGGCGGGGGAAGTGTCGAGAGTCTAACAGGCGCCAGGGATCAGATGTGGAGGGGGTTTGCCCCTACCCACATGGGATCGTATTTGAGGTCAGGAAGGCGCGTGCTCCGGGCGCTGCTGACGCTGCGCGACCCAGAATTCCACCAGCTCCCGCAACTGCGACAACTCCACCGGCTTGGCCATGTGCCCGTCCATCCCGGCCTGGCGCGCGCGTTCTTTGTGTTCCGAAAGGATGTGCGCCGTGAGCGCCACTACCGGAGTGCGAATGCGCTGGTGGCTGACTTCCCATGCGCGCAGTTGCTGAGTGGCCGAGAAGCCATCAAGGATCGGCATTTCACAGTCCATCAACACCAAATCGTAGCGCTGGGCTTTCATCGCCTCCAGCGCTTCTTCGCCGTTGCTGGCGGTGTCCGGGTTGAGGTTGAGCTTGCCGAGCATGCCGCGAATCACTTTGGTGGAGATGCTGTTGTCTTCAGCCACCAGGATCTTGAAATCGCTCGGCACGATCACCGCCGCCGGGGTGTTCAGGACTGCGCGTGGTTGCACGCCACCTTTGCTGCGTTGGGTCAACTCATCGGCCAAGGTGGTCTTGAGGGTATAACCGGCCACTGGCTTGGCGAGGATGCGTTTGATCCCGCAGTTGCGCGCAATGATCTTGCTCGGCGCATTGCTGATGCCGGTGAGCATGATCAGTAGGATGTCGTGGTTCAGGCTCGGGTCTTCCTTGATCTTCGCTGCCAGTTGCATGCCGGTCATGCCGGGCATGTTCTGGTCCAGCAGCACCACGTCGAAGTAATCACGCAGGTGCGCCTTGGTGCGCAGCAACGCCAAGGCCTCCTTGCCCGATGGCACTGCGCTGACGTTCAGGCCCCAGGCGGTGCACTGCTGCACCAGCACTTTGCGGCAGGTGTCGTTGTCGTCGACCACCAGCACGCGGGCGCCCTTGAGCGGGCCGTCGAGGTCGGAGGTGGGGTGTTCCAGGCGTTCAGGGTCCAGTGGTAGCGTCAGCCACAGGGTACTGCCCTGGTGGCTGCCGCTTTTGATACCGAACTCGCCGCTCATCAACAGGATCAGTTGGCGTGCGATGACCAGGCCCAGGTGGCCGCTCAAACGGGTGGCCGAGAGGAAGTTCTTGCTGTGCAGCTCACTGTGCAGCAGGGCGTCGCGTTCGGCGGCTTCCATCGGCAGGCCGCTGTCTTGTACCGCAATGCGCAGGCGCGGCTTGGTGCTGCGGTCGTCCAGGGCGACCACGATCAGCACTTCGCCTTCATCGGTTTTTTGCAAGGCGTTTTCCAGCAGGCTCAACAGCGCTTGGCGCAGGCGCGTCGGGTCCCCGCTGATGACGCGTGGCACTTGGGGCTGGATAAAACTGATCAGCTCGACGTTTTGCTGCTCGGCCTTTGCGCGGAAGATGCTCAGGCAGTCTTCGATCAGGGCGTTGAGGTCGAATTGCACGTCATCAAGCTCGATCTGGCCGGATTCAAGCTTGGAGATGTCGAGGATTTCGTTGATCAGCGTCAGCAGTTCGTTGCCGGCGCTGTGGATGGTCTGCACATAGTCGCGCTGCTTCACCGACAGCGGCGTGCCCAGCAGCAACTCGGTCATGCCTAGCACGCCGTTCATGGGGGTGCGGATTTCGTGGCTGATCTTGGCCAGGAACTCGGCCTTGGCGGCGATTTCGGCGTTGCTGGCGGCCAGGTCGCGGCTGAGGCTGAAGCGGGCCTCGACAATCGCGCGCTGGCGCTCACCCAGCGCCAGGCTCATCAACAGGCCACTGAGGCAGATGAACGCCAGCAGCGTGATGATCAAACCCTGGGGCGACACCATCGTCAGGCCCAGCAGCGCGGGGAGGATGATCAGCGTGCCGATGTTGAACACCACCATGCCCGCCACGAACAGGCGCGCCGGGCGGTAGCCTTTCTGCCAGTGATACGCCGAGACAAACAGCATGCTCAGGCCCGCCAGGGCCACCAGGGCATAGGTGATGATGTTCAGCGGCAGGGTGTTGACGAACAACAGCAGCAGGCCGCACAGCACGATAAACAGGATATCGGCCATCAGCAGCTTGTTCAGCGAGTGCGGGCCCAGGGGCATAAAGAAGCGGTAGGCAAACATCAGCCCGCAGGGTGCCGTCAGCAGCAGGGCCAGGTAGGCGCCAGGCGTCTGGATCGCGTGCCAGTTCGGCAGCCACGGGCCCACCAGGTTGAGTAGCAGCGCCAGGCTGAGCATCAGCAGGATCTCGCAGGCCGCCAGCCACAGGCTGCTGCGTGAGCGGTGATAAGCAAAGCGCGAGACGTTGTGCAGGATCAACATCAGCAGGCAGCCGAACAGCAGGCCGTAGATCAGCGTCTGGGTCTGGTCGGCGGCGGCCAGCACGGCGGGTTCCAGGGTGATATAGGGGCGCAGTTCGTGCTCTGAGACCAGGCGCAGGTAGACCTCAAGGGGTTTCTGGCTCTGGGGCAGCGGCAGCATGAAGTCACTGCTGGGCAGCGGGCGTTCAGCCTGGGGCTGGCGGGTGCCGGTGCTCTGTTGTTCCACCAGCGAGTCGCCGTCCAGTACATAAAGGCTCAGGTGCGACAGGTCTGGGGCGAATACCCGCAGCACTTGCTCGTGCTTGCCGGGTTGCAGCTTGAAACGTACCCACAACGCACCGTCCGGCTGCGCGGCGGTAATGCGGTCCAGTTCGATGGGGCTAAATTGATTGGTGTAGCGCGAGGAGCGGATGTCGCTCAGTTGCAGGTCGGCCTGGTCATCAAGCAATACTGCCCAGCCACTGCCTTGCGCGGCGGCCTGGGCCGGGAACAGGCAGAGCAGCGTCAGCAGACTGACAGTGAAACCTATGGCGATCCTGAGCCAGCGCACGGCGAAATCCCTTCGTAGGTTGATGCACGGTTAACTATGCGCGGGGAAGCCTGTAGACGGCAAGGGCCAGAGGCCCTTACCTAGCCGAACGGATAGCTATTGTTACTGGTTTTCGCCACGTTCACGGGCGATGGCGCGGTAGCCGATGTCCGTGCGGTAGAAGCAACCTTTCCAGTCGATTTTCTTGGCCAGCTTGTAGGCCTGTTGCTGCGCCGCGTCGACACTGGCACCCATTGCGGTGGCGCACAGGACACGGCCACCGGCGGTCACGACGTTGCCGTCCTTGAGCGCGGTACCCGCATGGAACACCTTGCCTTCCAGCATTGCCGCCGCATCCAGGCCTTCAATCACGTCGCCCTTGGCGTAGTCGGCAGGGTAGCCGCCGGCCGCCAGCACAATACCGACGCTCGGGCGTGGATCCCATTGCGCTTCAACCTTGTCCAGGGCCTGGGCCAGGGCAGCTTCCACCAACAGCACCAGGCTCGATTGCAGGCGCAGCATCACCGGTTGGGTTTCCGGATCGCCGAAGCGGCAGTTGAATTCGATGACTTTCGGGTTGCCGGCTTTGTCGATCATCAGACCGGCATAGAGGAAACCGGTGTACACATTGCCTTCGTCGGCCATGCCGCGCACGGTCGGCCAGATCACCAGGTCCATGACGCGCTTGTGCACTTCGCTGGTGACGACCGGGGCAGGGGAGTATGCACCCATGCCGCCGGTGTTCGGCCCAGTGTCGGCGTCGCCGACGCGTTTATGGTCCTGGCTGGTGGCCATCGGCAGTACGTTCTTGCCGTCGACCATCACGATGAAGCTGGCTTCTTCGCCGTCGAGGAACTCTTCGATCACCACACGCGAGCCTGCATCACCAAAGGCATTGCCGGCGAGCATGTCGCGCACGGCGTCTTCGGCTTCCTGCAGGGTCATCGCCACGATCACGCCTTTACCGGCGGCCAGGCCATCGGCCTTGATCACGATCGGTGCACCTTTTTCACGCAGGTAAGCCAGGGCTGGCTCGATCTCGGTGAAGTTCTGGTAGTCGGCGGTCGGGATCTTGTGGCGTGCCAGGAAATCCTTGGTGAAGGCCTTGGAGCCTTCCAACTGGGCAGCGCCGGCGGTAGGGCCGAAGCAGTCCAGGCCACGGCTGCGGAACAGGTCCACAACGCCGGCTACCAGAGGCACTTCCGGACCGACGATGGTCAGGGAGACGTTCTTTTCAGCAAAGTCGGCCAGTTGCTCGAGGGCCAGCACGTCGATGGCGACGTTCTCGCACTTGGCTTCAATGGCGGTACCGGCGTTGCCGGGGGCTACGAAGACTTTCTGGACGCGCGGGTCCTGGGCAACTTTCCAGGCCAAGGCGTGTTCGCGGCCACCGCTGCCAATGATCAAAACATTCATTTCAAAAACCTCAAATTCTGTAGGCGCCGCTGGAGCGCTTTTAAATGTGGGAGGGCTTTTGTGGTGAGGGGGCTTGCCCCCCCGCTGGGTTCACTGGAGATCCAGTGAGGCTGCTGCGCAGCTCAGCGCGGGGCAAGCCCGCTCACCACAAAAAGCCCCTCCCACATTTGGATCAGTGACGGAAGTGGCGCATGCCGGTGAAGACCATGGCAATGCCGGCTTCATCAGCCGCTGCAATCACCTCGGCATCACGCATCGAGCCGCCTGGTTGGATCACGGCAGTCACGCCCGCTTTCGCAGCGTTGTCCAGGCCGTCGCGGAACGGGAAGAACGCATCGGAAGCCATCACCGAACCCACTACCTGCAAACCGGCGTGTTCAGCCTTGATCGCGGCGATACGTGCCGAGTTCACGCGGCTCATCTGGCCTGCGCCGACACCGATGGTCTGGCGGTTCTTGGCGTAGACGATGGCGTTGGATTTAACGTACTTGGCCACTTTCCAGGCGAAGATCAGGTCGTTGATCTCTTGCTCGGTCGGGGCACGCTTGGTCACGACTTTCAAGTCGTCGCTGCCGATCATGCCGATGTCGCGGCTCTGTACCAGCAAGCCGCCGTTGACGCGCTTGTAGTCCCAGGCAGCAGCGCGGTCAGCCGACCATTCGCCGCAGGCCAGCAGGCGCACATTGGCCTTGGCCGCAACGATGGCGCGGGCTTCTTCGCTTACGCTCGGAGCAATGATCACTTCAACGAACTGACGCTCGACGATCGCCTTGGCGGTCTCGGCGTCCAGTTCGCGGTTGAACGCAATGATGCCGCCGAACGCCGACTCGGTGTCGGTGGCGTAGGCCAGTTCGTAGGCCTGGCGAATGCCGCCTTGCGCATCGGGGCTCACGGCCACGCCGCACGGGTTGGCGTGCTTGACGATCACGCAGGCCGGCTTGACGAAGCTCTTGACGCACTCCAGCGCGGCGTCGGTGTCGGCCACGTTGTTGTAGGACAGCTCTTTGCCTTGCAGCTGGGTTGCGGTGGCGATACCGACTTCGGCTGGCTTGGCTTCCACGTAGAACGCCGCGCTCTGGTGCGGGTTCTCGCCGTAGCGCATTTCCTGGGCCTTGATGAACTGGCTGTTGAAGGTGCGCGGGAACTGGCTGCGGCCTTCAGTGCTGAGGGTTTCAGCCGCCTGGTTCACGGTGCCCATGTAGTTGGCGATCATGCCATCGTAGGCGGCGGTGTGTTCGAAGGCCTTGAGCATCAGGTCGAAACGCTGGGCGTAGGTCAGGCCGCCGGCTTTCAGGCTTTCGAGCACCTGGGCGTAGTCGCTGGCGTTGACCACGATGGCCACGTCTTTGTGGTTCTTGGCTGCCGAGCGAACCATGGTCGGGCCGCCGATATCGATGTTTTCGATGGCGGTGGGCAGGTCGCAGCCTGGCTTGTTGATGGTGGCTTCGAACGGATAGAGGTTAACGGCGACCAGGTCGATCGGCTTGATGCCGTGCTCGGTCATGATGGCGTCGTCGATGCCGCGACGGCCGAGGATGCCGCCGTGGATTTTCGGGTGCAGGGTCTTGACCCGACCGTCCATCATTTCTGCGAAACCGGTGTAGTCCGCCACTTCTACTGCGGCCACGCCGTTGTCCTGCAGCAGTTTGAAGGTCCCGCCCGTGGAGAGGATTTCCACGCCCAGGGCTTCGAGCTCCCGGGCAAATTCGAGGATGCCGGTCTTGTCGGAAACGCTGATCAAGGCGCGGCGGATCGGCAGGCGGGTAGTCTGGTCGGTCATTTCAATTTCCATCAAAAGCAAAGGAGTCAGCAAAAAAGGCGACCGGTTTTACGCGGGCGCCTTTCTGGTTTGATTGAATGCTTACAGCAAATCGTATTGTTTGAGCTTTTTGCGCAACGTGCCACGGTTGAGGCCGAGCAGCTCACTGGCTTTGGTCTGGTTGCCCTTGACGTAGTTCATCACGCTTTCGAGCAGGGGCGCCTCGACTTCGGAGAGCACCAGGTTGTACACGTCCGTGACGGAAGCGCCCTCAAGGTGGGCGAAATAATTGTGCAGCGCCTTCTCGACACTCCCGCGAAGGGTCTGGCCTTCTTCGCTCGGCGTGTTGAGGTGCTGTTTCAAATTGACGTTGTCGCTCACGGGTGTTGTTCCACTCACTAAAGTCTCGGTCATCATCGTCATGCGGCCACCCCTTCTCCGTCCCCTGCTCTCAGGCTCTTGTCTCGTTCGGCAAAGAACTCACGAACGGCGGTGACCTGTGCTTGCGTTTCATCCAAACGATTGAACCCGGCGCGAAACTCCCTGGCGCCCGGCAGGGTTGCGAGATACCAACCCACATGCTTGCGAGCAATGCGCACGCCCATCACGTCTCCATAGAAGGTGTGAAGGGCAGCCAGATGCTCTAGCAGAATACGTTCCACCTCGACCAGCTCCGGTGCCGGCATGACTTCGCCGGTACGCAGGAAATGCTCGATCTCACGAAAAATCCACGGCCGCCCCTGGGCGGCTCGGCCAATCAACAAACCATCGGCGCCGGTTGCGTGCAGCACGCGCCGGGCTTTCTCGGCTGAGTCGATATCGCCATTGGCAAACACGGGCATCGACACCGCCTGCTTGATAGCGGCGATGGTGTCGTACTCGGCTTCACCGGTGTACAGATCGGCGCGGGTGCGGCCATGCACCGCCAGCGCTGTAATGCCTGCCTGTTCGGCGATCTTCGCCACCGTCAGGCCGTTTTTGTTGTCCCGGTCCCAGCCGGTGCGAATCTTCAGGGTCACCGGCACATCCACTGCGGCGACAACGGCCTGCAGGATCTCGGCAACCAACTGCTCATCCTTCAACAGGGCGGAACCGGCGGCCTTGTTGCAGACCTTCTTGGCCGGGCAACCCATGTTGATGTCGATGATCTGTGCGCCCAGCTCCACGTTGGCTCGGGCCGCATCCGCCAGCATTTGCGCATCACCGCCGGCGATCTGTACCGAGCGGGGCTCGGGATCACCTTCGTGGATCATGCGCATCCGCGATTTGCGGGTGTTCCACAAGCTCATGTCGCTGGTGACCATTTCCGAGACTACAAGACCCGCGCCCAAACGTTTGCACAGCTGACGAAAGGGCTGGTCGGTGACGCCCGCCATTGGGGCGAGAATCAAGCCGTTCTGCAATGTATATGGGCCGATGCGTACCGCCGACATAGGACTTCCCTGTTGTGGGGCCGGATCATTAGAGTTCGAAAAAGGGTTGGCATGATACCCGCTCTCGATGACTGGATAAAGGCTGAATTGGATAAAATCTGAACAGTTATTTCTTTATCGCCGCCGGTTTGGTTGTACGGCGTGAAGTCAAAAAAACATCGTCAAGCTTCGGTGCCTGGGCTGGCTCACTCGGGCGAGTGGAAGCTCAGGCTGTAATTCACGGCTTTATTGCCCGGGTCGAGGATGTCCAGGGAGATATGGATCGGGGTCTGCGATGGCATTTCGCTCACACCGGCCAATTCGCCGCTGAGGTATTCGCCGGGCTTGAAGCGACGACTGGCAATAAGGCTGCCATTGAGGTCCGAAAAACGCAGCTCCAGCAATGGGAACGGCTGGGAAAAGGTGGCGCGGTTGTAGATGATCGCGTCCACCACCAGTGCGCCGGCGAACCCCGGATGGCTGCGTACTACCAGGTTGCTGCTCTTGATATGCGCGATATCGACCCGCGATGGCAGCGTGCAGCCCAATGTTGGGCACAGTTGCTGAAACCACGGGCGATAGGCGTCCTGGCGGGCCAGGTCGTCGAATTGGTAGGCAATGTATTGGCCTGCCAGGCCGGCAGCGGCCATCAGCACCAGCAGCATCCAGATCAGGCGGCGACCCCAGCCGGTCGGGCGCTTTTGCGCGTAGAGGTGCAGCGGGTCGTCTTCCAGGTCCTGAAGCAGGTCGTCGTGGATGCCCGCCTCGACGCGTGCACGCTTGCGACGCGACGGTTGGTGCGCTTGCGGCTCGGGCTCGTCTGCTGCCTGGGTCAGTGGCGTGAACGGCGGCTCGGTGGGCGCGTCCTGCTTCGATGCGTGCAGTGCGGGGGCGTCGTCGATATCGTCGCTGTGCGGCGTGATGGACGGCTCGGTGCGCTGCTTGGATGTCGGGGCCTTGGCCGGTTCCGGGTCGGCTTCTGGAGCGTTGGCGCGTTCTTCAGGTGGCTCACTGAACAGGCTGGCGGCCCATTTTTCTTCTTCGGCCTTGATGGTTTCGCGGCTGGCGCTGAGGGTTTCTTCTTTTTGCCGACGATCGGTGCCGGGCTGGCGACGTTCAGCGCCCGCGGCCAGGGTGTGCTGAATCTCGCGGCGCTCCAGCTTGGCCAGTTCTTCGTCCAGGTCCAGGTTGTCCAGGTCCAGCTCTTCGGCGGTCCATTGTTTCTGGCTGATTGCCCGCGGTGCCTGGGGAGCTGCCTGGGGAGCTGCCTGGGGAGCTGCCTGGGGAGCTGCCTGGGGAGCGGCTTCTGGAACAGCCTCGGGCACTGGCTCAATCGCGCCCGGTTGCTCTGGTGCAGGCGCATGGGCGCGCTGCTCCAGCAACTGGCGAGCGGCGTTGAACACTTGCAGGCACGAGCCGCAGCGAACCACGCCACGGGCCACGCTCAGTTGGGCGTGATTGACGCGAAAGCGTGTTTGGCAATGCGGGCACTGGGTGACGAAACTGTCGGTCATGCGGCCATCCGATTCAGGCAAGCGCTCATTCTAGCGCCGACGCCCGCTGATGCGTACCCAGCCATCACGGTTGGCGATCGGGTCCAGCTCGAAATCCTTGGCATACGCAGCGGCGACGTCTTCGCCTTGCTCGGCAAGGATGCCCGACAGTGCCAGGCGACCGCCCGGCTTGACCAGGCTCGACAGCTGCGGCGCCAGGGACACCAGCGGCCCGGCGAGGATATTTGCCACCAGCACATCGGCCGGTACCTGTGGCAGGTCTTCAGGCAGGTAGAGTGGGAATTTGCCTTCGGCAATATTGTTGCGCCCTGCGTTATCGCGGGAGGCTTCCAGCGCCTGCACGTCGATATCGGTGCCCACGGCTTCCTTGGCGCCCAGCAGCAGGGCGGCAATTGCCAGGATCCCAGAGCCGCAGCCGAAGTCCAGCACGTTGCTGCCAGTCAGGTCCTGGCCGTCGAGCCATTCCAGGCACAGTGCGGTGGTGGGGTGGGTGCCGGTGCCGAATGCCAGGCCCGGGTCCAGCAGCAGGTTGACCGCGTCAGGCTCGGGTGCAGCGTGCCAGCTCGGCACGATCCACAGGCGCTGGCCGAAACGCATGGGCTGGAAGTTGTCCATCCAGCTGCGTTCCCAGTCCTGGTCTTCGATCACTTCGCTGTGGTGCTCGGGCAGCGGGCCGCCGGTGAGCAGTTCCATATGAGCCAGTACGCTGGCGGCATCGGTGCCGTCTTCGAACAGGGCCAGCAAATGGGTGTGGGACCACAGCGGGGTGGTGTTCAGTTCAGGTTCGAAGATCGGTTGGTCTTCGGCGTCCATGAAGGTCACCGATACCGCGCCCACTTCAAGGAAAGCGTCTTCGTAGGTTTCGGCTTGTTCTGGGCTGATGGCGAGACGGACTTGCAGCCAAGGCATGGCGGGCACCTTTGAATAAAAATGAGGGTGCGACGAGCGAGGTCGCGAAAGCGCGCAAGTTTACGCCAGCGGCGGGCAGAAGACGACACTACTGACTGCACGCCGGTCAAATGTGGGAGGGGGCAAGCCCCCTCCCACATTTTGACGGTGTACATTTTCAAAAAAGTAGAGGGCCCACAAACAACAAAGCCGCCCGAAGGCGGCTTTGTTGGGTGGAGCACTTACTGGTTGGCCAGTTTGTGTTCCAGGTAGTGAATGTTCACACCACCTTCGCAGAAGCCTTCATCGCGAACCAGGTCCCGATGCAGCGGGATGTTGGTCTTGATGCCGTCTACCACGATTTCGTCCAGGGCATTGCGCATACGGGCCATGGCCTCGTCGCGGGTCGCGCCCCAGGTGATCAGCTTGCCGATCAGCGAGTCGTAGTTGGACGGAACCTTGTAGCCGCTGTACAGGTGCGAATCCACACGGACGCCGTTGCCGCCGGGCGCGTGGAAATGCTTGACCAGGCCAGGGCTTGGGATAAAGGTTTTCGGGTCTTCGGCGTTGATCCGGCACTCCAGGGAGTGGCCGTGCATCTTCACGTCGTCCTGGGTGAAGGACAGCACGTTACCGGCGGCGATGCTCAGCATCTCCTTGACGATGTCGATACCGGTGACCATCTCCGATACCGGGTGCTCTACCTGCACACGAGTGTTCATCTCGATGAAGTAGAAACGGCCGTTCTCGTAGAGGAACTCGAAGGTACCGGCGCCACGGTAGTTGATGTCGATGCACGCCTTGACGCAGCGAGCCAGCACTTCTTCGCGGGCTTTCTCGTCGAGGCCCGGTGCCGGTGCTTCTTCCAGCACCTTCTGGTGACGGCGTTGCAGCGAGCAATCGCGATCGCCCAGGTGGATGGCGTGGCCCTGGCCGTCGGACAGTACCTGCACTTCCACGTGACGTGGGTTGGTCAGGTACTTTTCCAGGTAGACCATCGGGTTGCCAAACCAGGCGCCCGCTTCGGAGCGAGTCTGCTTGGCCGCTTCGATCAGGTCTTCTTCCTTGTGCACCACGCGCATGCCGCGACCACCGCCGCCGCCGGCGGCCTTGATGATCACCGGGTAACCGACTTCGCGACCAATGCGCAGGGCCGTTTCCTCGTCTTCCGGCAGTGGGCCGTCGGAGCCTGGAACGGTTGGCACGCCGGCCGCGATCATGGCGTCCTTGGCCGAGACCTTGTCGCCCATCAGGCGAATGGTTTCGGCTTTCGGGCCAATGAAGGCGAACCCGGATTTTTCCACCTGTTCGGCGAAGTCGGCGTTTTCCGCAAGGAAGCCGTAGCCCGGGTGGATGCCATCAGCGCCGGTCACTTCTGCAGCGGCGATGATGTTCGAGACTTTCAGGTACGAGTTCGTGGCCAGTGGCGGGCCGATGCAGATGCTTTCGTCCGCCAGTTTCACGTGCATCAATTCGGTATCGGCCGTCGAGTAAACAGCGACGGTCTTGATGCCCTCTTCCTTACAGGCGCGCAGGATCCGCAGCGCGATCTCGCCGCGGTTGGCGATCAGGACTTTTTGCAGTTTCTTCGCAGGTTTCAACATCGAAGGCGCTCCGCGGTTCAAACGATGGTGAACAGCGGCTGGTCGTACTCAACCGGCTGACCGTTTTCTACCAGGATGGATTCGATGACGCCGGCTTTTTCCGCGGTGATGTGGTTCATCATCTTCATCGCTTCAACGATGCAGATGGTGTCGCCCACTTTCACGGTCTTGCCGACTTCAACGAAGGCTGGCGAGGTCGGTGCCGGGGTGCGGTAGAACGTACCGACCATTGGCGACTTGACCACGAAACCGTTCAGTACAGGTGCGGCCGGGGCAGCAGGTGCGGCAGCAGCAGCAGGTGCGGCAGCCGGAGCAGCGGCTGGCGCCGGTGCTTGCATCTGCGGCGCGTAGAACTGTTGGGCCGGGGTCTTGCTGTGGCGGCTGATCCGTACGGACTCTTCGCCTTCCTTGATTTCCAGCTCGTCGATGCCGGATTCTTCCAGCAGTTCGATCAATTTCTTAACTTTACGGATATCCATGAATCATCAACTCCCAAGGGTCGGTCAGGGGCGTTTAGCCTGTTCTTCAACGTGTTCCAGGGCGGCCTCCAGGGCCAGTCGGTAACCGCTGGCGCCAAGGCCGCAGATCACTCCTACCGCTACATCGGAGAAGTAAGAGTGATGGCGGAAAGCTTCGCGTTTGTGCACGTTCGATAAATGCACTTCGATGAATGGGATGCTCACCGCCAGCAGCGCGTCACGTAATGCAACGCTTGTGTGCGTAAAAGCGGCGGGATTGATCAGGATAAAGTCCACGCCTTCGCCGCGCGCGGCATGGATGCGATCAATCAATTCGTACTCGGCATTGCTTTGCAGGTAGAGCAGATGGTGGCCAGCTTCGCGTGCCCGTCGCTCCAGATCGAGGTTGATCTGATCCAGGGTCACAGCCCCGTAGACGCCCGGTTCACGGGTGCCGAGCAGGTTCAGGTTGGGTCCGTGAAGAACCAGTAGCGTCGCCATCGGCTGTTCCTTGTTATGGATAGGAGTACGGCAGAACCCGGCGACTATGCCGCAAAGCCTTTGTGACTGTCCAGTTCTATGCAGTAGGCAGCACGATTAACGAGGATTGCGCAAAATTTGTGACTAGGGGCTTGAGTTCAGTCATTGGTAACACTGTCTCGAACCCAATGGAGATCAAATGTGGGAGATAGGGTCAGACGCGGAAGGCTTTGACTGCCGTATTGAGCTGCCCGCCCAGCACCAGCAGGTGTTCCCCCTGGCGACGGCCCTGTCCGATTCGCAGCAAATTATCTTCGCCCAGTTGGTGAATCCGCTCACTGTTATCGCGAATTTCACTGACCGCACCACTCTGCTGCGCGGTTACATCGGCAATCCGCACCGCCGTGTCGGAAATGGTCTGGATCGCCCCGACGATTTCATCCAGCGCGCCGTCCGCCGCTTGAGCCTGCTGGGCGGTGGTTTCGGCGTGTTCGACCTGGGTGCGCATGCCCTCCACTGACTGGTGGGCAGCGCTTTGCAGGCCGGTGATCAAGCCTTGGATTTCAGCGGTGGCGCCAGCCGTGCGTTGGGCCAAGGTGCGGACTTCGTCGGCGACCACGGCAAAACCACGGCCGGCCTCACCGGCGCGGGCGGCTTCAATCGCCGCATTGAGTGCCAGCAGGTTGGTCTGGTCGGCAATCGAGCGAATCACCGTGAGCACGCCGCCGATGGTGGCGGACTCTTTGGCGAGTTTCTCGATCATCTGCGCATTTTGCTGCACTTCGCCGACCAATGCGTGCAGGCCGGTGAGGCTCAGGCCGATTACGCGCTGGCCGTGTTCCACCGCTTGGCCCGCGCTGCGGCTGGCGTTGGCGGCCTGGCTGGCATCGCCGGCCACTTGCTGGATGGTGGCTTCGAGCTCGCCCAGGGAATCGCGGATTTGTGCGGTGTCCCCGGCCTGGCGTTCGGCGCCGTCGTGCAGGCCGCTGCTCAGTTCGGCGAGGGTGCGGCTGCTGCCGGCCACTTCCTCGGCGTTGCCGCGAATGGTGCCGACAAGGTCCACCAGGTAAGCGCGCAAGCGGTTGAGGGACGCTTCGATGTCGTGCAGTTCGCGGTTGGTCTTGCCCAGGGCGATCGGCCGACTGAAGTCGCCTTCGGCCCACGTCGACAGCGCGGGTGCCAGGTTGGTCAGCACCCGCGCCAGTTTGCGTTGCAGGGTGTCGATCAACAGCGCAATCAGGAGGATCAGGCCGATCATGACGCCCTGCATCAGGCGCACTTCGCCTTGGATAAGGGCGTGTTGGGCGCGCACCACTGGCTCAAGGCCGGCGATGGCCTGTTGCACGGCGTTGATCTTCAGGTGGGTGCTGGCGGCCAGGTCAGCGCGTTGCTGGATCTGCTCGCGGGTGCGCTTGAGTTCGGCAGGGTAGCGGGTCAGCAGGCTGTTGAGTTCGCGCTTGAGGTCGACGCCGGTGTCCTGGGCTTCGGTTTTTTCGGTGTGTTCCAGGCCCATCAGCGCGGAAAAATCATCGGTATTGGATTCGGTACTGGCTTTGACGCCAAGCAGTGGCAGTTGCCCCAGCACGTCGGCCTGGGCGCGGATATTTGCGACTTCGCGTTCAACATCATCGGCCAACTCCGCACGCCCGCTGCTCACCAGCTTGTCGCGGGCCAGGGACAGCTTGCCCAGGTGCTGGGCCGCGGTCAGCAGGGGTGGCAAGTAGCGTGCGGCTTCAGGGGAATTGACGCCGATGGCGTACTGGCTCAACTGGTCCAGGTTGGCGCCCAATTCACGCTCGGCTTGCAGCAACAGGGCTTGCGGGTCGCCGGCCAATTTACCGGCGGCCAGCAAGTCGGTCTTGCTGAAGGTGTCCAGGTCTACCAGGCTGGGACGCAGGTTTTGCGCGAGGTCAGCGGGCAATTCAGCCAACTGCTTAAGCAGGCTTTCCAGGCTCTGGCTGGCGCTGCTCAGGCGCAGGGCGTCGCCGCTGGCCAGGTAATCGTCGAGGCTGCGAGCGGTCTGGTTTTGAAAGGCCTGCGACAACCCCAGGTAGCGTTCCATCAGCAGGTAGGGCCGTTCCAGCGCACGTTGCGACCACCACAGCGTCGCGCCAAGTGCCAGGCACACGGCCACCAGAAGAAGGGTATTGAGATTGGTCAGCAGCTTCAGGCGCATGCGTGGATTCAACCGACAGCAAAAGGTAAGTGCCTGAAGTTATTGCGTTTTCGTTACAGCGTTATGACGGAATCAGTGGATTCTGGTGAAAAGATGGCACTTTGCTTTGATGTGCGCGCGGCGTGCACGCGGTTACGTCCTGCGTCCTTGGCGCGATACAGCGCCTCGTCGGCCTGGGCCGCCATCATCAGGCTGTCGGAACCGTCGCACAGCTCCACCAGCCCGGCGCTGAAGGTGCACCACAAATCCTGAGGCTGGGCCGGGTAGTGAATTTCGGCAAAGCGCCCACGGATTTCATCCAGCACCTTGCAGGCCGATTCCAGGTCGGTGTCGGGCATCACGATGGCGAACTCTTCACCGCCGTAGCGTCCGATAAAGTCGGTCTTGCGCAAACGCTGCTTGAGGAACAGCGCCAGGCTCTTGATCACGCGGTCGCCCATAGGGTGGCCGTGGCTGTCATTCACCCGTTTGAAGTGGTCGATGTCGAGCATGGCAAAGCTCAACGGCTTGTTCTCGCGGCGTGCGCGGAAGCTGCAGTCTTCGAGCAGTTGCAGGATATGGGTGTGGTTGTACAACCCGGTCAGGCTATCGCGCACCATGCGCGCCTTGAGGTGGCGGGCGCGGGCGGCGCGGTTGCGCACGGTGGTGATCAGGTGGCGTGGCTTGATCGGCTTGGTGAGGAAGTCGTCGCCGCCTTCGCTCATGGCGTCCAACTGCTTGTCCAGGTCGTCTTCGGCCGACAGGTAGATGATCGGCACACTCACATAACGGTCGTTGTGGCGGATCACCTTGGCCAGCTCGGTGCCGGTGCAGGCCGGCATGTACATGTCGAGGATGATCAGGTCCGGTTGGAAATCCGCCAGCTCGGCCATGGCCTGGATCGGTTCGATCAGGGTGCGGGTGACGATCCCGGCGCTGTTGAGCAGCCGCTCGGTGTGCAGCGCCTGGGCCCGTGAGTCGTCGATGATCAGCACTTTATAGGGTTCGTACTGGGCGACGCAGGTCAGCACTTCGATTTTTTCCAGCAGGCTGGAGGCTTCCAGCGTGCCGGTCAGAAATTCCTGGCCACCGGCGCGCACGGCGGCCAGGCGCGTCGGCGTGTCGGTTTCGTGCAGGCTGAAAAACAGCAGCGGCAGCTTTTGCTCCAGGCCTTCCTGGGCTTCGGCGGCGAGCTTGAGGCCCAGGCCTGCGCCACAGAAATCCACGTCCATCACAATCACCGAGGGCAGGCGCTCGGCCATAGACGCGCGAAATGCCGCCACACTGTCCAGAGACTGGGCGCTCATGCCAAAGAATTCCAGCTGCTTGGCCAGGCGTTCGGCGCGGTCGTGATCGGCCAGCATCACGTAGATCGGCTTGCGCATCGGCGGCAGGAAGGTTTGCTCAAGCTGGTCGCCCTGGCGCAGGCCGGTGCGGGACAGGCGCTGCATCAGGCGGTTGAGTTCAGTAATCAGGTGGCTGCTCAGGCGGCCACGGTTTTCATCCACTGCCTTGAGTGACTCGCCGATGTGTCGCGCCAACTGGCCGTGTTCGGGCTGTTCAAAACGCTCGGCAAAGCGCAGCAGGCGCAGGTTGGCCTCGCTGAGTTCGGAGAGGTCGGCGCCTGACCATTCGCTGCGTTGCAGGCGCTGCCAGATCTCAAGAATTTGACGTGCCTGATGAATTACCCGCTGGGCAAAATGCTGCTTGAGACGCTCACGGCTGGGGTCTTCTGGCTCGGTCATATCCTGACTACTAGTAAGGGTGCATGCTGAGGTCGAACTGATGGCTCTATGCTAGCACCTCTTTTCGATGGGATGAGTGTCATATGTCAATTAACTGCATGTCCCCGATATTCAGTTAGTGACCTGACGGTCGCACAGCTTAAAAAGCGTGCATCCTTTATAGTCGAACGTCTTCCGCGCGCCACTTTGGTGAAAAGCCCCGCATGGGCGGGCACGATGGGGTAGGGTTGTGGTCGGAGTGTTTGAACGCACGCCATCAATTCAAGTGCATGAACTCAAGTGATTGAAAGGATATCGCCATGCTGGACTGGAAAAACCGTGCAGGCAGTGCCAAAGGCCCCGCCCCTGAGCCCAAGTCGGCCAACCGCAGCTATTTTCGTACCCTGCTGATGAGCCGGGCGTTGCTCAGCGTGCTTGGCCTGTACCTGTTGGTCACCGGTGCCCTGGGTTGGTACTGGAGCGAAGAACCATCGCTGTTCCCGGTCCAGCAGAACGCCCAAATTGCTGCCGAGAAAGAAGGCAAGCAGATGGTGGTGGGCTACACCACCGTCGAAACCCTCAAGACCGTGGTCGGCACCTTGCTGAACAAGCCCGGTGGCTACATTTCCAATGACCGTTTCCCGCCAGGCCTGTGGATGGACAACATGCCGAGCTGGGAATACGGCGTGCTGGTGCAGGTACGTGACCTGACCCGCGCCTTGCGTAAGGACTTCGCCCGGTCCCAGTCGCAATCGGCCGAAGACGCCGACCTGGCCAAGGCCGAGCCGCGTTTCAACTTCGACAACAAGAGCTGGGTGCTGCCCTCGAGCGAGTCGGAGTATCAGGAAGGCATCAATTCCCTGAGCCGCTATGAAGCGCGCCTGTCCGACCCTAACCAACGCGGCGCGCTGTTCTACGCGCGTGCCGACAACCTGAACAACTGGCTGGGGGATGTCGCTACCCGTCTGGGTTCGCTGTCGCAACGCCTGTCGGCCAGTGTGGGCCGGGTCAAGTTGAACACCGCCCTGAAAACCGAAGCCCTGGCGCCGGGTGAAGTGCCGCAGGTCGACGAAGAAGTGGTGGAAACCCCGTGGATGCAGATCGACAACGTGTTCTACGAGGCCCGTGGCCAGGCGTGGGCGCTGTCTCACCTGCTGCGCGCCATCGAAGTCGACTTCGCCGACGTACTGGCCAAGAAGAACGCCACGGTCAGCGTGCGTCAGATCATTCGTGAACTGGAAGCCTCCCAGGAACCGGTCTGGAGCCCAATGATCCTTAACGGCAGCGGCTTCGGCGTGCTGGCGAACCACTCGCTGGTGATGGCCAACTACATCTCGCGGGCCAACGCTGCGGTGATCGACCTGCGTCAACTGCTCAACCAGGGTTGATGATGGACGCGACTCAACAGGAGGCCGCGCACCGTGCGGCTTCCGACGCTGAACTGATCTGCTGGGTCGACGAGCAGGACAACCTGCTCGGCACGCTCGTCAGGTCCGACCTTCGCCAGCGCGGCCTGATCGGCCGCTGCACCTTTATCTTCCTGTTCAACTCCGCCGGCGAGCTGTGCGTGCATCGGCGCACGCTGAGCAAAGCCATGTACCCGGGGTTCTGGGACACCGCGGCGGGCGGCATGGTGGCGGCCGGGGAGGCGTATGCCGATTCAGCGGTGCGTGAGCTCGAGGAAGAGCTTGGGGTGGGCGGCGTGGAACTGGTCGAACATGACCACTTCTATTTCGAGGACGGTAACAACCGGCTCTGGTGCCGATCCTATTCCGCCGTGTGGGATGGCCCCTTGCGTTTGCAGCCCGAAGAAGTCATGGAAGCACGCTTTTTGCCCATCGAGATTGTCCTACAGGAGGCCGAACAAAAGCCCTACTGCCCGGACGCGCAAGAGGGCTTGCGGCGCTATCTTGGCTCGCGTCGCTAAAGTTGCATAAATTGGCGCCATTTGGCCCTTAGCAAGTCGGCTTTTTGCCGTTACACTGCGCGACTTTTCACCCGAACCGCCATTATTCACCCCGGCAATTGTAGGAGCGAACCTTGGCGGTTTGGTAGCGCTGCCCCTGCCTGAGTGGGGCTTCGCGGTCGGTGGCGCATGCGCGCGCCGATCAGTCTTCATCCTCCCAAGAGGATTGCCGGTGGCCAAAAAAGCCGCATCCTTCGCCGCCCTTGGTGGCTTGGTATTTTCCACCGACGCAGGTCGACACTGCCCGGACTGTCGCCAGCCCGTGGATTCGTGCACCTGCAAACAGACCCTGATCCCTGAAGGCGACGGTATTGCCCGCGTGCGCCGCGAGAGCAAGGGCCGTGGCGGCAAGACGGTGACCACTATCACCGGCGTGCCCCTGGCTGAAGAGGCGCTCAAGGAACTGGCCACCACGCTGAAAAAGCGTTGTGGCACCGGTGGCGCGTTGAAAGACGGGGTCATCGAGATCCAGGGCGAGCACGTCGAATTGCTGTTGGCCGAGCTGATCAAGCTCGGTTACAAGGCCAAGAAGTCCGGCGGCTGACAGCCTCTTCCCAACCTGTGTCTAAACTCTGTCCTGCGAGTGGGGTCTCACCTTCTTACAGGCAAATCGTCATTTTCATTCTTTAGACTGCGCCAGCCTCCGCGAGAGGTGGCGCCTTCGCCTTCATTTATAGGGGACTTCGATGTCCGTACGACGCACACGCAAAGACGATGGCAGCCAATGGACAGTTGCGGACAGCCGCAGTGTTTACGGGATTCGCCATTGGGGGGCCGGGTATTTCGCGATCAATGAAGCCGGTCGCGTTGAAGTCCGTCCGAACGGCCCGAACAGCACCCCCGTCGACCTCTACGAGCAAGTCGACCAGTTGCGTAAAAGCGGCCTGTCGTTGCCGTTGCTGGTGCGCTTCCCCGATATCCTGCAAGACCGTGTCCGCCAGCTGACCGGTGCCTTCGATGCCAACATCGAGCGCCTGGAATACCAGAGCAAGTACACCGCGTTGTACCCGATCAAGGTGAACCAGCAAGAAGCGGTGATCGAAAACATTATCGCCACCCAGAACGTCTCCATTGGCCTGGAAGCCGGCTCCAAGCCTGAGCTGCTGGCCGTGCTGGCGCTGGCGCCGAAGGGTGGCACCATCGTCTGCAACGGTTACAAAGACCGTGAGTTCATTCGCCTGGCGTTGATGGGCCAGAAACTCGGCCACAACGTGTTTATCGTGATCGAGAAAGAATCCGAAGTCGGCCTGGTGATCGAAGAGGCTGCCAGCCTCAAGGTCAAGCCCCAGGTCGGCCTGCGCGTGCGGTTGTCGTCCCTGGCGTCGAGCAAATGGGCGGACACCGGTGGCGAGAAGTCCAAGTTCGGTCTGTCGGCGGCGCAGTTGCTGTCGGTGGTCGAGCGCTTTCGCGCGGCGGGCCTGGACCAGGGCATTCGCCTGCTGCACTTCCACATGGGTTCGCAGATCGCCAACCTGGCCGATTACCAGCACGGGTTCAAGGAAGCCATTCGTTACTACGGCGAACTGCGCAACCTCGGTCTGCCGGTGGATCACATCGACGTCGGCGGTGGCCTGGGCGTGGACTACGACGGTACTCACTCGCGTAACGCCAGCTCGATCAACTACGACATGGACGACTACGCCGGTGTGGTCGTGGGCATGCTCAAGGAATTCTGCGACGCGCAGAGCCTGCCGCACCCGAATATCTTCTCTGAAAGCGGCCGTTCCCTGACCGCCCACCACGCCATGCTGGTGGTGCAGGTGACCGACGTCGAGAAACACAACGACGAAATCCCGACCATCGAAAACAAGGAAAGCCTGCCGGAAACCGTGCAATGGCTGGTGGACCTGCTGGGCCCGACCGACATCGAGATGGTCACCGAAACCTACTGGCGCGCCACCCACTACATGAGCGACGTGGCCACCCAGTACGCCGACGGCAAACTGACCCTGGCCGAAAAAGCCCTGGCCGAACAGTGCTACTTCGCCGTGTGCCGCCGCCTGCACAACTCGCTGAAAGCCCGCCAGCGCTCGCACCGCCAGGTGCTGGACGAACTCAACGACAAGCTGGCCGACAAGTACATCTGCAACTTCTCGGTGTTCCAGAGCCTGCCGGACACCTGGGCCATCGGCCAGGTATTGCCGATCCTGCCGCTGCACCGCCTTGACGAAGAGCCGCTGCGTCGTGCGGTATTGCAGGATTTGACCTGCGACTCCGACGGCAAGATCAAGCAATACGTCGACGAGCAGAGCATCGAGACCAGCCTGCCGGTGCACGCCTTGAACGAAGGCGAGGACTACTTGCTGGGCATCTTCCTGGTCGGCGCGTACCAGGAAATCCTGGGTGACATGCACAACCTGTTCGGTGACACCGACTCGGTGAACATCTACCAGCGCGAAGACGGTTCGGTGTACAGCGCCGGGATCGAGACCCACGACACCATCGAAGACATGCTGCGCTACGTGCACTTGTCGCCGGAGGAGTTGATGACGCACTACCGTGACAAGTGTGCGAGCGCGAAGATCTCCGCGTCGGAACGTACCCAGTTCCTTGATGCCTTGCGCCTTGGGTTGACGCGGTCGTCGTACTTGTCCTCGTAAGCTGAGCTGACACACATCCAACTGTGGAAGGGGCGGTGCGACGATTCGACGTGCCCCCGATAGCGGTACATCAGCAGCAGATAAGTTGCCTGACACACTGCCATCGGGGCATGGGTATCTACACAACTTCCAGTGAATACGGAATCTATGGCAATTAGGCTTCTGTGGTGAGCGGGGCAAGCCCGCTCACCACAGAGTTATGTGTCAGCCTTTAAGAGTTGTGTAGATAACTATGGCCATCGGGGGCAAGCCCATCCCATATTTGGAACACTGCTATTGCTGAGGTTTTGTGGGGGCTCAATGATGTCGAGCAAATGGCTGCAAGTGTTCACCCTGGCAATGGCTGCTTTCATGGCGGCCTGTTCGCCGATCAAAGTGCTTAATGCGCTCACCCCCTCCAGCACCTTCACCAAGACTCGCGGCATCGCCTACGGCGATGACCCCCGCCAGAAACTCGATATCTACCGGCCCGTTCCTGCCGTGTCCAACGCTCCCGTGGTGGTGTTCTTTTACGGCGGCAGCTGGAACAGCGGCGCCAAGGACGACTACGCTTTCGTCGGCGAAGCCCTGGCTTCCCGCGGCATTGTGGCGGTGATCGCCGATTACCGGCTGTACCCGCAGGTGCGTTATCCCGCGTTTCTCCAGGATGGCGCCCAGGCCGTTGCGTGGGCGGTCAACCACAGCGCTGAATACGGTGCAGATCCCAAGCAGCTTTACGTGATGGGCCATAGCTCTGGCGCCTACAACGCCGCGATGTTGGCGCTGGATGGGCGTTGGCTCAAGGCAGTGGGCTTGGCGCCGTCGATCTTCAAAGGCTGGATCGGCCTGGCCGGGCCTTATGATTTCTTGCCGATTGAAAACCAGGACGTGCGCCCGGTGTTCTTCTTCCCCGACTCACCGCCGGAGTCGCAGCCGATCAACCATGTCAGCCATGATGCACCGCCAAGCCTGTTGATTGCCTCGACCGATGACACGCTCGTCAACTCCACCCGCAACACGGGTGGGTTGGCGAAAAAACTGCGGGAAGCGGGGGTGCCGGTAGAGGTGTTTTATTTCACCCGAACCAGCCACGCGACATTGGTCGCGTCCATCGCCAAGCCGTTGCGCTGGCTGGCGCCGGTGCTGGATCGGGTGACGGGGTTTATTGCATCCGTGCCTAGCCGATAAGCCGGTGTGGCGCAGGCTCATTGAGCATACGCAAGGTTCCTGCTGACAGGTCAGCGGAAAATCTGGCACAAGTAGTACGCGCATTGGCCTGGGTTGAACTCAAGGTTGACTTGGTCAATCCTGTCAACGTTGCTGTTTCTACGGGAAACGTTGACGCCCCTGCTATTGATCGGCAGTTCAATCGATGCTCCTGGGGCAAGAGGGTGCAGCTCTGTGCCTTGGCTAACCATCAAATTGAACTGGCTTTCGTTTTTGACCTGCAATATGCCGGCAGCGTTGGTTGGCCCTTGCCCGCTGGTGCATCCGGCGATGGTCACTAGCGCGCACGCGATGGTAGCCCACAGGGTTTTTGTGATGTTCATATCCGACTCTCCATGCATATATGAAAGGGTAGATCCCTGACCATTCAACGCTTGGAATGTCGGTTTGTAACCTGTCAGAACTAACAGGTAGGGTCAGTTGAACCATTGGTCCTGGCGTTTGAGCCGCCAGGCGATGACGCCCAAGGTCAGGCTGCGCAACGTCATGAACAGCAGGAAAGTGATCCACAGTCCGTGATTGCCCAAGCCTTGCAACGCCCAGGCAAACGGCAGTGTTAGCAATAACGTCAGCAGCATCCCATTGCGCATTTCCCGCGCACGGGTGGCACCGATAAACAGGCCGTCCAGCAGGTAACTCCCCACTGCAATCAACGGCAGCAGCGCCAGATACGGCAGGTAGATATCGGCGGTGTCGCGCACGCTGGGGATGTCGGTCTGCATGGCGATAAACAGGTGCCCGGCAACCGTGAATAACAGCGCGAAACCGACGCTGGCGATCAGCGACCAGCCACCTGCAACTACCAATGAACGGCGCAGTGAGTGGCGGTCGCGGGCGCCGATGGCGTGGCCGCACAGGGCCTCGACTGCGTGGGCCAGACCGTCCAGTGCATGGGCCGTCAGCAGCAGGCCGTTGAGCAGCAGGGCGTTGGCGGCCACGGTCGCATCCCCCAATCGCGCGCCTTGCACGGTGATCATGAAAAACACCGATTGCAGCGCCAGGCTGCGGATAAAAATATCGCGGTTCACCGCCAGCAATGGGCGCCAGCTTTGCCAGAGCTTCAGCGCGGCCCAGGCGATATGGCCGGGGTAGGCGCGCAGGGCTTTTTGCGTCAGCGTCAGGCCGAGCAGGGCGCCGGTCCACTCGGCGATCACGGAGGCCCGGGCGGAGCCGACCACACCCCAATCCAGTCCGAGCACGAACCAGAGGTTCAGAGCGATATTCACCAGGTTGGTGGTCAGCAGGATCATCAGCGGCGCACGGGCGTTCTGCGTGCCGAGGAACCAGCCCACCAGGGCATAGCTCGCAAGGGCGGCGGGCAGGCCGAACAGGCGGGTGTGGAAGAAGTCGCGGGTCAGTTGATTGAGTTCGGGTGACGGCTGCATCCACTCCAGCGCCAGGTGGCTCAAGGGAATGCCTACCGTGCCTAGCAACATCGCCAGCCCCAGCGCCAGCAACAGGCCTTGCAGCAGGATTTGCCGCAACGCCGCGCCATCGTTGCGGCCAGCGGCCTGGGCGGCGAAACCGGTGGAGCCCATGCGCAGGAACCCCATGGCCCAGGCGAGAAAGGTATACAGGCTGGCGCCGACGGCCACGGCACCCAACTGATGGGCGTGGGGCAGGTGGCCGATGACCATGCTGTCGACCAGGGCTACCAGCGGCACCGAGATATTCGACAGGATCATCGGCGCCGCCAGGGCCCAGACGCGGCGGTGGGTAGGGCGGTCGCGCCAGTCGGTGAGTAAGGTGGACATGCAGGCTCCTCTGGGGAACGGCATTGTAACCGGGCATCCGCCACGCAGCAGCGGCAATGTGGGGTCGGATTAACTGTGTTTGTGGGATTTTGCTTGGCTTAACGTGCCCCAAGAACCAAACCACCCTCCGTCGGTCAATGTGACCAGTGCCACATCGGCTTCGCCGGCGCTGATATATAGTTCACCCCTCGGTCCCCTCTCACTACGAGTGCCCCATGCTTAACAAAGGATTGTTCCTGGCCTGCGCGCTGGCCCTGCTGAGCGCCTGCGATTCCTCTGATAAACCCGCTGCACCGCCCGCGCCCACCGTGGCGGCTGCGCCGAAACCGGCCAAGGTGGCGGTGGACTTGCCGGCGCTGAAGCAGCGCTACGCCGGGCGTGAGTTGAGCGTGGTGGACGTGTCCGAGGTGCAGTTGGACGGGGCCAGCACCTTGTCGGTGAGTTTTTCCATCCCTCTGGAGCCTGATCAAAAGTTTGCCGACAAACTCCATCTGGTGGACAGCAAGTCCGGCAAGGTCGATGGCGCCTGGGAGCTCTCGGACAACCTGATGGAACTGCGCCTGCGCCACCTGGAGCCGCAGCGCAAACTGGTGCTGACGGTCGACGCTGGGCTCAAGGCAGTCAACGCCAACACACTCGCCGCCGAGTACATCGCCCGCCTGGAAACCCGCGACCTGCAAGCCACTGTCGGCTTCGCCAGCCGTGGCACCTTGCTGCCGACGCGCCTCGCCGAGGGCCTGCCGGTGATCGCGTTGAACGTCGACAAGATCGACGTTGAATTCTTCCGCATCAAGCCCGAATCCCTGCCGTCGTTCCTGGCGCAGTGGGGGCGCAATACCAGCCTGCAAAGTTATGAATCGCGCGAACTGCTGCCGCTGGCGGATCTGGTCTACGGCGGCCGTTTCGACCTGAACCCGGCCCGCAACACCCGCGAAACCCTACTGCTGCCCATTGCTGGCCTCAAGCAATTGCAGCAGCCGGGCGTGTATCTGGCGGTGATGCGCGCCTCGGGCACCTACAACTATTCGCAACCGGCCACGCTGTTCACCTTGAGTGATATCGGCCTTTCAGTGCACCGCTACGCCAATCGCCTGGACGTGTTTACCCAGGCCCTGGAAGGCGGCAAGGCGCTGGATGGCGTAGACCTGGAAGTGCTCGACGCCGATGGCCGTGTGTTGGGCCAGGGCAAGACCGAGAAGGGTGGCCACGCCGAGTTGCCGTTGCCGAAAAAAGCCCAGGTGTTGCTGGCCAAACAGGGCGAACAGACCAGCCTGTTGCGCCTCGACAGCGCCGCACTGGACCTGGCGGAATTCGATATCGGCGGCCAGCCTTCGCACCCGCTGCAGTTCTTTGTGTTCGGCCCACGCGACCTGTACCGCCCTGGCGAAACCGTGCTGCTCAACGCCCTGCTACGCGACAAGGACGGCAATGCCGTCAAGCCGCAACCGGTTAGCGTCGAGGTGCGCCGCCCGGATGAACAGGTCAGCCGCAAATTCGTGTGGGATGCCGATGCGTCCGGCCTGTATCAATATCAACTGCAACTGGCCGGCGAAGCCCCGACCGGGCGCTGGCAGTTGGTGTTCGACCTGGGTGACGGCAAGCCGCAGTTGTATGAATTCCTCGTCGAAGACTTCCTGCCCGAGCGCCTGGCGCTGGAGCTCAAGGGCAGCGACACGGCGTTGAACCCGGCGGACAACCCGGTGATTCAGGTCAATGGTCGCTATCTGTATGGCGCACCGGCCTCCGGCAATCGCGTCAGCGGGCAAGTGTATGTGCGGCCATTGCGCGAGGCGGTCAAGTCGCTGCCCGGCTATCAGTTCGGTTCGGTCACGGAAGAGGAGTTGAGCCAGGATTTTGAACTGGACGAAAGCGTCCTGGATGCCAAGGGCCAGGAAAAACTGACCCTGGAGAGCAAATGGGCCGAGGCCAAATCGCCGCTGCAATTGATCGTGCAGGCCAGCCTGCAAGAGTCAGGCGGGCGGCCGATCACCCGGCGCCTGGTGCAGCCGATCTGGCCGGCCGAGCAATTGCCGGGCCTGCGCGGGCTGTTTGACGGCACCGAAACCAATGGCGATGGCCCGGCGGAATTCGAAGTGCTGCTGGCCAACCAGGACGGGCAGAAGCTCGCAGCCCAAGGCCTCAAGGTGCGCCTGGTGCGCGAGCGTCGCGACTATTACTGGAACTACTCCGACAACGACGGCTGGAGTTACCACTACAACGAGAAATTCCTCAACCTCGACGAACAGACCCTGAACATCAAGGCCGGCGACACCGCCAAAGTCAGCTTCCAGGTGGAGTGGGGTCCGTACCGCGTCGAGGTTGAAGACCCGCAGACCGGGTTGGTCAGCAGCCTGCGTTTTTGGGCCGGTTACCAAGCCCAGGACAACACCGAAGGCGGTGCGGTACGCCCCGATCAGGTCAAGCTGGCGCTGGATAAACCTGCCTATGGCGACGGCGATACCGCCAACGTCACGGTGACGCCGCCCGCTGCCGGTAAAGGCTACCTGCTGGTGGAGTCTGCCGAAGGGCCGCTGTGGTGGCAGGAAATCGAGGTGCCAGCCGAGGGCAAAAGCTTCGCCGTGAAACTCGACCCGAAATGGTCGCGCCATGACCTGTATGTGAGCGCCCTGGTGATTCGTCCCGGCGAGCGCAAAGCCAATATCACCCCCAAACGCGCAGTGGGCCTGCTGCATCTGCCGTTGGACCGGACCCAGCGCAAGCTTGGCGTGACCCTCACCGCGCCGGAAAAAATGCGCCCCAAACAACCGCTCACGGTGAAAGTTGCCGCCAAGAACGCCGATGGCAGCGTGCCGAAACAGGTGCATGTGCTGGTGGCAGCGGTGGACGTGGGCATCCTTAATATCACCGAATACCCGACGCCCGATCCGTACTCCAGTCTGTTTGGCCGCAAGGCTTATGGCGTGGACCAGTTCGACATCTACGGCCAGTTGATCGAAGCCGGCCAGGGCCGTCTGGCCAGCCTGGCCTTCGGTGGTGATGCGGCGTTGGCCAAGGGCGGCAAGCGCCCGGACACCAGCGTGACCATCGTCGCCCTGCAAAGCGCACCGGTGACCTTGAACGACAAAGGCGAGGGCGAAGTCAGCGTCAATATCCCCGACTTCAACGGCGAGCTGCGCCTGATGGCCCAGGCCTGGAGCGACGACCGCTATGGCATGGCCGAAGCCAAGACGGTGATTGCCGCACCGCTGATTGCTGAGCTGTCGGCGCCACGCTTCCTCGCCGGGGGCGACCAGACCACCCTGGCCCTGGACCTGTCCAACCTATCGGGCAAGGCGCAGACACTCGATGTGCAACTGAGCGCCGAGGGGCAGTTGGAGTTGGTCAGTGCCGCCGCGCAAACCGTTGAGCTCAAGCAAGGCCAGCGCACCACCCTGCGCATCCCGGTGAAAGCCTGGGGCGGGTTGGGCCAAGGCAAGGTGAAGGTCACGGTCAACGGGCTGGTTCTGCCGGGTGAAAACTTGCCGCCGTTCAGCCGAGAGTGGACCTTGGGCGTGCGCCCGGCCTACCCGGCGCTGCTCAAGCATTACCGCGCCGTGCTCAAGGATCAGCCGTGGAGCCTGCCAGCCGGCACCCTGGATCAGTTCGATACCTCTGGGCGCGAGGCGCTGTTGAGCCTGTCGAGCCGGCCGCCACTGAACCTCGGCGCGCAGATCTCGGCGCTCAAGGCCTACCCGTATGGTTGCCTGGAGCAAACCGCCAGCGGCTTGTACCCGTCGCTGTACGCCGACGACGCGCTGCTCAAGCGCCTGAGCATCAAGGGCGAGCCGGATGCCGAGCGTAAACGCAAGATCGAACTGGGTATCGAACGCCTGCTGGGCATGCAGCGCTACAACGGCAGCTTTGGTTTGTGGGGCGCCGATGGCGAGGAAGAATATTGGCTGACCGCTTATGTCACCGACTTCCTGTTGCGCGCCCGAGACCAGGGTTTTGCCGTGCCGCCCGAGGCCCTGAAAAAAGCCAGCGAACGCCTGCTGCGGTATGTGCAGGAGCGCAACCTGATTGACGTCGACTACAGCGACAACGCCGACCACACACGCTTCGCCGTGCAGGCCTACGCCGGCATGGTGCTGGCGCGCAGCCAGCAGGCGCCATTGGGTGCGTTGCGCAGTATCTTCGAGCGGCGCAGCGATGCACGTTCCGGTTTGCCACTGGTGCAGTTGGCCATCGCCCTGCAAAAGATGGGCGACCAACCGCGTGCGGACCAGGCCTTGCAAGCTGGCCTGGCGACGCAGCGCAGTGCCAAGCAATGGCTGGCCGACTACGGCAGCCCGCTGCGCGATCAGGCGATGATTCTCGCGTTGCTGGAAGAAAACGACCTGGCCAAGGGCAAGCGCGAGGAGCGTTTGTTCAGCTTGTCGGACCAACTGGCGGCCAGCCCGTACCTGTCGACTCAGGAGCGCAATTCACTGTTCCTGGCGGGGCGGCTTGGTTTTGCCCAGCCTGAGGCGAGCTGGCAGGTTTCGCTGACCGGCAGTGGCGGTCTGCGGGAATTGAACAACCAGCAATCGACGCTGCCACTGGACGACAAACTGCTGTCCAGCGACCTGAGCCTGAGCAATCAGGGCGATACGCCGGTGTACCAGCAACTGACGATCTCGGGTTACCCCCAAGTGCCTCCGGCACCCGGCGGCGAGAACCTGAGCATCCGCCGCGACTACCTGGGCATGAACGGCCAGCCGCTGAACCTGCGCAACCTCAACAGTGGCGACCTGGTGCTGGTGCACTTGGCGGTCAGCGCCAAGCAGCGCGTGCCGGATGCGTTGGTGGTCGACCTGCTGCCCGCGGGCCTTGAGCTGGAAAACCAGAACCTCGCCCAAAGTGCCGCCAGCCTTGAAAACGCCAGCAGCCAAGTGAAGGAATGGCGCGAGTCGATGCAGAACGCGGCGCTCAAGCATCAGGAGTTCCGTGATGATCGCTATGTGGCGGCAATCAATCTGCAGAGCGATGGCACCACGCACCTGCTGTACTTGGCGCGTGCCGTGACGCCGGGCACGTACCGTGTGCCGCCGCCGCAGGTGGAGTCGATGTACCGGCCGAACTGGCAGGCGGTGGGGGAGACCCCGGCAGACCTAGTGATCAAAGGGCGCTGAAATTTGACGGTTGAGCACTGTAGGAGCGGGCTTGCCCGCGAAGAACTCTATTCAGGATGTCAGCGTTATCGTTGACGTCCTTCGCGAGCAAGCTCGCTCCTACAGAGGGTGTTTTGGGGGTTAGTGAACGACCCAACTGAGCAACCAGAGCCCAAGCATCAGCCAGATCACCCCGACGATGATCGAGGCGCGCATAAAGGCGCGTACGGCCGAATACAGAAACAACAGACCGATGATCAGCGTGATGATGCTGATGATCGAGGTGTCCATGCCCAAGGTGCGGGACAGGCCTTCGACAAAGTTGCCGCCCGCATTGGTCAGGGCACCGAACAGCCCGCTGAGGCCATCGACGATAAAGCGGATGATGGAACCGAGCGCCTGGCCCAACCATTCGAAGAAGCTTTCTACCTGCATGTGTGTGTGTCCTGATGAGAGGGTGGGCGTATCTGTGCCTTTGGTTATTAATACGACAGGCTAGTTCCCACAAGCATAGAGGTTTGCCCGTTTGAATTTGCGTTTAGTTGCCCGCTGGACCCTGGCGACCCTGCTGTTGGTGATTGCCTTGCTGTGGCTGGCTGATCGCCTCTGGCCATTGCCCCTGCCCAAGGATGACCTGGCGCGGGTGGTGCTCGCCGAGGATGGCACGCCGTTGTGGCGGTTTGCCGATGCCGATGGCGTGTGGCGCTACCCGGTACAGACCCGTGAAGTCTCGCCGTATTACCTGGATGCCTTGCTCACCTACGAAGACCGCTGGTTCTACCAGCACCCCGGCGTAAACCCGCTGGCGCTGGTGCGCGCGACGTGGCAGAACCTCACCGGTGCGCGGGTGGTGTCGGGCGGCAGCACGTTGTCGATGCAGGTGGCACGCTTGCTCGACCCGCATTCGCGCACCGTTCATGGCAAGTTGCGCCAGCTGTGGCGCACAGCGCAGTTGGAATGGCACTTGTCCAAGGAGCAGATTCTCAACCTGTACCTGAACCGTGCGCCATTTGGCGGCACGCTGCAGGGCGTGGCGGCAGCCAGTTGGGCGTACCTGGGCAAGTCCCCGGCACACTTGACCCATGCCGAAGCGGCCTTGCTCGCGGTGTTGCCCCAGGCGCCGAGCCGCTTGCGCCCGGATCGCCATCCGCAGCGCGCCCAAGAGGCCCGGGACAAGGTGCTGCGCCGCCTCGCCGAGTTCCAGGTATGGCCGCGATCCGCCGTCGACGAAGCCTTGGAAGAACCGCTGCTGCTCGCGCCGCGCCTGGAGCCGAGCCTGGCCCCCTTGCTCGCCCGCCGCTTGAACCGTCCCGACAGCCCGCCGCTGATCCGCACGACGGTGGATGCCACCCTGCAACGGCGTCTCGAAGACCTGCTGCTGGGCTGGCGCGCGCGGCTGCCGGAACACACCTCGGCCGCGATCATCGTGGTGGAAGAAGAGAGCATGGCGGTGCGGGCTTATCTGGGCTCGGTGGATATCAACGACGCCAAGCGCTTTGGCCATGTGGACATGATCAGCGCGCTGCGCTCGCCGGGCTCGACCTTGAAGCCCTTCCTGTACGGCATGGCCCTGGACGAGGGGCTGATTCACTCCGAATCGCTGCTACAGGATGTACCCCGGCGCTATGGCGATTACCGGCCAGGTAACTTCTCTATGGGCTTTACCGGCGCGGTGCCGGCGAGTACGGCGTTGTCCAGTTCCCTCAACCTGCCGGCGGTGCAATTGTTGGAAGCCTACGGGCCGAAACGGTTTGCCGCCCAGATGCGCATCGGCGGCGTGCCTTTGGCGTTGCCGGCGCTGGCCGAGCCGAACCTGGCGCTGATCCTCGGCGGCGCGGGCAGCCGGCTGGAAGACCTGGTGAGTGGCTACAGCGCCTTCGCCCGTGACGGCAAGAGCGCCAGCCTGCGATTGCAGCCGGACGATACGCTCAGAGAACGGCCAATGCTGTCGCCAGGCTCGGCCTGGATTGTACGGCGCATCCTCAGTGGCCAGGCGCGGCCGGACCGCGACCCGCGTGCCGAGTTGGTGCAGCGCCCGGTGCTCGCCTGGAAGACCGGCACCAGCTATGGCTTTCGCGATGCCTGGGCGATTGGCGTGGGGCCGCGCTATTTGATCGGTGTGTGGATCGGCCGACCGGACGGCACGCCGGTGCCGGGCCAGTTTGGCTTGGCGTCGGCGGCGCCGCTGATGTTGCAGGTGCACGACGTGTTGACCAACCGCGACAGCCAGCGCGGCGTCAGCGCGCCCGTCAAGCCGGTGCCGGCCAATGTCGGCGTGGCGGCGATCTGCTGGCCGCTGGGCCAGCCCATGAGCCGCAGCGACCCCAATTGCCGGCGCCAGCGCTTCGCCTGGACCCTGGACAACACCACGCCGCCGACCTTGCAGGCGTTGGACCAACCGCTGAGCGTAGGCTTGATGGAAAACGTCTGGGTCAATGCCAAGGGCTTGCGGGTGGACGCCCATTGCCCCGGCGCAGTCGCCAGGAATATCGCCCTGTGGCCCGCGCCGCTAGAGCCCTGGCTGCCAAGGGCCGAGCGCCGTGAAGCGCGCATCCCGCTCGCCGACCCGGATTGCCCGCCACCGGCGCTGACCGCGTCGTCGCCGCTGTCCATTGTCGGTGTGCGCGAAGGCGACCAACTGCGCCTGCCCGCCGCCAGCCAACAAACCCTGCGCCTGAAACTCTCGGCCTTGGGCGGCAGTGGCCGGCGCTGGTGGTTCCTCAATGGAGCGCCGTTGGGGGACAGTGCCAACCAGGACTTTATCAATGCCAGTTTCGAGCACTTGGGCCGCTATCAGCTCAGTGTGTTGGATGAGGCCGGCCAGACCGCACGGCTTGAATTCAGCGTCGTCGATTGAATCGCCATCGGGGGCTTGCCCCCGATGAGGCCCTAAAGGTTCACTTGCCATCAACGCCAATCCCCCCGAAGCTACCCACCTTCAGGAGCCCCCTATGAACCTCGAACACCTCACCGAACGCTTGCACCGCATACGCGATACCAACGACTGGAAGCGCTTCCACTGCCCGAAAAACCTGGTCATGGCCGCCAGCGTGGAAATGGCCGAGCTGGTGGAAATCTTCCAATGGCTGACCGAAGACCAGTCCCGCCAGTTGCCTGCCGACCAACTCGCCCACGCCGGGCAGGAAGTCGGCGATATCGTGTTGTACCTGCTGCTGTTGTGCAGTGAGTTGGGCTTGGACATGAACGAGGTGGTGCGCGCCAAGTTGGCCGACAGTGAGCGGCGGTTTGCCCATGAGTGACCGTCATTTCGACCAGTTGGCCACGCGCTTCGCCGAGAAAATCTACGGCGGTGCCAAGGGCGCGATTCGCCTGGCGGTGCTGCAGGCCGACCTGGCCGAAGCGCTGCCGGACCGGCCCTTGCGCGTGCTGGATATCGGCGCAGGCTTGGGGCATATGTCGCTGTGGCTGGCCGAGCGTGGCCATCAGGTGACCCTGGCCGAACCCGCCGAGCCGATGCTCGAAGGTGCGCGGCAACGCTTCGCCGCGGCCGGGCAGACGGCGACTTTTATCCATGCGCCCTGGCAAGACCTGCTGGGCCAACTGACCGAACCCTACGACCTGGTGCTGTGCCACGCCGTACTGGAATGGCTGGCCGAACCCCATGCGATCCTGCCGGTGCTGCATCAACTGACCGTGCCCGGCGGTTGGTTGTCCCTGGCGTTCTACAACCGCGATGCGCTGATTTACCGCAACCTGCTCAAAGGCCACTTCCGCAAAATGCGCAAGAACGACATGGCCGGCGAGAAGCAGAGCCTTACCCCGCAACAGCCGCTGGACCCGCGTGAATTGGCGGCGCAACTCGACGGGCTTTGGCAGGTCGAAAGCCAAAGCGGTGTGCGGGTGTTCCACGACTATATGCCGGTGGAATTCCAGGCCCGCGCCAACCTGCAGGACCTTGTAGAGATGGAACTCGCTCACCGTCGTCATCCAGGCTTTGCCGGACTTGGGCGTTATTTGCACTGGATCTGCCGTCCGGTTTAAGCGGCCCAGTCTGCGGAGGTCGAAATGCGTCGTCTCTGTTTGATCCTGTTGTCCCTCGGGCTGGGCGCGTGCTCCAGCCCCAACCCATACGTGGCGGCTTCTGCGCCCATGCCACCGGCGCCGGCCCAGGCCGCCGCCACCTTCGATGCCAGTGCCTACCCGGCGCCGGTACGCGACTATGGCGCCTACCGCAATTGGGCCTGGCGCAACGGCCAACTGCCCGCAGGCACGGCCTGGGCGGATTCTGCCCAGGTGGCCGAAGCTGTCAGCGGCGCCCTCGACCAGCGCGGCCTGCGCCCTTCGCATGACAATCGCCCCGCCGACCTGTTGGTCAGCGCCGACGTGCGCCTGGAGAAGCGCCTCAAGCAAGTCCAGGATGACTATGGCTACGGTTATGGCGGCTACAACCGTTATGGCAATGGCTACGGCATGTACAACTCGGTGCCGATCGTACGCACCTATGAAGTGCAGGTGGTGGTGGTACGCGTCAACCTGTTCGATGCCCGCAGCGGCCAGCCCGTCTGGAGCGCCAGTGCGCAAACAGGCAGCCAGGGCAGCCTCAGCGAGCGAGCGGATGCGTTGCGTCAGGCGGTGCAAAAGGCAATGACCGCCTACCCACCCAGTTAACAGCTATTCTCATCTAAAGCTCGGTTCGCTCTTTGGAGAAAGACCATGTTTCGTCGTATCGCTACGCTCGCTTTTGTTGTGCTGCTAGGCGGTTGCCAGACCAGTCAGGTCAACCACGATTTTGACGCCAGCCGCGACTTCGGCGCCTACCGCAGTTGGGCCTGGAAAGACCCGGCCCTGCAATACCGTCCCGATGACCCGCGGATCAAAAGCGACCTCACCGAACAACGCATCCGCCAGGCGGTAGGCGAGCAACTCGACCAACGTGGCCTGCGTCCCGCTGCAGCCGGCACCAAGGCTGACCTGAACGTGCAGGCCTACCTGATCGTCGAAGACCGCCAGCAACAAGTCACCACCAACTACGGCGGCGCCTGGGGTGGCCCTTGGAACGGCTACTGGGGCGCGCCGATGTACAACGAAACGCGCAACATCACCTACAAAGTCGCGACCCTCCAGATCGACTTGCTCGACGGCAAGGACGGCAAGTTGGTGTGGCGCGGCAGTGATGAGCAGATGATGAGCAGCACGCCCAACCCGCAGGACCGCAGCAACGCTATCCGCACCACGGTAACGCGCGTGCTCTCCAGCTACCCGCCGCACTGAACCAAGACGCGGATCCCGCGTGGAACTTGTCTTTGTGGTGAGCCTCACCACAGAGTTGTGTAGGCCTGAGCCTTGTCTACACTCCACAGCACCTACGGAGAGTAAGTGCTAAGGAGTGCTCGATGTCTCCCCGACTTCGTTCCAGGCAACGTGGTGCGATTGGCTTGATGGCCGCCCTGACGCTCGGTTTGGCGCTGGTGTTCCTGTTGCTGGTGATCGACAGCGGGCGGCTGTATCTGGAAAAGCGCAAGTTGCAAGGCATCGCCGACATGGCCGCGCTGGAAGCCGTGCAACGCAATGGCGATTGCCTGGCCGTGAACAACAACACCGCCACCACCTATGCCGGCGCCAGTGCGGTGCGCAACGGCTACAGTATTCCCCCCGCCAATGCCCTGGATGTGCGCTGTGGTTCGTTGACCACGGCGGCGTCGAATCTGCGGGTCTTCACCGCAGACGCCAGCAAGCGCGATGCGATTCAAGTGATCGCCTCGCGGCCGGTGTTGACCAGCGTGGCTGGCGGCGTCTGGTCGTTGATCAATGGCGGCGCCTACAGCTTGACCACGCTGCTGACGGCCAAGGCGGTTGCCGCGCCGAAGATCTTGCCGCCCCAGGCGCAATTGACGATCAAGTCCACCTTGGTGACGGTCAACTCCACTAATTCCGCGGCGCTGAACCTGCTGTTCGGCAAGCTGTTGGGCGGCAACCTGTCGTTGGACATTGCCGGCTGGCAGGGGCTGGTGGACACCAATATCAACTTGCTGAGTTACCTGAACCAGTTGGCCGTGAATGTCGGGGTCCAGGCGGGCAATTACGACGAGTTGCTGGCCAAGAACCTCAAGCTCGGCCAACTGATCGATGCGGCAGTGACTGTGCTCCAGGCCGGTTCGGGCACTGCCACGGTGGCGGCTTCGGGGCTGGCGAAGATCAGTGCATTGGTGGGCAACCTCGACGTGACGTTGGGCAGCCTGTTGCAACTGCAGACGGGCGCGGTTTCCGCCGGGCTCAACACCACATTGAATGCGTTTCAACTGGCTGAGGCGTTTGTGCAGTTGGCCAACAAGAAGAATGGAGTGGTTGCCGAGGTGCCGGTGACGATTCCAGGGGTGACAGCCAATCTCAAGTTGAAGGTGATTGAACCCCCCCAACTGTCGGCCATAGGCGATCCTACCTATGCCAAGAACAAAACCGATGCGAGCACGCGGATATACGTGCGCACGGCCCAGGTCAGCGTGGGGCTGACCGTGACGCTTCCGGTACTCAATACAGCGGCGGTGAATCTGGTCCTGAACGGGTTGGTCGCTCCACTGACGAACGTGTTGAATAACCTGCTCAGTCTGAACCTGGCCGGGACGGTCAGTTCGCTTCTCTGTGCCGTGGGTGGGGTTCCTTGCCAGACCACTGACTTGAGGCTGCTCTCTTCCGCCACCGACCCGCCCGTTCCCAGTGTGGATGTGATTCTGGAACTGGGCAGCGCTGAAAGCTATGTCACAGGGTTCACCTGCGCGAGCGACGCGACCAAAACGCTGACCACTCAAACCAACGCGTCGGTGGTGAACATTAAAGTCGGCCAGAGCCCCACCCTGATCAACTCGCTGGGGGCCAGCCCGCCGCTGGCGACGGTACCACCGTTGCCGGTGATCGACATCGGTGCGCTGACGTGCCTCAAGCCGCTGCTGGGGCTTGGGCCGACTGTCTGCGATTACGCTAATCGCAAGGCGTTTTATGGTGGGGGGATCGGGATGCTTATCGACCCTAGCGTGGGTTCAATTACCTCGTCTGGTAGCGCTTACACATACAACCAGCCACCGGAGATCAAACAAGCGCCGCTCTATCATTCGCTGTCGACGGTCAACTTGGTGGCCTCCCTCGGGCAGGCGCTGCAAACAGGGCTGAAGTTCCAGGTTTACAAACCCACAGGGTTCAACCTGCTGGGCAGTTTACTGTCCACCACTGCAACCCTGCTCAACGATTTGAACAGCACCCTGGGCAACGTGATCGGCACGGTGCTCAGCCCGATTGTCGACCCGTTGGTCAACGGTCTGCTGTCCACCCTGGGCATCAACCTGAACCAGGTCGAAGTCGGTGCCAACCTCAGTTGCAGGCCCCACGGGCAGGCGGCGCTGGCGCTTTAAGCGTCAACGAGGGGCAGCTCCACGCAGAACCGGGCCCCTTCTTCGCCATTGACGACGCTTAGCCGGCCGCCCATGTTTTCGACGATCCCATAGCTCACCGACAAGCCCAGGCCTGTGCCCACGCCAATCGGTTTGGTGGTGAAAAACGGTTCGAAAATTCGCTCCAGCAGGCGCGGGTCAATACCGCCGCCGTTGTCCTCGACCCAGATCCGCACGTGGCGGCTGTCGTGTTCGCAATGCAGCGCGATCCAGGGGCGCAGCGTCGGGTTGTGTTCACGCTTGCTCAGCAACGCATCACGGGCGTTGACCATCAGGTTGATCAACACCTGCTCCAATTGGTCGACATAGCCTTTGACCTGCACGTTAAAGCTCGCCGGTACCACGCGCAGCTCCACGCCTTTGCCCTTCAAGCCCTCACTGAGCATCGACAGCGTACCGTCCAGGGCCTGCGCCGGATCGAACGGCTGCTGCTCGATTTCCGAGCGACGCCCAAACACCCGCATATGGTCCACCACCCGCGCTGCACGCAGCACTTGGGCGTCGATGCGCTGGAGTTTTTCGGTGAGGTAGTCGACATCTGCGTTGCCGTTGCCCAGGCGCTTGAGCACATTGACGATGGCCATGCGCATCACGTTCAGCGGCTGGTTGATCTCATGGGCCAGGCCCGTGGCCATTTCGCCGAGGGTGGCCATTTTGGCGCTTTGGGTCAGTTGCTGCTGGGAGCGGCGCACTTGCGTGTTGTCGCGGCCCACTGCTTGCACCTCCACCAGCTCGCCGCAATCATTGAACACTCCACGGTCCGACCACACCCACCAGGCATGCTCGCGGCCCGGCAATTGCAGGCTGATCTCCGCCGTGCTGACCGCAAATTCAGGGGTCAGTTGGCTAATGCGTTGTACAAAGGCCTGGCGCTGTTCGTGCGACAACCAATGGCCCAGGTTCTGCCCTGGCAACTGTTCGGGCAGGCATTCCAGATAGTTGGCCAGCGGTGTGTTGCCGAAGGTCAGTGTCAGGTCCGGGCGGTAGCGGCAGATCATCGCCGGGGAGTCCTCCACCAGGATGCGGTAGCGTTCTTCGCTGTGCTTGATCTGCTCGGCGGCCAGGGTCGCGTCGGTGACGTCCAGCCACAGGCCTACGGCCTCTACCGGTAGCCCCAGGTCATCGCGTAGCAGCTTGGCTTCGTCGAGCAGCCAATGCTCAATGCCGTGTTTATCGCGCACGCGGTAGCGGCTGCGCACATTGCCTTCGCGCAGCAGTTGGCGAGTGCGTTCGAAGTAGAGGTCGCGGTCATCGGGATGAATCCATTCGATCAGGCTGGCTGGGGTGCACTCTTCAAGGGTGCGGCCCAGCAGGGGCAGCAGGCTGTCACTGAAGAACAGTGGTTGCAGCGTGCCTTCGACATACCGTTGCACGTAGATGACTGCCGGTGAGCTGGCGATCAGGTTGTCCAGCCTTGCATGGGCGGCGGCGGCCTGTTGTTGCTGGTTTTTTATGTCGCTGATATCCAGCATGAAACCGATCAGCCGCCGGGCGCTTCCCGCGCCCATTGCCTGGCCCTGAACGCGGTACCAGATGGGGCTTTGTGAGCTGTCCACACGGTGCAGGCGCACGCTGGTGGACAGCGGCTTGCTCAATGCCTGCAGGTCTTGCAGGCGGCTGGCGAGCTCCTGGCGGTCAGCCGGGTGGATCAGCATCAGCCAGTCCGCCAGGGGCATGCGCGCGGTGCCGTCGTTGGGACGCAGGTGCTGCAATAACTGCGGGGCCAGTTGGATGTCTTCACTGTTCGCCGGCAGCTCCCACCAACCGGTGCCGAGCAACCCCTGCAAGGCTTCGAGTCGCTCCAGTTGCTGCTGGTGACGCTGCTCGCGAAGCCGGCTGAGCAGCGGTGCGGCGAGGGCGGCGGTCAGTTGCAACCAGTCGCGTTCACGGGTCTGCTCTTGGCCGCGATAAAAGCCGCAAAGCAGCCACGCGGCAACGCCATGACCGTCGCGGTAAGGCACCAGCAAACCCTCGGCGTTGCCGAAAATACCCTGCAGGCGCGGGTGCTCGCTGTGGCCGTGATTCAGGGTCAGGTTCAAAGGGGTCTGGCCGTCCAGGCTATCGAGCGCAGCGCCCAGGGATTGGCCGTTGTGCCACAGTGCCGGCGCATCGTGGGCGCGGTAGTGGCTGTGGATCAGCCAGCCCTGGTCTTGATCATCGAGCAGGGCAATGGCGACACAGGGGATCTGCCAACGTTGCGCAATGCTGTGCAGGTTATCCTCAAGGACCTCGGGCACGCGTGCCAGGCTGCACACCCTTAACCGCTCGCTGATCTGGTCACTCAGGTATTGATGCTGTTCGCGGGTTTCGGCCTGATGGCGGTGGGCAGTCAGGTCGCCGATGTCCAGCAGTTGCAACACCCACCCATCACCCAGAGGTTGAATCCAGCCCCGAGTTTGCAAGGGGCGCCCGGCATAGCCCTTGAAGTCCAGGTCCAGGGTCTGCCCCAGCCAGTCGCCGGGGCTGCCCTCGATCATCACCGCGCTACGCGCATCCACGTAATCAACCAGCGGTACCGGTTCTTGCGCGGTTGTGGTTTTTGCCAGGCGATGGCGTAGCGCGCCGTGGGTTTGCAGCACGCGACCTTGGTTATCCAGATAGAGGTGCAGGCCGGCGTTCATCGGTGGCAGGGCCGTCGCTGCATGCGCGTCAGGCGGGCGGCCGAGGAGCCGGTCGAAAAACCGTTCCCCCGAGGTCAAAACTGCATGCTCGCTTGGGCGGAGAGTGTCGCAGGCAAGTTGGGCACGGTGCCGAAGCCGGGCAGCACCAGAAAGGGCAGCACGTGTTTAAGGTTGTCGGAAGGGTAGTTGATTTGGACGGTCAGCATCCCGGTACCCGAATAGGTCGCCGTGACATAAGCCGGCACGAATTTGAACGCGGGCGGCAGCCACTGCAACTGCGCCTGGGCGGCACTGATCGCGCGGTTTTTCAGGGCATCGGAGTAACCGGCAGTCGCGGGGTCCAGCGCCACGCTGCGCCTCACGCCTTCCGCCGTCGCCTGGTTGAATGACTGCAGGAGCAGCAACGGCAGGCTGTAACTGACCAAGCCGTAGAACACGGCGAAAAAGATCATGAACACCATCGCGAACTCTAGCGCGGCGGCGCCTTTCTGTTTTCTAGGGAGGCCCTTTTTCATGACTGCGTCTACCCTGACAACCACTACCTGATATCAGCATAGAATCATTCAGCAGAAAGGGATTTTTTTTACGTGATTCATAGCCTGTTGCTGTTTGTGTGGCTGGCGCTGTGCGCCGTGCAAGATATCCGTCAACGCCGGATCGCCAATCGCCTGACGTGGGGAGGGTTGCTGTTGGCGTTGGTCTACCTGCTCTGGAGCGGGTCCACCTGGCTTGGAGCGCCGGCCGCCGAGGGTGGTTGGGCGTGTGCCCTGGCGCTGCTGTTTACATTGCCTGGTTATGCCTTGGGGCGTCTGGGGGCGGGGGATGTGAAATTGCTCGCGGCGTTGGCCCTGGCGACTGACAGCCATTATTTGCTGGGTACGTTTATCGGTGCCGGTCTGGCGAGTGCAGGGTGGCTGTTGCTCGCACCCAGGCTGTGGCCTCTGCTGAATCAAGAGGTTAGATACACACTGCGTTACCTTCAGCCGCAGGCGTCAGGTAAACAACCCTTTGCGCCCTTTTTGCTCGCAGGATTTGCGCTGGCGTGGGCTTGGATCCCATTAGTCGTGACGTAGCCTAGTGCTATGTACATAGTCAGAAAGTACGTCTACGTTTATAGGTGAGCCGCCGTAAAATAAGCGGTTGGAATGGAACGGTTGGTCTTTGGCTTGCCCAGGCATGGAGTCGCGCGTGAACAAGCTTACTTCTCAAGTGAAAGTGCTCGTTGTCGATGATCAACCTTTGATCGTAGAAGAGTTATGCGAATACCTCGAAAGCAGCGGCTATCGTTGCATCCCTTGTCACTCAAGCCCCCAGGCGGTCGAACGTTTTCGCGAAGACGTCGACATCGGCCTGGTGCTGTGCGATCTGCATATGCCGGAAATGGACGGTATCGAGCTGGTTCAGGCGTTGCAGAGCCTGGCCGGTAAGCGGCGCCCCTTCGAGGCCATCATGCTGACCGGACGCGCCGATAAGCAGGATGTCATCAAGGCGTTGCGCGCGGGAATCGCGGACTATTACCAGAAACCGATCAATCTCGCTGAGCTGCTCGAAGGGGTACAGCGTCAGGAGGCGGTGCTGCAGGAACGGCATAAGAGCCTGGAATTGGGGCATTTGAATCAGAAGCTGCAATACCTGTCGGCGTCCATTGATGATCTTTATCACGACCTCGACAAGGTACGCAGCAGCCCTCAGTCCTCTGCCATTTCCAGTGAGGAGCAGGGTGCGGCCGCAGAAACCGAGATGCCGATTATTTTCAAGCAGCTCTCGCCGCGCCAGTTGGATGTCGCCCGGCTGGTGGGCAAGGGGCAGACTAACTATCAGATCGCCTGTGAACTGGGCATCACTGAAAACACGGTGAAACTCTACGTGTCACAAGTGCTGCGCCTTACCCACATGCACAACCGCACGCAACTGGCGCTGGCGCTGTCGCCGAGCAATTCATCGATACGCCAGCGAGTGACCGCGCACTAGTTGCTACTGCCCGGTGAGTTGCCGCCCTGTTTCTGTTCGTAGTACTCGGGAATGGGGTGTTTGTAACTTTCTATAAGTCGCTGCAAGGTCAATTCGCGCTCAGTGGCGGTGGCTTTCTGAGGGGTTGAAGACGCCAATTGCCCACTGACCTGCAATTGCAGCCAGCCCTCGGTCTGTTTCTGCTGAGGCGAGGACGGGCCCGGCTCGATGGCCACGGCGCTCAAGGGCAGGGTTGCCAGCAGCAAGTTGGCGAGCGGTGTGAGTTTCATCTGGATACTCCCTCAATGACTTACTTGATAGGCGCCTGCGACGCTTCGCTGACGGCTGCCATTTGTGCCTTGGCGGGCGACGCTGGCGAACGCTTGAGTTGCGCCGCCCGTGACTGGGCCTGGGTCACTTGCTCCGGGCTCAAGCCCATGCGGCTGACGACTTGCGCGGCCTGCCTCCAGTTGTCCTGGTAAATCAGCAAGGTCACCAGGTTCACGGCGGCCAACTGATTGCTTTGGTTGAGCTCCATAGCGGTAAGGAATTCGAAACGGGCATCTTCCATGCGCAACTGGTTGAGGTAGGCCACTCCCAGGTCGTTGCGGATTTTTTCATCGGTCGGCGCACGCGCGGCGGCCCGTTGCAAGTGGGCGATGGCTTGGCCGTTGTCACCCTTGGCGGCGGCCAATTGTCCAAGGCCATGCTCGCCTTCCGCCGACAGGCAGGTGCCCAGCAGGGTCTGGTACAAGGGCGCTGCTTCGTTGCGCCCCAGCAGGCGATAGGCTTTGGCTTTGCGCAGGCGCACTTGGGGCAGGCTGTCGGGCAGGCTTTGCAGGTTGGCCAGGCTGGCGTGCAGCTTGCCGTCATTGGCCATTTCGTCCGCGAGGTTCAGTGAAAGATCCTGCTCGGCGCTGGGCTTGGCGCAACTGCTGTTGGCGATGAGCCCGGCCCAGGGCGCCTGGCCCATGTTCGCGCAGCCACTGAGGAGTAACAGGCTGCACGCGGCAATCATTGTTTTCATCGGTTGTCCTTTCAAGGCCCCATGGCCTTCGAGATGGCAATAAAACCGGGGCCGGCCAGTACGATCAGCAGCGCCGGGAACAGAAAAACCATCATGACCACGGACATCTTGGCCGACATCTTGGAGATGTATTCCTGCATGCGGGTCAGGCGCCGGTCGTCCAGCAATTGCTTGAGCGCCTGCAACGACTTCATGGCGCCCCCGCCCTGGTGCAACAGCTGTTGCAAAATCGAGCAGGTGTCGCTGAACTCATCGACGCTGAGCATCAGGCTGGTGTTGCTCAACTCTTCGCCAAGCTCCAGGCCTGAGTCCACCCGTGCCAGCACCATGCGCAATTCCGAGGTCAGCACCGGCAGCAGTTTTTGCGCCTCGTTGGCCATTACCCGCAGGGTTTGTTCCACGGCCATGCCCGACTCAAACAGGATTCGCAGCAGGGGAATAAACGTCGATACCTCCTGGGCAATTTGTTCCTGGCGACGTTTGGCCAGCGAGGCGAGCACCCGTTTTGGCAGCAGGTAGCCGGTGGCCAGGCCCAGAAAGGGCGCGAGCCAGGCGGGCTCGGCATCCGGGAAAAACAATTCTTGGACCAGCAGTGTCAGGCCCAACAACAGCAACGGTGAGCCCACCTGGCACGCGGCGAACATCGACCGCTGCCCTACTTTTCGCCAGCCAATGCGGTTGAGCAGGGTTTGGGTTTCGTTATCGAGGCTGATGGTGCGCTGGCCAATTCGGGTATTGCCCAACTGGCGTAACCACTGGCCGATTTTGTCTTCACGGCCGATTTCGCCTTGCAGCCGCGAGGTCACCAGGCGCTGCTGGCGACGTTGAGCCAGGGCGTTGCCGACCAGCAACAACAGTGCGGCGAGAAACAATAAGGCGCTGATCAGCAGGGCCATATCAGATGCTCCTCAGCATGCGCCACAGCGCGAGGCAACCGAAGATCTGCATGGCGAACGCGCCAATGAGCATCCACTTGCCGCTGTCATCTGCCCACATGCCCACCAGGTACGTCGGGTTGGTCAGCAGGAAATAACCGGCAACGCTGACCGGCAGCAACGCGAGCACCACCGCCGTCACACGCGTTTCCCCGGTCATTGCGCGCAGTTGGCGGGCGCCCTGGTCGCGTTCGCGGATCATTTTGATCAGGTTTTCCAGCAGTTCACTGGCGTTGCCGCCGTAGCGATGGTTGACCTTCAGGCCCAAGGCAAACAGGCGCAGCTCATCCTGTTCGTAGAACTCGGCAAAGTCATGGGCGGCTTCCGGCAGGCTGACCCCCAAGAGCACGTTGCGCTTGATGCGCCCCATGGACGCCTTCAGCGGATCGTCACTGGCATCGATGCCGCCCAGTACGGCATCCGCCAGCGTGCGCCCGGATTTAAGGCTGCGCACAGCGTGATCGAGCAGTTGAGGGAGTTGCTCGATCATCCGGCGCAAGCGACGTTGGTAGCGCAGCGCCAGGTAAAACCGCAGGGTCAACGGCGGCAGCAGGATCATCACCAGCAGGCCCAGCCATTCGGCGGCCAGCAAGCCCAGCAACGCGCCCACGCCCCAGAGCGCGAGCCATAGCCCCAGGCGTTCGGTGGGTTTGCCCAGGCCGGCCCGGATAAACATGCGTTCAAGGTTGGTCACTGCGGCTTTTTCATTCAAGGCCTGGGGTTGGCCCTGGCCCAGGCGTTCCATCACGCGGTCGGTCTGGGCCTGGCGCAAACCGCTGCGCATCAGGCGCGCGGCCAGCAACAGCAGGGCCAGGGAGGTCAATGCGAGCAGGATCGGAGCGGTCATCAGGCGCCTCCTATAACGACAGGGGGCTTTCGCGGCGCAGTTTTTCGCCGGCGGGGTTGATGGCCTCACGCAAGAAGCCGAAGCCGGTACGTTTGTCATGTCTGAACAACGTGTTGGTGACATACACGTCGTCACGCACGCCCACCACCTCCACCACTTCACTGACGCAGCGGCGGCCATCGGGCAGGCGAGTCAGTTGGATCACCACATCCAGTGCCGCGCAGATCATCTGGCGCAGGGTTTTTTCCGCGACTACGCGCCCGGTCAGGCCCACCAGCGTCTCAAGGCGCAGCAGCGCATCCTGCGCGTTGTTGGCGTGCACCGTGCTCATTGAACCGTCGTGACCGGTGTTCATGGCGGTGAGCACGTCGAGCACCTCCACACCGCGAATCTCACCGAGGATGATGCGGTCCGGGCGCATCCGCAGGGCGTTGCGAATCAAGTCGCTGGCCTTCACCTCGCCATGCCCTTCGGCATTCGGCGGGCGGGTTTCCAGGCGCACCACGTGAGGGTGGCCCAGTTGCAGTTCGGCCACGTCTTCGATGGTGACGAGGCGCTCATGGGGGTTGATCAATTGGCTGAGAATGTTCAGCAGGGTGGTTTTGCCGGTGCCGGTGCCGCCGCTGATCAGAATGTTGCAGCGTTTGCCCACGGACAGTTGGAAGAACTCGAAGATCTGTTGATCAATCGTCTGCATGGCCACCAGGTCGCTGCTTTTGAGCGTGTCCTTGCGAAACTTCCGGATCGACAGGCACGGACCGTCCAGGGCTATCGGCGGAATGATCGCATTGACCCGGCTGCCATCCGGCAAGCGTGCATCGACCATCGGCGACGACTCGTCCAGGCGCCGTCCCAGCGGTGCGAGGATGCGCTGCATGACCCGCTCCACGTGGTGGTCGTCGATAAACCGCAAGTCGCTTTGGTGCAACAGGCCATCGCGCTCGATAAACACCCGGTGAGGGCCGTTGACCAGAATTTCGGTCACGGAGGCGTCACGCAGCAGCACCTCCAGTGGCCCGAAACCGGTCAGTTCGTCGACGATTTCTTCTGCAAGGCGCTCCATCTCATAACGGGAAATCGCCAGGTGCATACGGGTGATGTACTCGGCGACCTTATCGATCACAAATTGCGCCAGTGACTGACGGGTGCCTTCCAGCAGGTTTTTTCCCGACTCCTCGATGGCATCGATGATGTAACGGTGCAGGACCAGCTTCAGGCCGTCGTGATCGGTATTACCCACCGCACCGCGTCCGATCGCGCCAAACAGGTTCTCGCTGTTCATTTCGTGCTCCACAGGCGCGTCAGCCAATTGGCCGGAGGTTTCTCAAGGCCTTCGGAGCGCTTGGCCAGGCGTTCACCAAGGATGCGCAGGCCTTGGGTCAACGGCTCGCGAGGGGCCAGGGTGAACAGCGTCTGCCCTTGGTTCTTGGCGTTCAGGCGCAGCTCTGCACTCAGGGGCAGCACGGCGATCACTTCCAGGCCGAAGGTCTTGCCCAGCGCTTCGGCATCCGGTGCGGCGCCTTTGATATAGCGGTCGACCAACAGCCGCCCATGTTCCAGCTTCATGCCTTTTTCGCGCCACCGATTGAGCACTGCCAGGTTGCGGCGGCAGTCGAGCACGCTTTGATCGGTACACCACAGCAACTTGTCGCAATGGCTGACAAAGGTGCGCAATGCTTCGCTGTCCGGTTGGCCGGTAAGGTTGACGACGATGTGCTGGAAGTGTTGGCGCAGGGCGCTGAGCAGCATATACAGCTCGGCGGCGCTGGTTTGCTCCAAGGGTTCGTCGCCGTCGGTGTAGGCCAGCAGGCGCAGGCCCGCTTCGGCCGAGGTGAAGGCGCTGTTGATCAGGGTTGCGTCCAGGCGCCGCAAGTGGCGCAGGGCGTCACCGAAATGAAACGAGCTTTCCAGGCCAAGCAGCGCCAGGCTGTCGCCCCGAGGCAGGCCCAGGTCCAGGACCAGGGTTTGTTGCCCGCTTTTTTGCACCACTTGCGCCAGGTGGCTGGCAAGCATTGCGCCATCGGTGCCGCATTGGGTGCCATACAGCACCGTCAGGCCGCCCAGGTGGGTGGTGTGGGTGACGGCCGGCAAGCGCTTGCTCAGGCGTCGCACCAGGCCCGCAACTTCACTGGAGCGCGAGCCGTAGGCGACAAAGTCCCGGGCGCCGGCCCGCATGGCGTTGAGCACAAGCTGATTGTCCATGCCGTCGCCCAGGGCAACGATGGCCAGCATGGGTTTGGCTTCCAATGCACCTTCGATCAGGGCGCATTGGGTGGTGACGTTTTCCCGGTCCAGGCCGATGAACACCAGGTTGGCGAAGGTCACGTCGACCAGCGCGAGCAACTCATCCAGGCTGCCGCCGCCAGCGCTGACGACCTGGCCCAAGGGCGCAAGGGCGCCCTGCAGCCATTCCAGGTCGGTGCTGTTGCGCGTGATTGCGAGGAAGGTTTGGCTCAGGCTTTCACTCATTGGGACAGCCCCGTGCGACGGTCGAAGTTGCCATTTTCGAGGAAGAACAGGCGGTACCAATTCGGGTCGTAGCTGCGCAGTTTTTCGCCGGGCAGGGAGGGCAACTGAGCGTCGGCGGCCAGGGGCTGTACCAAGTGTGGGGTGACGATCATCAGCAGCTCTTTTTCCTCGCGACTGATGTTGGAGTCGCGGAAGAACGCACCAAGGATCGGGATATCCCCCAGGCCTGGAAACTTGCTGATGGTGGAGCGGTTGTTGGTGCTGATCAGACCGCTGATGACGAAGCTCTCGCCGTCGGCTAGCGAGACGCTGGTGTCGGTACGGCGCACCGTCAGGGCCGGCACTTGAATGCCCTCGATCTGCACGGCGTTGCTGTAGTCCAGTTCGCTGACTTCAGGTGCCACCTTGAGGGTGATGCGGTTTCGATCGACCACCGTGGGGGTCAGGGTCAAGCGAATGCCGAACTCTTTGTACTCGATGGAGATGGTGTCACTGCCGGCGCTGGGCACGGGAATCGGCACTTCACCACCGGCCAGGAAGGTCGCACTTTGCCCGCTCAGCGCGACCAGGCTGGGACGCGCCAGGGTGTAGGCAAAACCGCTGCTTTCCAGGGCATTGATCATGGCCGACACACGCCCGCCGCCGAAGCCGATGTTGAAATTGGAGGTGCTTACCGGCAGGGCCAGCGTATTGGCGCTGGGCACCGCGAGGTTGGGGCTGCCGATCAGGAAGTTCTTGCCAATGCCCAGGATCGACGTACTTGCCTCCTTGAGCTTGGTGCGGCTGACTTCGACAAAGCGGATGTCGGTTTGTACCTGGCTGGGCAGCAAGGGGTCTTCCGAGGGCGACCGCGACAGGCTGGTCATCGCCGCCGTGGCTTTGCCTTTGACGAACACCATGCTCTGACGCGGGGTACTTGAACACGCTGTCCAGATCATCAGGCTGGTGGCGCCTGGCGAGATGCCGGTCAACAGGAATGCCTGGTTGCCATTGATCTGGACGTCGGCGATTTTAGGGTCGCCGACGGCCAGGCGCGTAATGGCAACGGGGGATTGCATGGCTTGCTGCAGGCCTTCTCCCACTTCCAGCGCTGCTGGCAATTGGGCCAGGCTGGCGCAGTTGCCGGACGCCGCCTGTGCAATCGCGACGGGCAGCGTCAGGGTTACAAGGGCCCAGAATGCTCGTGAAAAAAACCGCAGGGAACGACTGCTCATTCAAGGCATCCTTAGCGCTATCAGGGCGTTTGTTGAGTAACCTGGTTGCCGCGTATCACCTCGACACCCGTGCGCCGTGGGGCACCCGTGGCAGCAGATGGGCCGACGTTGCTGGTGGGTGGAACAGTCAAGGCCAACTGGTTGAACTGGTAGAGATCGCGCTTGGCGTTATCGAGGTTCGCCGGGGACTCATCGGCACCTGACCAGTATTGGCTCAAGCGTTGTTCGTCAGCGCTGCGCACGGCCAGGCGCAATGCGCCGGCTTGAGTGGCAAGCATCAGCCGACTCATCAATTGCTCTGGAACCGCGAGCAACACCGTACGGGCACTGGCTCGGTTCTGTTGCTGCTTGGCTTTGTCTTCTGCCGTTGTGGCCACGGGGGAGCCGGGTTTGCCGTCGTTGGTCAGCCCCAGTTGGTCACCGACCCCGAGCAGGCGCAGCGCAGGTACCACCGTTTGTGCCGAAGGCTGCGGGTTACCGTTCTCCTGGCGCAGGTACAACATGACGTCTACATAGTCGCCCGGGTTCAATTGCCCGCCGGCGCCGCTCACCTCATCCACCGCAACAGCCAGTGCGCGCTCATCGGGGCGGATCATGCGGGCGAGGCTTCCGCCTGCATTGAAGCTTTCTTCGGTCAGCCAGGTGCCTGCTTCCAGGGCGCGCCACGGTGTGCGGCCGATCGCTTGCTCCAGGGTGGTCAAGCTACCTGCCGGGGCGGTGCGCAGTTTTTCCAGGGTCAGGTCGGCGGCCGTGAGGGCGGCGAAGGGCGGTACGTCGTGGGCCAGCACGACCACGGGTTGACGCGTCGGGTCTTCCACTTGGGCTATTGCGAGAGTGTTGGCAACCGGTTGAGTGATGACAGCGGGTGCAGGTTCCGGACGGCTCAGCACCAGGCCCCAGTAACCTGCAACCAGCGCACCGAGCAACAGCAACCCGGCCAAAATCATACTGATGCGACTGCTCATAAAGGCTCTCCCTTTCCCACTGCAGAACCTGCCGGCTGGTCCATCCAGTCACTGCGCAATCAGTTCACACGCACATCTAACTATTTCGCTATTTGAAGGTAGTTCAGCTAGGACAAAATGCCATTACTGATTGGAAAAATTCTCTCTTCCAGTGGGAAACAAGGTTCTTTTGGCGCCATGCAATTGGCTAATACTTTGTGATTAGTCCCTTATTACAGTTGTTGGGAGTGGATTTGCCGACAATGCTCTAGTGGCACAGCGAGATCATGCCGCAGACCCGCTACACCAGCGCCTCAAGCGCAAAGGAGAAGTCATATGTTCCTTGATGCCATTCGCAAGGTTTTTGTCAAAATCCAAATTCTGTCTTACGGACGAGAGGGGGCCTCCGGTATCGAATATGCAATTGTCGCGGCCATGTGTGCGGCAGTGATCGGCCTTTTCATGACGCCCATCAGCACTAAAGTGAAGGCGATCTTCACGTCAATCCAAACCGGTATCGCTACTTGAGTCGTTGAACGGTATGCGAGTCGCTTTTCACTCTGTCTGGAGAACCGCATGGAAGAACGTATTCGCAAGTTATTCGTCGAACTGCAATTGCTGGTGTGCGCCAGGGAAGGCGCCTCAGGCATTGAGTACGCTATCGTGGCGGCCATGTGTGCGGCGGTGATCGGCATTTTCATGACGCCCATCAGCGAACGCGTCACGGCGTTGTTCCAACTGGTCGAAACCAGCCTCCTGGCCACTTGATCAATAGCGCGACGCGACTACCCTGAGTGCACTCTCTCGTATCAGGATTTTCTCAATGAGCCCCTCGTCGTCCACCCGGCAACAAATCCTGTTAGTGGACGACGAAGAGGACGCCCTGATCGAACTCGCCGAATCCCTCGAAAATGAAGGGTTCGTGTGCTTCACTGCGAACTCCGTCACCTTCGCCCTGCAGGAACTGACCCTGCACCCTGATATCGCCCTGGTCATCACAGACCTGCGCATGCCCGAGGAGAGTGGTATCTCCTTGATCAAGCGCCTGCGCGAACATACCTCGCGCTCCCACTTGCCTGTGATTGTCATGTCTGGCCATGCCGAAATGGATGACGTCAGCGACATGCTGCGGCTACAGGTGCTGGACCTGTTTCGCAAGCCGATCTACCTGGTGCGATTGATCGATACATTGAACAGCCTGTTTCCTCTGAGAGCGGTGCGAAGCTTCAAGTAGCAAGTCGGCGTACACCGCCGACTTGCCGCTCTCGTCAGAGCTGATAACTGAAACTCAGCGTGTACCGCGGCTTGCGATTGAGGCTGTCGAGTGCCACGTCCGACATTGGCTTGGCCGCTTCCAGGGAGATGTTGTAGTACTTGGCGTCACCAAAGCGCAGGCCCGCAGCGGTCGATGACATGTCGTTGCCTTTGATGGGCAGGTCGTTGAACCAGGTCTTGGCGCGGTCGAACACGATGTAGGGTTGCAGGATCCTGACCCAGTCGCCGGCGCGGTTGTAGCTGTAGTTGATCTCGTAGGCCAAACCCCAGCCTTTGTCGCCCGAGCCTTGGTCATCAGGGTAGCCTCGGCCGAAGTTCTGCCCGCCGAAGGTGGCGCGTTCGCTGTCGGGCAACGTGTCGTCGCTCCAGTAAAACGCGCCGGAAACGACGCCTTGCCAATTGTCGAAGAGCTTATTGCTCTGCACGCCGGACAGCCGCAGGCGGAAGAAGTCGAGGTCGGGCTTGAGGCCGCCGAAATCTGTGCGGGTCTTGGCGCCCAAGCCGTTGATGCCCTGGTACACGCCAGCGCTGAGGATGCGCAATTGGGTCATGTCGGCTTTGCGCCAGTCACCCTCGAACGCCAGGGCGCGCAGGTCGGTTTGCAGCTCCAGACGTTGTGGGAAACCGACGAGTTGGTAGCGGGTGGTCTGGTCGACGGCGTAATAGCGGGTGCCCAGGCTCAGCGATTCGTTGGGTGAGGCGATCAGTGGATGGCTGAGCCCTATGGAGTAGCGGTCGATCTCCTGGTGTGGCTTGAGTTCGAAGCCGTCGCCCAATTGCAGGTTGGTGCGTGGGTCGGCGCGGTAGCGTTCGCCCGACAGCGCCAACTGGGTACCCTCGGCATTGATGAACTGGCTGTAGGCCGCGCGGTAGTAATGCTCTTTGTCCTCGCCCGGCGGGAACAGGCCACTGACGCTCAGTTGTTCGCCCATTGACGTCCATGCGTTGCTGGTGGCTGTCAGCAGCGCTTGGGTGCCGCCTCGGCTGGCCTCGTTCAGGCTCATGCTGGTGGTGAAGGGTTTGCGGCTGGCGGTGATATTCATATGGGTGCCGCCATCGGTGGTGGCGGGCGGCGGCACTTGGGCCTGCAAGGTCACGCCAGGGATGGCGCTCATCAGGGTGGTGTAGCGTTCGAAGGTCTTGCGCGTCAGTGGCCGTTCGGCCTTGAGTTTTTCCGCCAGCTTGTCGACGTAGGCTGAGACCGAGCCGATATTGCCTTGCATTTGATAGTCGCGGATATACCCCTCTACCAGCACCACATGCACCAGGCCATCCTCGAAGCGCTGCTCCGGAAGGAAAGCGTAGGACAGCAGGTAGCCGTCTTCCTGGTAGCGGCGAGTGATGCTGCGGGTGGCCTCGATCAGTTGCGCCAGGTTGGTTTCGTGGCCGATCAAGGGCTCGAAGGCCTGGGCCACGTCCTTGAGCGGGTAGACCGTGCCGCCGTCGATCTGCAATTTGCGGATGGTCACTTTGGTGTCCATCAGCAAGGGTTGCGCAGCCGTGGCGGCGGGCGTGGGCAACTGCGTTTGTGGGGTGACGGGGCGGTAGGCATCGGCGGGTAGGTTAGGCACCGGCAGGTTGCGGATGGTGTCGTTGCTATTGAGGAAGCTGGGAAGGGTATCGGCGTGAGCGTAAGCACTGAGGGTGAACAACAGCAACGGCGTCAAAGCGCGCATAGGACACTCCATGGTCATAACTGCAGCAGCGTTTTGCAGATTCCCGCCGGGCTCTGGGGGCGCGGTTCGGGTGTTTTTCGCAGGCGTTTGAGCGGCCCATAAAAAAGACGAGAGATTTATAGGATCTCTCGTCTCAACCAAGCGTAGGCGCTGTAGGTGAGGCCGTCTAATCGGCCAGGTGCAATTCTATTTTTTGCCGGTCAGGCCGCCGAGCAGCCCGCCCAGTACACCGCCATTCACAGTGGCGCCGGTGCCGGTGGAGGCCGTTGCGTTACCGCCCAGGCTCAGGCCGCCGCCGAGCAAGCCACCGCCGCTGCTGGTGCCGCCGGTCACCAGGCCGCCGACTGACGCCACGGTGCCGCCCACTGCGCTCACAGTGCCACCCAAGGCGTTGGTGACAGGGTTGGCGTTGGTGCCGCTGATTTTGCCGCCGAGGCTGCTGACAGCGCCGCCCACATTCGTGACCAGGCCGTTGACCGGCGCGCCCAGGCCGGTTGTGCCGCCGATGGTTTGGGTAAGGCTCTGTACGCCGCTGGTGACAGGGTTGAGCGCGACGCCGAGCGTGTTGGTGACCGGAGCGATCGCGGCACCTGCGGCGGTGTTGGGAGTGCCGCTGCCACCGAGCAGGGTGCCCAGGGAAGCAACAGTGTTGCCGGCCTTGAGCCCGGTGACGCCCGTGGCGCTGACCACACCATTGGTGCTGCCCGCATCCAGGCCGCTGCTGGCACCGCCGATCACGCCGCCGATCAGTTCAGCCAGGCCCAGTTTTACGGTGCTGCCACCCGTGCCGCTGCCGGAGCCACTCGCACTCGGGTCGACATAGCCGCTGGCCGTGCCGACCGCGGTGCCTACGCCATTGAGTACGTTGCCGAGTGCATCGGTGACGGGGTTGCCGCCGGCACCGGCGACTTTATCGCCCAAGCCATCGACGGTATCGCCGACTTTTTGCAGCAGGCCGCCCACCGGGCTGTCCAGGCCGGTGGTGCTGCCGACTTTGCCCGTGGCTTTTTCCACCAGCGACACCACTGGCACCAGCACTTTGGCACCCACGGTATTGGTGACCGAGCCCAGCGGGCCGGTGGTGCTGGCGGTGCTCAAGGTATCGCCGAGCATGGTCACGGCATTGCCGACTTTGTCGACCACGCCTCCTACCACCGGCGCAACGGTGCCCACGACAGGCACTTTGCCGAGCAAGGTCGCAACGTTGCCGCCTGTGACGCTGACGCCGTCGCCCAGGTCGGAAACGCCGTTGCCCACGCCGGAGAGGGTTTTGCCCAAGGCATTGCTGTCGGTGCCCAGTGAGCCGAGGCCTTCCGACAGGCCGTCGCCGATGCTGCTGACGGCGTTGCCGGTCGCGACCACCAGGCCGCCAGCGGTCTCGCCAACGATGGGCAAGCTGCCGAGGGTCGTGCCCAGGCTGCTCACGGTGCCACCCAGGTCCGTCACGGTGTCACCGACGGTGTCGACCACATTGGCAGTTACCAGTGGGGTGGTAGTGCCGCCGCCAGTACCGCCACCATCAGTACCACCACCCGTGCCGCCGCCGGTACCACCGCCGCCCGCAGCAGGGTCCGAGGAAGCAGAGTCGCTGCTGTGATGCCCGCCACCACCGCTGCTGCAGCCGCCGAGCGTCATTGCTATCGCCAGGGCCAGCGCGGTACTTGCTTTCCAAAACATTACTTGAGTTTTCATGATTGAGTTCCTTGCACCTGTACAACCTGAGTTGTCATCAAACGCTCGCTGTTTCTAGGGGCAGCAATGCGTTCGTCCGTGTGGCAATAACAGCCCCAGGTGCGTGTTCTCTCAATGCTCAACTTGGTATTAACAACTTATATAGAGGCGCAAATCGCCTGCTTAGCGACTAATACTAAGGGTGTGGTGAAGACATGTATCAAGATATATATATGTTTAAAATTAATGGGTTGAATAAAAATAGCGGACTTGAGTAAGTCCGCTATAACTTAGGGCGTATATATACAATTAACCAGCATGTTTCACGCTATCGGTTGCCACTTGCCCACCATATGTTCAATGTCGCCCGCGCCTTTGAGCAGTAACTCACCACTGGAGCCGGCGGCGCTGGCGTGCAATTTAACGTCGCTGGGCAAGCGCACGGGTTTCTTGAATACCACGCTTATTTCGACATTCGCGGTGGGCAGGTGATCACCCAGGGCCGCGAGCGTATGGGCCTTGTTCCACAGCCCGTGGGCGATGGCCTGGGGGAAGCCAAACAGTTTCGCGGACAGCGCACTCAAGTGAATGGGGTTGTAGTCGCCGCTGACTTTCGCGTAGCGCCGGCCGATGTCGGCGGGCGCCTGCCAGTGGGCCAGTTGGCTGACGTGTGCGGGGGCGGGCAGGGTCTCATCCGCCGCTTCGCCTTGCAGTTTGACGCCTCGGCAGAGCATCCGGCTTTCGGCTTCCCACAGCACACCAAGGGCATCTTCGACAGTGGTCACGACCTCGAAGGTTGCGCCCTTGGCGTGGGGTTGCAGGTTGTGTGCGTGTACTGAAATCGACACCTCGTTTACCCCGCCCAAGGGGCGATGAATGCGGATGCGGTTGCTCAGGTGGATCAACCCCAGCAACGGAAAGGGGAAGGCCTTGGCGGTGAGCAGTTGCATCTGGAGTCCAAACGCCAGGATGTGTGGATACGTCGCCGGCAGGAGCGGGCTCTCGGTAAAACCACAGACCTTGCGATAGGCCGCTACGTGCTTGGGGTTGATGCTGACCCGGCAGCGTAAGCCCTGCTCAGGCAGGGTGCTGCCAGTGATCTTGCGCTTGCACGCGGCCCGCCAATACAACGGCGGCAGAAACGGAGTGCTGCCTAATGTCTGCCATTGCATGTTTTAAGCTCCCAATAGACTTTGCCCACACACCCGCAGCGCTTGCCCGCTGACCGCCCCGGACCCCGGTTGGCCCAGCCAGGCCACGGCTTCGGCAACATCCTGCGGCAAGCCGCCCTGGCCCAGCGAACTCATGCGGCGCCCGGCTTCGCGCAGGGCAAACGGAATGTGTGCGGTCATCTGGGTTTCGATAAACCCCGGTGCCACGGCGTTGATACTGATCCCACGCTCCCCCAGCAACGGTGCCCATGCCTGGGCCAGGCCAATCAAGCCAGCCTTGCTGGCGGCGTAGTTGGTTTGCCCACGGTTGCCGGCGATGCCGCTGATAGACGCCAGCAGCACGATGCGAGCGTTGTCGTGCAGGGTGTGGCTGTCGAGCAGCGCCTTGGTCAGCACTTGCGGCGCATTGAGGTTGACCGCCAGCACCGCGTCCCAGTATTCCGGCGTCATGTTGGTCAGGGTCTTGTCGCGGGTGATGCCGGCGTTGTGCACCAGGATGTCGAGGCCAGCGGGCAGGTGTTCGATCAACTGGCCGGCGGCGTCTTCGGCGCAGATATCCAGCACCACCGTGCGGGCGCCCAGGCGTGCGGCCAAGGCTTCGAGGTCGGCTTTGGCCTGGGGCACGTCGAGCAGGATCACCTCGGCGCCGTCGCGGGCCAGGGTTTCGGCAATGGACGCACCGATGCCCCGGGCAGCGCCGGTGACCAGCGCCTTGCGCCCGGCCAGTGGGCGGGTCCAGTCTTCTACCGGCGTGGCACAGGCTTTCAGGCGAATCACCTGGCCGGAAATATAGGCACTTTTCGGTGAGAGGAAGAAGCGCAGCGCGCCTTCCAACTGGTCTTCGGCGCCGTCACCGACGTAGAGCAATTGCAGGACGCCGCCGTTGCGCAGTTCCTTGGCCAGGGATCGGCTGAAACCTTCAAGGGCGCGCTGGGCGCTGGCGGCGAACGGGTCGCTGAGGCTTTCCGGTGCACGGCCTAGGATCACCAGGTGGGCACTGTTATCGAGGTTTTTCAGCAACGGTTGAAAAAACTCACGCAGTTGCTTGAGCTGATCGGTGTGTTGCAGGTCGCTGGCATCGAACACCACGGCCTTGAGCTTGGGGCCGTGCCCGGGAATCCATGTCGACGTCTCGGTGCCGTAGCTGTAAATGGCATCGGTGAGTTTGTGGGCAAACGCCTGCACCTTGACCATCAGCGCGCCACCGCCCAGCAGCAACGCCCCTTCGACTGGGCGCAGGCGCCCGGCTTGCCAGCGCTCCAGGCGTACCGGTGACGGCAGGCCAAGGGCGGCGACCATGCGATGGCCGAGGCTTGAGTTGGCGAAGTCGATATAACGGTCAGACATGGAACGCTCTCCGAAGGCTGGGGTTCAAAGGGTTGACCACCTCAGGGTAGCAGTCGTTCGACTAGGCTCAGCTATTGTGCCCACAACCGACAGGGAGCTTTCCATGACTCAATTGCGCCGTGTAGCGATCATTGGCGGTAACCGTATTCCTTTCGCCCGTTCCAATGGCCCGTACGCCACCGCGAGCAACCAGGCGATGCTGACCGCGGCCCTGGAGGGCTTGATCGAACGCTACAACCTGCACGGTCAGCGCCTGGGCGAGGTGGTCGCCGGTGCGGTGCTCAAGCATTCCCGTGACTTCAACCTCACCCGCGAGTGCGTGCTGGGTTCGCGCCTATCACCGCAAACCCCGGCCTATGACATTCAGCAGGCCTGTGGCACCGGGCTGGAGGCGGCGTTGCTGGTGGCCAACAAGATTGCCCTGGGCCAGATCGAATGCGGCATCGCCGGCGGCGTGGACACCACGTCCGATGCCCCGATCGGCGTGAATGAAGGGCTGCGTAAAGTCCTGTTGCACGCCAATCGCAGCAAATCCCTGGCGGACAAATTGAAGGTTCTGTTGCAGTTGCGCCCTCATCACCTCAAGCCCGAGCTGCCGCGCAATGGCGAGCCGCGCACCGGTCTGTCGATGGGCCAGCACTGCGAGTTGATGGCGCAGACCTGGCAGATTCCCCGCGCCGAGCAGGACCAGTTGGCTCTGCAAAGCCACCAGAAAATGGCCGCGTCCTACGCCGAAGGCTGGCATGACGACCTGCTGACGCCGTTTCTGGGCCTGACCCGCGACAACAACCTGCGCCCCGACCTGACCCTGGAAAAACTCGCCGCCCTCAAGCCCGCGTTCGAGCGCAGTGAAAAGGGCACGCTCACAGCCGGCAACTCCACGCCGCTCACCGATGGTGCATCCCTGGTGCTGCTGGGCAGTGAGGCCTGGGCCCAGGAGCGTGGGCTGCCGATCCTGGCGTATCTGCGCGATGGTGAAGCGGCGGCAGTGGATTTCGTCAACGGCGCCGAAGGCCTGCTGATGGCGCCGGTGTATGCGGTGCCGCGCTTGCTGGCCAGGAATGGCCTGACGCTGCAGGACTTCGATTACTACGAGATCCACGAAGCGTTCGCCGCCCAGGTGTTGTGCACGCTCAAGGCCTGGGAAGATGCGCACTACTGCAAGACTCGCCTCGGGCTGGATGCGCCGTTGGGTTCCATCGACCGCAGCCGGCTGAACGTGAAGGGCAGTTCCCTCGCAGCCGGGCACCCGTTTGCCGCCACGGGAGGGCGTATCGTCGCCAACCTGGCTAAATTGCTGGATGCGGCGGGTAAGGGGCGCGGGCTGATTTCGATCTGCGCGGCGGGTGGTCAAGGTGTGACGGCGATCATTGAACGTTGATTGCAGGCGGAACTGGCATATAGGATGCATTCTTGAGTGGTCAAAGATCGGTAGCCCCTCCCACCGGCGAGCCGATTGCCGTATAACGAGTGCCATACGCGTATTTGGTAATAAAGGACCCACAATAAAAGCTGATGAAGACTCCTAAACGCATTGAACCCCTGATCGAAGACGGTCTGGTCGACGAAGTGCTGCGCCCTCTCATGAGTGGTAAAGAAGCAGCTGTTTATGTGGTGCGCTGCGGCAACGAATTGCGTTGCGCCAAGGTTTACAAGGAGGCGAATAAACGAAGTTTTCGTCAGGCGTCCGAATACCAGGAAGGCCGTAAGGTCCGAAACAGCCGCCAGGCCCGGGCTATGGCCAAGGGTTCCAAGTTCGGCAAGAAAGAAACCGAAGATGCCTGGCAGAACGCCGAAGTAGCGGCGTTGTTCCGCCTGGCCGGTGCCGGCGTTCGTGTGCCCAAGCCTTACGACTTCCTCGAAGGCGTGCTGTTGATGGAACTGGTGGCCGACGAGTACGGCGATGCGGCACCGCGCCTGAACGATGTGACGCTGGAGCCGGATCAGGCGCGCGAATACCACGCCTTCCTGATTTCCCAGATCGTGCTGATGCTGTGTACCGGCCTGGTGCACGGTGACTTGTCCGAGTTCAACGTACTGCTTACGCCGACGGGCCCGGTCATCATCGACCTGCCCCAGGCGGTGGATGCGGCAGGCAACAACCACGCATTCAACATGCTGGAACGTGATGTGGGCAACATGGCTTCCTACTTCGGGCGTTTTGCCCCGGAGTTGAAGAAGACCAAGTACGCCAAGGAAATGTGGGCGCTGTACGAAGCCGGCACCTTGCACCCGGCCAGCGTGTTGACCGGCGAGTTCGACGAGCCGGAAGAGTTGGCGGACGTGGGCGGCGTGATCCGCGAGATCGAAGCGGCGCGGCTGGATGAAGAGCGCCGTCAGGCGATTCGCGCGGCAGATGATGCGCCGCCGAGTAAAGCGTCCGAAGAGCCGCCACCGCCGCCTTGGATGCAATGACCTTCAGATAAATGAAGATCAAAAATGTGGGAGGGGCGGTGCGACGGTTCGACTTGCCCCTCCTACATTTGTTTTGTGTACACACTTATGAGCAGCAACTGCCCGAAGCCAACTCCTTGAGAATCGGACAATCCGGCCGATGATCGCCCTGGCAGTGCTCCACCAGGTCCTGCAAGGTATCGCGTAACTGCCCAAGCTCCAGGATCTTCTGGTTCAGCTCATCGATATGTTGGCGTGCCAACGCCTTCACATCGGCACTCGCCCGTTGGCGGTCCTGCCACAGGGTCAGCAGCTTGCCGACCTCTTCCAGCGAAAACCCCAAGTCCCGCGAACGCTTGATAAACGCCAGGGTGTGCAAGTCCTCCGGGCCATACACGCGGTAGCCGCTGTCAGTGCGGTGGGCGGCTTTGAGCAGGCCGATGGATTCGTAGTAGCGAATCATCTTCGCGCTCAGCCCGCTTTGGCGTGCGGCTTGGCCGATGTTCATGGGCGTTGATCCTCCAAGTCCTTGGGTTTCCAGGTTTTCAATAGCAGCGCATTGCTCACCACGCTCACGCTGGACAAGGCCATCGCCGCGCCCGCGAGCACCGGGTTGAGCAGGCCGAATGCGGCCAGTGGGATACCGATCAAGTTATACACAAAGGCCCAGAACAGGTTCTGGCGGATTTTGGCGTAGGTCTTGCGGCTGATCTCCAGGGCGGCCGGGACCAGGCGTGGATCGCCGCGCATCAGGGTGATTCCGGCCGCATGCATGGCCACGTCGGTGCCGCCGCCCATGGCGATACCTATATCGGCGGCGGCGAGGGCCGGGGCATCGTTGATGCCATCGCCGACCATCGCCACTACGCCGGTTTTTTTCAGCTCGGCGACGGTGGCGGCTTTATCGGCGGGCAGGACTTCGGCGTGAACATCGTCGATGCCCAACGCGTGCGCCACCACGCGGGCGCTGCCGCGATTGTCGCCGGTCAGTAAATGGCTGCTGATGTGCTGCGCTTTGAGTTGCTCAACGGCTTCCAGTGCGCCGGGCTTGAGGGTGTCACCAAAGGCGAACAGCCCGAGCACGCGCGGTTGTGGACCTTGCTCGATCAGCCAGGACAACGTACGGCCTTCGGCTTCCCAATCGCGTGCCGAGGTGGCCAAGTCGCCTGCGTCCAAGCCGTTTTCTTCCAGCAGGCGGCGATTGCCCAAGGCCAATTGCCGACCGTCGAGGGTGCCGGCGATGCCGCGCCCGGTCAGGGACTGGCTGGCCGTCACATTGTCCACGGGCAGCCCTTGTCCGGCACAGGCATCCAGCACCGCTTTGGCCAGCGGGTGTTCGCTGCCGCGTTGCAAAGCGCCGGCTTGTTGCAGCAGCCGAGCCTGATTGCCATCCACCGCGACCACATGGGCGATTCTTGGCGTGCCGGAGGTGAGGGTGCCGGTCTTGTCGAAGACCACGGCGCTCACTTCATGGGCACGCTCCAGGGCCTCGGCGTCCTTGATCAAAATGCCATAGCGCGCGGCGACGCCGGTGCCGGCCATGATTGCAGTCGGCGTGGCCAGGCCAAGGGCGCAAGGGCAGGCGATCACCAGCACCGCCACGGCATTGATGATTGCGGTCTCCAGCGACGCGCCGTACAGCCACCAGCCCACCAGCGTGATCAACGCCAGCACCAGCACGGCTGGGACGAAGACCTGGCTGACTTTATCCACCAGTTTCTGGATGGGTGCCTTGGCCGCCTGGGCGTCTTCCACCAGGCGGATGATGCGTGCCAACACGCTTTCGGCGCCAAGGGCGGTGGTGCGCACCAGCAGACGCCCTTCGCCGTTGATGGCGCCGCCGGTGACGTTGTCGCCAGGTTGTTTCGGCACCGGCAGGCTTTCGCCGCTGATCAAGGCCTCGTCGGCATGGCTTTGGCCTTCGATCACTTCACCGTCCACCGGGAAACGCTCACCGGGTTTGACCAGCACTTGGTCATCGAGCTTCAACGCGCTGATGGCGACGTCTTCTTCACGGCCATCCTTCACACGCAGGGCGCGTTCCGGGCGCAGGGCTTCCAGCGCCCGGATGGCGCTGGCGGTCTGGCGTTTGGCGCGGCTTTCCAGGTATTTGCCCAGCAGCACCAGGGCAATCACCACCGCCGAGGCTTCAAAGTACAGGTGCGGCGCCATTGCGGCGTGGGCGGTGAGCCATTCATAAATACTCAGGCCATAACCGGCGCTGGTACCGATGGCCACCAGCAAGTCCATATTGCCGGCCCCGGCGCGCACGGCTTTCCAGGCGGCTATATAGAAGCGTGCGCCGAAGATGAACTGCACCGGGGTGGCCAGGGCGAATTGCACCCAGGCCGGGAGCATCCAATGCAGGCCAAAAGGTTCCACCAGCATCGGCAGCACCAACGGCAATGCCAGCGCAATCGCCAGCAGCAGCGCCCAGCGCTCGCGGTGCAGGCGCTGGGTTTGGTTGGCTGCGGTGGCGGTTTCGCTTTGGGGCAGGGTCGCGGTATAGCCGGCCTTGTCGACGGCGGCGATCAAGACGGCGGGGTCCATCTGGCCCAGCACTTCGACATGGGCACGTTCGTTGGCCAGGTTGACGCTGACGCTTTGCACCCCCGGCACCTTGCCCAGTGCACGCTCGACACGCCCGGCGCAGCTGGCGCAGGTCATGCCGCTGATGGGCAGGTCAAAGGTGGTGGATCCATTCATGGGGCAGTCCTCCAGGAGAAGTTGCCCTAAGGATCAACCTTGACCTGTGGGTAAGGTCAAGCGCCTTCAGTAATCCAGTGCAGCGGCTTTGAGGTACATGCCGTCCGGGCCTTGGGCGATCCGCAACTTGCGTACATCACCGGCCTTGAGCGAGATGTTCTGCGCGGGCGGGGCGAGCAGGCCCGGCAGGCAGCCGGGCGCTTGCCCCGGCAGCAGCTTGAGGCGCAGCGACACATCGCCAGCAGGCAGGTTGAAGGAGGTGGCCTGTTCCTGGTACAGCCGGCCCGCAAGCTGGTCATTCAGGTACAGGCCGATCTCGCAGTTGGTCAGCACTTCCAGGCGTTCCCGGGAAATGATCAGCACGGCATAGTCTTGATCGGCACTGGCCATGGGCGCAGCGGCAGACAAACTCATCAAGCCGGCAAGGGCAAAAAACGACCAGCGCATGGCGAATGCTCCGTGGTGTAAATCAAAGATGGCTCAAGCTTGGCCGACAGTGCCACCGAATACCAGCCCGGCCGATGTTTTCAGAACTTGACCTTGCCATCGTGGCAAGGTCGAGACTGGGTTCAACCTCATCAAAGGAGTCATGTCATGCAAGTATTCAGCGTTGAAGGAATGACCTGCGGCCATTGCGTCCGGGCGGTGACACAGGCGGTGCAGAGCCAGGATCCGGCGGCCAGCGTGAAGGTCGACCTGGCCGCCAAGGAAGTGGGCGTGCAAAGCCGCTTGTCTGCCGAAGAGGTGATCAGCTTGATCACCGAAGAAGGCTACAGCGCCAAGCTCGCCTGATTTTGATAGTTAGCGAGCTAACTTAATGTTCAAGGCACCCAGGCCCGGCTAGACTGTCGGGCTGCCGACTCTCTTGGGTGCCTGATGAACCTTCGCATAATCCTGATCCTGGGTGCCTTGAGCGCCTTCGCGCCGCTGGCGATCGACTTTTACCTGCCGGGCTTTCCGGCCATGGCCACGGCGTTTGCCACCGATGAAAAGCACATCCAGCTGACCCTGGCGGTGTACTTTGCCGGCCTGGCCATTGGCCAATTGATCTACGGCCCGCTGGCGGACCGTTTCGGGCGACGCGGGCCGTTGCTCAGCGGCGTTACGCTATTTACCCTGGCGTCCTTCGCCTGCGCCTACGCGCCGTCCCTGGATTGGCTGATTGGTGCGCGCTTTGTGCAGGCCTTGGGCGGTTGCGCAGGCATGGTGATTTCCCGCGCAGTGGTCAGCGATAAGTGTGATGCCGTGGGCTCGGCCAAGGTGTTTTCACAATTGATGCTGGTGACCGGCCTGGCGCCGATCCTCGCGCCGTTGGCCGGCGGGGTGATGGTTGGGTTGTGGGGCTGGCAGTCGATCTTCCTGGCGTTGACGATCTTCAGTGTGATGGCCGCCGTTGCTGTGGCATTCGGCCTGCCGGAGACCTTTCCAGCCCATCAGCCACGCCAGCCGTTGTCGGGCTCGCTGCGCCGCTACTTCGGTTTGCTGTCGGACCGGGTTTACCTCGGTTACGCGCTGACCGGCGCGCTATCGATTGCCGGGATGTTTGCCTACATCGCCGGTTCACCGTTCGTGTTTATCAAACTCTATGGCGTGCCTGCTGAGCATTACGGCTGGGTATTCGGCTCCAACGCCGCCGGCTTCATCCTGGTGGCGCAGCTCAATGCACGCCTGCTGGCCAAGCGCGGCCCGGCGTTTTTGCTGTCGCGTTCGGTGTGGGTGTATTTGCTGGCGGGTCTGTCGCTGCTGGGCATCACGGCTTTGCACACCGATGCACTGTGGCCATTGCTGGTGCCGCTGTTTATCTGCATCGCCAGCCTGGGCTGCATTTTGCCCAACACCTCGGCCTGCGCCATGAGCGGGCAGGGTGCACGGGCTGGCAGTGCGTCGGCGTTGCTCGGTTGCATCCAGTTTGGTGTGGCGGCGGGGGCGGCGTCGTTGGTGGGGGTGTTGCACGATGGCACGGCGATGCCGATGGCGATGGTCATCAGCTTGTGCGGTGTATTGGCGGTGACCGTCGCGGTGTCGACCCAGCGCCTGCAGCGGGCGAGAGCCGCGCAAGCGCAGGTCTGAAGAGCGGGTCAGCCAGCAGCGCAGTGTTGCTGGCTGATCGGAAAGCGGTGGGGCGCCTGGATGCGCGCTTGCAGGGTATTGGCAAAGGCACGGGCCTCGGCCTCAGTGTGGAAAGTAATGGCCTTTTGGTCCAGGCGGACCTCCCACTGGGATTTTGCTAACGCTTTTATCAGGATCTTCATTGCTGACTTCCTCGCGTAAAAGAATCGTGGCAAAGGCGGCCAATATAAACCCCGAATACGCTCCCCCCTATGACAAAGATCAACTCTCTGACTAGCGGTGTCGTCCATCACCTACACGAATAATGGACGACACTGACAGCCGTTATTGTCAGAAACCTTCCAGCACGATCTTGCCCTTGGCCTTGCCGCTTTCCAGCAGCGCGTGGGCACGGCGCAGGTTCGCCGCATTGATCACACCGAAGTGCTCACCCACCGTGGTTCTCAAGGTGCCGGCGTCGATCAGCCCGGCTACGCGATTGAGCAGGTTGTGCTGCTCGATCATGTCTGGCGTCTCGAACATCGAACGGGTGTACATGAACTCCCAATGCAACGACAGGCTCTTGCGCTTGAGTTTGCTTATGTCCAGCGCCTTGGGGTCGTCGATCAGCGCCAGCTTGCCTTGGGGTTGGAGTGCTTCCACCAGTTGGTCCAGGTGATGGTCGGTCTGGGTCAGGCTGGCGACGTGGGTCACTTGTGGATGGCCGGCCTGCTTCAGTGCTTCGCTCAGGGGTTGACTGTGGTCGATCACCAGGTCGGCGCCGAGGGCGGTGGTCCACGCCTGGGTTTGCGGGCGCGAGGCGGTGCCAATTACGTTCAATGCGGTGAGCTGGCTGGCCAATTGGGTCAGGATCGAGCCCACGCCACCGGCGGCACCGACAATCAGCAGGCTCTGGCCTTCGTCTTCTTTACCTTCGCGCACTTGCAGGCGCTCAAACAGCAGTTCCCAGGCGGTGATAGCGGTCAGCGGCAGTGCGGCGGCCTCGGCAAACCCCAGGCTCTTGGGCATGTGGCCGACGATGCGTTCGTCCACGGTGTGCCGTTCGCTGTTGCCACCTGGGCGTATCAGCGAACCTGCGTAGAACACCTTGTCGCCGACCTTGAACAGTGTCACGTCACTGCCGACCGCCTTGACCACGCCGGCCACGTCCCAGCCCAGCACCTTGGCGGCGCCGTTTTCCGGGGCGACGTTCTGGCGCACCTTGGTGTCCACCGGGTTGACCGAGATGGCTTTGACTTCTACCAGCAGCTCGCGGGGGCCGGCGACTGGCTCTGGCAGTTCGATGTCTTGCAGGGATTTTTCATCGTTGATGGGCAGAGATGCGTAGTAGGCAATGGCTTTCATGAGGGCTCCGCAAAAGAGTGTGCTGTAGGAGGTGATAAACGGGATGGACAGATGATTGGCTATTTCCCATGAAGATAAAAGCCGCTAAAACAGCACTCTGTTTCAACAAAATTTTGATAATGGGTGGGCTGGATGCTGCGCTTTGATGATTTGCAGTTGTTTGTACGCGCGGCGGACCTGGGTAGTTTATCGGCGGCGGCGCGAGTGATGGATTTGTCGCCTGCGGTGGCCAGCGCGGCGCTCAAGCGTATCGAGCAACAACTGGGCGCACGCTTGCTGGCGCGCTCCACCCGCAGCCTGCGCCTGACGGCTGAAGGTGAAGGCTTTTTGGAGTACGCCCGCGCGGCGCTGAGTTCGCTGGACGAGGGGCGGCGCCTATTGGCCAGTGGCCAGGATCATGTCAGCGGTGTGTTGCAACTGTCGGCCCCGTCGGATTTTGGCCGCAACCAATTGCTGCCGTGGCTGGATGAGTTTCAGGGCGAGTACCCGCAACTCAACGTCCGGCTGTTGTTGGGGGATCGTATTGCCGACCTGTTCCGCCAGCCGGTGGACATCGCCCTGCGCTATGGCGAGCCAGAAGATTCCAGCCTCATCGCACTGCCCGTGGCACCGGACAACGTTCGCGTGTTGTGCGCGGCCCCCAGCTATCTTGCGCGCCACGGTGAACCGCGACACCTGGAACAACTGGCCCAGCACAATTGCTTGTTGTACATGCTCGGTAGCCGCGTGCATGACCACTGGAGCTTCCACGACGGTAAGCGTGACGTCAGTATGACGGTCAGTGGCGATCGCTTCAGCGACGATGCCGATGTGGTGCGCCGCTGGGCGGTGGCGGGAGTGGGGATTGCCTACAAATCCTGGCTCGATGTCAGCACCGACGTGCTGGCCGGGCGTTTGCGCCTGATCCTGCCGGAGCTGCGCGGTGAGCGTACGCCGTTGAATTTATTGTGTGCCCACCGTGCGCAGTTGAGCAAACCCATCAATCTGTTGCGGGAAATGCTGGTGTCTCGCTGTGCGAGATTGACCGCACAGTTGCCAGCGCGAGTGAGCGTTGGGCAATAGCCTTCATCACAGCAGGACATTTCACGCAGATCCTGTCCCCATTCGAGCTGTCAGACGCCGCGGAACTGGCAGTTGGTGCACCTATACTTTGGCGCCACCGTAATACAAAAATAATTCGACAGGGAGTGAACCGATGGAAGCAGCACCTTGCATCAGTCAGATCGCCGGCTTGCTGGCTGAGCCAAAACGCACCGCTATGCTCTGGTCCTTGATGGATGGCTCGGCCAAGTCGTCCGAAGAGCTGGCGACACTTACCGGGCTGTCGCCGGCCTCGGCCAATGCCCATCTGGCACGGTTGACGGGTGGCGGTCTGCTGCGGATCGAAGCGCGACGTGGCAAGCGGTTGTTCCGCGTGGCGGCTGCCGACGTCAGCGCCGCCATCGATGCCTTGGCCAGTACCACTCTGGCCAGTGCGACCCGCAGCACACCCGATGCTCCAACGCTGGTCCTGGTGGCTCCGCCGTCATTGCGTCGTGCGCGACTGTGCCATGGGCACCTGGGGGGCGAGCTGGCGGCGGGGTTGTATGAACGGATGGCGGCGGCGGGGTGGATCGAGCGCCATGAGCAACGCATCAGCGTCACGCTCAAGGGTGTGCAGCACTTTGCGGGCCTCGGCATTTTTACCCAGGCACTGGCGTCGCCGCTGGTATGTGACTGCTTCGACTGGAGCCAGCAGCAACCGCACCTGGGTGGTGCGCTGGGGGCGGGGTTGTTGCAACTGTTTATGCAGTCGAACTGGATCAGCCTGGTCAACGAGTCCCAGGCGTTGCAGGTCAACGACACTGGTTTGGATGAAATCACCCGACTGGCCACGCTGTAGGCCCAAGTCGCCTGTTGCGTGGGAACACGTCCCCTCGCAACAGGCGCTCATCTACGCATTTCGATCGTGTCAGGGCTTGACGAGTCGCGCATCAAGGCTGTTCTGCGCCAGGCGTTTGGCCTGGTCCTGGGTCATGCCCAGCGAGGTATACAGCGCGTGGAAGTTCTCGGTGACATACCCACCGAAGTACGCCGGGTCATCCGAGTTCACCGTCACTTTCACGCCACGCTCAAGCATGTCGAGGATGTTGTGCTGGGCCATGTCGTCGAACACGCAGAGCTTGGTGTTGGACAGCGGGCACACGGTGAGTGGGATCTGTTCATCGATGATGCGCTGCATCAGGCGTTCGTCTTCGATGGCACGCACACCATGGTCGATACGCTGGATTTTCAGCAGGTCGATGGCTTCCCAGATGTACTCCGGCGGGCCTTCTTCGCCAGCGTGGGCCACGGTGAGGAAGCCTTCGTGGCGGGCACGGTCGAACACGCGCTGGAACTTGCTCGGCGGGTGACCCATTTCCGAACTGTCCAGGCCCACGGCCACGAACGCGTCACGGAACGGCAGCGCCTGGTCGAGGGTTTTCTGGGCTTCGTCTTCGCTCAGGTGGCGCAGGAAGCTGAGGATCAAGCCGCTGGTGATACCCAGTTGCTGCTCGCCATCTTTGAGTGCAGCGGCGATGCCGTTGAGTACCACTTCGAACGGCACGCCACGGTCGGTGTGGGTCTGCGGGTCGAAGAACGGTTCGGTGTGGATCACGTTCTGCGCTTTGCAGCGCAGCAGGTAGGCCCAGGTCAGGTCGTAGAAGTCCTGGGACGTGCGCAGCACATCGGCGCCTTTGTAATACAGGTCGAGAAACTCTTGCAGGTTGTTGAAGGCGTAGGCCTTGCGCAGGGTTTCGACGTCGTTCCATGGCAGCGCAATCTTGTTGCGCTCGGCCAGGGCGAACAGCAGCTCAGGCTCCAGTGAGCCTTCCAGGTGCAGGTGCAGTTCAGCCTTGGGCAGGGCGTTGAGCCAATCGTACATGTCTAAATTCTCATCAGGTGCAATGGTGGCATTCTACAGGGCATGGCCGAAATAATCGGTAAAACCTGACCGGCAGGAGAGTATTCGTTTTGTTCGCGCAAGAGGGATGTGAACTAAGGTGTAACGAAACGTTAGCGGCGTGGCGCAGTCTGTACCCCATCAATGACTGATTTGCCGCACTAAAAGGCCCGGAATGCTCACTTCCCTCAAGCAAGAAAAATTCATGCTGCTGGCGCTGATTGCCGCCATCGCCGCCTACCCGCTGGAGCAGTGGATGCTGCACAGTGGGCAAATGGTGGCGCTGCTGGCCGGCGTGGCGCTGATCGGCTTTATCGTGGTGGCGTCGATGCGCGTGGCGCACCACGCCGAGCAACTGGCGGAAAAAGTCGGCGATCCCTATGGCACCATGATCCTGACCCTGGCCGCCGTGCTGGTGGAGGTGGTGATCCTGGCGATCATGATGAGTAACGAGCCGTCGCCGACGCTGGTGCGCGACACGATCTATTCGGCGGTGATGCTCGATATCAACGGCATCCTTGGCCTGGCCGCGTTGATGGGGGGCATCAAGCATGGCGAGCAGTCCTACAACGATGATTCGGCGCGCACCTACAGCGTGATGATCCTCACTGCCATGGGTGTGTCGATGGTGGTGCCGGAATTTATCCCCGAAGCCGACTGGAAAATTTACTCGGCCTTCACCATTGGCGCGATGGTGGTGCTCTACACCTTGTTCCTGCGCATGCAGGTGGGGCCACACAGCTATTTCTTCAGCTACAGCTATCCGGAAAAACGTCGCAAGAAACTGCCGGAAGAAGAGCAAATGCCGCCGGTGAACCTGGCGTTCTCCATTGGCACCCTGGTGTTTGGCGTGATTGTGATTGGCGCGCTGGCCGAGGTGATGTCCAAGACCCTCGACCTGGGCCTCGAAGGCACGGGCGCACCGCCGGTGATCACCGCGATTGTGGTGGCGGCTATCTCTGCTGCGCCGGAAATCCTCACGGCGTTGCGCGCCGCATTGGCCAACCGCATGCAGTCGGTGGTGAACATTGCACTGGGTGCGTCGTTGTCGACGGTGATTCTGACGGTGCCGGTGATGGAGGCCATGGCGCTTTACACTGGCCAACCGTTCCAGATGGCGATGACGCCGGTGCAAACGGTGATGGTGTTTATCACGTTGATCGTCAGCGCGATCAACCTCAACGATGGCGAAACCAACGCCATCGAAGGGATGACCCATTTTGTGTTGTTTGCGACGTTTATCATGTTGTCCCTGCTGGGGTTGTAGGAACACAGCAGATAAAAGTGTGGGAGGGGGCAAGCCCTCTCCCACGGGACTGTCATAAATTTTGTGTTCGGGCATAACATGTTGATAGAGGTGCATGTATGCCGACCAAAAAGAAACCGGCCCGTGAGGCCCTGCGAGACCTTCCATCTATTCCAAAAGAGCTGATCGACCAGTTCGTCAGCGGCCCGATGAGTGCCGAAGCCATTCAGGATGCCTCGATGGCGTTTAAAAAGGCACTTATCGAGCGAGCCCTTGGTGCCGAGTTGGGCCACCACCTTGGCTACCCTCAGGGCGCGGAGCGCCCTGAGGAATCGAGCAACCAACGCAACGGCAAAAGTGGCAAAACGGTGCTGACCGATGACGGCCCGTTGCGTCTCGACATTCCCAGAGATCGCGATGGAAGCTTTGCCCCGATCTTGATCCCTAAGCATGAGCGCCGTTTTACAGGCTTTGATGACAAGATCATCGCGATGTATGCCCGAGGTATGACGGTTCGCGAAATCCGGGCGTTTCTCTCGGAACAGTACGGAACAGACGTCTCCCACGACTTCATCAGTTCTGTCACTGACGCAGTTTTGGAGGAGGTTACCGCCTGGCAACAGCGACCGCTTGAACCGATGTACCCGGTAATTTTCTTCGATGCATTGCGAGTCAAAATTCGCGACGAAGGCCTGGTTCGCAACAAAGCGATTTACTTGGCACTGGGAGTATTGCCGGACGGAACGCGAGATATCCTGGGAATTTGGATTGAAACAACCGAAGGCGCCAAGTTTTGGATGAAGGTCTTTAACGACCTGAAAACCCGAGGTGTCGAAGACGTCTTGATCGCGGTGACTGATGGTCTCAAAGGCATGCCCGAAGCGCTGAGTGCTGTATTTCCTGAGACGACATTGCAGACCTGTATCGTCCACTTGATCCGTAACAGCCTCGATTACGCCCCGTGGGATAAGCGCCGTGAGCTGGCCAAGGCACTGAAGCCGATCTATCAAGCACTCAATGTTGACGCTGCAGAACAAGCGCTACTGGCTTTCGAAGCCGGGCCTTGGGGTAAGCAATATCCGACGGTCGTATCGGCTTGGAAACGTGCTTGGGATCGAGTTATACCGTTCTTTGTGTTTCCCCCGGCGATACGCAAAGTGATCTACACAACCAACGCCATCGAGAGTATCAATGCCCAGTTGCGCAAGATCATCAAGACGCGAGGCCACTTCCCAACGGATGAGGCCGCGACAAAACTAATCTGGCTGGCATTGCGAAATATCACCGCGAACTGGGGCAGCGCAGCTCATGATTGGAAGAGCGCGATGAATCAATTTTCGATTCTGTACGGAGATCGATTTATCAGGCCGACCTGGTAAAGCTAGGGCCTGCCTGACGGCAGGCCGTAACCGGCCCGCACACAAAAAATCTGACACTCTCTCTCCCACATATTGAACGGTGTTTGCTTAGGTTCCGGCGATAAGCTGTCGAGCCGCCTGGGTGTGATCGGCGATCAAGCCTTTCAGGTCCAGCCCTTCCACCTGGCCATCAATGACCCGCCATTTGCCGCCTACCATCACCCGATCGGCCCGATCCGCACCACACAACAGCAGTGCGCAAATCGGATCATGGCTGCCGGAGAACCTCAGCTCATCGAGTTTGAACAGCGCCAGATCTGCCTGTTTGCCGACGGCCAACTCACCAATGTCCGTACGCCCCAGCAACTGCGCCGAACCTTTGGTGGCCCAGCCCAGCACACCTTCGGGGGTGATCTTTTCTGCGCCGTAACGCAGGCGCTGGATGTACAGGGCCTGTCGCGCTTCGAGGATCATGTTCGACGCATCGTTGGACGCAGAACCGTCAACGCCGAGGCCGATAGGTGCGCCGGCAGCCAACAGGTCGAGGGTCGGGCAGATGCCGGACGCCAGACGCATGTTCGAGCTTGGGCAATGGCAGATACCGGTGCCGGCTGCACCCAGGCGCGCGATTTCATCCGGGTTGAAGTGAATGCCATGGGCCAGCCAGGTACGTGGGCCTAGCCACCCGACGCTGTCGAGGTAATCCACGGTGCGCAGGCCAAAGCGTTGCAGGCAGAAGTCTTCCTCGTCGAGGGTTTCCGCCAAGTGGGTGTGCAGGCGCACGTCAAGGCCGTTGGCCAACTCGGCGCTGGCTTGCATGATTTCCGGGGTGACGGAGAACGGCGAGCAGGGCGCCAGGGCAATCTGGACCTGCGCACCGTCGCCGCGCTCGTGGTAGTCGCGGATCAGGCGCTGGCTGTCGTCAAGGATCACTTGGCCTTGTTGCACGGTCTGTTGCGGTGGCAGGCCGCCGTCGGCTTCGCCCAGGCTCATGGAACCCCGGGTGAGCATGGCGCGCATGCCCAGCTCGCGCACGCTTTGCACTTGCACGTCGATGGCATTTTCCAGACCGTCGGGGAACAGGTAGTGGTGGTCGGCTGCGGTGGTGCAGCCTGAGAGCAGCAACTCGGCCAGTGCGACTTTGGTGGCTAGGGCGAGTTTCTCCGGCGTGAGTCGCGCCCACACCGGATACAGGGTTTTCAGCCATGGGAACAACGGCTGATTGACCACCGGCGCCCAGGCACGGGTGAGGGTTTGATAGAAGTGATGGTGGGTGTTGATCAGGCCCGGCAAGACCACATGCTCGCGGGCATCGAACACTTCTGCGCAGGGTTGTGTGGGCGCTTGCCCCTGGGCCAGCACTTCGGTGATCACACCGTTTTGCAGCACCAGGCCGCCACGGGCATCGAGGCCATTGGCAGTGAAGATCGCGAGGGGGTTTTTTAACCAGATACGGGTCGCAGGCATTGGCCGGCTCCTCTGAATGATGGGTTCAGGTTTGCCAGCTCAGTGTTGCCCTGTCTGCTGATCCAGGGTCGCCGGTGAGGGCGAGGCGCTAGATTACGTGTAGTTCCGGGTCTGGTCTACCCGTAGGAAAACCGCCCGTCCCACATTATTTACCAGGCGATGGTGTCGCCCTTGTAGTCCACAAAGTGATGGCCGCCCTTGCCGGTGTAGGCATTTACCTGATCCACCAGGCCGCGAACGCTGGTGTCCACATCGATGTGCGCGTTTTCGCCGCCCATGTCGGTCTTGACCCAGCCCGGGTGCAGCGACAGCACCGTTAGCTTGTGGTCGCCCAATTGGGTGATGAAGCTGTTGGTCATGGAGTTGAGCGCGGCCTTGCTGGCCTTGTACAGCGCCAGGTCCGAGCCATCAGGAATAGTGACGCTGCCCAGCACCGAACTCATGAACGCCAGTACGCCGCTGTCCTTGCGGATCTGCCCGACAAAGCGCTGCGCCAGGTTGATCGGTGCCACGGCGTTGGTGAAGAACAGCTGGCCGACTTCCGCCAGGGTCGCGTGACCGGGCTCCTGGTTGGCCGGGCCCTTGACGCCGGCGTTGACGAACAGCAGGTCGAAGGTGCGCTCTTTGAGGCGCTGGGCCAGGGCGATCACGGCTTGCTGATCGTCCATGTCGAGTTTTTCGATCTGCACCGGGCCTACGGCTTTCAATGCATCGGCCTTGCTCGGGTCTCGCACGGTGGCGGTCACGTCCCAGCCGTCCTGGAGCAATTGCTTGACCAGGCCAAGGCCCAGCCCGCGCGAGGCGCCGATGATCAGTGCGGTTTTTGGCGTAGACATGAAAAGCTTCCTTTGGAGTCGCGGTTCAGGGGAGTTCAGCAAATAACAGTAACAGTTTCAGCGTTGCAGCAGGATGCGCCCACGGCTCAGGTCGGCCAGTTGGGTTTGCAGTGTGTCGATGTGGGCTTCGCCCAGTGCAAGTTGCAGGTCGACGCCGTTGGCGGTGAAGGTTTCTTCGACCACCAGCCCACCCAGTTCGGCGACGCGCAGTTTCACCAGGTTCAACTCGGAGAAGCCACAGGCGCAACTCAGCGGTACGCGGCTGATCAGTTCGAGGCGTTCGGCATTCTGCAGGCATTTGTTTGCGCCGCCGCCATAGGCGCGGGCCAGGCCGCCGGTACCCAGCTGGATACCGCCATACCAGCGAATCACCAACACGGCGACCTGATCAAAACCCTGGGCTTCGATGGCCGCCAGGATTGGTCGCCCGGCGGTGCCGCCGGGTTCGCCGTCGTCACTGCTGCGGTATTGATCGGCCAGCTTCCAGGCCCAGCAGTTGTGCGTGGCGTTCAGGTCGCTGTGTTGCTCGAAAAACGCCTGGGCGTCCTGCGGGCTGCTGATCGGTGCGGCGAGGGTGATGAAGCGGCTTTTGCGTATTTCTTCGCGAAACTCGCAAAGGCCGGTAAGCGTGAAAGGCATAAGTGGCTTCGTCTAGAGGGTCGGCTTGATGCCGCAGCCTTTGAGAATGATGTGGATCAGGTTGGTACCGGCGTCTTCCATGTCCTGCTTGGTCAGCTTGGTGCGACCGGTGACGCGGCAGATCTGGGTAGCGAAGTCGGCGTAATGCTGGGTGCTGCCCCACAGCAGGAAGATCAGGTGCACGGGGTCGATGGGGTCCATCTTGCCCGCGTCGATCCAGGCCTGGAACACCGCCGCACGGCCACTGAACCAGGTGCGGTAGTCCTGGCTGAAATATTCGGTAAGGCATTCGCCGCCGCTGATGATCTCCATCGCGAAGATGCGCGAGGCCTGGGGCTGGCGCCGCGAAAACTCCATCTTGGTGCGGATGTAGCGGGAGAGGGCGACGGCCGGGTCGTCCTCGGCGGTCAGGGTGTTGAAGGTGCTGTCCCACAGCTCGAGGATATTGCTGAGCACCGCGATATACAGGCCCAGCTTATTGGTGAAGTAGTAGTGCAGGTTGGCCTTGGGCAGCCCGGCACTCGCAGCAATGGTATTCATGCTGGTGCCCTTGTAGCCATGGCGCGCGAACTCATCTTCAGCAGCCTGGAGAATCGCTTGTTCGTTCTTTTGCCGAATGCGGCTGGCGGGCTTACCGGCGTGGTTGCTGTGGGCAGGAACTTCGAGGCTCATGGAGATTACCGTGCTGATCGATAGAGACGACGTGTGCACAGATAACCCACCCTCAAGCCTCAGACAAGTCCCGATGCAATAAAACCCTTAAAGCGGCTCCAGCGTGTCGCTTTCCGGCGCTTGGTTTGCGGCGGTCTCGGTCGCCTTGGATTCCGGCAGTAACAGGCACAACACGATGGCGGTCAGCCCGCCGCTGGTGATGGCCGAGTCGAACAGGTTCTGCACCAGCGTCGGCATCAGGTGCAACAGGTTCGGTTGCGCGGCGATGCCCAGGCCGACGCCAAACGACGTCGCGATGATCAGCATGCTGCGCCTGTCCAGCGGCGCCTGGGCGAGGATGCGTACGCCGGCGGCGGCCACACTGCCGAACATCACCAGCGTCGCGCCGCCCAATACCGGTTTGGGGATTTGCTGCAGCACCGCGCCAATCAACGGAAACAAGCCGAGGCAAAACAGCACCACGCCTATATATAAGCCAACGTAACGGCTGGCCACGCCGGTGAGTTGGATCACGCCGTTGTTCTGCGCGAAGGTGGTGTTGGGGAAGGCGCTGAAGGTGGCGGCGATCATGCAGCTCACGCCATCGCCCAGTACGCCGCCCTTGAGTCGGCTTATGTAGGAGGGGCCGCTGATGGGCTGGCGCGCGATCATGCAGTTGGCCGTGAGGTCGCCGACGGTTTCGATGCTGCTGATCAGGTAAATCAGCGCGATCGGTAGGAAAGCGCTCCAGTCGAAGTTGAAGCCAAAGCGAAATGGGATCGGCAGGCTCACCAGCGGTAAATCCGGTAGGGCTTGGGGGACGAGTTTGCCGCTGAGCCACGCGGCCAGGCTACCAAGCACCAGGCCGATGATAATCGCGCAGAGCCGCACCCAGGGCGTGTTGGAGCGATTGAGCAGGATGATCGTCAGCACCACGAACAGGCCCAGCGCCAGGTTGGTGGGCGCACCGAAGTCCGGTGCATTGAAGCCACCGCCGAGGTCGGTGATACCCACTTTGATCAGGCTGATGCCGATCAGGGTGATGACAATCCCGGTAACCAACGGCGTGATGACTCGGCGCAGTTGGCCGATAAAACGGCTCAGCACGATCTGCACCAACGCGCCGAAAAAGCACACGCCGAAGATCATCGCCATGATGTCTTCCGGGCTGCCGCCGCGCTGCTTCACCAGGAAACCGGCCGACAGCACCGCGCCGAGAAAGGCGAAGCTGGTGCCTTGCAGGCAGATCATCCCGGCGCCGATCCCAAATGGCCTACGCGCCTGGATGAATGTGCCGACACCGGACACCATCAACGCCATGCTGATCAGGTAGGGCAAATGGGCGGTCAGGCCCAGGGTGGAACCAATGATCAGTGGCGGGGTGATGATGCCGACAAAAGCGGCCAGCACATGTTGCAGTGCGGCCAAAAAGGCGGGCGCGGGTTTGGGACGGTCGTTGAGGCCGTAGATCAGGTCGCTGGGGCTGGAGGATTCTGGTGGCATGGCGGGCAAACTCGTGACGGACGGTTCTAGGTCCTTGTGCTCTTGCAAAAAGCTGTCCAGTTGCTCAGCTTTTTGCGTAAGGCCCGAGTTAGCGCGTTGCGGCCAGGCTTTCGAGAAAGCTCTCCAGCACCAAATGAGGGCGACGCCCCTTACGCGTGACCGATGCGAGGCTCAAATCGTAAAAACGTGTAGCCGGTTTCAGCGCGCGCAGTCGGCCTTGTTGCACCCACAAGCTGGCGTAGTGGTCCGGCAAGTAGCCGATGTAACGCCCGGTGAGGATCAGGAACGCCATGCCTTCACGGTCCGAGGCGCTGGCGGTGCAGTTGAGCGCCTGGTAATGAGCCTGGATGTCGGCAGGCAAGCGGAAGGTCGGGGCGATGGCGTCCTGGCTGTCGATGCGTTCGTCGTCCAACTGCTTGTTGTCGGCGTAAAACAGCGGGTGGCCGACTGCGCAGTAGAGCAGTGAGCGTTCGCTGTATAGCGGTTGGTATTCCAGCCCGGAGAGGGCACTGGCCTGCGGCACTACACCGACATGCAGGCGACCGTCGAGTACGCCCTGTTCGACTTCGTTGGGGGCGATCATGCGGATCTGGATCTGTACGTCCGGGCCGCGCTCCTTTAGTTGGGCCAGGGCGTGCGTGATGCGCATGTGGGGCAGGGTGACGAGGTTGTCGGTGAGGCCGATGATCAGCTCCCCACGCAAATGCTGGTGCAGGCCGTTGACTTCGGTGCGAAAACTTTCCAGAGCACTTAATAGCTGCAGGGCGGATTGGTAGACCTCGCGGCCTTCTTCGGTCAGGGAGAACCCGGCGCGACCGCGTTGGCAGAGCCTTAAGCCAAGGCGTTGCTCAAGGTCGCTCATTTGCTGGCTGATGGCTGAGCGGCCGATACCAAGCACGGTTTCTGCTGCCGAAAAGCCACCGCACTCCACCACACTGCGAAAGATGCGCAGTAGGCGAATATCAAAGTCGCTGACTTGGGCCAGGGGATCGGGTCGACGGCTGCTCATAGTTTAGTCAAGGCCTGACTGAAGGTTAGAAGAGTTGGATTTCACCGACTTTATCGCCGTGGCAATTTAGCTGCAACAACGCTTTTCAATCCCGACGCTGCCTTTTGCCTTGCGAGGTTTTGCTGATGAACATGCCCGAAAACGCCCCATCGTCCCTGGCCAGCCAACTGAAGTTGGACGCGCACTGGATGCCCTACACGGCCAACCGTAACTTCCAGCGTGACCCGCGACTGATCGTGGCCGCTGAAGGCAGTTGGTTGACCGATGACAAGGGGCGCAAGGTGTACGACTCGCTGTCGGGCCTGTGGACATGCGGCGCCGGGCACACACGCAAGGAAATCCAGGAAGCGGTGGCCAAGCAATTGGGCACCTTGGACTACTCCCCTGGCTTTCAGTACGGTCATCCGTTGTCCTTTCAACTGGCGGAAAAGATTACCGACTTGACCCCAGGCAACCTCAATCATGTGTTCTTTACCGACTCCGGCTCCGAGTGCGCCGATACGGCGGTGAAGATGGTGCGTGCTTATTGGCGCCTGAAGGGCCAAGCCACCAAGACCAAAATGATCGGCCGGGCCCGTGGCTACCACGGCGTGAACATCGCGGGCACCAGCCTGGGTGGCGTCAACGGCAATCGTAAAATGTTTGGTCAGGCGATGATGGACGTCGACCATCTGCCACACACCTTGCTGGCGAGCAATGCCTTCTCCCGTGGCATGCCTGAGCTGGGCGGCATCGCGTTGGCCGACGAACTGCTCAAGTTGATCGAGCTGCATGACGCCTCCAACATCGCCGCCGTGTTTGTCGAGCCGATGGCCGGTTCCGCGGGCGTGCTGGTGCCGCCGCAGGGTTATCTCAAGCGTCTGCGTGAGATCTGCGACCAGCACAATATCCTGCTGGTATTCGACGAAGTGATCACCGGTTTCGGCCGCACCGGCTCGATGTTTGGCGCTGATAGCTTCGGCGTGACCCCCGACCTGATGTGCATCGCTAAGCAAGTCACCAACGGCGCGATCCCAATGGGCGCGGTGATCGCCAGCAGCGAGATCTACCAGACTTTCATGAACCAGGCGACGCCTGAGTACGCGGTGGAATTCCCCCACGGCTACACCTATTCGGCGCACCCCGTCGCTTGCGCGGCGGGCTTGGCGGCACTCGACCTGTTGCAGAAGGAAAACCTGGTGCAGAGCGTAGCCGAAGTCGCTCCACACTTTGAGAATGCGCTGCACGGATTGAAGGGCAGCAAGAACGTGATCGACATTCGTAACTACGGCCTGGCCGGTGCGATCCAGATTGCCCCGCGTGATGGTGATGCGATCGTGCGGCCGTTCGAGGCCGGCATGGCCTTGTGGAAAGCCGGTTTCTACGTGCGTTTTGGTGGTGACACCCTGCAGTTCGGGCCAACCTTCAACAGCAAGCCGCAGGATCTGGATCGCCTGTTTGATGCGGTCGGCGAAGTGCTGAACAAGATCGACTGATTTCTCCTTCTATATAGAACAACTTTTCAGGAGCCCTGCATGAGCCTTATCCAGCATTTGATCAACGGTGAGTTGGTCAACGACAGCGGTCGCAGTGCCGACGTGTACAACCCGTCCACCGGCCAGGTGATTCACCAGGTGCCGTTGGCCAGCCGTGAAACCATTCAACAGGCTATCGACGCGGCCAAGGCTGCTTTCCCGGCTTGGCGCAATACCCCGCCAGCCAAGCGTGCCCAGGTGATGTTTCGTTTCAAGCAGTTGCTGGAGCAGAACGAAGCACGTATCTCCCAGTTGATCAGCGAGGAGCACGGCAAGACCCTGGAAGACGCAGCCGGTGAGCTCAAGCGTGGGATCGAGAACGTGGAGTATGCGTGCTCGGCGCCGGAGATTCTGAAGGGCGAGTACAGCCGCAACGTTGGGCCAAACATTGATGCCTGGTCGGACTTCCAGCCGTTGGGCGTGGTGGCGGGTATTACGCCGTTCAACTTCCCGGCGATGGTGCCGCTGTGGATGTACCCGCTGGCAATCGTGTGCGGTAACTGTTTCATCCTGAAACCTTCGGAGCGTGACCCCAGTTCGACGTTGTTGATCGCACAACTGTTGCAGGAAGCTGGCCTGCCTAAAGGTGTATTGAGCGTGGTGCACGGCGATAAGGGCGCGGTGGATGCGTTGATCGAGGCGCCGGAAGTCAAAGCGCTGAGTTTTGTCGGCTCGACGCCAATTGCCGAGTACATCTACTCCGAGGCGACCAAGCGCGGCAAACGCGTACAGGCGCTGGGCGGGGCGAAAAACCATGCGGTGCTGATGCCGGATGCGGACCTGGACAATGCAGTCAGTGCCTTGATGGGCGCGGCGTATGGCTCTTGCGGCGAGCGTTGCATGGCTATCTCGGTAGCGGTGTGCGTGGGTGATCAGGTGGCGGATGCGTTGATTGCCAAGCTGGTGCCGCAGGTCAAGGCGCTGAAGATCGGTGCGGGCACGTCTTGTGGCCTGGATATGGGGCCGCTGGTGACGGGGCAAGCGCGGGATAAGGTCAGTGGCTATATAGAAGACGGTGTGGCGGCGGGCGCGGAGCTGGTCGTTGATGGTCGTGGCTTGAGTGTTGCCGGGCATGAAGAAGGTTTCTTCCTTGGCGGCAGCTTGTTTGATCGTGTGACGCCAGAGATGCGCATCTATAAAGAAGAAATCTTCGGGCCGGTATTGTGCGTCGTGCGGGTGGATAGCCTGGAAGCGGCGATGCAACTGATCAATGATCACGAATACGGTAACGGTACCTGCATCTTCACCCGTGACGGTGAGGCGGCGCGGCTGTTCTGTGACGAGATTGAAGTGGGCATGGTCGGGGTGAACGTTCCACTGCCGGTGCCGGTGGCGTATCACAGCTTTGGCGGCTGGAAGCGTTCATTGTTTGGCGACTTGCATGCCTATGGGCCGGACGGCGTGCGTTTCTATACTCGCCGCAAGGCCATTACCCAGCGCTGGCCACAGCGGGCCAGCCATGAAGCGTCGCAGTTCGCCTTCCCTAGCTTGTAAGGTTCGCTAATGGCAAAGCCGGCCCCTTGGGGCCGGCTTTTGCGTTTTGGGGCTTTTTTGACCTATATGACAGAAATGTGAAAAAGAGGGTTGACGCCAGATTCTGGAAGCCTATAATTCGCCCCACTTCCGGCGCAGTCGAAACGGAAAACTCCTTGGTAAACAATGAGTTACGCAGTTTTCGGCAGCGGGTGCTTCAGTTCATCGAAGCCAGAAGGAAGTTGAAAAAGAGGTGTTGACAGCAGCGTGTAACGCTGTAGAATTCGCCTCCCGCTGATGAGAGATCTGAAGCGCAAGTGGTTGAAGTTATTAAGGATTCCTTGAAAACTTCTTAAAATAATCACTTGACAGCAAATGAGGCTGCTGTAGAATGCGCGCCTCGGTTGAGACGAAAGATCTTAACCAATCGCTCTTTAACAACTGAATCAAGCAATTCGTGTGGGTGCTTGTGGAGTCAGACTGATAGTCAACAAGATTATCAGCATAACAAGTTACTCCGCGAGAAATCAAAGATGTAACCAACGATTGCTGAGCCAAGTTTAGGGTTTCTTAAAAACCCAAAGATGTTTGAACTGAAGAGTTTGATCATGGCTCAGATTGAACGCTGGCGGCAGGCCTAACACATGCAAGTCGAGCGGTAGAGAGAAGCTTGCTTCTCTTGAGAGCGGCGGACGGGTGAGTAATGCCTAGGAATCTGCCTGGTAGTGGGGGATAACGTTCGGAAACGGACGCTAATACCGCATACGTCCTACGGGAGAAAGCAGGGGACCTTCGGGCCTTGCGCTATCAGATGAGCCTAGGTCGGATTAGCTAGTTGGTGGGGTAATGGCTCACCAAGGCGACGATCCGTAACTGGTCTGAGAGGATGATCAGTCACACTGGAACTGAGACACGGTCCAGACTCCTACGGGAGGCAGCAGTGGGGAATATTGGACAATGGGCGAAAGCCTGATCCAGCCATGCCGCGTGTGTGAAGAAGGTCTTCGGATTGTAAAGCACTTTAAGTTGGGAGGAAGGGCAGTTACCTAATACGTGATTGTTTTGACGTTACCGACAGAATAAGCACCGGCTAACTCTGTGCCAGCAGCCGCGGTAATACAGAGGGTGCAAGCGTTAATCGGAATTACTGGGCGTAAAGCGCGCGTAGGTGGTTTGTTAAGTTGGATGTGAAATCCCCGGGCTCAACCTGGGAACTGCATTCAAAACTGACTGACTAGAGTATGGTAGAGGGTGGTGGAATTTCCTGTGTAGCGGTGAAATGCGTAGATATAGGAAGGAACACCAGTGGCGAAGGCGACCACCTGGACTAATACTGACACTGAGGTGCGAAAGCGTGGGGAGCAAACAGGATTAGATACCCTGGTAGTCCACGCCGTAAACGATGTCAACTAGCCGTTGGGAGCCTTGAGCTCTTAGTGGCGCAGCTAACGCATTAAGTTGACCGCCTGGGGAGTACGGCCGCAAGGTTAAAACTCAAATGAATTGACGGGGGCCCGCACAAGCGGTGGAGCATGTGGTTTAATTCGAAGCAACGCGAAGAACCTTACCAGGCCTTGACATCCAATGAACTTTCTAGAGATAGATTGGTGCCTTCGGGAACATTGAGACAGGTGCTGCATGGCTGTCGTCAGCTCGTGTCGTGAGATGTTGGGTTAAGTCCCGTAACGAGCGCAACCCTTGTCCTTAGTTACCAGCACGTTATGGTGGGCACTCTAAGGAGACTGCCGGTGACAAACCGGAGGAAGGTGGGGATGACGTCAAGTCATCATGGCCCTTACGGCCTGGGCTACACACGTGCTACAATGGTCGGTACAGAGGGTTGCCAAGCCGCGAGGTGGAGCTAATCCCATAAAACCGATCGTAGTCCGGATCGCAGTCTGCAACTCGACTGCGTGAAGTCGGAATCGCTAGTAATCGCGAATCAGAATGTCGCGGTGAATACGTTCCCGGGCCTTGTACACACCGCCCGTCACACCATGGGAGTGGGTTGCACCAGAAGTAGCTAGTCTAACCTTCGGGAGGACGGTTACCACGGTGTGATTCATGACTGGGGTGAAGTCGTAACAAGGTAGCCGTAGGGGAACCTGCGGCTGGATCACCTCCTTAATCGACGACATCAGCTGCTCCATAAGTTCCCACACGAATTGCTTGATTCATTGAAGAAGACGATAAAGAAGCAGCCCGAAATTGGGTCTGTAGCTCAGTTGGTTAGAGCGCACCCCTGATAAGGGTGAGGTCGGCAGTTCGAATCTGCCCAGACCCACCAATTTTGTGTGGGAAACGCCTGTAGAAATACGGGGCCATAGCTCAGCTGGGAGAGCGCCTGCCTTGCACGCAGGAGGTCAACGGTTCGATCCCGTTTGGCTCCACCACTACTGCTTCTGTTGTTGAAAGCTTAGAAATGAGCATTCCATTGTGATGATGGTGAATGTTGATTTCTAGTCTTTGATTAGATCGTTCTTTAAAAATTTGGGTATGTGATAGAAAGATAGACTGAACGTTACTTTCACTGGTAACGGATCAGGCTAAGGTAAAATTTGTGAGTTACTCAGTTTTGAGTATTATCGAATTTTCGGCGAATGTTGTCTTCACAGTATAACCAGATTGCTTGGGGTTATATGGTCAAGTGAAGAAGCGCATACGGTGGATGCCTTGGCAGTCAGAGGCGATGAAAGACGTGGTAGCCTGCGAAAAGCTTCGGGGAGTCGGCAAACAGACTTTGATCCGGAGATGTCTGAATGGGGGAACCCAGCCATCATAAGATGGTTATCTTACGCTGAATACATAGGCGTAAGAGGCGAACCAGGGGAACTGAAACATCTAAGTACCCTGAGGAAAAGAAATCAACCGAGATTCCCTTAGTAGTGGCGAGCGAACGGGGACTAGCCCTTAAGTGGCTTTGAGATTAGCGGAACGCTCTGGAAAGTGCGGCCATAGTGGGTGATAGCCCTGTACGCGAAAATCTCTTAGTCATGAAATCGAGTAGGACGGAGCACGAGAAACTTTGTCTGAATATGGGGGGACCATCCTCCAAGGCTAAATACTACTGACTGACCGATAGTGAACTAGTACCGTGAGGGAAAGGCGAAAAGAACCCCGGAGAGGGGAGTGAAATAGATCCTGAAACCGTATGCGTACAAGCAGTGGGAGCCCACTTTGTTGGGTGACTGCGTACCTTTTGTATAATGGGTCAGCGACTTATTTTCAGTGGCGAGCTTAACCGAATAGGGGAGGCGTAGCGAAAGCGAGTCTTAATAGGGCGTCTAGTCGCTGGGAATAGACCCGAAACCGGGCGATCTATCCATGGGCAGGTTGAAGGTTGGGTAACACTAACTGGAGGACCGAACCGACTACCGTTGAAAAGTTAGCGGATGACCTGTGGATCGGAGTGAAAGGCTAATCAAGCTCGGAGATAGCTGGTTCTCCTCGAAAGCTATTTAGGTAGCGCCTCATGTATCACTGTAGGGGGTAGAGCACTGTTTCGGCTAGGGGGTCATCCCGACTTACCAAACCGATGCAAACTCCGAATACCTACAAGTGCCGAGCATGGGAGACACACGGCGGGTGCTAACGTCCGTCGTGAAAAGGGAAACAACCCAGACCGTCAGCTAAGGTCCCAAAGTTATGGTTAAGTGGGAAACGATGTGGGAAGGCTTAGACAGCTAGGAGGTTGGCTTAGAAGCAGCCACCCTTTAAAGAAAGCGTAATAGCTCACTAGTCGAGTCGGCCTGCGCGGAAGATGTAACGGGGCTCAAACCATACACCGAAGCTACGGGTATCACGTAAGTGATGCGGTAGAGGAGCGTTCTGTAAGCCTGTGAAGGTGAGTTGAGAAGCTTGCTGGAGGTATCAGAAGTGCGAATGCTGACATGAGTAACGACAATGGGTGTGAAAAACACCCACGCCGAAAGACCAAGGTTTCCTGCGCAACGTTAATCGACGCAGGGTTAGTCGGTCCCTAAGGCGAGGCTGAAAAGCGTAGTCGATGGAAAACAGGTTAATATTCCTGTACTTCTGGTTATTGCGATGGAGGGACGGAGAAGGCTAGGCCAGCTTGGCGTTGGTTGTCCAAGTTTAAGGTGGTAGGCTGGAATCTTAGGTAAATCCGGGATTCTAAGGCCGAGAGCTGATGACGAGTTAACTTTTAGTTAACGAAGTGGTTGATGCCATGCTTCCAAGAAAAGCTTCTAAGCTTCAGGTAACCAGGAACCGTACCCCAAACCGACACAGGTGGTTGGGTAGAGAATACCAAGGCGCTTGAGAGAACTCGGGTGAAGGAACTAGGCAAAATGGCACCGTAACTTCGGGAGAAGGTGCGCCGGTGAGGGTGAAGGACTTGCTCCGTAAGCTCATGCCGGTCGAAGATACCAGGCCGCTGCGACTGTTTATTAAAAACACAGCACTCTGCAAACACGAAAGTGGACGTATAGGGTGTGACGCCTGCCCGGTGCCGGAAGGTTAATTGATGGGGTTAGCTAACGCGAAGCTCTTGATCGAAGCCCCGGTAAACGGCGGCCGTAACTATAACGGTCCTAAGGTAGCGAAATTCCTTGTCGGGTAAGTTCCGACCTGCACGAATGGCGTAACGATGGCGGCGCTGTCTCCACCCGAGACTCAGTGAAATTGAAATCGCTGTGAAGATGCAGTGTATCCGCGGCTAGACGGAAAGACCCCGTGAACCTTTACTATAGCTTTGCACTGGACTTTGAATTTGCTTGTGTAGGATAGGTGGGAGGCTTTGAAGCGTGGACGCCAGTCTGCGTGGAGCCAACCTTGAAATACCACCCTGGCAACTTTGAGGTTCTAACTCAGGTCCGTTATCCGGATCGAGGACAGTGTATGGTGGGTAGTTTGACTGGGGCGGTCTCCTCCTAAAGAGTAACGGAGGAGTACGAAGGTGCGCTCAGACCGGTCGGAAATCGGTCGTAGAGTATAAAGGCAAAAGCGCGCTTGACTGCGAGACAGACACGTCGAGCAGGTACGAAAGTAGGTCTTAGTGATCCGGTGGTTCTGTATGGAAGGGCCATCGCTCAACGGATAAAAGGTACTCCGGGGATAACAGGCTGATACCGCCCAAGAGTTCATATCGACGGCGGTGTTTGGCACCTCGATGTCGGCTCATCACATCCTGGGGCTGAAGCCGGTCCCAAGGGTATGGCTGTTCGCCATTTAAAGTGGTACGCGAGCTGGGTTTAGAACGTCGTGAGACAGTTCGGTCCCTATCTGCCGTGGACGTTTGAGATTTGAGAGGGGCTGCTCCTAGTACGAGAGGACCGGAGTGGACGAACCTCTGGTGTTCCGGTTGTCACGCCAGTGGCATTGCCGGGTAGCTATGTTCGGAATAGATAACCGCTGAAAGCATCTAAGCGGGAAACTAGCCTCAAGATGAGATCTCACTGGGACCTTGAGTCCCCTGAAGGGCCGTCGAAGACTACGACGTTGATAGGTTGGGTGTGTAAGCGCTGTGAGGCGTTGAGCTAACCAATACTAATTGCCCGTGAGGCTTGACCATATAACACCCAAGCAATTTGACTACTCGAAAGAGCATCAGATTGCGGTGTGTGAAGACGCAATGAACCGAAAGTTCGATGCTCACAAAACACCGAAAGCTGTCACATACCCAATTTGCTGAAGCGAGGCCAACTGGTCGCGACTCAGTACCCGAATTTCTTGACGACCATAGAGCATTGGAACCACCTGATCCCATCCCGAACTCAGTAGTGAAACGATGCATCGCCGATGGTAGTGTGGGGTTTCCCCATGTGAGAGTAGGTCATCGTCAAGATTAAATTCCGAAACCCCATTTGCGAAAGCAGATGGGGTTTTGTTTTGGGCGCTCGGAAAGCGTGGAAACACCACGACAAATTTGCACAGTTATTTCTGAACCAGACCACTAGAATAGGTACCTAACCTTTTTTAGAGCCAGAGCCCTATTTATGCCCGATCCGGTTGATACCCTTGAGGTGTCGGATTTACCACTGGACGATCTGGTGGCATGCCATGAGTGCGACTTGCTTATGCGCAAACCCGCGCTCGGCCTCGGAGAAAAAGCCCAATGCCCGCGGTGCGGCTATGAGCTGTACGCTCACCGGCACAATGTCGTTGAGCGAAGTCTCGCCTTAGTGCTCGCCGCACTGCTGCTGTACATCCCCGCGAATTTTCTACCCATCATGCAGCTCAATCTGCTCGGGCAGTCCTCGGAGGACACCGTATGGAGCGGCGTGGTCGGCCTGTTCGATACCGGTATGCAAGGCGTGGCCGCCATAGTTTTCCTGTGCAGCATGGGTATTCCCTTGCTCAAGTTACTCTGCCAATTAGCAGTATTGCTCAGCATTCGCTGGAAAATAGGCCGCAGCTATGGCCTTCTGCTGTACCGCATCTACCACCACATGAAAGATTGGGGAATGCTGGAGGTCTACTTGATGGGCGTGCTGGTTGCCATCGTAAAGCTTGCCGACATGGCCTCTATTACCATCGGCCTTGGCCTGGTCTGCTTCGTCAGCCTATTAATGGTTCAGGTTCTGCTTGAAGTGGTGATGTCGCCGCACCAGATCTGGCAAGCACTGTCGGGAGAGGATGATCATGCGGGCGATTGATGCGGGCATTTTGATTTGTACCGAATGCCACGAGTTGAACAAGCAAGAGCCGCAGACGCACGAGCAAGTCTGCACCCGTTGCGGTGCGCTGATCCATGCCCGCCGCCCCAACAGCCTTGCGCGCACTTGGGCCTTGTTGGTCACGGCCGCCGTTATGTATATACCTGCCAACCTATTACCGATCATGACGATCAATACGCTTGGCCAAGGCTCCCCCAGTACGATCATGGCGGGCGTGATCGAGTTGGTGCAGCATGGGATGTATCCCATCGCCGCCGTGGTATTCATCGCCAGTATCCTGGTGCCGACATTCAAATTGGTGGGCATTGGTCTGCTACTGTTCTCGGTGCAGCGTCACCAACCGCTTTCTGCACAACAACGCATTGTGATGTACCGCTTTATCGAATTCATTGGGCGCTGGTCCATGTTGGATATCTTCGTGATCGCCATCCTGGTGGCGGTCGTTAACTTTGGGCGCCTTGCCAGTGTCGAGGCCAACCTCGGCGCTGCGGCGTTCGCCAGTGTGGTGATCTTGACGATGCTTGCCGCTGTAACTTTCGATCCCCGACTGATTTGGGATAACACGGAGTCGGACGACGACCATGAGTGATCTACCTAAAGCTAAAACCCGCCCAGCCTCCAACTGGTCGGCCATTTGGGTGTTACCCCTGATTGCCCTGATCATCGGCGGCTGGCTGGGATGGCGTGCCTATTCCCAACAGGGCATCGAAATCCAAGTGCGCTTTGAAAGCGGCGAAGGCATCCAGGTCAACAAGACCGAAGTGGTCTACAAAGGTATGCCTGTGGGCAAGGTCAAGGCGCTGGCCTTGGACGACGAAGGTAACAATCGCGGGGTGATCGCCACCATCGAGATGAACAAGGACGTCGATCAATACCTCAAGACCAATACCCGCTTCTGGCTGGTCAAGCCCAGTGTCAGCCTTGCCGGCATCACCGGTCTGGAAACCCTGGTTTCGGGTAACTACATCGCCGCCAGCCCAGGCGATGGTGAGCCTACCCGCAAATTCAAGGCGCTTTCCGAAGAGCCGCCATTGTCCGACGCCAAACCCGGACTGCACCTGACCATCAAGGCTGATCGTCTGGGTTCGCTGAACCGTGGCAGCCCGGTGTTCTACAAACAGATCCAAGTGGGCCAGGTGAAAAGCTACCTGTTGTCCGAGGATCAAAGCACCGTTGAGATCAAGGTCTACATCGAGCCGACCTATGCCAGCCTGGTGCGCAAACACACACGTTTCTGGAACGCCAGCGGCATCAGTATCGACGCCAACCTCTCAGGCGTGAAGGTGCGCAGCGAATCCCTCTCCAGCATCGTCGCCGGCGGTATTGCCTTCGCCACGCCGGAAAATCGCAAGGACAGTCCGCCGACTGATCCCAGCCTGCCGTTCCGCCTCTACGAGGATTTCGACGCCGCAGCCGCAGGCATCAGGGTCAAGGTCAAACTCACCGACTTCGAAGGGCTGCAAGCCGGACGTACGCCGGTGATGTACAAAGGTATCCAGGTCGGTAGCTTGAAAACCCTGAAGATCGACCCGGACCTGTCCAGCGCCAATGCGGAGCTTACCCTTGACCCACTGGCGGAAGATTATCTGGTCCAGGACACCCAATTCTGGGTGGTCAAACCGTCCATTTCCCTGGCCGGCATCACCGGCCTGGAAGCCTTGGTAAAAGGTAACTACATCGCCATTCGTCCTGGCGACAAGGGCAGCGCCCCGCAACGTGAATTCGTTGCCCGCGCCAAGGCGCCACCGCTGGACCTGCGCTCTCCGGGACTGCACATGGTGCTGTTCACCGACAACCTAGGTTCCCTGGATGTCGGCAGCCCGATCCTCTACAAGCAGGTCAAGGTGGGTTCGGTGCAGAGCTACCAGTTCTCACGCAAGAACAAGCAACTGGTGATCGGCGTGCACATCGAGAAGGAATACGAAAACCTGGTCAACGGTTCGACGCGTTTCTGGAACGCCAGTGGCGTCACCCTGACCGGTGGACTGACCGGCGGCATCCAAGTCAAGAGTGAGTCGTTGGCCAGCCTGATGGCCGGTGGTATCGCCTTCGAAACCCCGCAGCCGAACGTGCCGCTGAAAAAACGGATCCCGCGTTTCCGCTTGTTCGCTGATCGCGAGGCAGCCAATCAGCACGGCACCTTGGTGACCATCAAGGTAGACCGCGCCGACGGCCTGCGCCCGGGCACGGCAGTCCGTTTCAAAGGCCTTGATGTCGGCAAGATCGAGAGTGTCGACTTGAGTGCCGACATGCAGTCGGTGCTGCTCAGCGCACGTATCACCCAAGTAGCGGATCGTATTGCGCGCGCAGGTAGCCAGTTCTGGGTGGTCAAGCCAGAGCTGGGGCTGATGAAAACCTCTAACCTGGAAACCCTGGTTACCGGCCAATACATCGAAGTGCAGCCAGCGGTAAAAAGCACAGGCCCGCAAAAGAGCTTCGTCGCCCTGGAGCAGCCGCCTGAAGTTGTCCACCAAGAGGAGGGCCTGAGTCTCACACTCAGCGCCGCCCGCCGTGGCTCGCTGAAGGAAGGTGTACCGGTTACTTACCGTGAAGTCACCGTGGGCAAGGTCACCGGCTACGAGTTGGGCCAAACCGCCGATCGCGTGTTGATCCACATCCTGATCGAACCCAAGTACGCATCGCTGGTGCGCGGTGGCAGTCGCTTCTGGAACACCAGCGGCTTTGGCCTCGACTTCGGTTTGTTCAAAGGTGCGACCGTACGCACCGAGTCCCTGGAGACGCTGGTTGCCGGCGGCATTGCGTTCGCCACGCCAGACGGCGAGCGCATGGGCAACGCTGCGCGGCCACAGCAGACCTTCCCGCTGTTCGACAAGTTTGAAGATGAGTGGCTGACCTGGGCGCCTAAAATTCCACTCGGCAAGTAGACCGAGGCGCGACCATCGGGGGCTTGCCCCCGATGAGCATAGGTATCTACACAACTCTCAAAGGCTTATACATAACTCTGTGGTGAGCGGGCTTGTCCCGCGCTGGGCTGCGCAGCAGCCCCAAAACCAGGCAACTTGGTTTTTCTGAAAAAACGCGGTGGCTTTGATGGGGCTGCTTCGCAGCCCAGCGCGGGACAAGCCCGCTCACCACAACAGCCCATTTGCCATAGATTCAGCATCCACGGGAAGTTGTGTAGATACCTATGCCCCGATGAGGCCGGCCCAGACAAAAAAAGGCCCCTGGGGGAGAACCCAGGGGCCTTTGCATGTCAGCCGAAAAAATCAGACCTCATCCAACTCCGGCTCATCCGCCTGCGCATTCACCGTGGCCTTCACTGCATCGTGACGACGGATGTACTTCCAATCCGCCTCATCGATATAGATCCCGTTCGGCCCACTGCCGCCTTCCAGGTCGATCGCGACCTGGGCAGACACCTGCGGCTTCACGCTCGCCAGGATCGGTACGAAGCCCAACTGCAAGCTGGTCTCCAGCAACGCGGCCTGGTTCTTCTCGTCGATGTCCGCGGCTTCATCCAGGTAGTACGGCAAACGCACGCGCCCGGCCTGGTCGCGGTCCATCAAGTGCAGCAACAAGTACATGTTGGTCAGCGCCTTGATGGTCATGGTGGTGCCGTTGGACGCCGCACCATCGATGTCGGTGTGAATCACCGGCTGGCCGTGCACCTTGGTAATCTCGAACGCCAGCTCGAACAAGTCCTTGAGGCCCAACTGGTTATGGTTGGCTGCCACCAGGCGTGCGAGGTATTCCTTGGCCTCTTCGTTCTTGTTGTCTTGCTCGGCGCTCTGGCTGAGGTCGAACACCGACAGGGTTTCGCCTTCTTCATACTGACCGGCGCTGTGGATGATCTGGTCGATATGCTTGAGCGCTTCCTTGTTCGGCGCCAGCACAATGCGAAAGCTTTGCAGGTTGGACACCTGGCGCTTGTTGATCTCACGGTTGAACAACGCCAACTGGTGTTCCAGGCTGTCGTAGTCGCTGCGGATATTGCGCAGGGTACGCGCAATATCCGTAACCGCCGCACGGCGCGCCTTGCCCAGCGTCAGTGCTTCATCGGTACGGTGCGCATAGGCGTTGATCAGCAGTTGCAGGCGACGCTCGACATCATCCTCGCTGTCGAACTTGGCCACGCCCTTGAGGCGGACCTGGGCGTACAGCGCCTCGATCTGGCCATCGGCGCGCAGCAAACCCTGCCAACTGTCCTGATAGTCATTGAGCAGCGGCAACAAGTTGTCCATGGAGTCGTCGACCGGATCCATGAATGGCGTACCGAACGGCAAGTCCGCCGGCAGCAACTGGCGGCGGCGCAAGGCGTCGTCCAACGTCCGTTGCTTGGCTTCCATATCACCGATCTGCCGACCGACCAGCTGCAGCTTGGCCGACAGCTGCTGGACGCGTTCGGTGAACGCATCGCTGGAGCGCTTCAACTCGTCCTGGGCGGCTTCCATCTGCGCCAGGTTCTCCAGCTTCTCGCCTTCTTCGGCGCTCAGGGTTTGGGCGCGGCGGAAATCTTCCAAGGCCTTTTGCGCGTCCAGCACCTGCTGGTACAGCGCTTCGGTCTGGGTCTTGCTTGCGGCGCGGTCAGAGGCTACGGCCTGCTGGGTTTTCAGCTGCTTGAGTTCTTTTTCCAGGCGTTCTTTCTGGTCGCGCAATGCGGCGCGGTCCGCCAGGGCCTGCAACGCCGGCGGTTCAATGTGGGAGATGTCGATGGACAGCCCCGGCACTTCAAAACGCTCGCCCTTGAAGCCATCGAGGATCTGCTCCAGGGATTTGACCCACTGGCCGTCCTCGTCCAGCGTGATGCCATGCTCACCCAACGGTAGGCTGAACAACGAGCTGTTGAACAGACGCATCAGGCGCTCGACATCCTGCTGTGAGAATTCTTCGCGCAGTTTGGCGTAGCTATTGTTGTCGGCGTGATCAAGCTGCTGCCTGACCGACTTCAAGCGTTTTTCCAGATCGCGCAGACGCTCTTCCAAGTCTTCGGCGCTGAACTGCCGTGACTGCGCCAAAGCACCTGCCAGTTCATCGTGGGCATCCTTGGCCGCCAACAGTTGCTGCTCCAGCACCTTGACGTCATCGACCAGGGCAAAGCGATGCTTGAGCACCGACAGCTCGCCCAACCAGCGCTGGATGCCGCTGATCTCGCGCTCCAGGCGCATCAGCTCCTGAGTGCCACCACGCTGATCGTTCTGCAGTGCGTCCTGCTCGTTGCGGTAGTGTTCGGCCTGGATGGTCAGTTCTTCCTTGCGCGCACCGGCGTAGTCCGACCAAGTGCCCAGCAGCGAGTCCAGCAGCGGCGACAGGCGATGCAATTTGCCGCGCAAGCTGTCGCGCTGGCGGACGCCATTGGCCAGCGCCTCGACCAGCGGCCCGGCGGCGACCAGGGAGTTGTAGTCCTGTTCCATGCGTCGCACATCGCGGAAGGCTTCTTCGCACGCCGCGATGTAGTCCACGCTGCCGGAACGCAGGCTGTGTTCGAAGGCATCGAGGAACAATTGCTTGAGCTTGGCCGCCGTGATTTCGCGCATGTGCAGCAGGTTGATGAACAACGCGCGGAAGGTCTTCAGGCTCTGCTCGCTGGTGGAGCGCAGCGGGATCAATGTCAGGTCCAGCGGGATCGACGTGTGGCCGCCCACCAGCAAGCGGCGCAGTTCATCGGGCTTGAGTTCGTAGGCTTTCAGGCCCTCGCGCTCAAGGTTGGTGAACAGCTCTTTCTGCCGCAGGCAGGTGTCGTTTTTTTGATAGTGGGCCAGGTCCAGCTTGCCCGCATAGGCGAAGAACTGGTGACCGAAACCACCGCCGGGGCCGCGCCCTACCACACCAATAACGTGCGGGCCATGGGGCAGGGACACCTCCACCAGGATGTAGCTGGTGTCGGTGGCAAAGTAGAAACGCCGCGATTGTTCCAGGGTGTACTTGCCGAAACTCATGTCCGACATGCGCGCCAGGATCGGGAACTGCAAGGCGTTGATCGATGCCGATTTACCCAGGTTGTTCGCGCCATACACCGACAGCGGTTCTTCCAGGGGGAACAAACCGAGGCTGTAACCGGCGGTGTTCAATAGGGCGAAGCGGCGGATGCCGTAGCGTTCCTTGCTCATGCATCAGTCTCCTGTTCTTCGGCAATGGCGCGGGCCAGGGCGTCTTCTTCGCTTTCTTGCGCGAAGTCGCTCAAGTCCAGTGGGTCATCGGTTTTCAGCAGCTTCTCATCGCTGTCTTCGTCGATGATCACCGGTGCCGGCAGTGGCAACACGCTGTGCACGCTGGCCGCCAGGTCGCGGTCCTGCTGCACCGACAGGCACACGTCGAGGAAGCGGTGCATCGGCGGCAGGAAGCGGTAGATGCCGTTGTCTTCGCTGGCAAAGCCCAACTGGGTCATGCGGCGCATGATTTTTTCTTCGAGTTCTTCCTGGGTCTGCACTTCGGCCTGGATAAACAGGTCACGGTACTTTTCCAGCAGCGATGGCAATTCATCACGGCCCAGGCTGCCACCGTCGAGCACGGCGATGGGATCGCGGCCCTGGTCGGCCAGGTGCTCGACGATGATGAAGGTGAACAACGCCAGGCGCTGGGCGGTCTTGTTGACCTGCGCGCTGGCAATCGCGGAGTCCGGCACGAAGTAATAGAACCCTCGGGTGTCGCACACCAGCTCAAAGCCCAGCGCTTTGAACAGCGTGCGGTACTGGTCCTGGAAGTTCGACAGTTGCGCGTACAGCTCCGGGTCGCGGCGGCTGACGTGGTAACCCTTGAACAGCTCGCGAAAGATCGGCGCCAGTTGGGACAGTTCGGATAAATCAAGATGCATGAGGTGTACTCGCAGAATGCTCGGCGGCGTCGGTGCCAGCCGGGAGCAGGGCGAATGAGCGCAGGCTGACCTGGTGCTCGTGTGTGTGGTAATCGCGGCGTTCCAGGCGCTCGCGCTTGAAGCGTTTCTCACGGGACAGTCGCGAGAACCAGTACAGCAATTCGTCAGTGGCGCCGTCCGGTTCCTGCTCCAGCAGCCAGGTCATCAGGTCCGGCATCGGCAGGGCGTCCTCGCAACGCTCCAGCATTTCCTTGACCGTGCGCGGTGCGCGTTGGGCTTCGCCCTTGTGGGATTTGTGCGCCTTGGGGAAACGCGCCGGTTTCGGTTCGAAATTCGCCAGGGCGTACACATAGGCCTCGACCTGGCTGGCACTGCCGAGGAAGGTGCTTTGCGGCCGGGTGAACATCGGCATCGCCGCCTGCGGTACCGCGTCCAGGCCTTTGCGGCGGATGGCCGACAAGGCCAGCGCCGCGCCACGGGTCACGGCATTGTGCCGGCGTGCTTCTTCACGCAGCGGCAGCAGCAGTTCGCGCGCATGACGCAGGGTCAACTGGGCGCTGGTTTGCATTTCCAGGATGCGCGCGTGGGTGCGCAGCAGCATGTCGTCGTCCACCAGGTGGCCGAGGCGCTGTTGCTCGGTGAGCATGCGCAGCAGCACATTCTCGACCTTGCGCACGCCTTGCTCGAAGGCGCCGTCGGCGTTCACCAATTGGATCATCGGTTCGACGTATTCGTCCCAAGTCGCCAGGACTTCGGCGTAACGCTGGCGCAGCGGGATCTGCCGGTCGCTGGTCTTGGCGCGGTCGGCCACGGCGGCGAGGGCCTGTTCGTCGTTGGCGAGTTTTTTCAGCACATCCCGCACGCGCATATCCAGCAGGCGCAGTTGGCGGGCCAGGTCGTGGCCATCACGGATGTCGAAGGCGTCCTGGATATAACCGGCCAAGCGCTCAAGGTGGCGCAGGTAGGCTTCGATTTCCAGGCACAGGCCAAGCCGGTGCTCCTTGCGAAGATAGGCCAGGAAATCGTGGATCTGTGCGTTGAGCTCGAAACGGTTCGGGCTCTTGGCGACAGGCACCAGGATATCCAGGCGAATCCACACGTCCAACAGGCTGGTGATGTCCTGTGGCGTGCTGTCCAGTTGTTGGGCGGCCAGTTGTGTGCGCAGCTCGCCCAGGCTCAGGGTGCCTTGGTCGAAGTGTTCGCACAGTGGCTCAAGCAGGGCCCAGTGTTCGGCGAGGGCGCGCAAGACGCGCTTGGGTTCGATCATCGGAATGGCCGGCTGGTTGGCGATTAAAAGTCGCGATTGTACTGCATCGGACGCGGGATTTATCCACAGCCGGTCAGTGCGCAGTGGGCGATTGTTGCCGAACAGCGGTAGAATCCCCGCTCTTTACTTATCCACAAGTGGCCGAGCTGTGCTTATCGAGTCCCGACGTCGCGCTTACTTGACCGCCATGCAGGTGGTCAACTGGCTGCCCCGCACCGAACTGCCGTTTGCCGCGCCGTCGCGGCCCGAGTTGCTGCAGGTGCCTGAGCCCTATGAGGCGTTCGAGGCTTCGGGCGAGGAGGCCGCTGCACCGGTGGTGGCGGTCAAGCCAGAGCCTCAGGCGCGCCCGGCGGTCGAGCGCACCAAGATCGAAGTGCCACGCCCGTCGCCAATCGCCAAGCCGGTGGTCGCCGAAGCCGTGGCCCCGGTGGTCAAGGCCCCGGTCGTGCCGCCGCCACGCTTTGCCCTGCAACTGTTGCGGGCCGGGCGCTGCTTGCTCTTGGTGGAACTGCCCACCGGCGAGCGCTTCCAGACCCGCGACCCTGCCTACATGCTGCTCAAGGACATGCTGCGCGCCGCCGGCTTGCCCGACAGCCCGCAGATCGTCGGCGACCCGGTGCGCTGGCCGCTGTTGGCACGCGGCACGATGGACCAAGGCCCGGAAGCGGCGCGGGACTTTGTGCAGGGCTTTGTTTCGGCCCGCCTGGAAGACGAACCCTGCGTGTGCCTGTGGCTGATCGGCCTACCCGCCGTGCGCTTTGCCGGCGAGGCAAACGCCGAAGCCTGGTACCGCGAACTGCAGGTCGAAGGCCTGGGTTCGGTATGGGCCCTGCCGGGCCTGGAATTATTAATGGAAGAGCCACAGCGTAAGGCTGATGTCTGGCAAGCCATGCGCCGGCTGATGGCGCGCTGGAAAACAACCGATGAGTGAGGCTTTATCCTTCCGCCCGATGACCGAGGCTGACCTCGACGCCGTGCTGAAAATCGAATACGCAGCGTTCAGCCATCCCTGGACACGCGGGATTTTTCTCGATGGCCTGGGCAAGTACCAGATCTGGCTGATGTTCGAAGGTGAGCAACAGGTGGGCCACGGGGTGGTGCAAATCATCCTCGATGAGGCGCATTTGCTGAACATCACCGTCAAGCCGGAAAACCAAGGGCGTGGCCTGGGTTTGGCGCTGTTGGAACAGTTGATGTCCCGTGCGTATGCCGCCAATGCGCGAGAGTGCTTCCTGGAAGTGCGCGACAGCAATACCGGCGCGTTCCGCTTGTATGAGCGTTACGGGTTCAACGAGATCGGCCGTCGGCGCGATTACTACCCCGCCGTGGGTGGTCGCGAAGATGCGGTCGTCATGGCCTGCACCCTGGTCGACTAGACGCCGAAATCAATGTGGGAGGGAGCAAGCCCCCTCCCACATTTTGACCTGTGTCGTGTCAGCGGTTCCCGTCTACCGGGTCAATATCCGCCAACTCGGCCTCATCCAGCCCATTCCCGCCGCCAATCTCATCTTCATCCACAATGCTCAGGTCATAATCCGCCGCATTATCCTCACCTTCCTCCCGAGCATCTCGCGCCCCATCCTCATGGATCAGCGTTTCCGGGCTCATGTCGTCATCGGTCGGCTCATGATCGTCGGTCGAAGCGCCGGTCAGCCCCGCCTCACGCGCCCGTTCTTCGGGCATCCGGTGCTCGCGCTCGCGGCGCGGGATCTCGTCGCCAATCTGCGCCGTCGGCTCCTGCCCGTCAAAATCCAGCTCGCGCATCGAACCCATGCGATCTTCGTTGTCATCAATCGGTTCGGGCTGCGTAGCGCCATAGGGACGTCGTGATTCAGTCATGGCCAATCCTCATACTGTGGGGCTTATAGTGTGTGGACAGGCGCGGCTCGCCAAAGATTCAAGCTAATTTGCGCATCGCGTGACCTGAACGTGGGGGCGTCAGTCACAAAACTGCGCATCATTCCTGAGGCTTTCCCTGATGAACGAACTACAAGACCTGCTTGATAACAACGAACGCTGGGCGGATGCGATCAAACAGGAAGATCCCGAATTCTTCGCCAAGCTCGCCCGCCAGCAAACCCCGGAATACCTGTGGATCGGCTGCTCCGACGCGCGCGTGCCGGCCAACGAGATCGTCGGCATGTTGCCGGGTGATCTGTTCGTGCACCGCAACGTGGCCAACGTGGTGCTGCACACCGACCTCAACTGCCTGTCGGTGATCCAGTACGCGGTCGATGTGCTCAAGGTCAAACACATCCTCGTCACCGGCCACTATGGCTGCGGCGGTGTGCGCGCCTCGATGCAGGATCGCCAGTTCGGCCTGATCGACGGTTGGCTGCGCACCATTCGCGACCTGTACTACGAGAACCGCGATGTGCTTGCCCAACTGCCAACCGAAGAGGAACGCGTCGACCGCATGTGCGAGCTGAATGTGATCCAGCAGGTGGCCAACGTCGGCCATACCAGCATTGTGCAAAACGCCTGGCACCGTGGGCAGAGCCTGTCGATCCATGGTTGCATCTACGGCATCAAGGACGGCCGCTGGAAAAGCTTGAACACCACCATCAGTGGTTTCGAGCAGTTGCCGCCGCAATATCGCCTGCGCCCATTGGGCGAAGTCTAAGGTCGCTTGCGGTTGCGCCACTGGGCCATGAACGCCTGGCCTTCGGCGTTCAGCGGCTCTTGGCTGCCGGTGATCCAGCCCCGGCAGTTCAGCTCGCCGCAGTGGCAAGCGAACTGCCGGAACAGCGCCTCCTCGGTGCTGGCGTAATCCAGGGTCAGCCAGGCGCCAGCGGCGATGGGCTGCACGCTCCAGAGCTCCAGATACGTGGTGTCGAAGAACACATTGGGGTTGCAGGAATGGGGCAGCAAGCCGCAGAACCAGCAATCGTACAAGTGGATGCGCGGTGACAGCTGTAACGTGCACGGGCGACGCTCGCCCACGGCGTAGCCGGAGATCTTGGCAATGCGTATGCGGCTCTCAAAGGCGACGCGAGCCCTGACCCTGCCTTGCGTACCATTCGCCGTTTGCATCACTTTGAAGTGGTCGCACGAGGGGTATCCCTGCTCGGTCAGTAGCGTCTTGAACGGGTACAGGCATTCACTCACAGCAGTTTTAGCCTTATCCATGGCTTGAGTTTTCATAACTCTCCTTGGTTAGGCTGCATCGACCTGCGGGTGGTATCTGACTTCCAGTCTTGCAGCGGATGGGCGCGGCTCAAGACTCGCTGAAGTTGGACCCGATTTCTACTGTCAAAGATGACAGTAGAAATCGGTCGTTTTTTGTGCGACCTACAACGCGGGGCCTTTGTTTGCTGGGGTTGGAGCGGCGCTCTTCAACTGCTTCAACTGAGTTTTGATTGCTGGCGTGGCACACTTGGCGTTGGCCTCTTCGGCGCTCAGATTGCGTACCGAGGTGTAGAACAATTCACAGGTCTGCTCTTTGCGCGTGACCTGCCAGGTGTTCATGCAGGCCTTGAGCAGCACATTCGCATCGCTGGCGGGTTTCTGGCCCATCCCGGCCTGCCAGCAGGCGGCGCTCAAATCCTGGCCCATTACCTTCAAGCCGGCCTCATCGGCTTTCTGCTCGTCGCCGTCATAGGCGTCAGGATCGGCTGCATACCAGATGTAGCTGGGGTGGTTGGCGCCCAGCACCGAAACGGTTTTGCCCTCGGCCGGGCTGATCTGCGCCAGCCCGAGCACCGTCACGGTTTGCCCATATTGCTGCTTGATCCAGTTACGTACCGGGGCGCCAAACGCCATCATCGGCAGCGAGCCGTTGGGCAAAAGGCTCAGCTCCTTGACCATGCGGGTCTGGTAGTCGGTGAAGTAGTTGTAGATGCCTTCCAGGTCTTTGCCTGCGTTGGACGGTGCGGCAATCGGGGCGATATCGATGATGGTCTGGTAGGCCGGGGTTTCGGCGGCTGGCACACCGTTGTCGGTGAGCAGGGTGGCCCAGCGGTCAGTGGTGGCCGATTCCAGGTAGTCCTGGGCCTGTGTCAGCGAATAATCCGGCGGGAAGTGCAGCAGCTCGATGCTTTTGCGGTTCTCCAGGGCCATGCCCAGTGGCAGGAACAGGTACCAGTTGTAGGCCCATTTGCCGTCGCTGTTGAGCCGGCTGGCACCCTGGTAGGCCAGGTCGGCCGTATTGAGCAGCGTGGTCAGCGGCTGGCCATAGCTGTCGGGCACGCCGCTGAACGTCGCTGACACTTGGCCGTCATGGATCTTGACGCTGACCTTGCCCCGGCTATACCCGTCGCGCAGCACGCTCTGGTTCAGGTAGTGCTCGGCGGTCTGCTCCAGCGTCCATGGCCGAAAGCAGATCACGTTGCAGTTATTGGGGTAGGCAAACAGCTGGGTGACGCGTTGCGTGCTGCCCAGCGGTACTTCGATGTCGGCCTGTACGAGCGCGCTGGTTATCAGTGCGGCCACGGTCAAGCACAGCCTGGTCGGTGTGAACATAGTTGATTCCTTGTCAGCGAAAGCCCGTCTGCGCGGGGTGAAAGCCCACCTCCTCACAGTAGCGGCTGACCAGGAAAACCGCGTGCTAAATCGCCAGATGTGTCGCTATTGGATAAGCGTCCTACACGGTGAACTGCAACGCGTCGCTTAAATCCCCCATGGGTTTCTGGCCGCGGGCAATCATCGCCTCATCGCGCTGCTTGAGGCCATCGAGGGTCTCCAACTGGAATACCCGGGTAATCAGGCGCAGGATCGACGCGGTGTCGTATACCGTATGGTCCACCGTGCCTTTGCGTGCGAACGGCGACACCACCAGCGCCGGAATCCGCGTGCCAGGGCCCCAGCGGTCGCCTTTGGGCGGCGCCACGTGGTCCCACCAGCCGCCGTTTTCATCGACCGTCACCACCACCACCATGTTTTTCCACTGCGGGCTCTCCTGCAGCACTTTCAAGGCGCGGGCAATATGGCGGTCGCCCGAGGCCACGTCGGCGTAACCGGCGTGCATGTTCAGGTTGCCCTGGGGTTTGTAGAAGCTCACGGCCGGCAGCTTGCCTGCCTGGGCGTCGGCAAAGAATTTATTGGTGCCGGACTCGTCGCCCAGCCCGCCATCACGCAGGCGTTTGTCACGCTCCGCACGGTTCTCGGGCCCCTGTTTCTTGAAGTAGTTGAATGGTTGGTGGTGGTACTGGAAGTTCGGGATCTTCGGAATGCCGCCCGAGTCCTTGAACTGATCCAGCGTCGCCTGCCAGGCGCCGGCGTACCAGGCCCAGTCGACGTTCTTTTTCGACAGCTTGTCGCCAATGTGTTCGTGGGTCTGTGGCACCAGTACGTTGGGCAGGTCGGGTTTGGAGTAGTCCGGGTTTTGCGGGTCGCGAATCCACGTCGGCCAGTACGGCGGGGCCAGGGTGTTCACGGCGTAACCGTCCGGGGTCAGCGCGCTGGGGCCAAACTGCGGTGGGCCGGTCATGGCGCTGGCCGGGGATGTGTCCAAGGGTTTGAGGCGTGTGTCGGTCGGGTCATTGCTTTGCAGTGTGGCAATCTGCGCCTTGGCCACTGATTGCGCAGCATTCGGATACACCGGCGCAGTGGCGCTGATCAGGTATTGATGGTTAAGGAATGAACCGCCGAACGCGCCTTGGAAGAAGTTATCGCACAGCACAAATTCCTTGGCCACGTCCCACAGGCGCAGGGAATAACGGCTCTGGGCGTAGTGCCCCATCACCAGGCCACCGGAATCGGCCCAGGCGACGAAACCGTCGTTCTTGCCACCGTTGATCTGCATCTGGTTCTGGTAGAACACGTGCCACAGGTCGCGGGTCACGAGGCTCAAGGGCAGGTCTTCGCCGTTCGGGCCTTTGAGGGCGAACGGTGCATTGGGCAAGTTTTCCTGGAACTGCACTTCACTGGGGTAGGTCACCCCGTCTACGCTTTGCGGGCCGACTTGCAGCACGCCGCCCCAGGCCGGGGGCAGCTTGTCCAACAGGCTGCCATCGCGGTTGCGTTGCTGAGTGTCGGTCGCGGAAAGTGCTGAAAGTGGTTTCTCGACCCCTGGGAAATCCGCAAACAGATTGTTGAAGCTGCGGTTCTCGGCATAGATCACCACGACGGTCTTCACGTGGTCGCGCAGAGCCTTGTCCAGCGCCTGTGGGGTGAGCGGCCGCGCCTGCGGTTTTCCCGGCGCTTGACTGGTATTGCCGCACGCACTCAAGGTCGCACCTACCCCCAGTACCGCTGCACCCCCCAGGAAACGCCGGCGGCTGCTGTCCACCGGCGCTTGGGTTACAGAATCGGGGGAAGGGCAGTCTTGGTGCTCATCACTCATTGCGGAGAGTCCTTGCTGGGGAGTTGTTGCAAAATATTTCCCGGAACGGTAGCAAGGCGATGTGACGGAACGAAGACAGGTATTACAGCAACCGCAATGCCAATTGGCTGCCAGCGCGCAAGTATTCTACTTGTGCTGTCACTGCATCCTTGACGATGGCTTCGCCGGTGTCGGTCAGTTTGTTTTTCTTGGCGTCGATGACGCTGGTCTGCAGCAGTTGCATGGCCACATCCACCGCCTTCTGAAAGGCCGTCACGTTGTTGTGCAGGCCGAACTCGTTGATGACGACAGCCATGCGCCGATCGGCATCGTCTCGCAGGGTCCGATACTCCGTGACCGAAACGTTGTCGTCCTTGTAAATGTCAGTGATCAGCTCTTCCAGCGATTTGGATAGGGGCGTCATCGGAGTTTCCTTAGTGTTAGGTGAGTGGGAATCCGAGTCAGGTTAATCAAAGGTGTGCGCGGTAGGAGTCAGGGGTTGTCGCCACACTGAGTGGGACAACCCCTATGCATTGCGTCAGAAAGGCCGTGCGTTATGGCATCACCGGCGGCAGATACTTCAACGTCGTCCCAAGCGCCCACAACAAAAACAACACCAGCGGCGTATGCACCAGCAACTGCACAAACGAAAACCCGATCAAGTCCCGCGCCTTCAGCCCCAATACCCCCAGCAACGGCAGCATGTAGAAGGGGTTGATCAGATTGGGCAGCGCTTCAGCCGCGTTGTAGATCTGCACCGACCAGCCCAGGTGGTATTGCAGGTCATTGGCCACTTGCATCACGTACGGTGCTTCGATGATCCACTTGCCGCCGCCCGACGGGATAAAGAAGCCCAGCACCGCCGAGTACACGCCCATCAGCAACGCATACGTGTCGTGCGAGGCGATGGAGGTAAAGAATGTCGAGATATGGTGCGCCAGGGTTTGGCCGTCGCCGCCTTTGACCACCGTCATCAGCGCCGCAATCGAACCGTACAGCGGGAACTGGATCAGCACACCCGTGGTGGTTGGCACCGCGCGGGCCACCGCATCCAGGAAGCTGCGCGGGCGCCAATGCAGCAGCGCGCCTACCATGATGAACAGGAAGTTGTAGGTGTTGAGCCCCGAGATGGCGCTGATCGCCGGCTTGGTGGAGAACTCGTGGAACAACCAACCGGCCGCCAGCAGTGCCAGCAGGATGGTGAGCAGCGGGCTGTGTTCCAGCCATTCTCCGGGGCGTGTCGGGGCTTGCGGCTTGGGCAGGTTGAAGGCCGGATCGACGCCGCAGGCCTTGGCGTCACGGGCGCTGTTCGGGCCGGGCGCGGTGGCGTAGGCAATGATCAGCGACACCACGATCAGCGCCAGTAACAGCACGCCGGATTGCCACAGGAAGATGGTCTCGGTGAACGGGATCATCCCGGTGATCGCCAGAATCGACGGCGGCAGGCTGGTCGGGTTGGCCTGCAACTGCGCGGCCGACGACGACAACCCCAGCGCCCACACCGCGCCCAGGCCCAGGTAGGCCGCCGCACCGGCGGCGCGGTAATCCATGCGCAAATCCGTACGCCGGGCCAGCGCCCGCACCAGCAAACCGCCGAACACCAGGGACAGGCCCCAGTTAAGCAGCGAGGCGACCATGGAAATCAACGCCACCCACGCCACGGCCGAACGGCCGTTTTTCGGGATGCGCGCCAAGCGGTCAATCAGCTTTACCGCTGGCGGCGAACTGGCCACCACGTAACCGCCGATCACCACAAAGGCCATCTGCATGGTGAACGGGATCAGGCTCCAGAACCCATCGCCAAACGCCTTGGCGGCGTCGGTGGGCGCAGCGCCCATGCCCAGGGTCGCCACGGCGACGATGATCACTGCGAGCGCAGCGAACACCCACGAGTCAGGGAACCAGCGTTCGGCGAAGTTGGAGCAACGCAGGGCAAATCGGGCATAGCGGCTTTCTTCGATAGCATCGGCCACGGGTCGTACCTCTTGTATTTATTATGGGGGCGGCAGTTTTCGCGCATGTTCCTCCACGGCCATTGATATGGGAATGCAGTTATCTTCATCGATCCATGAGGAAAACAAATATATCTGCAGCGATTGCCATCAACCGGCTCAGCTCATAACCTGCACGCCATTTTGTCTGTCTGCCGAGCTTGCACATGACTGCCACCTTTTCCCCACAGGCGCAGCGTTTTTCCCGCTCCGACTACAAAACCCTGGGCCTGGCCGCCCTGGGCGGTGCCTTGGAAATCTACGACTTCATTATTTTCGTGTTTTTTGCGCTGACCCTCAGCCAACTGTTCTTCCCCCCTCAAATGCCCGAGTGGCTGCGCCTGCTGCAAAGCTTTGGGATCTTCGTCACCGGCTACCTGGCGCGCCCGTTGGGTGGCATCCTGATGGCGCACTTTGCCGATCACCTGGGACGCAAGCGCGTGTTCAGCCTCAGCATCCTGATGATGGCGCTGCCGTGCCTGCTTATCGGGATCATGCCGACCTACGCGCAAATCGGCTATTTCGCACCGCTGATCCTGCTGGCGCTGCGCGTGCTGCAAGGCGCCGCAGTGGGCGGCGAAGTCCCTAGCGCCTGGACCTTCGTCGCCGAGCACGCGCCGCGCAATCACCGAGGCTACGCCCTCGGCTTCCTGCAAGCCGGCCTGACCTTCGGCTACCTGCTCGGCGCCCTGACGGCGACGTTGCTGGCGCAAGTCTTCACCCCGGCCGAGATCCTCGATTACGCCTGGCGCTTCCCCTTCCTGCTCGGCGGTGTGTTCGGCGTGATCGGCGTATGGCTGCGTCGCTGGCTCAGCGAAACCCCGGTGTTCCTCGAAATGCAGGCCCGCCGCCAAGCGGCCGCCGAACTGCCCCTGCGCACCGTACTGCGCGACCACCGCGCCGTGTTGTTGCCGGCGATGATCCTCACCTGCGTGCTCACCTCCGCCGTGGTGGTCCTCGTCGTCATCACCCCGACCATGATGCAGAAAACCTTCGGCATGAGCCCCAGTCACACCTTCGCCCTGAGCGCCTTGGGCATCGTGTTCCTGAACATCGGCTGCGTCCTCGCCGGCCTGCTGGTGGACCGCATCGGCGCCTGGCGCGCGGTGCTGGTCTACAGCCTGTTGCTGCCGATGGGCATCGCATTGCTGTACGCCAGCCTGATCAACGGCGGCGTGTGGTTGGGCGCGGCGTACGCCGTGGCGGGCTTGAGTTGCGGCGTAGTGGGCGCGGTGCCGTCGGTGATGGTCGGGCTGTTCCCCGCGCAGGTGCGGGTGTCGGGGATTTCCTTCACCTACAACATCGCCTACGCGCTGTGGGCGAGCACCACGCCGCTGATGCTGATTGCGTTGATGCCAACGAGCCCGTGGATCTGCGTGGGCTATTGCGTGGTAATGGGGGCGGTAGGCGTGGCGAGTGTGGCGCTGTTTGGCAAGCGCCACACGTTAGCCGCGTGAGGAGCCGCTCGGCACTGAAACAGGTGCCTGGCGTTCCGATGAAAAAGCCCGCCCTAGAGCCCTTGCTGTCGATTTTGTAATCTTTGCTCCACCGCCCTGATAAGTCACGAGCGCTACATTGCCAGCGCTTGGACCTCATGGCCGTGGAACTCTCGTTATGGCAATTTCCGTTAAAAAACTGGTCGGGGCGACGTTGCTGTGGGCAGCTGCAAACGCGGCACTGGCGCAACCCCTGACCCTCGATTCAGCCCTGCAAACCGCCTTCGCCAACAACCCCGACCTGGCCGCCGCGCAATGGGAAATCGACATCGCTGCGGGCGGTCGCCAGCAGGCCGGGCTAATCCCCAACCCGGTCGCCTCCTGGGACGCCGAAGACACCCGCCGCAATTCTCGTACCACCACCGTCAAGCTCAGCCAGACCGTTGAGCTGGGCGGTAAACGCGGTGCGCGCATCGATGTTGCCACCCGCGCCCAGGACGCCGCCGCGCTGACCCTGGAACAGCGCCGCAACGCCCTGCGCGCCGATGTGATCGATCGCTACTACGGCGCCCTTCGTGCTCAGGAGCGCCTCGATCTGGCACAACGTTCCCTGGCCCTGGCCGAACGCGGTCTGGTGGTCGCCAACGGCCGCGTCAGCGCCGGCAAATCATCACCGGTGGAAGCCACCCGCGCCCAGGTGCAGTTGTCGCAAATCCGCCTGGAATTGAACCGCGCACAGATAGGCCTCACTGACGCGTATCGCCGGCTGGCCGCCAGCACCGGTAACCGCGCCGCCGACTTCGACGCTGTCGCCACGCCAAGCCAATCCACACCGGCCCTGCCGCCTGCCGCACAGTTGCTGGCACGCCTTGAGCAGACCGCTGAGCTGCGTCTGGCCGAACTGCACATTCAGCAAAGCGAGGCCAGCGTGGGCCTGGAAAAAGCCCAGCGTATTCCCGACCTGGACGTGTCCATCGGCAGCCAATACGACGCCAGCGTGCGCGAGCGGGTGAACCTGGTGGGCGTGTCGATGCCGATCCCGCTGTTCAACCGCAACCAAGGCAACGTGCTCGCGGCCACACGCCGCGCCGACCAGTCCCGCGACCTGCGCAACGCCGCCGAACTGCGCCTGCGCACCGAAACCCGCCAGGCCCTCGACCTGTGGCGCGCCGCCAATACCGAGGTGCGCGCGTTCAACCAGCAGATCCTGCCTGCCGCGCAAAGCGCAGTGGACGCCGCCACCCGTGGTTTTGAGATGGGCAAGTTCAACTTCCTCGATGTGCTCGACGCCCAGCGCACGCTGATCACTGCGCGCACCCAATACCTGGCCGCTACCGCCGAGGCCACCGACGCCTGGCTGCGCATCGAGCGGATTTATGGCGACCTCGCCCGGTTCTGATTTTTTCTGGAGTCTCCTATGAATAGAAAACACGGCGTGGCGCTTGCCGTCGCCCTGGGCTTGATGCTGTCCGGCCTGGCCTATGCCGAGGAAGAAGAAGGCGCACTCGAACTCACCGTGCAGCAAATCGAGGCGGCCGGGATCCAACTCGCCCAGGCCCAGCCCCGGCCGATCAGCACGCTGCTGACGCTGCCGGGGGAAGTGCGGTTTGACGAAGACCGCACCTCGCACATCGTGCCGCGTGCAGCCGGGGTGGTGGAGGCGGTGAAGGTCAACCTCGGCCAGTCGGTGAAAAAAGGTGAGCTGCTGGCGGTGATCGCCAGCCAGCAGATTTCCGATCAGCGCAGCGAGCTGGCCGCCAGCGAACGCCGAGTCGAATTGGCGCGCACCACCTTCCAGCGCGAGCGCCAGTTATGGCAGGACAAGATCTCTGCCGAACAAGATTACCTGCTGGCGCGCCAAGCCCTGCAAGAGGCCGAAATCGCTCTGAACAATGCCCGCCAGAAAATGACCGCCCTCAGTGGCAGTGCGCTGCTGGTCGGCGGCAATCGGTACGAACTGCGTGCGCCGTTCGCCGGTGTGGTGGTGGAAAAACACCTCGGCGTCGGCGAAGTGGTGAGCGAAACCAGCAACGCCTTCACCCTGTCGGACCTGTCCCAGGTATGGGTCACCTTTGGCGTATTTCCCAAGGACTTGAACAAGGTTCGCGTCGGTAAGCCGGTGACCGTCAGCTCCACCGAAATGGGCACCGACGTACGTGGCACCGTGGCCTACGTCGGCAATCTGCTCGGCGAACAAACGCGCACCGCCACCGTACGCGTGAGCGTGCCCAACCCTGATGACGCCTGGCGCCCAGGGTTGTTTGTCACCGTGCAACTGGCCACGGACACCGCCCAGGCCAAGGTCACCGTCCCTCAGGAAGCGATCCAGACGGTTGAGGACAAACCCTCGGTATTCGTGCGCACGCCACACGGTTTTATCACCCGCCACCTTGAGCTGGGCGTCAGTGAAAACGGCTACGTCGAAGTGCGCCAGGGGCTGGCCGCCGGCGAACAGGTGGCCACCGTCGGCAGCTTCATCCTCAAGTCCGAACTGGGCAAAGGCTCGGCCGAGCACGCCCATTGATCCTGCGAGTGATTCCCCATGTTTGAGCGCCTTATCCAATTCGCCATCGAGCAGCGCATCATCGTGCTGCTGGCGGTGCTGTTGATGGCCGGTGTCGGCATCGCCAGCTATCAGAAACTGCCCATCGACGCGGTGCCCGACATCACCAACGTACAGGTGCAGATCAATTCCGCAGCGGCCGGGTTTTCGCCGTTGGAAACCGAGCAACGCATCACCTTTCCCATTGAAACGGCGATGGCCGGTTTGCCGGGTTTGCAGCAGACACGTTCGCTGTCGCGCTCCGGCTTGTCCCAGGTCACGGTGATTTTCAAGGACGGCACCGACCTGTTCTTCGCCCGCCAACTGGTCAACGAGCGCCTGCAAGTAGCCCGCGCGCAATTGCCCAGCGGCATCGAAACGGCGATGGGGCCGATCTCCAGCGGGCTGGGGGAGATTTTCCTGTGGACCGTGGAAGCCAAGGACGGTGCACTCAAGGACGACGGCACGCCTTACACACCGACGGATTTGCGGGTGATCCAGGACTGGATCATCAAGCCGCAACTGCGCAACGTGCCGGGCGTGGCCGAGATCAACACCATTGGCGGCTTTGCCAAGGAATACCAGATCGCGCCCGACCCCAAGCGCCTGGCGGCCTACAACCTGACCTTGAACGATCTGGTCACCGCGCTGGAGCGCAACAACGCCAACGTCGGCGCCGGTTATATCGAGCGCAGTGGTGAGCAACTGTTGATCCGCGCACCGGGGCAATTGGCGTCCATCAACGACATCGCCAACATCGTCATCACGTCTGCGGACGGCACGCCGATTCGTGTGCGCAACGTGGCCGAGGTCGAGATCGGCCGCGAGCTGCGCACCGGCGCGGCCACCGAAAACGGCCGTGAAGTGGTGTTGGGCACGGTGTTCATGTTGATCGGCGAAAACAGCCGCAGCGTGTCCCAGGCCGTGGCGAAAAAACTCGAAGACATCAACCGCTCGCTGCCCGAAGGCGTGGTGGCCGTCACCGTTTACGACCGCACCAACCTGGTCGAAAAAGCCATCGCCACCGTGAAGAAAAACCTCTTCGAAGGTGCGCTGTTGGTGGTCGCGGTACTGTTTCTGTTCCTGGGCAATATTCGGGCGGCGTTGATCACCGCGATGGTGATTCCCCTGGCGATGCTGTTCACCTTCACGGGGATGTTCACCAACAAAGTCAGCGCCAACCTGATGAGCCTCGGCGCGCTGGACTTCGGCATTATCGTCGACGGCGCGGTGGTGATCGTCGAGAACGCCATCCGCCGCCTGGCCCACGCGCAACAGCGCCACGGCCGCCTGCTTACCCGCAGCGAGCGCCTGCACGAAGTGTTCGCCGCTGCCAAAGAGGCGCGCCGCGCACTGATCTTTGGGCAACTGATCATCATGGTGGTGTACCTGCCGATCTTTGCGCTCACGGGCGTGGCCGGGAAGATGTTTCACCCTATGGCTTTCACCGTGGTGATCGCCTTGCTCGGCGCGATGATTTTGTCGGTGACCTTCGTGCCGGCGGCGATTGCGTTGTTTGTCACCGGCAAGGTCAAGGAAGAAGAAAACCTGGTAATGCGCAGCGCGCGCCGGGTGTACGCGCCCGTGCTGGACTGGGTGATGACGCGCCGCCCGCTGGTGTTTGGCCTGGCGCTGCTGACCATCGTCGGTTCGGGTTGGGTGGCGAGCCGCATGGGCAGTGAATTTATCCCCAGCCTCAGCGAAGGCGACTTCGCCCAACAGGCCCTGCGGGTGCCCGGCACCAGCCTTACGCAATCGGTGCAGATGCAGCAGCAGCTTGAGAAAGCATTGATGGCCCAGGTGCCGGAAATCGAGCGGGTATTTGCGCGCACCGGCACCGCAGAAATTGCCTCCGACCCGATGCCGCCGAATATTTCCGACAGCTACGTGATGCTCAAGCCGAAGGACCAATGGCCCGACCCGAACAAGTCCCGCGAAGCGCTGATTGCCGATATCCAACGCGCCAGTGCGATTGTGCCGGGCAGTGCGTATGAACTGTCGCAACCGATCCAGCTGCGCTTCAATGAGCTGATTTCCGGGGTGCGCAGCGACGTGGCGGTGAAGGTGTTTGGCGATGACATGGCCGTGTTGAACAAGACCGCCGGGGAAATCGCCGAGACCTTGCAGGCACTCGACGGCGCCTCAGAAGTGAAGGTGGAACAGACCTCCGGCCTGCCGGTGCTGACCATCAATATCGACCGCGACAAGGCGGCGCGCTTTGGCCTGAATGTCGGCGATGTGCAGGACACCATCGCCGTCGCCGTCGGTGGGCGCCAGGCCGGTACGTTGTACGAAGGCGACCGCCGTTTCGACATGGTTGTGCGGTTGTCTGACGCGCTGCGCACCGATATCGACGGCCTGTCGCGGCTACTGATTCCAGTGCCGGCGCTGGCCTCCGGGCAGTTGGGCTTTATCGCGCTGTCCCAGGTTGCCAGCCTGGACCTGGTGCTCGGCCCGAACCAGATCAGCCGCGAGAATGGCAAGCGCCTGGTGATCGTCAGCGCCAACGTGCGCGGGCGCGATATCGGCTCGTTTGTGGCAGAGGCCGAAGCGGCCATCACCCACCAAGTGAAGGTGCCGGCGGGCTACTGGACCACCTGGGGCGGGCAGTTCGAGCAACTCAAGGAAGCCTCCGAGCGCTTGCGCATCGTGGTGCCGGTGGCGCTGCTGCTGGTGTTCGGCTTGCTGTTCATGATGTTCAACAACCTCAAGGACGGGCTGTTGGTGTTTACCGGGATTCCGTTCGCATTGACCGGTGGGATCATGGCGCTGTGGCTGCGTGATATCCCGCTGTCGATCTCGGCGGGGGTGGGTTTTATTGCCTTGTCCGGCGTGGCGGTGCTCAACGGCCTGGTGATGATTGCGTTTATCCGCAACCTGCGCGAGGAAGGGCGCTCGCTGTCGGTGGCGATCAACGAAGGCGCGCTGACCCGCCTGCGCCCGGTGTTGATGACCGCACTGGTGGCGTCCCTCGGTTTTATCCCCATGGCCCTGGCCACCGGCACCGGCGCCGAAGTGCAACGGCCGTTGGCGACAGTGGTGATCGGCGGGATTATTTCCTCGACATTGCTGACCTTGCTGGTGCTGCCGGCGTTGTACCAGTGGGCGCATCGCAAGGAAGAGGACACGGCTCAAGGTGCTTGAGGTGCTCAAGGTGCTCAAGGTGTGGTTGTGGTTTTTGTGGTGAGCGGGCTTGCCCCGCGCTGGGCTGCGAAGCGGCCCCATCAAAACCACCGCGGCTCTTCAATTAAAAACGCGGCGCTTGGTTTTAGGGCCGCTTCGCAGCCCAGCGCGGGGCAAGCCCGCTAACTACAACAAAGGTGCTCACTACAACTGTCAGGGAAGGGGAAACACCAGGCTGAACCGCGTAAAAACGCCAGGCTGGCTGGTGACGTCGGCGTGGCCCTGGTGCAGGTGCATGATCGACCGCACGATGGCCAGCCCCAGGCCGGTGCCGCCTTCGGCGCGGGTGCGGCTGCTGTCGGCGCGGTAGAAACGTTCGAACAGGTGCGGCAGGTGGTGTGCTTCGATGCCCCGGCCAGGGTTGCCGACCGATAGCACGACGCTCTGGTCATAGGTCTCCACCAGCAACAACACGCTGGCGCCGTCGGGGGTATGGCGAATCGCGTTGGACAATAAGTTGGAGATGGCGCGCTGGATCATCAGGCGGTCCCCGGTCACCCAGGCGTCGCCGCGCAGGCTGAGGGTGACCTGCTTGTCCTCGGCATTCAGGGAAAACAGCTCCATCACCCGCTGCGCTTCGTCGCCCAATGACACCGCACCAAACCCCGCCCGCGCCGCCGGGTGGCTGACCTGGGCCAGAAACAACATGTCGGAGACGATGCGCGACAGGCGTTCCATTTCTTCGGTGCAGGACTCCAGCCCGGCTTTGTAGTCTGCCGAAGGCCGCTCGCGGGACAGGGTCACCTGGGCCTTGCCCATCAGGTTGGTCAACGGCGCACGCAGTTCGTGGGCCAAGTCGTCGCAAAATTGCGACAGTTGCTGCACCCCGGCATCCAGGCGCTTGAGCATCACGTTGAAACCTTGGGCCAGCTCGCCCAGTTCCTTGGGCAGGTTATCCACAGACAACCGGTGGGTCAGGTCCTGGGTGGTGACTTGCGCCGCCACATGGCTGAACTGCTTCAACGGCGCCAAACCGCGTTGCACCAGCCACCAGGCGCCCATGCCGATCAGGATCAGCAGCAACGGCACGGCGATCACCGTGGAGCGCAGGTAGGCGCTGAGTAGCGCTTCATCGTCGGAGCGGTCCAGCGACAGCAACACGCGTACATAATCGCCGCCGCGCAGGGGCATCACGTGGGTGGCAGTGAGGATGCGATTGTCGCGACCGTCCACCCAATTCACGTAGGCCAGGGTTTTGCCGGCAGGCGCATCGAGCAACAACGGCTGCTGGGGTTTGGCGCCGACGCTGAGCAGCACCGGCGCGTCAGGCTGGGTGCCAGTGATGGTCAGGTAAATGTTGTCGTGGCCCATCACCAGGTCCAGCAGCGAATGCGGGCGGGCGGCGATATCGTGGGGTTTGAGATCCTGGCGCAGGCTGTGCTCCAACTGCGCCATCTTGTTTTCCAGGCCCTTGCGTGCGAGGTTTTCCAGCTCGTGGGTCAGGGCCAGGTAGGCCAGGGTGGCGAGCAACACCACCAGGCCGGCGCCCATCAGGCTGACCGTCAAACCCAGGCGCATCGACAGGCTGCTGGTCTTCATTGGCGCGCTTCCAGCACGTAACCGACGCCGCGAATGGTATGGATCAGCTTGACCTCGCTCTGGTCATCGACCTTGCCGCGCAGGCGGCTGATGGAGACTTCCACCACGTTGGTGTCGCAATCGAAGTTCATGTCCCACACCAGCGAAATGATCTGGGTGCGGGTCATCACCTCGCCAGTCTGGCGCATCAGCACATGCAGCAGGGCGAACTCCTTGGTGGTCAGGTCGATGCGTCGGTTGCCGCGATAGGCACGATGCCGGCGCGGGTCCAGTTCCAGGTCCGAGACGCGCAGCACCTCCGGCAGCGGGATATGTTCACTGCGCCGCAGCAAGGTGCGCACACGGGCCAGCAACTCGGGAAACTCGAAGGGTTTGACCAGGTAGTCGTCGGCGCCCATGTCCAGGCCCTTGATCTTGTCGGCCAGGCGCCCGCGCGCGGTCAGCATCATCACGCGCTGGTTGCCCTCGCTGCGCAGTTGTTCCAGCACTTCCCAGCCGTCGGTGTGGGGCAGGTTGACGTCGAGGATCACCAGTTCATAAGTGTTTTGCCTGGCCAGGTGCAGGCCGTCGATGCCGCTGGCGGCGCAGTCGACGACGTAACCGCTTTCGGTCAGGCCTTGCTGCAGGTAATCGGCGGTTTTCTGCTCGTCCTCAACCACAAGGATACGCATGGGAATTTACCTTCAAGGAAAACGAAAGGAGATGGCCTCATATGAGGCGCTGAGGAAGCTGTAGGAAAACTCTGAAGCCTGAAGTAGCTTTAGGGTCAAGGCGCGTCAGGCCGCTGCGACGATTCGCCGCTGGGCCTATGCCCAAAAAAAACGCCCCAAGCGGGGCGTAAAAAATCATCTCTGTTCCAAAGGAGCTACACAAAAGCTGCAGAGATGAAGTGTGTTCGATGTGCAGTATAAAAAGTGCAACTTAACGAGAAGGTGAGGCCGATATTACAGTTTTGACAGACTTCAACTTGTGAAGAGATGTAGCGCTTCGGCAAGTGAATGTAAGCGCGGCGACTTACAGTACGGCCAGTGGGTATTCGATGATCACACGGACTTCTTCCAGGTCCGACTCGAATGCACTTGAGCGCACGCTGGCCTGGCGCAGCCTGAGGGATAGATCTTTCAAGTTGCCACTTTGCACCACATATTTGGCTTCGATATCCCGCTCCCATCGGCGTTGGTCGGTCAGCGGGTCGCCGGCCCCATCGCGGCGCATGTACACCGCGTTGGCATTGCTGTAATCGGCGCCGGTGCCCTTGCCGTAGCGGGTCATGAACGACAGGCCGGGGATGCCGAAGGCCTGCATGTCGAGGTCATAGCGCACCATCCACGAGCGTTCCTTGGGCGAGTTGAAGTCGCTGTATTGGATCGAGTTGTTGAGGAAGATCGAGTCCGAGTTGCGCAGGTAATCGAAGTCGTCATCGCCGTTGTTGCGTTGATGGGACACGGCCAGACTGTGGGCGCCGACCTTCACGCCGACGCGGGCGCTCCAGATGGTGTTGTCGAATTCACCGAGCAGTTTTTTACCTTCGTCCACCGCCTTGTAGACGTTGGCGTCGCCGAACAATGAGACGTCGTCGCTCAGCGGGTAACTGGCAGCGCTGCCCGCGTAATACTGGTTCCAGGCGTCTTTGAGTCGGCTGCTGTACAGGCTCAGGCTGAGGTGTTTGTTGAGTTGGTAATCGCCGCCGCCGTAGGCGATCCAGGGCGAGTCCACGGGGCCTGCGTAAAACGTTGCGAAGCCTTTGTTCATGCCGCTTTGGGTGGGCTGGCTCATGCCGTCCAGGCGCCCGCCCTGCAGCGTCAGGCCTTGCAGGCTGGTGTTCTGTAAGGTCACGCCGCGAAAACTTTCCGGCAATACGCGCGAATCACCGTAGGCCACCACCGGCGTGAGCGGGAACACGTCGCCGGCCTTGATCACGCTGTCCAACACGCGCAGTTTCGCCGCGCCGCCGACTTTGCTGTAGCTGTCTTCGGGATGATTGTTGCTGTCCACTGGCAGCATGCCGAACGAGCCTTTGCCGCCGCTGCGGCCGGTGCCCGAGTCGAGCTTCACGCCGACCATGGCAAATGCGTCCAGGCCAAACCCCACGGTGCCCTGGGTAAAGCCGGACTCGAATTTACCGATCAGACCCTGGGCCCAGGCCTCGGAATAGCCATTGCCGGTAGGGCTGGACTGGCCTTTGCGATCATCGCGATTGAAGTAAAAGTTGCGCGCCAGCACGTTCAGGCTGCTGCCTTCGATGAACCCCTCGGGCGTGTCTTCGGCGGCTACCGCTGCCAGGGGTAAGGCGGCGCACAGTGAAAGGGGAAGGGTGTAATAACGGATGTGCATGTTTCGCTCCTCGGTATTGGCAGTGGTCAGCTTCTTATGGGGGTGGGCGTTCTTATTGATCTGGCCCGGGCTGATAGTTGCAAACCGTGGATAACGATTGGATGGCTTGAACATTACAATTCTGGAACCTCACCGGCATCTAACAAATAAGTAATGTTCTGGTGAACCTCGTGAAAGGGTGGGGTGGTTAGTCTCGGCACTGAACTTTCAGTCGAGGAATTAACCATGAACTTTTATCGCGTTGGCTTGGGTGTATTGACCGCAACGTTGTCATTCGGGGCGCTGGCTGAAAACGGCGGTGATCGCACCTTTGCCCTGATGATGGAGCGCAACGAAAAGGCAATGGCCGCCTATGCCGAGAAACAGGGCAAGCCGGCGCCTCAGGTGCAGGTGTATCGCTATGGCATGGACCTGGACATCGCCAAGGTGGTCAGCGTCACGCCGCCGATTCGCGCCTGCAAGGCGGTGCCCTCGCGCATGACCTATGAAGACTCCAGCGGCTCGCTCAATACTTTGGAATATCAAGTTATGGGCGTGTGTCGAAATAACGGCGGTTAATGGCGTCAAAAAAAAGAGTGCGGTATGACACTAAAGTACGCTTCAGAAAAGCCCCGCAGGGCCGATGCAGGTCAGATCTCTCTCCCATTGACCATCGGTGCCTAATGTTCAACACCCGTTTGAAGCAGGAGCTTTCGGCTCTTCGCGAAGAATTGTCCAGCTTGCAACAGGTCAAGGAGAGCCTGGAAAGCGAAATGCTGTGCCTGACGCTGGACGCCGAAGGCCGCGTGGAATGGGCCAACACCAACTTCCTGCAGGAACTGGCCTATCAGTCGAGCAACATTGTGGGGCGGCCCATTGACGATCTGATGCCGGAACACGTGCGCAGGGATGAATTCCAGCAGCGTTTCAACAATGCCCTGCGCCGTGGCGAACACTTTGCCGGCACCGTGCGGCTGATGCGTGGCAATGGCCAGGAAGCCTGGCTGCGCTCCATCGTGCAGCCGGTGCGCAGTTCCGATGGACGCATCAAGCATTTCTCGATTTTCTCCAGCGACCTTACCCGCACCATCGAAGCGTCGCGCGAGCATGAAAACCTGATCACCGCGCTGGTACGCTCCACCGCCGTGATCGAGTTCGACCTCGGCGGGCATGTGCTCACCGCGAACGACCGCTTCCTCGCCGGCATGGGGTACAGCCTGGCGCAGATCAAGGGCAAACATCACCGCATGTTCTGCGAACCAGAGGAGTACAACAGCGCCGAGTACCAGAACTTCTGGAAGCGTCTGAACAACGGTGAGTTCGTCGCATCGCGTTTCAAGCGTGTGGACAGCCGTGGCCAGGTGGTGTGGTTGGAAGCCACCTACAACCCGGTGCTGGACGCCAACGAGCGGCTGTACAAAGTGGTCAAGTTCGCCACGGTGATCACCGATCAGGTCAACCGTGAACAGACAGTGGCCGACGCCGCGAACATCGCGTACAGCACCTCCCTGCAAACCGACAGCAGCGCCCAGCGCGGCACCACGGTGGTGACTCAGGCGGTGGAGGTGATGCGCGACCTGGCCACGCACATGCAGCAGGCGGGCGAAGGTATCGAGGCGCTGAATGCACAATCCCAAGTGATCGGCACCATCGTCAAAACCATCAGTGGCATCGCCGAGCAGACCAACTTGCTGGCGCTCAACGCCGCCATCGAAGCGGCGCGTGCCGGTGAGCAGGGTCGGGGGTTTGCGGTGGTGGCCGATGAAGTGCGCCAGTTGGCGTCACGTACCAGCAAAGCCACCGAGGAAATTGTCGGTGTGGTGCGTCAGAACCAGGACATGGCCCGCGACGCCGTGGCGCTGATGACCGATGGCCGCCTGCAAGCCGAGCAGGGCTTGGCCCTGGCGGCAGAAGCGGGCACGGTGATCGTGGAAATCCAGGACGGTGCACAGAAGGTGGTCAGCGCTGTGGGGCAATTCGCAAACCAATTGTCGACTTGATCCGTAGGGCTCGTGCTTGAGGTATCGTAGGTTTTTTCGTTTTGAAGAGCCGATCCTCCATGAGCCCTGCCCACTGCCGCCCCGTTCCGCTGTCCAAGGCCTATCGCTTGCTCAACCACGGCCCGACCGTGCTGGTGAGTGCTGCCCACAACGGCCAACGCAATATCATGGCTGCCGCCTGGGCGATGCCGCTGGATTTTGAGCCGCCGAAAGTCGCGGTGGTGCTGGACAAGGCCACCTGGACCCGCCAACTGCTGGAAGGCGCTGGTACGTTTGTGCTGCAGGTGCCTTGCGCGGCCCAGGCCGACCTGGTGCAGACGGTCGGTAATACCACCGGTTCTGAAACCGATAAATTCGCCGCGTATGGCCTGCACACCTTCAAGGGCGAACACACCGACGCGCCGTTGCTGGAAGGCTGCGTCGCGTGGCTGGAGTGCCGCCTGCTGCCCGAACCCCACAACCAGCAAACCTACGATTTGTTCCTCGGCGAAGTGGTCGCGGCGTATGCCGACGAGCGCGTGTTCAGCGAAGGCCATTGGCACTTTGACGGCCATGATGAACGGCGGACCTTGCACCATGTGGCCGGCGGCAATTTCCTGGTGATCGGAGATCAACTGCAAGCGGTCAGCCTAAAACCCAAGGGTGCACCCGATAGCTGAAACAACATCAAGCAAATGTGGGAGTGGGCGTGCATTTCAAGTCGCTGACTCAGCGCCCGAGCATCTTCACCCATCGCGACGGCGGCATGCCGTAGGTGCTGCGAAACTGCCGGGTCATGTGGCTCTGGTCGGTGAAGCCGGCCGTCATTGCCGCATCCACCAAGGATTGGCCCTGGGCCAGCAGGCTGCGCACCAGGTCCAGCCGGCGCATGGTCAGGTAGCGGTAGGGGCTGGTGCCGAACAGCAAGCGAAAATCCCGCGATAACGCCCAGCGGTCGCGGCCGGCGTGGTCGGCCATTTCATCCAGGGTGATGCTGCGGCCCAGGGCGCTGTGGATAAATTCCCGGGCGCGTTCGGCGGCTACGTAATCGAAGGTCTTGCGGCTGACGATCGCCCCCGAGGCATTGCTGAGCGCATGGGCCAGGTCGAACATCGCGTCCTGTTCCTGCAACGGATCAATCGGGCAATCGAGGCTTTGCAGTAACGCTTCGCTGGCGCGAAACAGCCTGGGGTCCGTGGATAAACCACTGGGGATAAACGGCAGCGGCTTGCCGCCGAGGATCTGCTGGATCAGTGCCGGCTCCACGTAGATCATCCGGTACTTGAAGCCTTCGTCGCTGCCGGCGTGGCCGTCGTGGGTCTCATCGGGGTGAAGCACCATGGTCGTGCCGGGGAGGCTGTGGATCATGTGGCCGCGGTAATGAAAGCTCTGCACGCCAGACAAAGTACGCCCGATGGCGTAGGTGTCATGGCGGTGTGGGTCGAAGGCAAAGCCCGCAAAGTACGCCTCGATACGGTCCAGGCCGCTGGCATGCGGGGCGCGGTGCAGCCAGTCGAAGTTGGGGGTCGGTTTGCCCATGGTGGCTTGTCACAAAAAGAGAGGGAATTACGTTAACCCAGTCTGCATCGCCTGTCTGCCGGGGTCTTGTACGATTGTGCAGGCGGTGGGGGCGGCCTATGCTGCAAACTCGTAATTGCCCTGATGGAGCGCCCGCATGGAAGTTTTCAACCCCGCCTACGTGGCGCCCCTAGCATCGCTGGCCATGCTGTGGACGGTGGCGGTGGTGACGCCGGGGCCCAACTTCTTCAACACGGCACAGTTGGCGGCCAGTTGTTCGCGCCGCCATGGCGTGGTGGCTTCGGCGGGCGTGTCCACCGGCACGATCATGTGGGGGCTGGCGGGTGGCCTGGGCATCAAGTCGCTGTTTACCGCTGCACCCATGTTGTACCTGGCGTTCAAGATCATTGGCGGCTGCTACCTGATTTACCTGGGCCTGAAACTGTTCAAACGCTCGGCACCGGCCATGGGCCAGAGCCCGTTACCGGACGATGCGCGACGTTCGCTGTTTTCCGCCTGGCGCCTGGGGTTATTGGGCAATCTGTCCAATCCCAAGGCCGCGTTGTTCGTCGCCACCATCTTCGCCTCCACCATGCCGCCGTCACCGTCGCCGATGCTGCTGACCCTGGCGGTCATCACCATGGCTACCTTGTCGTTCAGTTGGTATTCCTGCGTGGCCCTGGTTTTTTCCAGTGCGCATATGGCCAGTCTCTACAGCCGCTCACGCAAATGGCTCGATCGTTTTGCCGGCGGTTGCTACGTGTTGTTCGGCGCACATCTTGTAGCGAATCGCTGACGGCCCGTGGTAAGAAGCCTTACGTTTATTTGTGAGGGCGAGTCATGAGCAAGGTGCGGGTCGGTATTATTTTTGGTGGCCGTTCGGCCGAGCACGAAGTGTCGCTGCAATCGGCGCGCAACATCGTCGATGCGCTGGATCGCACACGCTTCGAACCGGTCCTTATCGGCATCGACAAGGCAGGCCACTGGCACCTCAACGACACGTCGAACTTCCTGATCAACCAGGAAAACCCGGCGCTCATCGCCCTCAACCAGTCCAACCGCGAACTGGCCGTGGTGCCCGGCAAAGCCAGCCAGCAAGTGGTGGAAACCGCTGGCAACGGCCTGCTGGCACACATTGACGTGATCTTCCCCATCGTCCACGGCACCCTTGGCGAAGACGGCTGCCTGCAAGGCCTGCTGCGCATGGCCGACCTGCCTTTCGTCGGCTCCGATGTGCTCGGCTCGGCGGTGTGCATGGACAAGGACATCAGCAAGCGCTTGCTGCGCGACGCCGGCATTGCGGTGACGCCGTTCATTACCCTGACCCGCAGCACTGCGGCGCGTACTTCCTTTGAAACTGCGGCGGATAAACTCGGCCTGCCGATGTTCGTCAAACCGGCCAACCAGGGGTCTTCGGTAGGCGTGAGCAAGGTGGGTAACGAGGCCGAGTACCACGCTGGCGTGGAACTGGCCCTGGGGTTTGATCAAAAGGTGCTGGTGGAATCCGCAGTGCGTGGCCGCGAAATCGAATGCGCCGTGCTGGGCAACGAGAACCCCATCGCCAGCGGTTGCGGCGAGATTGTGGTGAAAAGCGGTTTCTATTCTTACGACAGCAAATACATCGACGACCAGGCCGCCCAGGTGGTGGTCCCGGCGGCGATCAGCCCAGAGGCCAGCGAGCGGATTCGCCAATTGGCCATCGACGCATTTGAAGTGTTGGGCTGCTCAGGCCTGGCGCGGGTCGATGTGTTTTTGACCGACGACGGCGAAGTGCTGATCAACGAAATCAACTCACTGCCCGGCTTCACCCGCATCAGCATGTACCCCAAGCTGTGGCAGGCAGCGGGCATGAGCTACAGCGAGTTGGTGAGCCGGTTGATTGAGCTGGCGCTGGAGCGGCATGCGGGGCGCCAGGGGTTGAAGATCAGCCGTTGATTTACCAAGCCTTGATGTTCATCAATCCCCCAGGGCTTCGCCTTCACGCCGAGGATCCGCGCCGCCGCTCAGCGACACCTTGCCCTGGGCATCGCGCGTAAGAACAATCGCCTGGACGCCGCTGGTCATGTCCATCTCGCTCAGCGCATGGCCCTTGTCCTTCAGCGTCTGCTTCAAGCCTGGACTGAACAAGCCAGCCTCCAGCTCGGTTGCCCCATTACGGCTGCCGAAGTTCGGCAGGTTGATGGCGGCTTGTGGGTCGAGTTTCCAGTCGAGCATGGCCACCAGGGATTTGCTCACGTATTCGATGATTTGCGAGCCGCCCGGCGAACCTACCGTGGCCAGCAGCTCACCGCTCTGGCGGTCGAACACCAGAGTCGGCGCCATGGCCGAACGCGGGCGTTTGCCGGGTTGCACGCGGTTGGCAACCGGCTGACCGTTCTCTTCGGGGATGAACGAGAAGTCGGTCATCTGGTTGTTGAGTAAAAAGCCCTGGACCATCACATGTGAGCCAAACGCGGCTTCCACCGTGGTGGTCATCGACACGGCGCCGCCCAGGTCATCCACGGCCACTACTTGCGAGGTGGAAATGCGCAGTGGCGAACGGTCCGGCGCGTAGGCCACTTGAACGCCCGCAGGCTGGCCTGGCGTGGCGATGCCCATGCTGCGCTCACCGATCAGCGAGGCGCGTTGGGCCAGGTAGCTTGGCGCGACAAGGCCGGCGACCGGCACCGGTGTAAAGTCCGAATCCGCCACGTACAGCGCACGGTCGGCGAAGGCCAGGCGACCGGCTTCGGCGATCAGGTGCACGGCCTCGGGCCTTGGCTCAAGCCCGGCCGGCGAGGTGCTTGTTATCGGTGTCATCGGCGCGATGGCCAGGCGCGGGTCGCGGGCTTGCAGGGCCTGCAAGGTGCCGAGGATCTGCGCGACCGCAATTCCCCCTGACGACGGTGGCGGCATGCCACAGATTTTCCAGCGCTTGTAGTCGGTGCACAGCGGTTCGCGCTCCTTGGCCGCGTAACCCTTCAGGTCGGCCACGGACAGGCTGCCCGCATTGCGATGGCCCTGCACTTTGCGCGCAATCTCATCGGCAATCGGCCCGTGGTACAGCGCGTCCGGGCCTTGCTTGGCGATGCGTTTGAACACGGCAGCCAGTGCCGGATTTTTCAGCAGCGTGCCGGTGGCTTTGGGTGAGCCATCGGCATTCAGGAAGTAGGCGGCCATCTCGGGTGACTGCGCAATAAAGCGGTCAGCCGCGATCAGACTGTGCAGGCGCGGTGAAATCGCGAAGCCTTGCTCCGACAAGCGAATCGCCGGCTCAAACAGCGTGGCCCATTGCAGGTGGCCGGTCTGTTTATGGGCCATCTCCAGGGCGCGCAGCACACCGGGCGTGCCCACCGAACGCCCGCCAATCTGCGCGTCGGTGAAGGCCATCGGTGTGCCGTCGGCATTCAGGAATAATCGCTCCGTCGCCCCGGCCGGCGCGGTTTCGCGACCGTCGTAGGCGTGCACCTTTTTCCCGTCCCACAGCATGATGAACGCACCGCCGCCGATGCCGGAGGATTGCGGCTCTACGAGGGTCAGCACCGCCTGCATGGCGATCGCCGCATCAATCGCCGAACCGCCTTGGCGCAACATCTCGCGTCCGGCTTCGGCGGCCAGCGGGTTGGCGGCGGCGGCCATATGGCGTTCGGCGTGTCGAGTGCTCAGGTCGGTGCGATAGCCCGAGCCCAGTTCCGGTGCCGGTGGTTGTTCGTTGACCGGGGTGTGGCAGGCCGCGAGGGCCAGGGCTGCGGCAATAACCGACAACTGACGGCGGGAAATCGAAAACACGTGCTGAACTCCGTTCATTTTGAGAATGATCTGTTGTCCTTGGGAACTGCTGATTACAGGTAGATCGTGCCTTGCATGTACAACACGGCCTTACCGCAAATGATCACCCGGTCGCCCTTGAGCGCGCAGCGCAATTGGCCTTTGCGTTTACCGCCTTGCTCCGCCGTCAGTGTTGTTTTGCCCAGGCGTGCAGCCCAGAACGGCGCCAGCGAGGTGTGCGCGGAACCTGTGACCGGGTCTTCGTTGACGCCCACGTTCGGCCCGAACCAGCGGGAAATAAAATCGAACTGCGTGCCTTGGGTGGTTACTGCGATCCCGCGTTTAGGCAGGCCCTTGAGCCGTGCAAAATCCGGCGTCAGCGCGGCGACCTGGGCTTCGTCGTCCACCAGCACGATGTAGTCATCGGTGCCGAAGACCTCGGCGCTTTCGATTCCCAATGCACTCAACAGACCGGCTGGCGGCTCACAGGGCTGTGGCGTCCGTACCGGGAAATCCATCGCCAGCTCATCGCCATCGCGCGTGACCCGCAGCTCACCACTGCGGGTGGCGAAGCGCAGCACTTCGGGGGCATCGGGCAGTTGGTTGATCAGCACCCACGCCGCCGCCAGCGTGGCATGGCCACACAGGTCCACTTCGACTTCGGGGGTAAACCAGCGCAATTCGTAAAACCCGTCACGGGGCACGAAGTAGGCGGTTTCGGAGAGGTTGTTTTCGGCGGCGATATTTTGCAGTTGATCGTCAGGCAGCCACTCGGTGAGCGGGCACACTGCGGCCGGGTTGCCGCCGAAGGGATGTTGGCTGAAGGCGTCGACTTGGTAGATGTCCAGTTTCACCGGGAAGCACTCCGTGTAGGGGAGGCTGGACACTAACAGTGGCAAGGGAGGGCGTCAAAAACGGCCTGCCCTGGGGTAGGCCGTGTGGATCAATCCATCAGAAGTCCCAGCGCGTGGTCAGCATGAAGTGACGCGGTGCGCCGTAGATGGCCGAGTTATAGAAGCCCACGTTGGTGTAGTAGTACTTATCGAACACGTTGTTGAGGTTCAGCGTGGTCGACAGGTTTTTGGTGAATTGGTAGCGCGTCATCAGGTCCACCACCCAGTAGGACTCTTGGGAGAATTTATCGGTGGTGCCCTTGGGGCTGTTGTAGATGTCCTGCCACACCGTGTTCTGCCAGCGCAGGCCGCCACCGACGCTGACTTTGTCCAACTCGCCCTTGAGCTTGTAGATGGTGTACATGCTCACCTGGTCCTCGGGCTCGAAGGTCGAGACTTTCTTGCCGGCATCGTCGCGCACCACTTTGTGGGTGTAGCCGCCCTGCAACTGCCAGCCGGGGGCGATTTCGCCGGACAGTTCCAGCTCATAGCCCTTGGTCGTCGCGTCGGTGCCCTTGAAGGCATAGTTGGATGGGGTCGGTGTCTGGTTGTTGTAGGCATCGTCGGGCAAGGAACGGTTGCTTTCCTTGACTTCGAAGTACGCCAGGCTGGCGTTCAGGCGACCGTCGAGGAACTCGCCCTTGAGGCCCACTTCGTAGTTCTCGCCTTCGTCCGGGTCGATCAGCTTACGGTCACGGTCGAGGTTGTAGCTTTCCTGGGGCATGAACACATCGGTGTAGCTGACATAGGCCGACAGGTTTTCTGTGAGGTCATAGATGGCCCCGGCGTAGGGGATGAAACGTCCGGTTTCACGATAGGTGTCGGTGCTGCCGGTCAGGGTGTAGTCGACCACGCGACCGCCGAGCAACAGTTTCAGATCGTCGGTGAGGCTCCAGCGGGTGGTGACGTACAGGCCGGTCTGGCGAATGGTGTCGTCGATGACTTGCGAGGCCACGCCCCAGCCGGGCTTGGCCAGATTGCCGTGCCAGTTGAAGTAGTCAACCAGGTTGGCCGTAGGGAAGGTTTCGTCCCAGTAACCCTTGCCCTTCCAGTGGGCGGTGCTGATCGAGCCGCCCACCACCAGGTCATGTTCGCGGCCGAGGAAGTTGAATGGGCCGCTGAGGTACAGGTCGGCCGAATCGCTGGTGGTCTCGCCTTTGTAGCGCTGGGCGTTGATGTCCGCAGTGCCGTCCGCTGCCGGCTGGTAGAACTGGATCGCACCCAGTTGGGCATCGTAACCGTTGAGCTTGTGGTCCAGTTGCAGCTTGGTCACCCAGCCGTCGCCGAGGTCGTGCTCCAGGTTCGCGAACACCGTGCGGGTGTATTGCTGCCAACTGCTCCAGTCGGTGGCATTGCTGAAGGAGCGTTTGGCATTGTTCAGCTCACCGGCGTAGTTGAACAGCGGGAAGCTGCCGGACCAGGTCGAGCCTTTGGGTTTGCTGTCCTGATAGTCGGCGCCCACGGTGAGCAGGGTGTCGGGCGACAGGTCGAACTCGAGGATGCCGTAGAACACTGAGCTTTTGTTCGAGTAGCGGTCGATCCAGGACTTGCTGTCCTGATACGCCGCCACCGCGCGCCCGCGCACATTGCCGGTTTCGGTCAGCGGGCCGCTGACATCCACTTCCGTGCGGTAGTTGTCCCAGGTGCCCGCCGCCGTAGTGATGTGGCCGAGGAACTCCGCCGTGGGCTTCTTGCGCACCAGGTTGATGGTGCCGCCCAGGGAGCCGGCGCCGCTGAGCAGGCCCGAGGCACCCTTGAGCACTTCGACACGGTCGTAGATCGCCATGTCGCTGAGGGTGTTGCCCGCCGAATAAGCCACGTTGCGCACGGCGGAGGGGATGCCGTCGTACTGGAAATTGTTGATCGAAAAACCGCGCGAGTAGTAGTTGCTGCGATCGGTGTCGTAGGCCGACACGGTGATGCCAGGCGTGTGGCGCATTACGTCGTCAACGCTGTCGAGGGCGAAGTCATCCATGTGCTGGCGCGTGACGACACTGATGGACTGCGGCGTTTCACGGGGCGTAAGCACCAGGCGCGTGGCCGTGGCGATGGTGCCCGGGGTGTAGGAACCGGTGCCTTCGGTGACGGTGCCCAACTGGTTGCTGATCACCGTGGTGGTGCCCAGTTGCAAGGCCGCGCCGGGTTGCTCGGTGCGGGTCAGCATCACTGCGTTGGGGCCGTTGCTCTCGAAACTCAGGGGCGTGCCTTTGAGCAATTGGGCCAATGCCTCCAGGGCGGTCATGCGACCGCTGACGCCGGGCGATTCGACGCCCTGGGCCAGCTCTGCCGCGTAGGCAATCTGCAGCCCGCTCTGCACACTCAATTGATCCAGGGCATTGACCAGCGACTGCCGCGCGATGGCAAAGCTACGGGTGTCCGCCGCTTCGCGAGTGGCCGGCTGGCCCGCCGGTTCCACGGCAACGGCGTGGCTGCACGCCAGGCAGATGGCGAGCGCCAGAATGCTGCGCGCATGGGTCGGATTGAGTGCTGGAAAGTGCATGTGAGCCCCGTTATAAATAGGAATGATTTGCAAAGGCAAAGTTCTTGACGGGTTGAACCTTCGAAAGCCGTAAAACTTTTTTCGACGGTATCGGTGCTCGGTGTCAGCGGATAACCAGGATGCCGCCGGGCAGGCGCTGGACCTGGGTGGACGTGACTTTGCTCAGCGCCTGGACGATCGCCAGCGGGTCATCCAATTGGTAATTGCCGCTGACGCGCTCACTGGCGGCGGCATCGTTGAATAACAGGATCGGCGCCGGGTAATACCGCTGGATCTCTTCCAGTACCTGCGCCAGTGGCGCGTTCTGGAACGACAGCCGCCCGTTGATCCAGGCCATCTGCCGTTCACTGCCTTCCAGGGACAACGGTTGCAGTTGTCCATCGCGCAATTGTTGCCAGTTGCCCGCGTGCAGCAGGCTTTGTTCGCCCTTGCGGTTGGCGAAGCGCACTTGGCCCTGGCGCACGGCGACGGTGACGCTCGCGTCGCGCTGGCTGACGCTCAATTGCGTGCCGACCACGGTCACGCTGGCCTCGGCAGTCTCGATGCTCAGGGGGCGGTTTGCGTCATGGGCGGCTTCGACGTAAAGCTCGCCGCGCAGCAGCTTGATGCGTCGATGGCCGCCGTCGAAGGCGGTGCTGATTGCGCTGTGGCTGCCCAGCACGATGTGTGAGCCGTCTTCGAGGTCAAAGCGTTCCAGCTGGGCGATGTCGGTCATGTGATCGGCTTGCAGGCGCATGGGCACGTCGGCCATCCAGCCGATGCCCAGTGCGAGCAACACCGCAGCGGCGGTGGCCATCAAACGCATCCTGGGAGGCTTGGCGGCGAGTGGGGCAGGGGGTAATTCAAGGTCGACGGCGAGGTCTTTCAAGGCCTGCTCGAAGGCGCGGTTTTCCCACAGCGTCTCCAGTTCGCTGTACGCGCTGGCATGCCGGGGATCGGCAGCGCGCCACTGCTCAAAGCGCTGGCGGGTGATGAGGTTGCGCGCCATCTCATCGCGCTGGGCGAACCAGTCGGCCGCCTGTTCACGCACGGTGTCGGGAGTGTCTGGATGATCAATCATGGTAGGTCGTTTGCTTGACGCAGGCAGTGAGGGCTTGGCGCAGGTCTTTTTCCACCGTACTCAACGACACTTGCAGGCGCTGGGCGATCTCGCCTTGGGACAGGTCGTGCAATCGATGCAATACCAGGATTTGTTGCTGGCGTTTGGGCAAGGTAGCGAGCACCTGTTGAAACTGCTGCAGTTGCTGTTGGCCCTGGGCCTGGCTCTCCGGTCCGGGTGCCAGGGTAGGCACCAGGGCCACCAGGTTTTCGGCCAAATGGCACTCATAGCGCCTTTTACTGCGCACACTGCGCAAATGGTCAAAGGCCAGGTACTGCGCGGTTTGATAAAGAAACGGCTTCAAGTGTTCGATGGGGCGGGCGTATAGCGCCTTGGCCACCTTCAGGTAGGTTTCCTGGGCAAGGTCCTCTGCCTGGCTCGAACAGCCGACGACGCGCGACAGCATACGGATTAACGCACTGCGCTGCCCGATAAAAACGGCGCTGAGTTTTTCCTGATCCCCTGGCGTCCCCGTCTCCATGGCCCCGATACCCTGATGCTGCAGTGTGCGAATAGCGGGCATACTAATGAGAAGTCGTCTCATTTGAAAGGGCTCATGCCTGGCGCGGTATTCTTGCTCTGGCTACGCCTTGATCAGGTTAGTGCTCATCAAGTTGCGTCAGCCTGAATTGGCATAGGGAGGGGCTATTTCCGCTTACTGTTTCTTTGAATCGATGCTTATGGTTTTTCCAGCGGTTCAGGTATGAACCCCTGCTCCCTGAGTGACTTGATCACACCTCGAATTAGATATTGTTAGAAAATCCGATTGTGTACTGCCTCGCGCCTGCGCTTAGCATGCGCTAAACATTATCTGGAATTCAGCCTTAAGCTAACTCGAAAATGAGCAATCCCCTCGGTTCAATTATTTGTCGAGGATACAAAGAGGGAAGGTATAGGGGGATACAAGGAGAGATTGCCAGAAACAAGAAAGCCCGCACTAGGCGGGCTTCTTGAGGTGATTCATAGACTGCTGTAGACATCTATGGATCGGTACTTGGTGGCTACACAGGGACTTGAACCCCGGACCCCAGCATTATGAATGCTATGCTCTAACCAACTGAGCTATGTAGCCAAGTGGCGCGCATTATTCGCGTAGAACGGGAATGCGTCAAGCGTTTTTGTTTAAATTTTTTCTACGCTTTCAACTGTTTAACTGAAACGGCCGTTTTTGGGGCGTCGAGCCTTGTTCAATCAGAGCGCCAGCGCCCAGGACAGAGAGGGGCCGTCAGCTCCCATGCGGGATACCGTCGCGCGGGTAAAAATGGCACATTGTTATGTCTTTGCACCTGTGCATTCCCCTGTTGTACGGAAACGTTCCCATGGCTTTGAGCAACTCCCCCGCCACCGGGCAAACCAGCCCGTTGGTCATGCGCATTATTGGCGCGGTGGCGCTGGCGCATTTGATCAATGACTTGATTCAGTCGGTGCTGCCCTCCATCTACCCGATGCTCAAGGCCAACTACGGTCTGACATTTACCCAGGTTGGGCTGATTACCCTGACGTTCCAGTTGACCGCGTCGCTGCTGCAACCGTGGGTGGGGTACTACACAGACCGTCACCCGAAACCGTTCCTGTTGCCGTGCGGCATGATCTGCACCCTGGTGGGGATCTTGATGATGTCCCAGGTCGGCAGCTTCCCGCTGATTCTGTTGGCGGCAGGGTTGATCGGCGTTGGCTCCTCGACCTTCCACCCTGAAGCCTCCCGCGTAGCGCGGCTGGCTTCGGGCGGGCGCTACGGCCTGGCGCAGTCGACGTTTCAGGTCGGCGGCAATGCCGGCTCGGCGTTTGGGCCCTTGCTGGCGGCGGCAATCATCATTCCCTTTGGCCAGGGCAACGTCGCGTGGTTTGCCCTGTTTGCGATCTTCGCCTTAGGGGTGCTGTATGCCATCAGCCGTTGGTATCGCAATCACTTGAATCTGTTCAAGCTCAAGGCTGGCCAGGCGGCGAATCACGGACTCTCGAAAAAACGCGTGATGAGCGCGCTGGTGGTCTTGGGGCTGTTGGTGTTTTCCAAATACTTCTACATGGCGAGTATCACCAGTTACTTCACCTTCTACCTGATCGAGAAGTTCGATTTGTCCGTCGCCAGTTCACAGTTGCATTTGTTTCTGTTCCTCGGGGCGGTGGCGGCGGGCACGTTCTTTGGTGGGCCGATTGGTGACAGGATCGGGCGTAAGGCAGTGATCTGGTTTTCGATCCTGGGCGCCGCGCCGTTCACCTTGTTGATGCCCCACATGGACTTGTTCTGGACCAGTGTGCTCAGTGTGATTATCGGCTTTGTACTCGCCTCGGCGTTTTCGGCGATTGTGGTGTATGCGCAGGAGTTGGTGCCGGGCAACGTGGGGATGATTGCCGGGGTTTTCTTCGGGCTTATGTTCGGTTTTGGCGGGATTGGTGCGGCGCTGCTGGGGCATCTGGCGGATATTCACGGCATCGAATACGTTTACACGCTGTGTTCGTACCTGCCGTTGTTCGGTCTATTGGCGATCTTTCTGCCACGTACAAAAAAGGTGTGACTTTGGTTGGGCAGATGTCCCTGTCGCCCAACGCTTGCCAGCTAGCCTGGCTTACCGGTGCAGCCCGTTGTGTGTGGCGCGTTTGAGCTGCTCACGTGCCCGCGACAGGCGAGAGCGCACAGTGCCTATGGGGATGTCCAAGGCGTCGGCGGTGTCTTGGTAGCTACCGTCGGTCTCGAGTGAGGCGTACAACGTTTTGCGCATTTCCACCGGCAGGTGATTGATGGCAATCAAGGTTTTTTCTAGCCTGCGGTTGATCTCGAATTCCCAATCCAGATTGTTGTTTTCCTCTTGGCCATGCCACAACGTTTCATCGAATTCGCAATGCACCGGTTTCGCGTACATGCGCCGAAAGTGGTTGCGGATAAGGTTCTGCGCGATCCCGCACATCCAGGTGCTGAGGGTCGCCTGGCCGTTGAAGCGGTCTTTGTTGCGCCAGGCTTCCAGGTAGGTCAGTTGCAGGATGTCATCTGCATCTTCGGGGTTGAGTACGCGTTTGTGGATAAAGCGTCGGAGTTTTTTCTGGTGCTCGTCTGTCAGGTGGAGCATGAATTGAGGCGAGCCGCCATTAAGGTGAGCCAAAACACCAATAGGGATATCCATGATTTTTTCCTCAGGGTAGACGCGATCGAAATGATTTCGACGGGAACCCCTTTAGCACTGGCTGTGCCAAGCGTAAAAAACACATAACTTATTGTTTTTATTGATTAAATATCTTGAATTGAGCCCTTTTTGTGCAGCGGTTTGCAAAAGGTGGCCCAGGCTTGTGCCGGTCTTTTCAAAACCTTGGTCAAGGGTGTTGTGAATGGAACTGTAGTGCGACTGCTTGCCACACAAGCACACACTCTTCCTGCCCTGGCACGCCCATGAAAGTTGAATCCACCCCCGAAGCGCAAACGGTCCGGCAGTTGGATAAATCTGTCCTCGTTAAAGCCAAGCGCCCCGCAAAACCCATCGCTTCGGGGGTTAATGAGCTGGCCAATATTTTCAGTCAGGAAGTCGCGATCAACAGCACGACACTGAGTAATCGCGTGATGAAACAACGCGTCGCGCCCGTGGAGCATATGTCGCAGCTTTACAGGCAGCTTGGGCATCCGGCCCAGGAGAGTCTGGAGTCCCTCTCTCGGCGTGTCAGGCTGCTGCTGTTGCAGAACTCCAGCGTTGAAGCGTTGCTGGAACTTACTGGCCGAGACCCGGCGCGTGCCCATGTGGTACTTCGCCACGTAGCCGCCCAGGCCGAAGCCGAGATGCGCAAGAAGGAATTGGCACTGGCGAGTGAAGCCCGGGTAAAACTGGAAATGCGCTATGAGCGCGAAATCCGGGCGGGTATCAACATTGCCAAGGCACTGCAGGTGGCCAGTGACGACCCGCAAGAGCGCGAGGCCGTGCGTGCGTTGTATTACGCCAGTGTCGTGGTGCGTCAGTCCCTGGCGACGATGATGCAATCGCTGCTGGGGATATTCGGTGGCGAGCGCTTTGCGGCCGGGCTCAAGCTGATGAGTCGTGCGTTGGCAGACGATATTGCCGCGCATGTTTCGTCGGTTCCGACGGGGCAATTACGCACGCTGTTGCAGGGGCTGAAAAGTTGTAGCCATCTGGTCGGCGTGTTGTTGGGTTGCCAGGATTTGACCCGGCGGCTCAAGGTTGAGCAGGACGCGGTGGTCCTGTTGCAACGTTTTTTGGGCTACACCACGGCAGGCGTGACTTCAAATGAAGTGCTGCGCCTGGCTGGCGAGTTTGGTGGTGAGAGTGCCAGTCGGCAACTGGTCTCCCTGAATGCCCTTTACCCCCTGGTGCAAAGGCTGCCGGTCGTCTTGTGGCGCGACAGTCAAGGGCGCAAGGACGCACTGAACAACTTCTTGGTGGTGATGGATGAGTTCACCCGCTGTGAGTCAGCTCGCAAGCCGTTCAATATTGAGCTGAGGGCCCAGGTGTGACCGCACTGGCAACAGTCAACAATGTTCTGCTCAAGGTGGCAAGGCGTGCGGAGGTGTTGGGCGCGGTGGTGGTGATGGCCATCGTGTTCATTTTTATCGTGCCGCTGCCCACCTGGCTGGTGGATATCCTGATTGCGCTCAACATCTGTATTTCATGCTTGCTGATCGTGCTTGCTCTCTACCTTCCCGGTCCGCTGGCGTTCTCGTCGTTCCCATCGATCCTGCTGCTGACGACGATGTTTCGTCTGGCGTTGTCGATCGCCACCACACGTTTGATCCTGCTTGAGCAGGACGCCGGAGACATCGTCGAGGCCTTTGGTAACTTTGTCGTGGGTGGCAATCTGGCGGTGGGCCTGGTGATATTCATGATCCTCACCCTCGTCAACTTCCTGGTGATCACCAAGGGTTCAGAGCGGGTGGCCGAAGTGGCGGCGCGTTTCAGCCTGGATGCGATGCCCGGCAAGCAGATGTCGATCGACAGCGACTTGCGCTCGGGCTTGATCGACGGCGCGCAAGCCCAGAGCAAGCGTGAGCAGTTGTCCCGCGAGAGCCAGCTGTTTGGCGCCATGGACGGGGCGATGAAGTTCGTTAAAGGCGATGCCATCGCCGGTCTGGTGATTGTGGTGATCAACTTGCTGGGTGGTTTTTCCACCGGCATGTTTCAGCACGGAATGAGCGCCGCTGATTCCATGTCGCTGTATTCGGTGTTGACCATTGGCGACGGTTTGATCGCACAGATCCCTGCTCTGCTGATCTCTTTGACTGCCGGTATGATCATCACCCGTGTCGCCCCGGATGGGCGGCGCGGTGCGACGAACATGGGTACTGAAATTGCCCGGCAAATGACCAGTGAGCCCAAGAGCTGGATGATTGCGTCGGTGGGTATGCTCGCATTCGCCCTGTTACCCGGCATGCCGACGGTCGTCTTCATCATCATCTCGTTGATGACCGGCGCGCTCGGTTATTACCTTGCGCACGCGCGTAAAGTACGTGAGCAGTCCGAAGGTGCGTCGGCCACTACGGTCGCACCCGAGCAAAATGGCAAGGAGGACTTGCGGACCTTCGATCCGTCGCGACCCTACCTGCTGCAGTTTCCCGCCACGCTGCGCGATAGCCAAATGGCCGATGAACTGGTGCAAGGCATTCGCCAGACCCGCAATGGCCTGGTAACCCAGCTGGGCCTCACGCTGCCGCCGTTTGAGATCGAGTTCAACCCTACGCTGGCGGAAGATGAACTGCGTTTTTGCGTGCATGAAGTGCCGGTGCTCAACGCCACTATTGGGGTGTGGCTGGCAGTCGAGCTGACGGCACTCGCAGCGGTGCCGGAGGACGGCGTGCTTGGGCAGGCCGTTCGCGATGAAGAGGACTGGGTGTGGCTGGCGGTGGACCATCCCCTGCTCAGCGATGAAAGCCTGGAGCGGTGCACTGCGCAAAGCCTGATCCTGGAGCGCATGACGCGCGCAATGATGATGAGTGGGCCGCAGTTTCTGGGTGTACAGGAAAGCAAATCGATCCTCGGTTGGCTGGAAACGAGCCAGCCGGAGTTGGTACAGGAGCTGCAACGCATCATGCCGTTGTCGCGGTTCTCGGCGGTATTGCAACGCCTGGCCAGCGAGGGCGTGCCATTGCGCGCGGTGCGCTTGATCGTGGAGTCGCTGATTGAGTACGGCCAGCATGAGCGTGAGCCGGACGCCTTGGTCGACTACGCGCGCATTGCGCTCAAGTCGCAGATCTTCCATCAATACAGTGAAGCCGATGGCTTGCACGCCTGGCTGTTATCGCCGCAGACCGAAAACATCTTGCGTGAGGCATTGCGCCAGACCCAGACCGGCGTGTTCTTCGCCCTCGACAACGACCACAGCACAGCGTTGATCGGCCTGCTCAAGCAAGCATTCAGCCTGCGTGCCAAGCGCAAGAGTGTGCTGTTGGTGGCACAGGATTTACGCAGCCCGTTGCGAACCCTGCTGGTGGAAGAATTCAACCATGTGCCGGTCCTGTCTTTTGCCGAACTGAGCAGCACCTCCAAGGTGAAAGTGCTGGGACGTTTTGACTTGGACGGTGATGGTCTGATGCCGGGGGCTGTGGTGCCTGATCATGTTTGAACTGCGTGTGTTGAATGGCTTGCACCAAGGTGCGGCTTTGCCCTTGTTTGGTGAGCAGTGGAGTGTCGGTGCGAGCGCTGATGCCGATTTGGTGTTGTGCGACCCAGGCATCGCGGGGCGCCATATCTCGTTGTATCAGGCCGAGCAGCGCTGGAGGGTGCAGGCTGAGGAGGGCCTGGTGCAAGACGGCGAGGGTCGGGTTGTTGCGCAGATTTGCGACTTGGCCCTCGACGCACCGTTCTCCATTGGCGGTATTCGTCTGTGCGTGGCGTTTTCCGATCAGCCGTGGCCTCAGGAGCCTGAGCCTGTCGTGCTATTACCGGTAGCCAGCCCGGATGTGCCGTCGAACCTGGCCCTTGGCAGCCTGCCCCAGTCGACTCAAAAGCGCTGGTTGGGCATTTTGCTGGTGATTGCGATATTGATTGCGGCCATAGGCATGGTGAGCACCGATGAGCGCGAGGCACAGGCCTCGCTGATGCCTGCTGCCGGTGGCAAGACCGATCTGGCGTCGGCGTCTGAAGTGCGTCAGACGTTGATGAAAATGCTGGATGAACGTGAATTGAGCCGCCAGGTCACGCTCCAGGTCATCAACGGGCAGATCACCCTGAATGGCTTGGTGTCTGAAGACGAACTGGCCTTGCTGGCCCGCATGCTGGACCGCTTTGCCGAACGTTTCAATACGCCCGTACCGGTGCTCAGCCGGGTGCGTGAGCGCAATGACCAACTACCGTTCAAAATTGTGCAAATCGTCAGTGGCGCCCACGGGCATGTGGTGCTGGAAGAGGGGCGAAGGTTGTTCCTGGGGGATGAGGTGGACGGCTTGCGGCTGGTGTCCATCGACAACAACAAGGTGATCTTCGACGGGCAGCAGCGGTACGAGGTGAGTTGGTGAGCCTGGATCTACAGGCGCGCCTGGAGCGTTGGCAACTGCGCGAAACCCAGCATCTTGCAGACTTCGCGCCGGTGGCAGTGCGCGGCCGCATCCAGCGCGTCAACGGCATGTTGTTGCAATGTAGGCTGCCCCATGCGCGCATCGGCGATCTGTGCAACGTCGAGAAGGGCGGTGGCGGCAGCATGCTCGCCGAGATCATTGGCTTTGATCATCAAGACGCGATTCTCAGTGCGCTCGGCAACCTTGAAGGTGTGCAGGTCGGGGCCAGTGTGCAACGCCTGGGCGTGCCCCACCGCGTGCGGGTTGGCGAAGATTTACTGGGAGCGGTGCTCGATGGGTTCGGCCGGCCGATTGCGGGGAATGGGCCAAGTGCATTCGTGGAGAACGATTGCGACGAAGCGAGCGCCGTATTGTGCGAGGCACCGCTGCCCACTGATCGCCCACGCATCACCCATGCGCTGGCGACGGGGGTTCGCTCCATCGACGGCTTGCTTACCCTCGGTGAAGGCCAGCGTGTAGGCCTGTTCGCCGGTGCCGGTTGTGGCAAGACCACATTGCTGGCGGAGATCGCCCGCAACGTGGAGTGCGATGTGATCGTGTTTGGTTTGATCGGCGAGCGGGGGCGGGAGCTGCGCGAGTTTCTCGACCATGAACTGGACGATCAACTGCGGGCCAAGGCGGTGCTGGTGTGTTCGACATCCGATCGCTCCAGCATGGAGCGGGCGCGTGCCGCATTCACTGCTACGGCGCTGGCGGAGGGGTTTCGCCGCAAGGGTCGCCGGGTGTTGTTGTTGATTGACTCATTGACACGCTTCGCCCGTGCCCAGCGTGAAATCGGCTTGGCGGCTGGCGAACCGTTGGGCCGTGGCGGCCTGCCAGCTTCGGTCTACAGCTTATTGCCGCGCCTCGTCGAACGTGCCGGGCTGACCCGGGAAGGTGCAATCACAGCCATCTACACCGTATTGATTGAGCAGGACTCCATGAGCGACCCGGTGGCCGATGAAGTGCGCTCGCTGCTGGACGGGCACATTGTGCTGTCACGCAAACTCGCAGAGCGCGGGCACTACCCGGCGGTGGATGTGCTGGCCAGCCTGTCGCGGATTTTAAGCAATGTGGCCGAACCCTCTCACATACAGGCCGGCACGGCGTTGCGGCGTCTGTTGTCGGCGTACCAGCAGATCGAGCTGATGCTCAAGCTGGGCGAATACCAGCGCGGTAACGACGCACTGACAGACCTGGCCGTAGAAAGTCGCCAGGCGGTCGACCGCTTTCTGCGCCAGGACTTGCGTGAGCCCTCGCCGATGCTCTCCACCCTAGACCAACTGACGGAGCTGACTGCGTATGTCCCTTTCTGAAATCGACACCTTGCGACGCTTGCGCAGGAGTCGCGCCGATCGTGCCGAGCGCGCTTTGCATGAAGCTCGACAGCTTCAGCGTGCCCTGCTGGTCAAGATCGAGCAGGCCAATGAGCGGCTGGCACTGACGCGCGAGCAGGAGATGCAACAACGGGCGCAACTGCTGAGCGAGCACCAAGGCCAAGTACTCTCTTTGCTCGCGCTCAAGGCCTGGAATGCCGAAGAGCATACGTTGTCGGCTGACACCCAGCGCGAGCGTGACTGTGTGCATGACTTGCAAGGCCAGCAAGAGGGCCATGTGGTCGCGATTGACCGTGCGCAGAAGCACGTCAGCCAATGCCTGCGCCAAGTGGAAAAACTCCATGAGCTATCTGCACTGTTGGCGCAGGAGGCACCATGAGCCAGATCCCAGCGAGCAAGCCCGAGCGCCAGCGCTCCTCCAGTGATGATCAGTATGTGACGAAGGACGGGCCTGCGCCCTTGGAGCAGGGGCGCTTGTTTACGAATTTTTTGTCCGTCAGCGACGGCGAGGAGCGCAGCTTTGCGTCTGCATCGGACGGCGTGCTGGCGTTGGCCGATACGAGTGGTGTCGACGCGTTTGCCGAGCAACTGGTACCGAGGCTTCACGCAACTGCGCAATGGCCGATGCACGCAACGTTCTACCTGCCTCGCCTAGGGCGAATCAATGTCTGCGCGAGCCGGCAACAGGGCGCCTGGAACATTGAGTTGGCCCCCGAAGAAGAGCGTACCCGGGCCTGGCTGGCTGATGTGCGCCACAGTGTTCAAGAGCGGCTGGCAAGTGACCTTGGTCCTTCGGTGAATGTGCAGTTGGCAGCGCTGTGAATCTCAGGTCGTTGGCACTTCCCCCGATCGATGGCACCACGGTCTGCGCCTTGACGCGGCTGGGGCGTGGCCTGTTTTTGCCGTATTGCGTGGCGGATCAGCGTGGTGAACTGAGGTTGGAGCCGGGTGCAGCCCCGCAGGTGGGCAGCGCACTGTGCTTCGAGACCGCGTGCGGTGTGTTGGCGTTGGGTGACCCTGGCCCCGTACTCAACCTGCTGGGCGAGTGCCCAGTCACCCTGGCCGAACACTGCAACGACCCGGCGTCATGGTTCTGGGCATTGTTCCAGGACCAGCTTAGCCCCCAGGTGCAATCGCTGTTCAGCTATCTGCGGCTGGTCGAGGCGGCGCAACCCCTGACGTTTGGTTGCCGGCTCACGGTGACGCTGGGGGACGCGCGGGCAGTCAGCCACCTGGCATTGGCGCCCGAAACATTTCTGGCGTTGCATGCTGCGGGTGCCTGGCAGCCCTTGGCCCATTCGCTGCCGAATTCATTTCGCTTGTCGCTGCCGATGATATTGGGGCGCCTGAAATTGCCTGTCTCACAGGTGTGCAACCTGCGCCCTGGCGATGTGGTGCTGATGGATTGTCCCGCGTTCAACACCGAAGGCGACGGTGTGCTGTCCCTCGGTCGATACCGCTTGGAGGGACGCCTGGACGTTGATCGTGAGGCGCTACGCCTGACGCTTTTTTCTATTAAGGAGACCGATGTGGACGAGGTTTTTGTAGAACCGAACGATAGCTACGAATGGTGCGAGCCAGAGCAGACAGCGGACGAGACGTCGGCGGATGTGTTCGGCCACGAGCCGTTCGACGAGTTGGCCATGTCCCTGAGCGTACGCTGTGGCGCCCTGCTGTTATCGTTGGGCGAGTTGCGCCAGTTGGCGCCGGGTGCGGTGCTTGGGGTTACGGGGTATGCGCCGGGGATGGCCGGGCTCTATTACGGTGACCGCCCCATTGGCCAAGGGCAACTGGTGGATGTGAACGGGCGGCTGGGCCTGCAGTTGTCCCGCGTGATTTTTTCCCGATGACGCTACAGGGGGTTGATCCCCTACTTCTGGCGATGTTCATCGGTGCGCTCTCGTTGATGCCGATGTTGCTGATCGTGTGCACCTCGTTCCTGAAAATCGTGATTGTGCTGATGATTACCCGCAATGCCATCGGCGTGCAGCAGGTGCCCCCGAGTATGGCGCTCTATGGCGTTGCCTTGGCGGCGACGCTATTCATCATGGCGCCGGTGGGCTATGAGGTGGCGCAAAACGTGAAGGAGTCCCCCGTGGACCTGAGCAGCGTACAAGCCTTTCAGGAGACGGGCCTTGGAGCCATCCAGCCGTTGCGCACGTTCATGAGCCGAAACACCGACCCGGACGTATTGACCCACTTGCTGGAAAGCACCGCGCGGATGTGGCCGGAGGAAATGGCGCAAGGCGCCCAACGTGACGACCTGATGCTACTGATTCCGGCCTACGTGCTCTCGCAGTTGCAGGCGGGGTTTGAGATCGGGTTTTTGATCTATATCCCCTTTATCGTCATCGACCTGATTGTTTCAAACCTGCTGCTGGCGCTGGGCATGCAGATGGTCTCGCCGATGACCATTTCGCTGCCCCTCAAGCTGCTGCTGTTCGTGCTCGTGTCCGGGTGGTCGCGGTTGCTCGACAGCTTGTTCCTTTCGTATCTCTGAGGCGCCTATGGACCCGATCATGCTGTTCAAGCAGGGCATGTTGCTGGTGGTGTTGTTGTCGGCACCGCCGTTGATGGTGGCGGTGATCGTAGGGGTGATGACGTCCCTGGTGCAGGCACTGATGCAGATACAGGACCAGACGCTACCGTTCGGCATCAAGTTGGTCTCGGTGGGTATTACCTTGGCGCTGACGGGACGCTGGATCGGTATGGAACTGATCCAACTGACAAACCTGACCTTCGACATGGTCGCCCGTTCGGCAATTAACTGAGGTTATCCGTTGTTTGCGTTCACTGAGTTTTTGCCGAGCCTGTTGATTGCCATGGCGCGTATCTACCCGTGTGCTTTCCTGGTGCCAGCGTTTTGTTTCGCGCACATCCGTGGCCTGCCAAGGCACACCATTGTGGCGGTCATGGCCATGATTCCGGCCCCGGGGATCCATGCGACCTTGGCCGTCCAGGATTACTCAGCCTTGATGATCGTTGGGCTGCTGTTCAAGGAAGTTGCGCTGGGCCTGTTGCTGGGCATTTTGCTGAGTATGCCGTTTTGGTTGTTCGAGTCGGTGGGGGCCTTGTTGGATAACCAGCGTGGCGCCCTGACCGGTGGCCAACTCAACCCTGCCTTGGGGCCGGATGCCACGCCTATCGGGCATATGTTCAAGCAGTTGGCGATTTATCTGTTGATGGTCACGTTGGGGCTGGGTGCGCTGACCCAAGTGATCTGGGACAGCTACCTGATCTGGCCACCCACGGCGTGGTGGCCGCAGCCGGCTGTCGAAGGTTTCAGCGTTTTCCTCGGGCTGCTGGGGGATACCTTGAGCCACATGATGCTCTACGCGGCGCCCTTCATAGCCGTGTTGTTACTGCTGGAATTCGCCGTCGCACTGCTGGGCCTGTACAGCCCGCAACTACAGGTGTCGAGCTTGGCGGTGCCGGTCAAATGCCTGGCGGGCCTGGCGTTTCTGCTGCTGTATCTGCCGCTGCTGCAAGACTTGATCGTGGGACGCATGGGCATGCTGGGGGATCTCAAGCATTCACTGGGCCTGTTCTTTACGGAGGTGCGGCAGTGAGTGATTCCGGAGAGAAAAAACATGCCGCGACGCCGAAAAAACTGCGCGATCAACGCAAGAAAGGTCAAGTCGCTCAAAGCCAGGACGTCGGCAAATTGCTGGTGCTGACGATTATCAGCGAGATCGCCTTATTCACCGCTGAACCCAGCATGCAACGGTTTCAACAAATGTTGGCGTTGCCTCTGTCGCGCATGGACCAGCCCTTTATACGGGCGCTGGAAGAGGTACTGATGGACGCGCTGGGGGTGTTTCTCGCCTTCTCTTTGCTGATGGCCTCGCTAGTCATCGTCATAAAGCTGATCAGCGGCTGGATGCAGTTTGGTTTCCTGTTCGCGCCGGAAACCCTCAAGCCGGACTTCAACCGCCTCAACCCGATCAATCAGGCAAAACAGATGTTCTCCGCACAGTCGGTGATGAACTTGGTGATGGGCGTGGCCAAGGCGTTGTTGCTGGCGACGATTTTGTACGTGGTGGTCGGACCGTCCCTTGGTGCGCTGGTTAGCCTGGCCAATAGCGATTTACAGAGTTACATTTCGGCGTTGATCGAACTGTTCCGCTATCTGCTGCACGCATGCCTGGGTTTGTTGTTGGTGCTTGCGATCATTGACCTGACGCTGCAGAAATACTTCTTTGCCAAGCGTATGCGTATGACTCAGGTGGAGGTGGTCAAGGAGTACAAGGACATGGAGGGCGATCCTTTCGTGAAGCGCCAGCGCCGTCAACTGGCTCATGAGTTGGCCCAGGAAGAGCCGAAGCTCAAGCTGCCCAAGCTTGAAGAGGCGGACATGCTGGTGGTCAACCCGACGCACTTTGCCGTAGCGCTATACTACCGACCGGGAGAAACGCCGTTGCCGCGGCTGGTAGAAAAAGGGACCGATGCTCGCGCGCGCGCGTTGATCCACCGGGCCAAGGCAGCCGACATACCTGTGATCCAGTGTGTTTGGCTGGCGCGTACGCTGTACACGAACAAGCTGGGCGCCAATATCCCGCGCGAGACCTTGCAGGCCGTGGCGCTTATCTATCGCACGTTGCGAGAACTGGACGACGAGGCCAAGCGCGAAACGCTGGAGCTGCCGGAGCTAGAACAGCGCTAAGGCATCACTGCCCTCGCTGTCCAACTCATTGAACTCGGCCAGCGACAACAAACGGCGTGAGACTTCACCCAGCGCCGGGCCTGCCGCCGTGAGCTCCTGCCAGATCACCAATGTCCCGTCGGGCTCCACGAATACAAAGCAGCCATCGAACGCCACCGCCTGCTCGAAGCGGCGCTGCAACAGACGCTGCAGCTGCCCGGTTTGTTGCGCTTCGGGTTTGATACACAAGGCCAGGCCGCCCCGCGTGCCGGCGTTTGAGCGGCGTAGCTCAACGCCAGCGCACAGGACAAGGTTCATCGTTCCAGCGACACCGTCTGGTGGTCCGAACGTTCTTCATTTGGGCCGGGCTGCACACGCATGTGTTCCGGCCACCAGATCACCATCTTGTCGGCGCTCGATTGCGGGCGAGAGCAGGAGTCGCCCTTGCAGGTGGAGGTGCAGCCGACGCTGAGCAGGGCCAGGCCGGTCAAGGTCAGGCAGGAGAGTATGCGGTTCATTGGGCAGGTTTCCCGGCAGGTACAATCAACGAAGGGCGAGGGACAGTGACGTACTCATCCTTCACCACAGGGCGCATGGCAATAAACACTTCGGCTTCCTCGCCAGGCTTGAGCCAGGCACGCGGCCAGGCCGTTACAGCAAGGGTCTGGGCGTTGCTGCACTCTTTTTCATCGATACGCACGTGGCGGTCGTGCTGGTTACGCACAATGACCACGGCGATGTTGAAGTGCGGGCCTTCATACCACTGGCTGCGCTCGGTACTGACTGCCAACATGTCACGGGTCGAGCAGAGGGTGCTCACGCCCAGCGGCATCGGTTTAGCCTTGAACGCCTTGGGCACCTCCCCGCTGACCAGGCTGGCCAACGCGTGGATCAGGTCGTTGCGTTTGATCTCCGGGGCTTGAGGGGACATGCGCCGGGCCAGCGGCTTGATTGCGGCTTGCAACTCCAACTGGTCGTCTTGCGGCAGGTAGCGTGACGGATCGGCCTGATCGCCGATGACTCGGGGGGTGAGGATAAACAGCCGCTCGCGTCGGTTGTTCTTGCGCTCGGTGAATGAGAACAGCGCTTTACCCAGCAAGGGAATATCACCCAGCAGAGGTACTTTTGTGAGCGTGTCGATGTTTTCCGTGACATGGAAACCGCCGACCACCAGGGAGCGCTTTTCTGCCATCACCGCCTGGGTGCTGACCGCGCCTTTGTGCACATCGGGGCCACTGCGGTTGGGGTTGGATTCATCGAAATTACCGTCTTCGATATCGATCGCCAGATGAATCTGGTGCCCGCCTCGGGCAGTGATGACCCGTGGGACGACCTGAAAGCTGGTGCCGACAGTCACGGGTACGATGGAGGCGACTTCGCTGCCAGCGGTCAGGTACTGGGTACGGTTGAAGTCGATCACGGCGGGTTGGTTTTCCAGGGTGAGCACCGATGGGTTAGACACCAAGGTCGCCAGGCCACGAGCCTCCAGTGCGCGTACGTCGGCAAAAAAACCTTCTCTGTTTTCGATCGACAGCTGTGACGCCGTGCCCGGCGTCGTATTGTTCACGCCGCCTCGCACGTTGTTGCCCTGGAAACCCCAGTTGACGCCCAGTTCGCGCAGTTGGGTGCGTTCGATATCGAGAATGATCGCGTCGATTTCCACCAGTTTGCGTGCGATATCGAGTTGGGCGATCAGGTCGCGGTACATGCCGTGGCGTTCCGGCAGGTCGTAGATCATCACGGCGTTGTTGCGTAAATCGGCCTCGACCCGAATACGATTGGACGCCGTCGCGGTTCGGGTTTCCGACACGCCTGGATTGAGTGGTGTCGGACCGGGTGGCGGGGCGAGCATCTGGCTCAGTAATGGGTTGCTCGACGAGGGAAAGCCCTGGGCCATCGGCGTGAACGCCGGTGCTCTCGCCGCCGGGCGCTGGGTGGCTTTTGTAGTGGCTAAGGAAGAGCGAGGTTCTAGTAGCCCGCGCAGCATTGTTGCCACGCCGGGAATCAGCATTTTTTGACCGCGATAATCGATTTGGCGGTCGCCTGCGTTGGCGAATTTCAGCGGGTAGCTCAGCACACTCTGTTTTTGATCATCCGAGCGACGCTGGCTGCTGAACTGTTTGATCTGTTCGATATAGCGCTTGGGGCCGGACACCAGCACTACACCGTCCTCGGGCAACTCCCCCCAACCGAAGCGGCTGTCGAGCAGGCCGATGTCAGTGAGCGCCTGCTTGAGGTCGCCCACGGTTTCGCTGGAAACCTCCAGGCGTGCGGATTCCTGTTGGTCCAGTGCGCTGATGTACAGCGTATTGTTGTACAGGAACCACTGGAAGCGATGCTCCATTCCCAGTCTGTCCAACAGTGACTGCGGGGTATTGGCGCGGATTTTTCCGTTTACGTTGCCATCGAGCAGGCCCTCGATCTGCAACTGTGTGCCGAAGCTCTTGGCGAAGTCATCCAGCACATCGCGCAGAGGTTTGTGTTCGGCCTCATAGGCAAACGCGGTGTTTTTCCATTCGGGAGGGATGCCGGCCGTCGCCTGTGACAAGGGTGCCAGCAAGAAGGGCAGGGCCAGCAGGTAGCGCCAAGGCGTGCGGGGTGTTGCAGCAACGCGCGCGCTGAGGTGCAAGCGACTGTGCTTGTGGAGTTTGCTATGCATGATGATGGGTCTCGGATTTAGTTCGGCAGCGACCGTAATGACGTGACGTAAAGCTTGCTGGCGGGCATCACCAGACGCTTGGCTACCCTACGCCAGGTGTCGCGTTGGTTGAGCAGAGCCTCCAGGGTTGCAAGCACTTCAGCCTGGCTGCAGGTGTGCGGCAGGTGCTGGAGCAGCCAGAGCCGGCCACATGCGGGCGCCTGGGCAAGCGCGCCGGCGAAGTGCAGGAGGCTCGACTGCCCAATGCGCAACCAGGTACCTAATGAGCGTGGGTCCGGGCAATCGCGGGTCAGTTGGACGCATAGCAACACGCCATGCTCACTGCTGCGCACGTTGATGTGGTCGTCGCCCTCCATCAACGTTATTTCCTGCTCGCGACCGTTTGAGCAATCGCTCAATTGTTCCAGCCAGCTATGGGGTTTCGGTCGCAATTTTCACCTTCGAGTTCGCGAAGCTTGTCAGCGTACTGTGCGCATTAAGTCCTGCCGATAACGCTAGCTGTGTCTCGAAGAGAACCCTCAACTGTTCCTCGGTGTCTTCACCACCAATGTCGGGCTTGTCGTAGCTTTGTTCGAGCAGGGCTATGCGGCTACTGATTTTTGCTTCTGTTGCACGGTAATCAGAACTCATCGGTGTCTCTCCAGTGGGTTGCTGTTACTGGGTGGTGCGCGATTTGTTACCAGTTCCATCTGAACAGCCGAAAAGTTATCGGGGATGAGCCACCATCAACGTCTCAATTGCGCTGTTCCAGTCGATGTGAAACCCGCCCTCATCTGTCTCGAGGATCAGCGTCTGGAGAGGGAGTTCCTCCTCGCAGCGCAGCGTCCAGGGGACTTGATTGTGTTGAATGAGCCATTGCTCTATCTGCTCGCGGTCGTGCGGGTTGCATAGCAGGTTCGCCACCACCACGGGCACTTGGGAGTCCAACAGTTTCTTGAGCAGTGCAGTGAGGCGCTGCGTGGGGAGCGCTTCTGCAAGAACGGTGCGAATCGCTTGCTGGGTGACATACGTGGCCGTTTGTTCCAGGCTGTCGTACATCGCTTGACGCTCCAGCTCCCAGCGGTGCAATTGGGCATTGGCGCGCTGCCAGAATTCATCGTTGGCGCGCTGCAGCAGGCTTTCGCAATCTGCTTGCGCTTGCTGCAACAGCAGTTTCGCCTGCGCTTGGGCATGTTCAAGCAAACGGCCGGCCTGGGCATATTCAGCCAGCATTTCCCGTGTGACCAGGGTGGTTGGCGGGTCAGGGATATCTTTGTGTAACTCAATCTTGCGTGAGCAAAACATGGTCGGCGTTCTCACGGGAGGGCGTGTTGAGCGGTATCGTGCGCGGCACCGGTCACGCGCCAGAGTGCGGCCTGCCAGAGTGTATTCAACCGACTGTGACTGTCCGAGAGCCTGGGGTGGGTCTCGAGCGCAAGTACGCGTTCGCGGGCAAAGCTCAGGCGCAGTCGCTGCCATACGGCAGGCTCTACCCACGCGCGCAGGTAGTGCAGGGGGTCGTCGCTGGCGTCCAGGGTCGGGCTCGGTGCCAATGCCTTGGCCAGGCGCCGGCACCACAGTTGCTGCTCCTGGCTCAACAGGCTATCCGGGCTTGCGTGATACACCCCCTTGATCAGCATCAGCATGAGTTCCCGTTGTTCGCCGGTTGCATGCAGCAGCTGCAACAGGGCCGGCGATGGAAAGGGCGGTAGGCACGGATGAATCTGAAACAACGCGTTCACCTGAGCAGGGTGACTGCGCTGCAGCGACGTTGGCAGGCTCGGTGCGCCTGCTACCTGCCAATCGGGATGGGCGCCTCGCAGCGGGCACGCCCACCATTGAGCCCAGGCAAGGTGTTCACTCATGGATGGCGGTGATGGCCGGTACGTTCGGTTGGCGTGGCGTTAGCCGCTTGCGCCAGAATAGAACGCCAGCAGCGCCCAGCAACAGCGTGCTCAGTAGCGCCACGGTGCTGGTGCGCCAGAAGCCAAGGTTGTTCTCGGGCACCAGGAATGGGCCGAAATACACCAGTTGTTGTTGCTCCAGGTAAGCGGCCGCTGGCACGAACACAACGGTGAGTTTTTGTGTGTTGTCCAGGGCTGTGGTCATCCCGGGTATGCTGCTGGCGACCATCCTGCGTACGCGGGGGCGTATGTTGTCAGGGTCCAGGCGCGGATCGTGCTTGATGAACACCGACGCGGAGGCTGGCTGTACGGGTTCGCCCGGCGCCACCCGTTCGGGCAGCACGACGTGCACGCGTGCGACGATCACCCCGTCGATATTCGACAGGGTAGCCTCCAGCTCTTGCGACAAGGCGTAGATGTAACGGGCACGCTCCTCCAGGGGCGTGGAGATAACGCCTTCCTTGCGGAAGATATCGCCCAGTGTCGAGCGAGCGACCTTGGGCAGGCCCGCAGCTTCCAGGGTGCGGACCGCCCGGCTTATATCATCGGCCTTCACGCGAACGGTCACGCCGTCTTTTGCGGGGATTTTCTGCGAGCGGATCTGTTTGTCGGCCAGTTCGGCAATCACCTCATTGGCCTCTTGTTCCGAGAGCTGGCGATGGAGCTCTACGCTCTCACTGCAGCCTGCGAGCATCAGTGCCGACGATAGAAGTAGCGGGGTGATCAGACAGCGGCGCATGTTCTACTTACCCGAGGCTGGTGATTTTCTCGACGGACTGTATGGTTTTGTTGATGATCTTCACATTAAGAGTCAATTCGCGCTGGAATTCGCCGATTGACTTGCTGAGTTCGCGCACTTCCTTGCTGTGTTTGTTGAGGCTGAAGTCCCGAAGCCCTCGAACGGCTTTTTTCGATATCATATTCAGCTCTGTGGAACGCGCGGCAATACTATCCATCAATACTGAACTCGCCGGGTTATTGGGTTGTTTGCCATGACTCATCTGCGCATTGAAAAAGTTGACGTCTGAACCCTCGTTGACGGTGATGGGCGTTTCCGTTTTAGTGGTGGGCGTCGCAGCTTCTGAGAGGTTTGTTGTGCTGATGCGCATAGGTATCTCCAGCAGGGGGTGGAAAGCATGAACGCTGCGGTAAATAAGGCCTCTTCTATGCGTGGTAGAAAAGGCCGGTAAAGCCGGTTAAAGCTGCTGTTTTTTCAGGATCTGCACGTAGTGGTTGTTGATATCTGCCCGCAGATTTTCTTGTGCGGTTCTGACCTGTGTCTTATTCTTTTTAACATGTAAATCTGTCAGTTGGGACGCGGTTTGAGCGTCGCTATAGTCCGTCTTGGCTTTATCAGCCCCATTAATTCCCCCGTCGGCGCCGAAGATAGTTCCAGTGGCCGTTCCTGCCACTTGGGGGAGTGAGGGCAATCCAAAGGTCGTTCCTGCAGTTTTGTTGACTGCGTCAAAAAAGGACATAAGACCACCTCTGTCGTTGAGTTAAACTAATATCAATTAATTTTTTAGGTGTGAGATTACTTGCTTGCGCTATGTGATTCATACCCTGTGTGGTTGAAATGCAAAGTTGGGTTCCACAACAGGTAAGCCTTGATCACTCCAGCAGTTGGCAAGAATGGCACTTTCGCTGCAAGTGTGCCTTTTGTGGCCTTACGCATTCAGCGATATGTCCAGCTGTTTTATCCTGTAGTAAAGCGTACGCTTGGCCACGCCCAGCTCCAGTGCTACGCCATCCACGCAGTGTTTGTGTCGGCGCAGGGACTCCTCAATCATCACCTTCTCAATTTGCTGCATGCGATCCTTCAGGCTCATCTCATTGTCCTGATGTGCAAAAGGGGATGCGCCAATAGTCGGCAGGCCCAGCACGAAGCGCTTGGCGGTCGAGCGCAACTCGCGCACGTTCCCCGGCCACGGGTGGCAAAGCAGCTGTTGAAGTAATGCTTTTGACGGTACGGGGGGCTGGCGCCCGAACTGCTTGGCTTCTTCGGCGATCATGCGCTGGAATAGCGGGATGATACGTTCGCGCCGGTTGCGAAGAGGCGGCAGGTGGATATTGACGACATTCAGGCGAAAGTAGAGATCACGCCGGAACGTGCCTTGTTCGACCATTGCATGTAATGAGTGCTGGGCCGAGGCAATGACGCGCATGTCCACGGAAATAAACCGGGTAGAGCCCAGGCGCTCAACCCCACGGCACTCCAGTGCGCGTAGCAACTTGGCTTGCAGAGGCAGTGGCATGCTGTCGATTTCATCCAGATAAAGGGTACCCAGATGAGCGGCCTCAATACACCCGGCGCGTGATTGCACTGCCCCGGTATAGGCACCGCTATTAACGCCGAACAGTTGGCTTTCTGCCAATGTTTCCGGAATGGCCGCACAGTTCACGGGAACGAAGCCACCCTTGCGACCGGATAAGCGATGGATGCGCTGCGCCAGCGTATCTTTGCCGGTACCGGTTTCCCCCAACAATAGAATGTCGATGTTAAGTGCCGCAGTAGTTAAGAGTGTGGTTTCTATAATTGGGCATTCGGCAACGGCAACGGTTGTGTAGGCTTCGTTATGGTAGTGAGCCGACAGGGGTTGAAGTTCCAATACGTTTACCACTTTTTTGGTGTTTGAGCGCTCGAGAGGTGGCAATTAAAGCTCAAAAGTTAGGTGTTGTCATCGTGCTTGAACCTGTTGATTAGTGGGGTTTGCTTCAAATTTTGTGGTGGGTGGAATATGCAAGCGTCGATCATGGGAACGGGGAGGGTGGCGTGTAGGTAAAGTCTGTAATTGAGCGTAATTAGTTTGAGTGAAGGGGTTTTGATGTGTTGAAAGTTCAAACTAGGCGTGGCCTGTACGGGTTAATAGTGTATGTAAGTGTGTATTTATACCGCGCACAAAAAAGCCGATGCAATGCACCGGCTTTTTGAGTGGCGAGGATTGAACCGCCGGATGACTTACACGTTGAAACGGAAGTGCATTACATCGCCATCCTTGACGATATATTCCTTACCTTCCAAGCGCCATTTACCGGCTTCCTTGGCGCCGGCTTCACCCTTGAACTGGATAAAGTCGTTGTAGGCGATCACTTCAGCGCGGATAAAGCCTTTTTCGAAGTCGGTGTGGATCACGCCGGCAGCCTGTGGCGCGGTGGCGCCGACCTTGACGGTCCAGGCGCGAACTTCTTCGACACCGGCGGTGAAGTAAGTCTGCAGGTTGAGCATTTCGTAGCCGGCGCGGATCACGCGGTTCAGGCCAGGCTCTTCCAGGCCCAGGGCCTCGAGGAACATGTCTTTTTCTTCGCCGTCATCGAGCTCGGCGATTTCCGCTTCGATCTTGTTGCACACCGGCACCACGATAGCGCCTTCTTCGTCGGCGATGGCCTTGACCACGTCGAGCAGCGGGTTGTTCTCGAAGCCATCTTCAGCCACGTTGGCGATGTACATCACCGGCTTGGTGGTCAGCAGGTGGAAGCCCTTGATCACCGCTTTCTCGTCAGCACCCATGCTCTTCATCAGGCTGCGCGCCGGCTTGCCTTCGGTGAAGTGTGCGATCAACTGCTCCAGCAGGCCTTTTTGGACCACTGCGTCCTTGTCACCGCCCTTGGCGTTACGCGCGACTTTCTGCAGTTGCTTCTCGCAGCTGTCGAGGTCGGCGAAGATCAGTTCCAGGTCGATGATCTCGATGTCGCGTTTCGGGTCGACGCTGTTGGAGACGTGAATCACGTTCTCGTCTTCAAAGCAGCGGACCACGTGGGCGATGGCATCGGTTTCGCGGATGTTGGCCAGGAACTTGTTGCCCAGGCCTTCACCCTTCGACGCACCGGCGACCAGGCCGGCGATGTCGACGAACTCCATGGTGGTCGGCAGCACGCGCTTGGGATTGACGATGGCCGCCAGGGCGTCCAGGCGTGGGTCCGGCATCGGCACGATACCGCTGTTGGGTTCGATGGTGCAGAAGGGGAAGTTCTCCGCCGCAATACCGGACTTGGTCAAAGCGTTGAACAAGGTGGATTTGCCGACGTTGGGCAGGCCGACGATGCCGCAATTGAATCCCATGGTGTTTCCCCTCGGAAAAAAGTCAGGCCTTCTGGCTGTGCAGGTTTTTCATCGCGCGGTTCCATTCCCCGGCGAAGATATCCGGCAGCACGCCGAGGGCAAAGTCGATGCTCGCATCGAGTTTTTCCTGTTCGGCGCGTGGCGCACGACCCAGGACGAAATTTGAAACCATACTCGCAACGCCTGGGTGGCCAATGCCGAGCCGCAGACGGTAGAAATTATTCTGATTACCCAACTGCGCGATGATGTCGCGCAGGCCGTTGTGCCCGCCGTGCCCGCCGCCGAGCTTGAGCTTGGCAACGCCGGGTGGCAGGTCCAGTTCGTCATGGGCCACCAGGATTTCTTCGGGTTTGATCCGGAAGAAGCCCGCAAGTGCCGCCACAGACTGGCCGCTGCGGTTCATGTAGGTGGTGGGAATCAGTAGACGAACATCCTGACCCTGGTGCGAGAAACGCCCGGTCAGGCCAAAATACTTGCGATCGGCCGCCAGGTTTACACCTTGGGCATGGGCGATGCGCTCAACAAAAAGGGCCCCCGCGTTATGCCGGGTCTGTTCGTATTCGGCGCCTGGATTTCCCAGGCCAACGATCAGTTTAATGGCAGTCACGACAGGGGCCCTTCCTTTGGAGTTGTAGATAACATCGCCGCAACCTGAGTGCGGCGAAAGTGGACGACAAGAGCTCACTTATCCAGAGATAAACTTCGCGTTGTCGCCCGCTTTCTCGCTACGTTCCGGTCCGCGATGTTTCCTCAAGCTCCGGCAATACAGAGTGAATTACTCTGCAGCGCCTTCTTCAGCTTCTGGTGCAACGCGTGGAGCGTGAACGTTTGCAACAGCTTTGTCGTCACCGTGAGCCAGTGCAACGAACTCAACGCCTTTAGGAGCTTTGAGGTCGGACAGGTGAACGATTGCGCCGATTTCCAGAGCCGACAGGTCGACTTCGATGAACTCAGGCAGATCTTTCGGCAGGCAGGTCACTTCGATTTCGTTCAGGACGTGAGAGATCTCGCCGCCTTTCTTGACCGGAGCTTCTTCACCAACAAAGTGCACAGGCACGATAGCGGTCAGTTTCTGGCCAGCTACGACGCGTACGAAGTCAGCGTGCAGTACGTGACCCTTGGACGGGTGACGTTGCAGAGCTTTGATGATGACGTTCTGCTTTTTGCCGCCAACGTTCAGTTCGATAACGTGGCTGTAGGCAGCATCGTTTTCGAGCAGTTTGGCAACTTCTTTAGCCAGCATGCTGATGGATTCAGGGGCTTTTTCGCCACCGTAAACTACAGCTGGAACCAGGCTTGCGAGACGACGCAGGCGGCGGCTCGCACCTTTCCCCAGGTCGGAACGCACTTCAGCATTCAGAGTAAAATCGTTCATGTTGTATCTCCAAAATAACCACATTCGCCCCAGCGTTTGCGACCAGCGCTAAAGGCGATATGGGCAAAAAAGCCCCGCCCCAACAGAATGCTGGGGCGGGGCGCTTTTCGTCAGGTTGATGTCGCCAAGGGTTGACCCTTAGCGGAACATCGCGCTGATCGATTCTTCATTGCTGATGCGGCGAACCGCTTCGGCAACGACCGGTGCGATATCCAGTTGACGGATACGCGCACAGGCTTGAGCAGCGGCGGACAACGGGATGGTGTTAGTCACCACCAGTTCGTCCAGCACAGAGTTCTCGATGTTCTCGATCGCTCGGCCCGACAGCACAGGGTGTGTGCAGTAGGCGAAGACTTTTGCAGCACCGTGCTCTTTCAAGGCTTTTGCCGCGTGGCACAGGGTGCCGGCGGTGTCGACCATGTCATCAACCAGAATACAGGTACGCCCTTCGACATCACCGATGATATGCATCACTTCAGAGTGATTGGCTTTCTCGCGGCGTTTGTCGATGATCCCAAGATCAACGCCCAGGGATTTGGCAACGGCCCGTGCACGCACGACGCCACCAATGTCCGGGGACACGATCATCAGGTTTTCAAAGCGCTGGTCTTCAATATCGTCCACCAATACTGGCGAACCGTAGATGTTATCTACCGGAATATCGAAGAACCCCTGGATTTGGTCAGCGTGCAGGTCAACCGTGAGAACACGGTCGATGCCTACCACGGTCAGCATGTCAGCAACGACTTTCGCGCTGATAGCCACACGTGCGGAGCGCGGACGGCGATCCTGACGGGCATAACCAAAGTAAGGGATTACAGCTGTGATTCGAGTCGCTGAGGAGCGGCGGAAGGCATCAGCCATCACGACGAGTTCCATCAGGTTATCGTTGGTCGGAGCGCAGGTCGGCTGAATAATGAAGACGTCTTTACCGCGAACGTTTTCATTGATCTCGGCTGTAATTTCGCCGTCGGAGAATTTACCGACAGAGATGTCACCGAGAGGGATATGCAGCTGACGTACGACACGTCGAGCCAGATCGGGGTTGGCGTTCCCCGTAAAGACCATCATCTTGGACACGCGCAGTACCTAGAGGCTGAGGGTAACCTGGATGAGTATTAGAAAATGGCAGGGGCGGCTGGATTCGAACCAACGCATGGCAGGATCAAAACCTGCTGCCTTACCGCTTGGCGACGCCCCTGTATCTGTTGCAACGAGTACCCAGTACTCGGTTCCTTTTAGAGCAGACTTTGCAGCTTGCGATGCAACATCGAAACGTTGCTTCCCTTTGCTACAAACCCTGTAAGGGTCTCTGTAAGAAGGGCCGAGACTTTATCAGCTTCAGCTTTGTTTGGGAAGCCCCCAAACACACAACTTCCAGTTCCGGTTAATTTTGCTTCGGTAAATTTACCTAACAAATTCAAAGCGTTACGTACCTCTGGATAACGCCTTGCTACAACCGGTAAGCAGTCATTTCGACTGTTTCCCTTGGGAACGGGGCGCACTTTAATGGGAGAAGAGTTACGTGTCAACAACGGATCTGAAAAAATTTCTGCTGTACTTACAGATACTTGCGGGACAAGCACGACATACCACGGCTCTTCGGGGTATTCGGGGGTGAGTTTCTCCCCCACGCCCTCAGCAAAAGCGGCGTGCCCGTGCACGAAAACCGGCACGTCGGCGCCCAGCGTCAGGCCCAGCGCGGCCAGGCGATCGTGGTCCCAGCCCAGTTGCCACAAGTGATTCAGACCCAGCAACGTCGTCGCGGCATTCGAGCTGCCGCCACCGATTCCGCCGCCCATGGGCAAGATTTTATCGATCCATATATCGATGCCCAACGCACAACCGGAGTGTTCCTGTAGTTTTCTTGCCGCCCTCACGATCAGATTGCTGTCATGGGGCACGCCATCGAACTCGGTATGCAGTTGGATGACGCCATCGTCGCGCACGGCGAAGGTGAGCTCATCGCCGTAGTCGAGAAATTGGAACAGCGTCTGCAGCTCGTGATAGCCGTCTTCACGACGACCGAGAATATGCAGCATCAGATTGAGTTTGGCGGGGGAGGGCAGTGTCAGCGTTTGCACGGTCACGTTATTGCCCCAGCTTGCGCGGTTGCCAGTCCTTGATCACCAGCGTGACGTCAAGGTCAGTGCCATGCAGCTTGATACGCTCTGGCAGCCAATAGCCGCCTTGTTCCACGTAGCTGAGGTACTCGACCTGCCAGCCATCCTGCTCCAGTGACGCGAGGCGGCTGTCGCCATTGAGGCTCAGGCGGCTCTTGCTGTCCGGCGCGGGCAAGCCGCGCACCCACCACACCAGGTGCGAAACGGGCAGCTTCCAGCCAATCTGTTCCTCCAGCAGCGCTTCCGGCGAAGTCGCCTCGTAGCGGCCCTGGTTGGCCACTTCGAGGCTGACTTGCCCCGGGCGACCGGTCAGGCGCGCAGCGCCACGGCCCAGTGGGCCCGATAAGCGAATATCGTAGTAGTCCTGGCGTTGCAGCCAGAACAAAGTGCCGCTGCCTGAATCTTTGGGTGCACGCACCCCGACCTTGCCTTCGATCTGCCAGCCATCGATGCTGCTGAGCTGATCCTTGTGCTGCTTCCATTGCGCCGGGTTGCCCTGGCCTTCAACGGATTCACGGGCACCAAAGCCCGCGCAACCGGCGAGCAGGGCGATGAGACTGAAAACGACAACGTGGCGCAAGAACATAAGCTTAAAGGGTCTCGGATCCGGTCAGGCGCTTGATGGTGCCGCGCAGGATGGGGCTTTCGGGTTGTTCCTTGAGGAATTTTTCCCAGATTTGACGGGCTTCGCGCTGCTTGCCATTGGCCCACAGCACCTCACCCAGGTGGGCTGCGACTTCCTGGTCGGGGAAGCGCTCCAGCGCCTGGCGCAGCAGGCGTTCGGCTTCGTCGAGGTTGCCCAGGCGGTAATTTACCCAGCCCAGGCTGTCGAGCACCGCCGGGTCTTCCGGGTTGAGCTGGTGCGCCTGTTCGATCAGCACCTTGGCTTCGTCGTAGCGCGTAGTGCGGTCCGACAAGGTGTAGCCCAGGGCGTTGAGGGCCATGGCGTTGTCCGGGTCGCGCTTGATGATCAGGCGCAGGTCTTTTTCCATCTGCGCCAGGTCATTGCGTTTTTCGGCCTGCATGGCGCGGGTGTACAGCAGGTTCAAATCGTCAGGGAATTGCAACAAGGCTTGCTGCAGCAATTTCCAGGCGCGCTCGCCCTGATTGTTGGCCGACAAGGTCTCGGCCTGGATCAGGTACAGCTGGATCGCGTAGTCCGGCTCGGCGTCGCGGGCTGCGGTCAGGCGTTTTTCCGCCTCGTCGGTGCGACCGTTGCTCATCAGGATATCGGCCTGGCGCAACTGGGCTGGCAGGTAGTCGTTGCCGGGGCCGACCTGGGCGTATTCGAGCAGGGCCGCCTGTGGGTCGTTACGCTCTTCAGCGATACGGCCCAGGTTCAGGTGCGCCGAATCCACATGGCTTTCGCGCTCGATCAGCTCTTCCAGATAGCCCTTGGCCTCATCCCAGGCCTTGGCTTCCAGGCATACCAGCGCCAGGGAGTAGCGCAGTTCGTCGTCGTCCGGGTATTGCTGGACCAGGTTGGCGAACTGCACTTTGGCGTCCTCCATGCGGTCCTGCTCGACCAGCATGCGCGCATAGGTAAGGCGCAGGCGCTTGTCTTCCGGATACTTCTTGATGCTTTTTTCCAGCAGAGGAATGGCTTCCTTGCCGCGATTGAGATTTTGCAGCAGGCGCGCACGCAGCAGGATCGGCGCAATCTCGCCCTCGTCCGGCGGGTTCTGCTCCAGCAGTTTCAGGGCGGCGTCGGCTTCGTCGTCCTGTTGCAGCAGCAGGGCCTTGCCGAAAATCAGTTGGCTGTTCTTCGGGTGTTTTTGCAGCAGGCGGTCGAAGCTCTTCATCAACCCGTTGCGCGTGTCCTGGTCGGTGTCGGCGGCCGACAGCGCGAGGAAATCGAAATGGGTGTCGCCCTTGCCCTGCAGGACTTTCTCCATATAGAGCATGGAGTCGTCATAGCGCCCGGCCCGCGCCAGTTGGATGGCGGCTGCCCGCTGCGCCTCCAGGTCGTCCGGCGCATTTTTCGCCCAGATCAGCGAGGTGTCCAAGGCGGCCTGATCGGCGCCCAGGTACTCGGCGATGCGGAACGCACGCTCGGAGATGCCTGGATCCTGAGTGTTGATGGCCTGGGTCACGTAGTTATCCAGCGCAATATCGAAGCGATTGCGCTGGCCGGCCAGTTCCGCACTCAGCAGGCTGAACACCGTTTCTTCACTGAACGAGGAGTAAACCTTGGGCTTTTCAGGGGCGGGGGTGCTGTCTTCCACCGGCGGCGTACCGTCCGGCGACACGGGCGCCATGGCCTGGCAGCCGCTGAGGAAGACAAAAGCAAGGAGCAACGCGGAAGATCTATTCATATAGGAAGAGGACGACTAACCTGCGGTCGGATCATCATGACACAAGCCTTCGGCCAAACATAACCGAGTCTCAGTTGATGCCTTTATAGACACAAGGCATTAGGACAATAGACGACGGTGGTTGTTCTGAATCTTTCGAAGTAGGACAATTGTCGGCTTCCCGACATCATCAGCGATATTGAATGGCCTTCCTCGCACTCGGTATTAACCACAAGACTGCCTCCGTAGACGTGCGCGAGCGCGTGGCGTTCACGCCAGAGCAGTTGGTTGAGGCCTTGCAGCAGCTCTGCCGGCTCACCGACAGCCGCGAAGCTGCGATCCTTTCGACCTGCAATCGCAGCGAGCTTTATATAGAGCAGGAACATCTTTCAGCGGATGTCGTCCTGCGCTGGCTGGCCGATTACCACCATTTAAGCCTCGACGACCTGCGCGCCTGTGCTTATGTGCACGAAGAGGATGCGGCAGTTCGTCACATGATGCGTGTGGCCGCCGGTCTCGATTCGCTGGTGTTGGGCGAGCCGCAGATCCTGGGGCAGATGAAATCCGCCTACGCCGTGGCGCGTGAGGCTGGCACGGTCGGCCCGCTGCTCGGGCGCCTGTTCCAGGCCACGTTCAATTCCGCCAAGCAGGTGCGCACCGATACCGCCATCGGCGAGAACCCGGTGTCGGTGGCATTTGCCGCCGTCAGCCTGGCCAAACAGATTTTCAGCGACCTGCAACGCAGCCAGGCTTTGCTGATCGGCGCCGGCGAGACCATCACCCTGGTCGCCCGCCACCTGCATGACTTGGGGGTGAAGCGCATCGTGGTGGCCAACCGTACCCTGGAGCGCGCCAGTATCCTTGCCGAACAATTCGGTGCTCATGCGGTGCTGCTGGCGGATATTCCGGCCGAACTGGTGCGCAGCGATATCGTCATCAGCTCCACCGCCAGCCAGTTGCCGATCCTGGGCAAGGGCGCGGTGGAAAGTGCGCTGAAGCTGCGCAAGCACAAACCGATCTTCATGGTAGATATAGCCGTTCCCCGGGATATCGAGCCCGAAGTCGGCGAGTTGGACGACGTTTACCTCTACAGCGTCGACGATCTGCACGAAGTCGTCGCCGAAAACCTCAAGAGCCGTCAGGGCGCGGCCCAGGCCGCCGAGGAGATGGTCAGCACCGGCGCCGAAGATTTTATGGTGCGCCTGCGTGAACTGGCGGCGGTGGACGTGCTCAAGGCGTATCGTCAGCAGGGCGAACGCCTGCGCGACGAGGAACTGATCAAGGCCCAGCGTTTGCTCGCCAACGGCAGCAGCGCCGAAGAGGTGCTGATGCAACTGGCCCGTGGCCTGACCAACAAGTTGCTCCACGCACCCAGCGTACAGTTGAAAAAGCTTACCGCCGAAGGCCGCCTCGATGCGCTGGCCATGGCCCAGGAACTCTTTGCCCTCGGTGAGGGCGCGTCAGAAAGCTCTTCGGATAAAAAACCGCAATGAAAGCGTCACTGCTCAATAAACTGGACGTGCTCCAGGACCGTTTCGAAGAACTGACCGCCTTGCTCGGCGATGGCGAAGTCATCTCCGATCAGACCAAGTTCCGCACCTATTCCAAGGAATACGCCGAAGTTGAGCCGATCGTAACCACTTACGGGCAATGGCTGAAAACCCAGGCCGACCTCGAAGGCGCCCAGGCGCTGCTCAAGGACAGCGACCCGGACATGCGCGAAATGGCCGTGGAAGAAGTCCGCGAGGCCAAGGACAAGTTGATCGCGCTGGAAGGCGACCTGCAACGCATGCTGCTGCCCAAGGACCCCAACGACGGGCGCAACGTGTTCCTCGAAATCCGCGCCGGCACCGGTGGCGACGAGGCGGCGATTTTCTCCGGCGACCTGTTTCGCATGTATTCGCGGTACGCCGAGCGGCGTGGCTGGCGTGTGGAGATCTTGTCCGAGAACGAGGGCGAACACGGTGGCTATAAAGAAGTCATTGCGCGGGTCGAGGGCGAAAATGTCTACGGCAAGCTGAAGTTCGAATCCGGCGCGCACCGCGTACAGCGGGTGCCGGCGACTGAATCCCAAGGCCGTATCCACACCTCCGCGTGCACCGTGGCCGTGTTACCCGAGCCGGACGAGCAGGAAGCCATCGAGATCAACCCGGCGGACTTGCGGGTCGACACCTACCGCTCGTCGGGCGCTGGCGGCCAGCACGTCAACAAGACCGACTCGGCGATCCGCATCACCCACTTGCCGTCGGGCATCGTGGTGGAGTGCCAGGAAGAGCGATCCCAGCACAAGAACCGGGCGCGGGCCATGTCCTGGCTGTCGGCCAAGCTCAACGACCAGCAGACCAGCGCCGCCGCCAATGCGATTGCCAGCGAGCGCAAGTTGCTGGTGGGCTCGGGCGACCGTTCCGAACGCATTCGTACCTACAATTTCGCCCAGGGCCGGGTCACCGACCACCGCGTCAACCTCACCCTTTACTCCCTCGACGAGATTCTCGCCGGTGGCGTCGATGCGGTAATCGAGCCGTTGCTCGCCGAATACCAGGCCGATCAATTGGCGGCGATAGGTGAATAAATGACCATCATCGCCAGCCTGCTGCGCGCCGCCGACCTGCCAGACTCGCCCACCGCGCGCCTGGATGCCGAATTGTTGCTGGCCGCTGCCCTGGGCAAGTCCCGCAGCTACCTGCATACCTGGCCCGAGAAAATTGTCAGCAGCGAAGACGCGCTGACCTTTGCCGGTTACCTGCAACGCCGCCACGCCGGCGAGCCGGTGGCTTATATTCTCGGCCAGCAGGGCTTCTGGAAACTCGACCTGGAGGTCGCGCCACACACGCTGATCCCTCGTCCGGACACCGAGTTGCTGGTGGAAGCGGCCCTGCAATTATTGCCCGCCACGCCTACCCAGGTCCTCGACCTGGGCACCGGCAGCGGCGCTATCGCCCTGGCCCTGGCCAGCGAGCGGCCGGCCTGGCGGGTCACCGCCGTTGACCGTGTGCTGGAAGCCGTGGCCCTGGCCGAGCGTAATCGCCAGCGGCTGCACTTGAACAATGTCACGGTGTTGAACAGCCATTGGTTCAGCGCCCTGCAAGGTCACACCTACGACCTGATCATCAGTAACCCGCCGTATATTGCCGACAACGACCCGCACTTGGTCGCGGGCGATGTGCGTTTCGAGCCGGCCAGCGCGCTGGTGGCCGGTCACGACGGTCTGGACGACCTGCGCCTGATCAGCAAGGAGGCACCGGGCCACCTGAACGCCGGGGGGTGGTTGCTGCTCGAACACGGTTACGACCAGGCACTGGCTGTGCGTGATCTATTAATGAGCCAGGGCTTTGAGCAGGTGCACAGCCGCATCGACCTCGGTGGTCACGAACGCATCACCCTGGGACGCCGTCCGTGCTGACCGATCAGGAGCTGTTGCGCTATAGCCGACAGATTCTGTTGCAGCATGTCGACATCGAGGGTCAGTTGCGCCTGAAAAACAGTCGCGCGCTGATTATCGGCTTGGGCGGCCTGGGCGCGCCGGTTGCGCTGTACCTGGCCGCTGCCGGCGTGGGCGAGCTGCATGTGGCCGACTTTGACACCGTCGACCTGACCAACCTGCAACGCCAGATCATCCACGACACCGACAGCGTCGGGCAGACCAAGGTCGACTCGGCCCTGCGCCGCTTGAGCGCGATCAATCCTGAAATCAGCTTGATTGCCCACCGCACAGCGCTGGACGCCGATTCCCTGGCAGCAGCGGTGGCCGCGGTCGACGTGGTGCTCGATTGCAGCGACAACTTCTCTACCCGCGAGGCGGTCAACGCCGCGTGCGTTGTTGCCGCCAAGCCGTTGATCAGCGGCGCCGCGATTCGCCTTGAAGGCCAATTGTCGGTCTTCGACCCGCGCCGCGCCGACAGCCCGTGCTACCACTGTTTATACGGGCATGGCAGCGACACCGAACTTACCTGCAGCGAAGCGGGTGTGGTCGGGCCATTGGTGGGGCTGGTCGGAAGCCTGCAAGCCTTGGAAGCCTTGAAGCTGTTGGCCGGTTTCGGTGAGCCGCTGGTGGGGCGTTTGTTGCTGATTGACGCCTTGACCACGCGCTTTCGCGAATTGCGCGTCAAGCGTGACCCCGGTTGCAGTGTCTGTGGGACGCACCATGGTTAAGGACGCGCCGATCGGTGTGTTCGATTCCGGCGTCGGCGGCTTGTCGGTGCTGGATGAAATCCAGCAACTGCTGCCCCACGAGTCGCTGCTGTACGTGGCCGATTGCGGGCATATCCCTTACGGCGAGAAAACCCCCGAATTTATTCGTGAGCGCTCGCGCTTGGTTGCCGGTTTTTTCCGCGAGCAAGGTGCCAAGGCCTTCGTGATTGCCTGCAACACCGCGACCGTCGCGGCTGTGGCCGACTTGCGCCAGGACTACCCCGATTGGCCATTGGTGGGCATGGAGCCCGCCGTTAAACCTGCGGCCGCTGCCACGCGCAGTGGCGTGGTCGGCGTGCTCGCCACCACCGGCACCCTGCAAAGTGCCAAGTTCGCCGCGTTGCTCGACCGATTCGCCACGGATGTACGGGTAATCACCCAACCGTGCCCGGGCCTGGTTGAACTGATCGAAACCGGCGACCTGAACAGCCCGGCCCTGCGCCAGCTGTTGCAGGGCTACATCGACCCGCTGCTCAGCGCCGGTTGCGACACCATCATCCTCGGTTGCACCCACTATCCCTTCCTCAAGCCCCTATTGGCGCAGATGCTGCCCCCCAGCATCATCCTTATCGACACCGGCGCCGCAGTGGCCCGCCAGCTCAAGCGCTTGCTGATCGAGCACGACCTGTTGGCCGTCGGCGATCCTGAACCTGCGCGGTTCTGGACCAGCGGCGATGCGTGTCATCTAAGAAATATCCTACCGACACTATGGAAACATTCCGGCGTTGTGCGAAGCTTCGGTGCGTGAAAATTTCGTGAAATGTCGCTGAACTTCTAGCTGTGTGTCAGCTTCTATAGCGAGATGGCCTGTACAAAACCATACAACTTCGTTTTCAAAGGATTGTTTCTTATGAAGCGCTTGTTCTGTTTGGCTGCGATTGCAGCCGTAGTGGTGGGACACTCGGTTTCGGCCCAGGCTGCCGGCCTGGAATTGGGGGTGGGCAGCACCAGTGATTCGACCATGACCTACCGATTGGGGCTCACGTCGGACTGGGATAAAAGCTGGTGGCAGAGTGATGTGGGCCGGCTGACCGGCTATTGGAGCGGCGCCTACACCTACTGGGATGGCGATAAACGCGCCAGCGTCAGCAGCTTGTCGTTCTCGCCGGTGTTTGTGTATGAGTTTGCCGGGGAGTCGGTCAAGCCTTACATCGAGGCAGGGATCGGCGTGGCAGTGTTTTCCCGCACAAAAGTGGAAGACAACAACATCGGCCAAGCCTTTCAGTTCGAAGATCGCTTGGGGTTCGGCCTGCGGTTTACCGGTGGGCATGAAGTGGGCATTCGTGCCACGCACTATTCCAACGCCGGGATCAGCAGCAACAACGATGGGGTAGAGAGTTACTCGTTGCACTACACCCTGCAGCTGTAATTGCGCAAATCCCCTGTGGGAGGGGGCAACCCCCCTCCCACATTTGATCTTCATCGGTCTTTAGGTCAGCGGTAGGCCGTCGCGATGCCCTGGCGCTCTTCAATGCACTCCGGTGCACCCATCTCGAATTCCCGGCAAATCAACGGTCGACGCTCATAAATCGTGCACATCATCGTGTCCCGATCCAGCGCCGCGCACCAGCCGTCGTCCAGGCGCAGCATCACTTCGCCGCCCCAGTCGTCGGTGTCGATGTAGCGTTCCGGCACGCCGGTGTCGGTAATCAGCATGACTTCCAGCTGGCAGCAGCAGGCCGCGCAGGTTGCGCAAGTGACGGCAGGCTCGGTGATTTGGGTATGGGGGATGTTGATCATGGCGCCAGCTTCAAGCTTTGAGCGGCAAGCTGCAAGAAAAAGCCGACCGGCTTCAGTATTTTGTCGCGGCGCGAGCAAGCAGTACAAAGAGCGCAGCCCACAGCAGCGCCAAGCCGAACAGGCTCGGCCACAGGGCGTAACCGAAGCTCACCCCGGCCAGTTGGCTACCTGCGTAATAAGACAGGGGGCCGCCCACGGCGCCCAATAGGGCTGCGCGCCAGCGAGGCCGGGTACTCCAGGCCAAACAATGACGCAATGTGGTTGCCAGTAGCGCCCATAGCAACATCAACCAGAAGGGAATCAGCGGGCCCGGCTCGGTGAAATGAAACACGCCCACCGTGCGTAACGCCGTATCCAGCAGTGTGCCCAGCACTGTCACGCTGAGAATCAGTCTGCCGTCTTCGGCCCACGAACTTATCCACAGCAGATGAATAGCCAGCGCAACGAGCCCGACGAGTAACCACACGCTGTCGCCACCCAGTACACACGCAAACCAGCCGCACTGGAACAGCACGGCATTGGCCAGGGTTTTAAGCATTGAAGCGCCCGAGCAACGGCGGGGTGATCGCTGCCGGTTTGGCCAACAGCAATTGCGCGGTGCCGATGGTGCGCTCCATAAAGCCACCTTCGCAGTAGCACAGGTAGAACTCCCACAACCGCAGGAAATACTCGTCGTAGCCCAGCTCCGTCAGGCGGCCGTGGGCGCGGCGAAAGTTCTCGTGCCACAGGCGCAAGGTTCGCGCGTAGTGCAGGCCAAAGTCTTCCATGTGTAGCAGGTTCATGTCGGTGTCGCGGCTGACGATCTGCAGCATGTTCTGCACGCTGGGCAGGGCGCCGCCGGGGAAAATGTAGCGCTGGATAAAGTCCACGCTGTTCTTGGCCTGCTCGAACCGTTGCTCGCGGATGGTGATGGCCTGCAGCAGCATTAGCCCGTCGCTCTTGAGCAGGTGCGCGCACTGCTTGAAGTAGGTCGGCAAGAAGCGATGGCCCACTGCTTCGATCATCTCGATGGACACCAACTTGTCGTAGTGGCCGGTGAGGTCGCGATAGTCACTCAGCAACAGCGTGACCTGGCCTTGCAAACCCAGGGCTTCGATACGGTTTGCGGTGTAGGCGAACTGCTCCTTGGACAAGGTCGTGGTGGTGACCTTGCAGCCATAGTGTTGCGCGGCGTACAGCGCCATGCTGCCCCAACCGGTGCCGATTTCCAGCAGGTGGTCGCTAGGTTTGAGGGCGAGCTTCTGGCAGATGCGTTCAAGCTTGTTCAGTTGCGCCTGTTCCAGGGTGTCGTCGGGGCTCAGAAATTGCGCCGCCGAATACATCATGGTCGGGTCGAGGAATTCTTCGAACAGGTCGTTGCCCAGGTCGTAGTGGGCCGCGATATTTTTCTGCGAACCCTTGCGGGTGTTGCGGTTCAGCCAGTGCAGGCCTTGGGTGAACGGGCGTGCCAGGCGCGCCAGGCCACCTTCCATAGCGTCGAGCACGTCCAGGTTACTGACCATCACGCGCACCACGGCGGTCAGGTCCGGGCTGCTCCAGTAACCGTGGATAAACGCCTCGCCCGCGCCGATGGAGCCGTTGGCCGCCACCAGGCCCCACACCGCCGGGTCAAGGATCTGGATCTCCCCCAGCAAATGCGCTTCCCGGGCGCCGAATACTTGGCGTTCGCCGTCCTCGATCACCACCAATTGGCCGTGGCGCAGTTGGCTGAGTTGGCGCAGCACGCGTTTGCGCAGCAGCGCACTGGTCACACCGTTGACGTTCAGGCGGTTGGTCTTGACCGATAAGCTAGGGGATTTCATGGCGGCGATCCTTGGTATACCCGACGGCTGTACGTGAGGCGCCATCGGCGGCCCGGTGGGGAAAAATCGGTGTGCGTTTAAGAAACAGGCGCAGTGCCTGCCAGTAAATGGCCAGGCAGGTCTTGGCGGTCATCCACGGAAACCGCCACAAGTAGCGATGCAGGCTGGCGCGATCCAGCGCTTCTTTTTGCAGGATCAAGGTGGCGTCGAACACTTTCAGCTCACCCTGCCAATCGGCCATGTGCACGCCGAGCCTGTCGGCGGGCGGGCTGAAACTCATGCGGTATTCCAGGTCGCGGGGCAAGAACGGCGACACATGGAAGGCCTTGGCCACGGCGAAATGCTGGTGCTCATTCGCGCCCAGGGCTTGGGCCGGCAGCACGTAGTGGTAACGCTCGCGCCACGGCGTGTTGGTCACTTCACACAGGATCGCGGCCAGTTGTCCGTCGGCCTCGAAGCAGTAGAAGAAACTCACCGGGTTAAAAGCCAGGCCCCAACTGCGGGCCTGGGTCAGCAGGCAGATAGCGCCCTGAGGCTTACGCCCCAGGGCCTTGCCGACTTCCTGGCGCACGGCATCGCTCAAGCCAATGCCGTGGCGCGTGAATTCACGCAGGTAGTCCTGCTGGCGAAAGCCGAAGGGCGCCATACGGCTGCGCCCGGCCAACGGCGACAGCCCGAGGACTTGCTCTTGTTCGCTTAAGTCCAGGTACAGCAGGCCGATGCGGTAGCGAAAGGCGTGGGCCTTGGGCGCAAACCGTCGATGGGCAATCCAGCCGCTGTACAGGGCGCTGTTCACAGGGTTTCCCCAAAGGCTTGGGCCACACGCAAGGCACTGACCACGCCGTCTTCGTGGAAACCATTGGCCCAGTAGGCGCCGCAATAAAAGGTGTTGCGTACACCGGCCAGTTCTTCCCAGCGGTTTTGCGCGGCCACCGCTGCGAGGCTGTATTGCGGGTGGGCGTAGGTGTAGCGCGCGAGGATCTTCAACGGGTTGATCATCGGCGTCTGGTTGAGGCTGACGCAGAAGGTGGTGGCGCTGTCGATGCCTTGCAGGATGTTCATGTCATAGGTCACGGCCGCCTGGGTCTGGGCGTTGCCGCTCAGTCGGTAATTCCAACTGGCCCAGGCCAGTTTGCGGTCGGGCAGCAGGCGGGTGTCGGTGTGCAGCACCACGTCGTTGTCGGCGTAGGGCAGGGCACCGAGAATTTCTTGTTCGGCCTGGCTCGGGTCGGCGAGCAATGCCAGCGCCTGGTCGCTATGGCAGGCGAACACCACGCGATCAAATGCCTCGCTGCCGCCAGCGCTGTGGATAACTACGCCATCCTCGGTGCGCTCGACCTTGTGCACCGGGCAATTGAGGCGGACCTGCTCGCGAAAGCTGCGGGTCAACGGCTCGATATAACGGCTGGAACCGCCTTCGATCACGCACCACTGCGGCCGGTTGTTCACCGACAGCAAGCCGTGGTTCTTGAAGAAGCGCACAAAGAACTGCAACGGAAAGCCCAGCATGTCCGCCAGGGACATCGACCAGATCGCCGCGCCCATCGGCACGATGTAGTGGCGCACAAACCGCTCGCCGTAACCACCGGCCTTGAGGTAATCGCCGAGGGTCATTTCGGCGCTGATCCGTTGCTCTTGCAGGTCCAGCGGCGCCTGGCGATTGAAGCGCAGGATGTCACGCAACATGCCCCAAAAGCCCGGCGACAGGAGATTGCGGCGCTGGGCGAACAGGCTGTTGAGGTTGTTGCCGTTGTATTCGAAACGGGTGTGTTCGTCGCACACCGAAAAGCTCATCTCGGTGGGTTTGAATGCCACGCCGATCTGCCCCAGCAGGCGGATGAAGTTGGGGTAGGTCCAGTCGTTGAACACGATGAAACCGGTGTCCACCGCATAGCTTTTGCCTTCAACCGTCACGTTGACCGTGTGGGTATGCCCGCCAATGCGCTCGCCCGCCTCGAACAGGGTGATGTCGTGACGGCGGCTGAGCAGGTAGGCGCTGGTCAGCCCGGCAATGCCGCTGCCGATAATGGCGATCTTCACAGGTCGTCCTTTTTCGGTGGTGGGTTGCGCAGCATGCGTTTGCCGATGATCAGTTGAGCGCGGTTCGGCAGTTTCGACAGCGGCCACAGGGTGGCAATGAATAGCGCCGGGAAGGCGATTTCCAGCGGGCGCTTTTCCAGCTTGGCGAAGATGTGCCGGGCGGCCTTGTCGGCCGGCCAGCTCAGGGGCATCGGGAAGTCATTGCGCTCGGTCAGTGGCGTGTCGACGAAGCCTGGGCTGATCACCGTGACGTCGATATTTTCCGGCGACAGGCTGATACGCAGGGATTCGAACAGGTAGCGCAGGCCGGCCTTGGACGCGCCATAGGCTTCGGCGCGGGGCATCGGCAGGTAGGTCACAGCGCTGGCGACACCCACCAGATGCGGTGTGCGCCCGGCACGCAACAAGGGCAGGGCGGCTTCGATGCAATAACTGCTGGCCAGCAGGTTGGTGCGCACCACGTGCTCGATGATCGATGAGTCAAACTGCTTGGCATCCACATATTCACAGGTGCCGGCGTTGAGGATCACGGTGTCGAGCGAGCCCCAGGCCGCTGCGATGCGTTCGCCAATCTCGCGTACGGTCTGGCTGTTGGTCAGGTCGCCGGCCACCACCAGCACTTGGCCGGGGTAACGTTGGGCCAGTGCTTGCAGTGGCGCTTCGGTGCGCGAACTGAGGGCGACATGGGCACCGCTGTCGAGCAGCTCCACGGCCAGGGCGGCACCGATACCACTGCTGGCACCGGTCAGCCAATAACGACGGGGCGAAACCGTGTTCATCCCACTCTCCTTTTCAGCCAACTGATGACGCTACCCAGTACGGGCAAATGTTCGTAGAGCATCGCGCCTGCATCGAAGTAATCGCGGTGGCGGTATACCTTCTCATCCCACATCAGGTGCGAGCAGCCTTGCACGTTGATCACCTTGCCGCCGTTGAGGCGCGGGTGGCAAAACACCATGTTCCAGCGCAGGTAGCCTTCGCCTTCTGCTACTTGGTCGAAGCCGTGGAAGTCAAAGCGCAGTTGACTGACGTTGCTGTACAACTCGGCGAAATAAGTGCGCAGTGCGCTCAGGCCGTGGACCTCGTGCAGCGGGTCGGCAAAGGCGATGTCCTGGCTGTACAGGCTGTCGAGCAGGTGCAGGTTGTGCTTGTCCAGCGTGGCGAAGGTGTGGGCGAAGCGCTGCAGGAAGTCACTCATGTTCCACGACCGACTGACGTGAAGGCAGGCTGCGAAAGGCCGCCAGGGCTCGCTCGCGGGACTTTTTCAAGTCGACAATCGAACGCGGATAATCCGCCACGCCAAACAGACCGCCGGCGGCTTCGGGGTTATGCACTTCCTTTTTATTCAGCGCGGCCAATTGCGGCAGCCAGTGCTTGATGAAAACCCCCTCGCTGTCGAATTTTTCCGACTGGCTCAGCGGGCTGAAAATGCGGAAATACGGCGCCGAGTCGGTGCCCGTGGACGAACTCCACTGCCAACCACCGTTGTTGGCGGCCAGGTCGCCGTCGATCAAATGACGCATGAAGAAGCGCTCACCTTCACGCCAGTCGATCAGCAGGTTCTTGGTCAGGAACATCGCCACCACCATGCGCAGGCGGTTGTGCATCCAGCCGGTTTCCAGCAACTGGCGCATGGCGGCGTCGATGATCGGCAGGCCGGTGCGCGCCTCTTGCCAGGCGGCCAGGTCCTTGGGCGCATTGCGCCAGGCCACGGCTTCGGTCTCGGGGCGGAACGCACGGTGGCGGGACACCCGTGGGTAGCCCACCAGAATGTGTTTGTAGAACTCGCGCCAGAGCAACTCGTTGATCCAGGTAATGGCGCCGATGTCGCCACTTTCGAACTCGCCCTGGTTGGTCTGCAGCGCGGCATGCAGGCACTGGCGCGGCGACACCACGCCCGCTGCGAGGTACGCCGACAACTGGCTGGTGCCAGGCTTGGCGGGGAAGTCGCGTTCGTCTTTGTAGTAGCTGATCTGCTGGTCGGCGAAGGCGTCGAGGCGGCGCCGTGCTTCGTCTTCACCGGCAGGCCACAGGGCACGCAGGGCATCGCTGGGTGGCTCGAAGCCTGTAACGGTGGCCGGGACCTGGTCGCTTTTGAGGGCGAGCCTGGCCTGGGCCTTTGGCGTGGACACCAACCGTGGCAGCGCGCTGTGCAGCCGTGTGTAGCAGACCTTGCGGAACTGACTGAACACCTGGAAGTAGGTGCCGGTCTTGGTCAGCACACTGCCCGGTTGGAAAAACAGTTGGTCGAGGTAGCTGTGGAAGGTCACGCCATCGGCTTCCAGCGCTTGGCTCACAGCGGCATCGCGACGGCTTTCGTGAATGCCATATTCCTCGTTGACGTGCAGCGACTGCACCGACAGTTCCCGGCACAGTTCGCTGAGTACGCCGGGCGCCTGGTCCCAGGTTGCCGCCTGGCGGATCAGCAGGGGAATGTTCAACTCGCCCAGAGACCGGCTCAAGTGCTGCAAATTGCGCAGCCAGAAGTCGACTTTGCACGGTGCATCGTCATGGGCCAGCCATTGCCCGGGCGTGATCAGGTACACGGCGGCAACCGGGCCGCGCTGGCTTGCGGCGGCCAGGGCGGTGTTGTCGTGTAGGCGCAGGTCGGTGCGCAGCCAGATCAAATGCATTTAGAGAAGTCCACGCTGGATCAGAAGCTGGTGGGCCGACAACGAATCTTCGGCCACAAACAATTCAGGAGTGTCACGGGTTAATACGGCTAACTCCGCTTGATGGATGCAGACCGTTGGTCCGACGAGCAAGGCCGGGCAACTGATGCCCACCAGCAGTTTGGTCAGCGCCGGCAGGTGCAGGGCTTTGCTCGAATACAGCAGCACTGCGCGCGGTTGCAGGTGTTCCACCGCCAGCGCCAGTTCACCGGCGGGCAGCGGCCAGTCGAACACCTCCACCGGGCAATCGGCGCTGCTGGCCAGCCAGGCGCTGAGCCATAGGTGCGGTTCCAAGGGCAGGTCAGACTGGTTGACCAACAGCAGCGGCGCCCCGTGCAGTTGGCGATTGTTGTGGTAGATGCGCGCCCCGAACTTGCTGCGCAGCCAGGACAGGAAAAACACCCGCTCCATCTGCGCGCCGAACTGGCCCTGCCAGCGCTGCTCCAGCTCTTTGATCAACGGCAGCAGCAGTTGCTCGCACAGGGTGCGCGGTGGGTACAGCGCCATGGCTTGGTTGAAGGCATCATCGACCCGGCGCTCGGTCAGTTCGCTGATGGCCTGCACCAGGGTCTGGCGCAGGGCGTGCCATTCATTTTCGACCGTGTCCGGGCTGGCCAGGGCAGAGTCGATCAGGTGCTTGACCTGGCTGACCGGCACGCCGCGATTGAGCCAGGTGAGGATGGTGTGGATGCGTTGCACGTGCTCGGCGCTGAACAGCCGGTGGCCCTTGGGCGTGCGCTGGGGCACGATCAGGCCATAGCGGCGCTCCCACGCGCGCAGGGTCACGGCGTTGACGCCGGTCTGGCGCGCCACTTCGCGAATCGGCAGCCAGCCGTCTTCCAGGGCTTGTGCGATGTCTTCGCCGGGTTCGTCTTGCAGGGCAACTTTCATGGTCTAGATCGCATTACGCAGGCTGAGGTTTTCCGGGTGCGGTTGCAGGTACGCCTGCTGCGCGATGTAGCGGTCCGGGTGTTGGCGAAAGTGGTGCTTGAGCAGGGTCAGCGGCACCACCAGCGGCACGATGCCGTGGCGGTATTGGCCTATCACGGTCTGCATTTCCTGTTTGTCGTCGGCGCTGATGACCTGCTTGAGGTAGCCGCTGATGTGTTGCAGCACATTGGTGTGGGTGCCGCGGGTGGCGCACTTGGTCAGGCCGGTCATCAAATCGCTGAAGTAGCACTCGGCGAGTTCATTGAGGTCGGTGCCTTTGCCCATGCTGCCCAGCAGGTGGCCCAGGCTTTTGTAATGCTCGGGGCTATGGGCCATCAGCAGGTATTTGTAGCGCGAGTGAAAGGCCAGCAGGCCGTGACGGGTCAGGCCTTCGGCCAGCAACTGCTGCCAACTGGCGTAGACGAACACGCGGGTCAGGAAGTTCTCGCGCAGCACCGGATCATTCAGCCGGCCGTCTTCTTCCACTGGCAGGTTGGGGTGCCGTGCGCAAAACGCCTGGGCGTAAATGCCGCGTCCGCCGCCGTCCACCGGGGTGCCGTTGTCGCGGTACACCTTGACTCGCTCCAGGCCACAGGACGGCGACTTCTGCATAAAGATGTAGCCGCACAGGTCGGTGTGTTCCTGGGCCATCTGCTGGCCGTAGTCGTCCAGGGGCTGGGTCACGTTGAGTTCGCGGTGCACCGTGCCCACGGCCTGTGGGTGGGCAGGGTCGCCGACCAGGCGGATCGGTTCACGGGGGATGCCCAGGCCGATGGCGACTTCGGGGCACAGCGGCACAAAGTCGAAATAGTCGGCAAGGGTCTGGCTGCACAGCAAGGATTGCTTATGGCCACCGTTGAAGCGCACGTTCTCGCCCAGCAGGCAGGCGCTGATCGCGATCTTCGGTTTTGCGCTGCTGGACATGGTCAAACCTCTGCAAGATTCTTGTACAAGCGTGAATTCCTGTACAACCTGATCTCATCATAGGTTTGAAGCTGTACAAGTCAAATTATTTGTACAGGTTTTTTCGGGTGGACTATTTCCAGCCGATTTTCCATGCCTCGGCATTCTGCAACGTCTGCCACGGCAGGCGTTCGCCGCGCTTGGTCATGACAGCTTGCAGCTCGATGTCCAGCACCGTGCCTTCTTCGTCACGGAACAGCTCGGTGACCAGGAAGTGTTTTTCCTTGTTGCGCGGATGGGCTGCTGTCCACTTCGACAGCAGCAACTTGGCGGGGTTGAGGCGGTTCATTGCAGGTGCTCGATCAGGCGTCGTGCAGCTTCCTGGCCACTGAGCCAGGCGCCTTCGACGCGGCCGGACAGGCACCAGTCGCCGCACACGTACAGGCCCAGGTCGGCATCGGCGAGTACGCCGAATTCATGGCTGCTTGACGGTCGTGCGTAGAGCCAGCGGTGCGCCAGGCTGAAGGACGGCTCGGGCATGGCGCTGTGCAGCAGTTCGGCGAAAGCGCCGTGCAGGTGTTCGATCACGGCTTCCCTGGGCAGGTCCAGGTGGGCTTTGCTCCAAGCGCTGGTGGCATGCAGTACCCAGGTGTCGAGGGTGTTGTCGCGTCCAGGTTTGCTGCGGTTGCGCGCCAGCCAGTCGAGGGGGCTGTCTTGTACGAAACAGCCTTCCATCGGGGTATCCAGGGGTTTGTCGAACGCCAGGGCGATGGCCCACGTCGGGTCCATTTTTACCCCGGCGGCAGCGCTGGCCAGCTTGGGCGCGGCAGCCAACAGGGCGGTGGCCTGTGGCGCTGGCGTGGCGATGACCACGTGGCTGAACGGCCCGTGATTGCTGCCATCGGCGTCGAGCAGGTTCCAGTGGTGTGTGCCTTGGAACACGTCGGTGATGCGGCAACCGAACTCCACCGGCAAGTCATCGAGCAGGGCCCGAGTGATGGCGCTCATGCGTGGCGTGCCGACCCAGCGGACCTGTTCATCGGGGGAGGGCGTGAGTTGGCCGGATTTGAAGTTGTACAGCTGGGGCTTCCATTGCTCGGCCCAGCCGTTGCTTTGCCAGCGCTGTACTTCGTTGACGAAGCGTCGGTCGCGGGCAGTGAAGTATTGCGCGCCCATGTCCAATGCGCCGGCATCGCTGCGCTTGCTGGACATGCGGCCACCACTGCCGCGGCTTTTATCGAACAGTTGCACAGCGTGCCCGGCGTCTCGTAACGCTCGGGCGGCGGAGAGACCGGCGATGCCGGTGCCGATGATCGCGATGGGGACAGTCATGGGAGGCCTCGTTTTACCGTTGGGTACAGACTACGCCGACACCAATAGCTGTACAATATTGTTTTTTGGTATAAGTTTTGGCGTACCTGAACGTGTGGCGTGACCTATGGTTAAAGCTGAGGCTTTCACAACAGTCACGCCCGATTACAAATTGATCCCTGCTTATAAAATAGACCAGTGATCGGCGGCGAACGTTACATGAGGAAGATCCCATGCATATTTTGCTGACCGGCGGTACCGGCTTGATCGGCCGCCAACTTTGCCAACACTGGCTCGGCCAAGGCCATCGCCTGACCGTGTGGAGCCGTCATCCCGAAGAGGTTGCTGCCGTGTGCGGCGCCGAGGTGCTGGGCGTTGCGCGCCTGGAAGAGGTCATCGGCGCGGTGGACGCGGTGGTCAATCTCGCTGGCGCACCGATTGCTGATCGACCCTGGACCCACAAGCGCAAGGCCCTGTTGTGGAGCAGCCGCATCGGTCTTACCGAAACCCTGTTGGCGTGGCTCGAAGGCCAGGCGCAGAAACCGGCGGTGTTGATTTCCGGCTCGGCGGTGGGCTGGTACGGCGACGGTGGCGAGCGCGAGCTGACCGAGGCCAGCGGCCCGGTGCAGGACGATTTTCCCAGCCAACTCTGTATTGCCTGGGAAGAAACCGCCCAGCGCGCCGAAGCCTTGGGCATCCGCGTGGTGCTGGTGCGGACCGGCTTGGTGCTGGCGGCCGAGGGCGGCTTTTTGTCGCGGCTGCTGCTGCCGTTCAAGCTGGCGCTGGGCGGGCCTATCGGCAATGGTCGGCAATGGATGCCCTGGGTGCACATCAAGGATCAAATCGCCCTGATTGATTTTCTTCTGCACAAGGATGACGCCAGCGGTCCTTATAATGCGTGCGCGCCACACCCGGTGCGTAACCGCGAGTTCGCCAAGACCCTGGGCCAGGTGCTGCACCGCCCGGCGTTCATGCCGATGCCGGCGTTTGCGCTGAAAGTCGGCTTGGGTGAGTTGTCGGGGCTGTTGCTGGGCGGGCAGAAGGCGATGCCCGAACGCTTGATGGCTGCCGGTTTCATTTTCCAGTTCACTGAGTTGCATGCGGCTCTGGATGACTTGTCCAGCCGCCTCTAGAAATAGGATGTTGCATGACGGATCACGCGTTGTTACTGGTCAACCTGGGCTCACCGGCGTCCACTTCGGTGGCCGATGTGCGCAGCTACCTCAACCAGTTTTTGATGGACCCTTACGTGATCGACCTGCCGTGGCCGGTGCGGCGTTTGCTGGTGTCGCTGATCCTGATCAAGCGCCCCGAACAGTCGGCCCATGCCTATGCGTCGATCTGGTGGGACGAAGGCTCACCGCTGGTGGTGCTCAGCCGCCGCCTGCAACAGCAGATGACCGCGCAGTGGACCCAGGGCCCGGTGGAACTGGCCATGCGTTACGGCGAGCCGTCCCTGGAAACGACCCTCACCCGCCTGGCCGCCCAGGGTATTCACAAGATCACCCTGGCGCCGTTGTACCCGCAGTTCGCCGACAGCACCGTGACCACGGTGATCGAAGAAGCCCGGCGCGTGGTGCGAGACAAGAAACTGAATGTGCAGTTCTCGATCCTGCAGCCGTTCTACGATCAGCCGGAGTACCTGGATGCCCTGGCGGCGAGCGCACGGCGTTATGTCGAGCAGGATTACGACCACTTGCTGCTGAGCTTTCATGGTTTACCCGAGCGCCATCTGACGAAGCTCGACCCCACCGGCCAGCATTGTTTCAAGGATGCCGATTGCTGCAAGAACGCCTCGCCGCAAGTGCTTGCCAAATGCTATCGCGCACAATGTTTCAGCGTCGCCCGCGACGTGGCCGAACGCCTGGGTTTGCCGGATGGCAAATGGTCGGTGGCGTTCCAGTCGCGCCTGGGCCGGGCGAAGTGGATCGAACCCTACACCGAAGCACGCCTGGAAGCCCTGGCCCAACAAGGCGTGAAAAAGCTGCTGGTGATGTGCCCGGCGTTTGTGGCCGATTGCATCGAGACCCTGGAAGAGATCGGCGATCGCGGCTTGGAGCAGTTCCGCGAGGCGGGGGGCGAGGAGTTGCTGCTGGTGCCATGCTTGAATGACGATCCGCAGTGGGCGGCGGCGCTCAATATCTTGTGCGAAAGAGCGCCGTTGTCGTTGTAATCACCTCATCCCAATGTGGGAGGGGCGAGGCGCCTTCCCACATTTTTTTCGTTTTACAGGTTGAGGGTCAGGCTGACGGTGAGGTTGCGCGGCTCCCCGGGATTGACCCAGTAATTGCTGTAGGACCGCTCGTAGTACTTTTCATCGAACAGGTTGTTGAGGTTCAGGCCCACGGTGACGTTCTGCGTGGCCTTGTAATGGGCCAGCAGATCCACAGTGTGGTAGGCCGGCAGTTCAAAACGGCTGCCGGCTTCACCCGAGCGGTCGCCCACATAAGTGAACGCCGCGCCCAGGTCGGAGCCGCGCAACGCGCCATCCTGGAACTCATACACCCCAAGCAGACTGCCACTGCGCTTGGCCACGCCGAGAATCCGGCTGCCTGCCGGAATGGCCTTGTCGCCCTTGGTCACTTCGGCATCGATGTAGGCGAAGGCGCCGATCACTCTCACGGCGTCAGTAACCTGGCCGGTCAGTTGTAGGTCAAGACCCTGGCTGCGGGCCTTGCCCATGGCGCGGTTGGTGTTGGTGGCCGGGTCCAGGGCCAGCACGTTTTCCTTTTCGATATGGAACGCGGCGAGGGTAGTGCTGAGGCGGTCGTCGAACAGCTCGCTCTTGATCCCCACTTCATAGCCCACGCCTTCTTCTGGCTTGAAGGTATTGCCCGTGGCGTCCAGGCCGCTGTTGGGTTTGAACGAGGTGGAGGCGTTGGCGAACACGCCGACTTCGGGCGTGAGTTGGTAAAGCAGGCCGGCGCGCTGGGTGAGCGCGTCGTGGGTTTGCCGGCTCGGTGCTGCGTTGCGGGTGAAGTCGTCAACGGTTTGCTCGAAATGCTCCAAGCGTGCGCCGACCATGCCGCGCAGGCGGTCGGTGAAGACGATCTGGTCTTGCAGGTTCAGGGCGTGGCTTTTGGTCTGCTCGAAAAAGTCGGTGCCGGAGCGTATGCCGTTGGGTTTGGCTTGGCCGTAGACCGGGTTGTAGATGTCGATGGCGTATGAGCTACCGGGGCTGCCGGCGATGGCGGTCACGCGTTCCTTCTTGCGGTAGTCCTCGTATTCGGTGCCGATCAACAGTTCATGCTGCCAGCTGCCGATGTCGAACACACCGCGCAGCTCCAATTGGGTGATGCTGTCGTGCCAGCCCATGGAGCGTTCGCGGTAGCGGCGGTTGAGGGTGTGGCCGTCGGCGCTGAGTGGCCGATTTTCCGAGGCGTCGCCCCACAGGCTGCCTTGTTTGTAGTGGCTGGCCAGGCGCAGTTTCCAGGCGTCGTTGAGATGATGTTCGAGGGTCGCCTGGATGCGGTTGTTGTGGTTGTCGATGTCGCCGTCGTTGGGCTCGCCGAGGAAGGTGGAGCGCGACAGACCGGGGGCGTCGACGATGCCGCGATCGAAGGTGGAGCTGTGACGCACGAATTCGCTTTCCACCAGCAGGCTGGTGTCCGGGTCCAACTGCCAACTGAACGAAGGCGCGACGAAAACGCGCTTGCTCTGCACGTGATCGCGAAAGCTGTGGTTGTCTTCCACCGCCAGGTTGACCCGCGACAGCACGTGGCCCTCGCTGTCCAGCGGCGTGTTGAGGTCGATGGCGGTGCGATAACGGTCCCAGCTGCCAGCACTGGTTTGCAGGGTGGTGAAGGCCTCAGGCTGGGGTTTCTTGGTGACGATGTTCACGGTGCCACCTGGGTCGCCACGCCCGTACAAACTGGCCGCAGGGCCTTTGAGTACTTCGATGCGCTCGATATTGGCCGCGTCCGGTGTGCTCGGGTAGCCACGGTTGGCACTGAAGCCGTCCTGGTAAAACTCCGACGTGGTGAAACCGCGCACGCTGTATTCGTAGAGCGTCAGGCCACCAAAGTTGTTTTGCTTGGACACGCCGCCGGCAAATTCCAGGGCGCGTTCCACGTTGGTGCTGCCCAGGTCCTTGAGTACCGTGGCGGGAATCACGCTGATGGATTGTGGGATATCGCGCAGGGCCGTGTCGGTTTTAGTCGCGCTGGCAGAACGGGTGGCGCGATAGCCCGTGACCGGGCCGGTGGCGGATTCATAGGCGTCGGCGGTCACGCTGATGGCATCGAGTTCGACGGTGGTTTCTTCGGCAAAGGCGGGGTCAAGCAACAAGCCAAAGGCCAGGCCAGCCAATGGGGCAATTTTTCGAGACGGCATGATAGAGCGTTCCAATAGCGATATTGAAACAATATAACATGACTAATGAGAATGAATCGCTATGAAATTTCAGCTTGCCGGTGCCCGCGAACGGGCACCTGGGCGAGGCGGCTTATTCCTCTTCTTTTACCGGAGCCGGCGGTGGGCGCAGGCCGATTTCCGCCGACAACTTGATCTCTTTACCGTTGCGCATCACCAGGATCGTCACCTTATCGGTCGGCTTGATCCGCGCCACCTGGTTCATCGACTTGCGGCCATCGCCGGCCGGTTCGCCGTTGATGCTCAAGATCACGTCACCCAATTGCAGGCCGGCTTTCTGCGCCGGGCCGTCGCGGAAGATCCCGGCGACCACGATGCCAGGGCGCCCGGTCAGGCCAAACGACTCGGCCAATTCCTTGGTCAACGGTTGTACTTCGATCCCCAGCCAGCCGCGAATCACTTGGCCGTGCTCGATGATCGACTTCATCACTTCCATCGCCAGCTTTACCGGGATCGCAAAACCGATGCCTTGGGAGCCGCCGGACTTGGAGAAAATCGCGGTGTTGATACCGGTCAGGTTGCCATTGGCATCCACCAGCGCGCCGCCGGAGTTGCCGGGGTTGATCGCCGCGTCGGTCTGGATGAAGTCTTCGTAGCTGTTGAGCCCCAACTGGTTGCGCCCGGTGGCGCTGATGATGCCCATGGTCACGGTCTGGCCCACCCCGAACGGGTTGCCGATGGCCAGCGCCACGTCACCCACGCGCAGGCCGTCGGAGCGGCCGAGGGTGATGGACGGCAGGCTTTTCAAATCGATCTTCAACACCGCCAGGTCCGTTTCCGGATCGCTGCCCACCACACGGGCCAGGGTTTCCCGGCCATCACGCAGGGCCACCACGATCTGGTCGGCGCCGGTGGTCACGTGGTTGTTGGTGAGGATGTAGCCTTCGGGGCTCATGATCACCCCGGAACCCAGGCTGGACTCCATGCGACGCTGCTTGGGCCCGTTGTCGCCGAAGTAGCGGCGGAACTGCGGGTCCTCAAACAACGGATGCGCCGGTTTGTTGATGACCTTGGTGGTGTACAGGTTGACCACGGCCGGGGCGGCAATGACCACCGCGTCTGCGTACGTCACCGGGCCTTGCACCACCGCGCTGGTTTGCGGGGCCTGTTGCAGGTTTACATCAAGGCTCGGTAAGCCCACCCACTGGGGGAAACGCTGAATAATCAGCATCGCGATCAGCACGCCAGCCAACAATGGCCATCCAAAAAAACGCAGTGCCTTGAGCATCAAGTAAGTCCTGACAGGTTGCAGGGGGCGGGAGAGCGCCCATAATGTCGCGCATTATACGAGGCTGAGAGCGCCTCGGAACGGGATATTTAGGAGTCTTTTATGGCCGTCCCCCTTACCACCCTCGTCGAGGAAGCGGACCGCTACCTCGGCAGTGCAAAAATTGCCGATTACTGCCCCAACGGCCTACAAGTCGAAGGCCGCCCGCAGGTGATGCGTATCGTCAGCGGTGTTACCGCAAGCCAAGCCCTGCTGGATGCAGCCGTCGAAGCCCAGGCCGATTTGATCCTGGTGCACCACGGCTATTTCTGGAAAGGCGAGAACCCCTGCATCACCGGCATGAAGCAGCGCCGCCTGAAAACCTTGCTCAAGCACGACATCAGCCTGCTGGCCTACCATCTGCCGCTGGACCTGCATCCTGACGTCGGCAACAACGTGCAGCTTGCTCGCCAACTGGACATCACCGTCGAAGGCCCGCTCGACCCCAGCAACCCGAAGGTCGTCGGGCTGGTCGGCTCCCTCGCCGAACCCCTGTCGCCCCGTGACTTTGCCCGCCGCGTGCAGGACGTCATGGGCCGCGAGCCGCTGCTGATCGAAGGCAGTGAGATGATCCGCCGCGTCGGCTGGTGCACCGGCGGTGGCCAAGGCTACATCGACAATGCGATTGCCGCCGGCGTCGACCTGTTCCTGAGTGGCGAAGCTTCCGAGCAAACCTTTCACAGCGCCCGGGAAAACCACATCAGCTTCATCGCCGCCGGCCATCACGCCACCGAACGCTACGGCGTGCAGGCGCTGGGCGATTACCTGGCGCGACGCTTTGCCCTTGAACATTTATTCATCGACTGCCCCAACCCAATCTGATAACGCCCGGGAACAAATGTGGGAGCGGGCTTGCCTCATTGCAGGCCAAACCTGGCGGCATATTCATATACCGTTTCGATCTAGCCAGCTCCCTGAATAGAAGAAGGTGCTGTGCTAGCATGCCTCGCTCGAACACGGCCCGCAGGCCGTCCATAAGATCGTTTTTCCGTGAGTAACCATGGTCGACAAACTGACGCATCTGAAACAGCTGGAGGCGGAAAGCATCCACATCATCCGCGAGGTCGCCGCCGAGTTCGACAACCCGGTGATGCTCTACTCGATCGGTAAAGACTCCGCCGTGATGCTACATCTGGCACGCAAGGCCTTTTTTCCGGGCAAACTGCCGTTCCCGGTGATGCACGTCGACACCCGCTGGAAATTCCAGGAGATGTACGCGTTCCGCGACAAGATGGTCGAGGAACTGGGCCTGGACCTGATCACCCACGTCAACCCCGATGGCGTTGCGCAGGGCATCAACCCGTTCACCCACGGCAGCGCCAAGCACACCGATATCATGAAGACCGAAGGCCTCAAGCAGGCATTGGACAAGCATGGTTTCGACGCAGCGTTCGGCGGTGCCCGTCGTGATGAAGAGAAATCCCGCGCCAAAGAGCGCGTGTACTCGTTCCGCGACAGCAAGCACCGCTGGGACCCGAAGAACCAGCGCCCCGAGCTGTGGAACGTCTACAACGGCAACGTCAACAAGGGTGAGTCGATCCGTGTGTTCCCGCTGTCCAACTGGACCGAGCTGGACATCTGGCAGTACATCTACCTGGAAGGCATCCCGATCGTGCCGCTGTACTTCGCCGCCGAGCGCGACGTGATCGAGAAGAACGGCACGTTGATCATGATCGACGACGACCGCATCCTCGAGCACCTGTCCGACGAAGACAAAGCCCGTATCGTCAAAAAGAAAGTACGTTTCCGTACCCTTGGCTGCTACCCGTTGACGGGCGCGGTGGAGTCCGAAGCCGAGACGCTGACGGACATCATTCAGGAAATGCTCCTGACGCGAACTTCCGAGCGCCAGGGCCGGGTCATCGACCACGATGGCGCAGGCTCGATGGAAGATAAAAAACGTCAAGGCTATTTCTAAGGGGCTGTCATGTCGCATCAATCTGATTTGATCAGCGAGGACATCCTCGCCTACCTGGGCCAGCACGAGCGCAAAGAGATGTTGCGCTTCCTGACCTGCGGCAACGTCGACGACGGCAAGAGCACCCTGATCGGGCGCCTGCTGCACGACTCCAAGATGATCTACGAAGATCACCTGGAAGCCATCACCCGCGATTCGAAGAAGTCCGGCACTACCGGTGACGACATCGACCTGGCCTTGCTGGTCGACGGCCTGCAGGCCGAGCGTGAGCAGGGCATCACCATCGATGTTGCCTACCGCTACTTTTCCACCGCCAAGCGCAAATTCATCATCGCCGACACCCCCGGCCATGAGCAGTACACCCGCAACATGGCCACCGGTGCGTCCACCTGTGACCTGGCGATTATCCTGATCGACGCCCGCTACGGCGTGCAGACCCAGACCCGTCGCCACAGCTTCATCGCCTCGCTGCTGGGCATCAAGCACATCGTGGTTGCCATCAACAAGATGGACATCAATGGCTTTGACCAAAGCGTATTCGAGTCGATCAAGGCCGATTACCTGAAGTTCGCCGACGGTATCGCGTTCAAGCCGAGCACCCTGGCCTTCGTGCCGATGTCAGCGCTCAAGGGCGACAACGTGGTGAACAAGAGCGAGCGTTCGCCTTGGTACACCGGGCAGTCGCTGATGGAGATCCTCGAAACCGTCGAGATCGCCAACGACCGCAACTACACCGACCTGCGTTTCCCGGTGCAGTACGTCAACCGTCCGAACCTGAACTTCCGTGGTTTCGCCGGCACCCTGGCCAGCGGCATCGTGCACAAGGGCGATGAAATTGTTGTCCTGCCATCGGGCAAGAGCAGTCGCGTCAAGTCCATCGTCACCTTCGACGGCGAGCTTGAGCACGCCGGCCCAGGCCAGGCCGTGACCCTGACCATGGAAGACGAGATCGACATCTCCCGTGGCGACCTGCTGGTGCATGCCGACAACGTGCCACAAGTGACTGACGCCTTCGACGCCATGCTGGTGTGGATGGCCGAAGAGCCGATGCTGCCGGGCAAGAAATACGACATCAAGCGCGCCACCAGCTACGTGCCGGGTTCCATCACCAGCATCGTGCACCGCGTGGACGTGAACACCCTGGCCGAAGGCCCGGCGAGTTCGCTGCAATTGAACGAGATTGGCCGGGTCAAGGTCAGCCTCGACGCCGCCATCGCGTTGGACGGCTACGACAGCAACCGCACCACGGGTGCGTTTATCGTCATCGACCGTTTGACCAACGGCACCGTCGCCGCCGGCATGATCATCGCACCGCCGGTGACCCACGGCAGCGCGGCGCAGCATGGCAAGTTGGCTCACGTGGCCACTGAAGAGCGTGCCCAGCGCTTCGGCCAGCAACCGGCCACCGTGCTGTTCAGCGGCCTGTCGGGCGCTGGCAAAAGCACCTTGGCCTATGCGGTCGAGCGCAAGCTGTTCGACATGGGGCGTGCGGTATTCGTACTGGATGGCCAGAACCTGCGTCACGACCTGAACAAAGGCCTGCCGCAGGACCGTGCCGGGCGTACCGAGAACTGGCGTCGTGCCGCTCACGTGGCGCGCCAGTTCAACGAAGCCGGCCTGCTGACGTTGGCCGCGTTCGTTGCCCCGGATGCCGAAGGCCGCGAACAGGCCAAGGCATTGATCGGCAGCGACCGCTTGCTGACCGTTTACGTGCAGGCGTCGCCACTGGTATGCGCCGAGCGTGATCCGCAAGGCCTGTACGCTGCCGGCGGGGATAATATCCCTGGCGAATCCTTCCCGTACGACGTGCCGTTGAATGCCGATCTGGTGCTCGACACCCAGGCCCTGTCGCTGGAAGACAGCGTCAAGCAAGTGCTGGAGCTGTTGCGTCAACGCGGCGCGATCTAAACTTCGCGACCACAAAAAAGCCCGCCACCGATCACTCGGTGGCGGGCTTTTTTACTTCCTCAAGACCGGACTCGATCAATGTGGGAGCTGGCTGATCACTTTTTGTCTGGAAATTCGGTGTGCAGCTTGTCTAGCAGAGCATCCTTGTCTTCCCAAAGCTTATTGATCCAGCCCTGGAACGCCAGCCGATACTCCCCATCCTGCTCATAATTCTTGCCAATGAACTCGGCCGGGATCTGCACCTCTTCAAACTGCACCACCACGTCCTTCACATTCCCGCATAGCAAATCCCAATAGCCAGGGCGTCCGCCAGGGTAGTGAATAGTCACGTTGACCAGTGATTTGAGCTGCTCGCCCATGGCGTCCAGCACAAATGCGATGCCGCCAGCCTTGGGTTTGAGCAGGTAACGGAACGGCGATTTTTGCTGGGCATGTTTGCCATCAGTAAACCGCGTGCCTTCGGCAAAGTTGAAAATCCCGACCGGGTTGTCGCGAAACTTCGCACAGGTCTTGCGCGTGGTTTCCAGGTCCTTGCCTTTCTTCTCCGGGTGTTTCTCCAGATAGGCCTTGGTGTAGCGCTTCATGAACGGAAAACCCAGTGCCCACCACGCCAGGCCAATCACCGGTACCCAGATCAGTTCTTGCTTGAGGAAGAACTTCAGCGGGCGGATGCGTCGATTGAGCACGTATTGCAACACCATGATGTCGACCCAGCTCTGGTGGTTGCTGGTCACCAGGTACGAGTGCTGGTAATCCAGGCCCTCAAGCCCTTTGAGGTGCCAGCGCGTGGGTTGCACCAGGTTCATCCAGCCCTTGTTGTTGGTGACCCAGGCTTCGTGGGTGTGGTTCATCAGCCATTCACTGAAGCGCTTGGCAAACGGCAGAGCTTTGAACAGCGCGACGATGAACAGGAACGAACACAGCAGGATCGTGTTCAGCGCCAGCAGCAACGACGCGATCACCCCGCGCACGGCGGCAGGTAGAAAATCCAGCATTTAGATATCCATAGGTCGATTGGCGGCTTGGATCGCAGTCAGTGCGATGGTGTACACGATGTCGTCTACCTGGGCGCCGCGGGGCAGGTCGTTGACCGGTTTGCGCAGGCCCTGGAGCATCGGCCCCAGGCTCACGCAATCGGCGCTGCGTTGCACGGCTTTGTGCGTGGTGTTGCCCGTGTTCAGGTCAGGGAACACAAACACCGTGGCCTTGCCGGCGACCTGGCTGTTGGGTGCCAGTTGCCGGGCCACGGTTTCGTTGGCGGCGGCGTCGTACTGCAGCGGGCCGTCGATCAGCAGCGAGCTTTGCTGTTCATGGGCGAGCAAGGTGGCTTCGCGGACTTTTTCCACTTCCTCGCCGCTGGCCGAATCACCGCTGGAATAGCTGATCATCGCCACGCGCGGGGTGATGCCGAACGCCGCCGCCGAGTCGGCGCTTTGCAGGGCGATCTCCGCCAGTTCGGCGGCGCTTGGGTGCGGGTTCATCACGCAGTCGCCGTACACCAGCACCTGCTCGGGGAACAGCATGAAGAACACCGACGACACCAGCGTGCAGCCCGGCGCCGTTTTGATCAGTTGCAGGGCAGGGCGGATGGTGTTGGCGGTGGAGTGGATAACCCCGGACACCAGGCCGTCGACTTCATCCAGCGCGAGCATCATGGTGGCGATCACCACGGTGTCTTCCAATTGTTGCTCGGCCATCGGCGCGTTGAGGCTTTTACTTTTGCGCAGCGCGACCATCGGTTCGACGTAGCGTTGGCGGATCAGGTCCGGGTCGAGAATTTCCAGGCCTTCGGGCAACTCGATGCCTTGGGCGCGGGCGACGGCTTCCACATCGGCGGGTTTGGCCAGCAACACGCAACGGGCGATGCCCCGCGCCTGGCAGATGGCGGCTGCCTGCACGGTCAGCGGTTCGCTGCCTTCGGGCAAGACGATGCGCTTGTTGGCGGCCTGGGCGCGCTGGATCAATTGGTAGCGGAACACGGCGGGCGACAGGCGCATCTCCCGTGGCGTGCCGCATCGCTGGTGCAGCCAGCGCGCATCGAGGTGGCTGGCGACGAAATCGGTGATGATCTCGGCCCGCTCGCGGTCATCGATGGGGATTTCCTTGTTCAGGCTGTTGAGCTGGTTGGCGGTGTCGTAGGAGCCCGTGCTCACCGACAGCACTGGCAGCCCGGCCTGGAACGCCCCGCGACACAAATCCATGATGCGCGGGTCGGGCAGGGTGTCGCTGGTCAGCAGCAGGCCGGCCAGGGGCACGCCGTTGATCGCCGCGAGGCTGACGGCGAGGATGATGTCGTCGCGGTCGCCGGGGGTTACGACCAGCACGCCGGGCTTGAGCAGCTCCACGGTGTTACGCATGGTGCGGGCGCAGATGATGATGTTGCTCATGCGCCGACTTTCGTAATCGCCCGCGTTGAGGATTTGGGCGCCCATCAGGTCGGCGACATCGCGGGTACGTGGTGCGTTGAGTTCGGGGCGATAAGGAATGCATCCGAGCAGGCGGAAATCACCACTGCGCAGCAACGGCGAATGCTCTTTGAGGCGCGCGGAGAATGCCTCCATGCTTTCGTCGGTGCGCACCTTGTTGAGGATTACGCCAAGCACTTTCGGGTCTTTCGGGCCGCCGAACAGTTGGGCCTGTAATTCCACGCGTCCGGAGAGTTCGGTGAGCACTTCATTTTCCGGGGCCGAGACCAGGATCACTTCAGCATCCAGGCTCTTGGCCAGGTGCAGGTTGACCCGCGCCGCATAGCTGGCGTTGCGCGTCGGCACCATGCCTTCGACGATCAGCACGTCCTTGCCCACAGCGGCTTGCTGGTACAGCGTGATGATTTCTTCGAGCAGTTCGTCGAGTTGACCGTCACCGAGCATCCGCTCGACATGGGCCAGGCCCAAAGGCTGTGGCGGCTTGAGGCCGTGGGTGCGTGCCACCAGTTCGGTGGAGCGTTCGGGGCCGGTGTCGCCGGGGTGCGGCTGGGCAATCGGCTTGAAGAAACCGACTTTCAGCCCGGCCCGCTCAAGGGTGCGCACCAGCCCAAGGCTGATGGAGGTCAGACCCACACCAAAATCGGTGGGCGCGATAAAAAAAGTCTGCATGCGAATTCTCTGGAGGTGCATGGCTTCGGTGGCGCTCTATGGCTGAGGGCCTACCGGGAATCAGGCGCCAAGGTTATCGTTATTCGGCGCTTGCGCACACCAGCCGCAGGCAAAGGGTTGGCCTATTTTTTCCAGGCGCTGCACGGGGTCGAGTACCCAGGCGCGAGACTGCCAAGGCGGCAGGTGCCGCAGGTGCTGGGTGTGGCCGCAGGACAGCTCGGCCACCCAGTGCCCTTCTTCGTCCAGATGAAAACCGATGATCGTGACCCTGGATTGGTCCCGTCTGTCCGGGTTCTGTTCGCTTTCGGGCAAATCCTTGTTTAGACTTGTCCGTTCTTCATTCTTATGCAAAAGGTCTCGCCCCATGACGATCGCCGCTAACAAGGCTGTCTCCATCGACTATACCCTGACCAACGACGCTGGTGAGGTCATCGACAGCTCCGCCGGCGGCGCGCCGCTGGTCTACCTGCAAGGCGCAGGTAACATCATCCCAGGCCTGGAAAAGGCGCTGGAAGGCAAGGCAGTTGGTGATGAACTGACTGTTGCCGTAGAACCTGAAGATGCCTACGGCGAATACTCGGCTGAACTGGTCAGTACCCTGAGCCGCAGCATGTTCGAAGGCGTTGATGAGCTGGAAGTGGGCATGCAGTTCCACGCTTCCGCGCCGGACGGCCAAATGCAGATCGTGACCATTCGTGATCTGGACGGCGACGACGTAACCGTCGACGGCAACCACCCTCTGGCGGGCCAGCGCCTGAACTTCCAAGTGAAGATCGTTGCCATCCGCGACGCTTCCCAGGAAGAAGTGGCTCACGGCCACGTCCACGGTGAAGGCGGTCATCAGCACTGATTGATGCGTTAATCAGCTGACAGCAAAAGCGCCCCGACTGGTTCGGGGCGTTTTTTTTGCGCTTAAAAAGCGCTGAAGTTCAAAGGTGTACCCTCCAGAAAACAAAAATGCCCCGGACCTTTCGGTACGGGGCATTTTTTAACTGTTTCGTAACCGAGGCTACGTCGCAGTTGTTACCACTTAGGCTGCAGCAGGAACGCTCAGAGCCTTGATGTGGCCGTTCAGGCGGCTCTTATGGCGAGCGGCCTTGTTCTTGTGGATGATGCCTTTATCGGCCATACGGTCGATAACTGGCACAGCCAGAACGTAAGCTGCTTGAGCTTTTTCAGCGTCTTTGGTGTCGATGGCTTTAACTACATTCTTGATGTAGGTACGAACCATGGAACGCAGGCTGGCGTTGTGGCTGCGACGCTTCTCAGCCTGTTTTGCACGTTTTTTGGCGGAAGGTGTGTTGGCCACCGTCGAGCTCCTCGAAAGACTTTTTAGGAAATAGCAAACAAAATAGGCCGCGAATCATGCCGATGACTTGATGTGTTGTCAAGAGCGGCTGATGCGAACTGCTGAGTGGTCGATCTGAAGAGGCGGGTGATTTATTTCCGGCGCTTGACCTGTAAACTCGCGAGCTTTGGCGCTGTGCTGTTGCAGGCGCGCAGTATCGCATAAGTGGGCGCTTAGTTCGCCTGCTCTTTATCTATAGGCGCAAACTCTTTCAATGAATCTGCTCAAATCGTTGGCCGCCGTCAGCTCTATCACGATGATCTCCCGGGTTTTGGGGTTCGTGCGTGACACCCTGCTGGCGCGTATTTTTGGCGCCAGCATGGCCACGGATGCCTTTTTTATTGCGTTTAAACTGCCCAATCTGCTGCGCAGGATCTTCGCTGAAGGCGCTTTTTCCCAAGCGTTCGTGCCGATCTTGGCCGAATACAAGACTCAGCAGGGCGAGGAAGCCACCCGCACCTTTATTGCCTACGTTTCGGGCCTGCTGACCCTGGTGTTGATGCTGGTGACCATCCTCGGCATGCTCGCCGCACCCTGGGTGATCTGGGCCACTGCCCCCGGTTTTGCCAACACCCCGGAAAAATTTGCGCTGACCACTGATCTGCTGCGAGTGACCTTTCCTTATATATTGCTGATTTCCCTGTCGTCCCTGGCCGGGGCGATCCTCAATACGTGGAATCGGTTTTCGGTCCCTGCGTTTGTGCCGACGCTGCTTAACGTCAGCATGATCATTTTTGCGTTGTTCCTCACGCCGTACTTCGATCCTCCGGTCATGGCGCTCGGCTGGGCGGTACTGGCCGGTGGCCTGGCGCAATTGCTCTATCAACTGCCGCACCTGAAAAAGATCGGCATGCTCGTACTGCCGCGCCTGAACCTCAAGGACACCGGCGTCTGGCGCGTGATGCGCAATATGCTGCCGGCGATCCTGGGCGTATCGGTCAGTCAGATTTCCCTGATCATCAACACCGCGTTTGCCTCGCTGCTGGTATCGGGCTCGGTGTCGTGGATGTATTACGCTGATCGTCTGATGGAGTTGCCGTCTGGCGTACTGGGCGTAGCCCTCGGCACGATTTTGCTGCCAACCCTGGCCCGTACCTACGCGAGCAAGGACCGCCAGGAATACTCGCGCATCCTCGATTGGGGCCTGCGCCTGTGCTTCGTGCTGGTGTTGCCGTGCGCCCTGGCCCTGGGAATCCTGGCCGAGCCGCTGACAGTGTCGCTGTTCCAATACGGGCAGTTCGACGCCCATGACGCCTTGATGACGCAGCATGCGCTGGTTGCCTACTCCGTAGGCCTGCTGGGGATTATCGTGATCAAGGTGCTGGCGCCGGGGTTCTACGCGCAGCAGAACATCCGTACGCCGGTGAAAATCGCGATCTTCACGCTGATCGTCACGCAATTGCTCAACCTGGTGTTTATCGGCCCGCTGGCCCACGCCGGCCTCGCCCTGGCAATCAGTGCCGGTGCGTGTATCAACGCCGGCCTGCTGTTTTATCAGCTGCGCAAACAGCAAATGTTTCAGCCACAGCCGGGTTGGGGCATGTTTGCGCTCAAGCTGCTGGTGGCGGTTGCGATGATGTCTGCGGTATTGCTCGGCCTGATGCACTTTATGCCTGCCTGGGACGAAGGCCATATGCTGGAGCGCTTCATGCGCCTTGGCGTGCTGGTAGTCGTCGGCGTGGTGGTGTACTTCGGGATGTTGCTGCTGCAGGGTTTCCGCCTGCGGGATTTCAATCGCAAGTCGTTGAGTTAGAAAGTTTGCCGCGATAAAGCGGCAGTTTTATCGATTCGATCCATTTGCCCTGCGCTGTTGCCTGTCGTCTGGGGCCGGGTGTGGTTATAATCGACCACTTTATGAGCAAGAAGCGCGTTATGCAGCTGGTTCGAGGTCTCCACAACCTGCGCCCCCAGCATCGGGGCTGCGTCGCCACTATTGGCAACTTTGACGGTGTTCACCGTGGCCACCAGGCTATCCTGGCGCGGCTGCGCGAGCGTGCGGTCGAGTTGGGCGTGCCCAGCTGCGTGGTGATTTTTGAGCCACAGCCGCGGGAATATTTCACCCCGCAAACGGCGCCGGCCCGTCTGGCCCGCCTGCGGGACAAGCTGCAACTGCTGGCCGAAGAAGGTGTGGACCGCGTCCTCTGCCTGGCTTTCAACCAGCGTTTGCAAAGCCTCAGTGCCGCCGAGTTCGTCGACCGCATCCTGGTGGATGGCCTGGGTGTACAGCATCTGGAGGTCGGTGACGACTTTCGTTTTGGTTGCGACCGGGTTGGGGATTTCGAATTCCTGCAACACGCCGGTATCAGTCAGGGCTTTACCGTCGAAGCCGCGCAAACCGTCGAACTCGACGGCCTGCGCGTGAGCAGTACCCAGGTGCGTAACGCCCTGGCCGCTGCCGACTTCGCCTTGGCCGAGCGTTTGCTCGGTCGCCCGTTCCGCATTGCCGGACGGGTATTGCACGGCCAGAAGCTGGCGCGCCAACTGGGCACGCCAACTGCCAACGTGCAGCTCAAGCGCCGTCGTGTACCGCTGACCGGGGTTTACCTGGTGAGCGTCGACATCGACGGCCAGCCGTCGCCAGGAGTCGCCAACATAGGCGTCAGGCCCACGGTTGCAGGTGATGGCAAGGCCCACCTGGAAGTTCACCTTTTGGATTTTGCCGGTGATTTATACGACCGGCGTTTGACGGTGGTTTTCCACCAGAAGCTGCGTGAAGAGCAGCGTTTCGCCTCCCTTGAGGCGTTGAAAACGGCGATCAATGCGGATGTCGCCGCCGCCCGTGCACTAGCCGCACCTAGCGCCCATCGCTAACCGAAGAGCCTTAAATGACCGACTATAAAGCCACGCTAAACCTTCCGGACACCGCCTTCCCAATGAAGGCCGGCCTGCCACAGCGCGAACCGCAGATCCTGCAGCGCTGGGACAGTATTGGCCTGTACGGAAAGTTGCGCGAAATTGGCAAGGATCGTCCGAAATTCGTCCTGCACGACGGCCCTCCTTATGCCAACGGCACGATTCACATCGGTCATGCGCTGAACAAGATTCTCAAGGACATGATCCTGCGCTCGAAAACCCTTTCGGGCTTCGACGCACCTTATGTCCCGGGCTGGGACTGCCACGGCCTGCCGATCGAACACAAGGTTGAAGTGACCTACGGCAAGAACCTGGGCGCCGATAAAACCCGCGAACTGTGCCGTGCCTACGCCGCCGAGCAGATCGAAGGGCAAAAGTCCGAGTTCATCCGCCTGGGTGTGCTGGGCGAGTGGGACAACCCCTACAAGACCATGAACTTCAAGAACGAGGCCGGTGAAATCCGCGCCTTGGCCGAGATCGTCAAGGGCGGCTTCGTGTTCAAGGGCCTCAAGCCTGTGAACTGGTGCTTCGACTGCGGCTCGGCCCTGGCCGAAGCCGAAGTCGAGTACGAAGACAAGAAGTCCTCGACCATCGACGTCGCGTTCCCGATTGCCGACGACGCCAAGCTGGCCCAGGCGTTCGGCCTGGCAAGCCTGAGCAAACCAGCTGCCATCGTGATCTGGACCACCACCCCGTGGACCATTCCCGCCAACCAGGCGCTGAACGTGCACCCGGAGTTCACCTACGCCTTGGTAGATGTGGGCGACCGCCTGCTGGTGCTGGCCGAGGAAATGGTCGAGGCGTGCCTGGCGCGTTACGAGCTGCAGGGTTCGGTCATCGCCACCACCACCGGCTCCGCGCTGGAACTGATCAACTTCCGCCACCCGTTCTATGACCGTCTGTCGCCGGTGTACCTGGCTGACTACGTCGAGCTGGGTTCGGGTACTGGCGTGGTTCACTGCTCGCCCGCCTATGGCGTGGACGACTTTGTGATCTGCAAGAAGTACGGCCTGGTTAACGATGACATCATCAACCCGGTGCAAAGCAACGGCGTGTACGTGCCGTCGCTGGAGTTCTTCGGCGGCCAGTTCATCTTCAAGGCCGACCAGCCGATCATCGACAAACTGCGTGAAGTCGGTGCGCTGATGCAAACCGACACCATCAAGCACAGCTACATGCACTGCTGGCGCCACAAGTCCCCACTGATCTACCGCGCCACCGCGCAGTGGTTCATCGGCATGGACAAAGAGCCCGCAAGCGGCGAGACCCTGCGCAACCGCGCGATCAAAGCCATCGAAGACACCAAGTTCGTCCCGGCCTGGGGCCAGGCGCGCCTGCACTCGATGATCGCCAATCGTCCGGACTGGTGCATCTCCCGCCAGCGTAACTGGGGCGTGCCGATCCCGTTCTTCCTGAACAAGGAAAGCGGCGAGCTGCACCCACGCACCGTCGAACTGATGGAAATCGTGGCCCAGCGCGTTGAACAGGAAGGCATCGAAGCCTGGTTCAAGCTCGACGCCGCTGAACTGCTGGGCGATGAAGCGCCGCAGTACGACAAGATCAGCGACACCCTCGACGTGTGGTTCGACTCGGGCACCACCCACTGGCACGTATTGCGCGGTTCGCACCCGATGGGCCACGAGACTGGCCCGCGTGCCGACCTGTACCTGGAAGGCTCGGACCAACACCGTGGCTGGTTCCACTCCTCGTTGCTGACTGGCTGCGCCATCGACGACCACGCTCCGTACCGCGAATTGCTGACCCACGGCTTCACCGTCGATGAGACGGGCCGCAAGATGTCCAAGTCGCTGAAAAACGTGATCGAGCCGAAGAAGATCAACGACACCCTGGGCGCCGACATCATGCGTCTGTGGGTTGCGTCGACCGACTACTCGGGCGAAATCGCCGTCTCGGACCAGATCCTGGCCCGCAGCGCCGATGCCTATCGTCGTATCCGTAATACCGCACGCTTCCTGTTGTCGAACCTGACCGGTTTCAACCCGGCCACCGACATCCTGCCGGCCGAGGACATGCTCGCCCTGGACCGTTGGGCCGTGGACCGTACCCTGTTGCTGCAGCGCGAGTTGCAGGAACACTACGGCGAATACCGCTTCTGGAACGTCTACTCGAAGATCCACAACTTCTGCGTGCAGGAGCTGGGTGGTTTCTACCTCGACATCATCAAGGACCGCCAGTACACCACCGGCGCCAACAGCAAGGCGCGCCGTTCGGCGCAGACTGCGCTGTACCACATCAGCGAAGCGCTGGTGCGCTGGATCGCGCCGATCCTGGCCTTCACCGCCGACGAACTGTGGGAATACCTGCCGGGCGAGCGTAACGAATCGGTGATGCTCAACACTTGGTACGAAGGCCTGACCGAACTGCCGGCTGACTTCGAACTGGGCCGCGAATACTGGGAAGGCGTGATGGCCGTCAAGGTTGCGGTAAACAAGGAGCTGGAAGTTCAGCGGGCAGCCAAGGCCGTCGGCGGCAACTTGCAGGCCGAAGTCACCCTGTTTGCCGAGGAAAGCTTGACCGCTGACCTGGCCAAGTTGAGTAACGAGCTGCGCTTCGTGCTGATCACCTCCACCGCGAGCCTGGCGCCATTCGCTCAAGCCCCGACTGATGCCGTGGCCACCGAAGTGCCGGGCCTCAAGCTTAAAGTGATGAAGTCCGCCTTTGCCAAGTGCGCCCGTTGCTGGCACTGCCGTGAAGATGTCGGCGTGAACCCGGAGCATCCGGAAATCTGCGGTCGTTGCGTCGACAACATCAGCGGTGAAGGCGAGGTTCGCCACTATGCCTAACGCCAGCCGTTTCGGACGTCTGGGCTTGCTCGTATTGAGTCTGCTGGTGCTGGTCATTGACCAGGTCAGCAAGGCTCACTTCGAAGGCTCCCTGGAAATGTTCCAGCAAATCGTGGTGATCCCGGATTACTTCAGCTGGACCCTGGCCTACAACACCGGCGCCGCGTTCAGCTTCCTCGCTGATGGCGGTGGCTGGCAGCGCTGGCTGTTCGCCGTTATTGCGTTGGTGGTCAGTGCGGTGCTCGTCGTCTGGCTCAAGCGTCTGGGTCGCGATGACACCTGGCTGGCCGTCGCGTTGGCCCTGGTGCTGGGCGGCGCGTTGGGGAACCTGTACGACCGCATTGCCTTGGGCCATGTGATCGACTTTATCCTGGTGCATTGGCAGAACCGTCATTACTTCCCGGCGTTCAACTTCGCCGACAGCGCCATCACCGTCGGTGCAATCATGCTGGCGTTGGATATGTTCAAAAGTAAGAAAACCGGAGAGACCGTCAATGACTGATCAGGTATTGGCTGAGCAACGCATCGGCCAGAACACGGAAGTCACTTTGCATTTTGCACTGCGCCTGGAGAATGGCGACACGGTCGACAGTACGTTCGACAAAGCCCCGGCGACCTTCAAGGTCGGCGACGGCAACCTGCTGCCGGGTTTCGAAGCAGCCCTGTTCGGTTTCAAGGCCGGCGACAAGCGCACCCTGCAGATCCTGCCGGAAAACGCTTTTGGCCAGCCTAACCCACAAAACGTGCAGATCATCCCGCGTTCGCAGTTCCAGGATATGGACCTGTCGGAAGGCCTGCTGGTGATTTTCAATGATGCGGCGAATACCGAGTTGCCTGGCGTGGTAAAAACCTTCGATGACGCGCAAGTGACCATCGACTTCAACCATCCGTTGGCCGGTAAAACCTTGACGTTTGACGTTGAAATCTTCGACGTTAAAGCGCTCTAACAGAAGATTCCGGCCTATTGTGGTGTAGGGCTTGTTGTAGTGAGGGAGCAAGCTCCCTCACCACAAAGCGCACATCCACAGGGCAAGACACGAGGCACAGCATGCAAATCAAACTCGCCAACCCCCGTGGCTTCTGCGCCGGCGTGGACCGGGCGATCGAAATCGTCAATCGCGCCCTGGAAGTCTTCGGGCCGCCGATTTACGTGCGCCATGAAGTCGTTCATAACAAGTTCGTGGTCGAAGACCTGCGTGCACGTGGCGCGATCTTTGTCGAAGAGTTGGACCAGGTGCCGGACGACGTTATCGTTATCTTCAGTGCCCACGGCGTTTCCCAAGCCGTGCGTACCGAAGCGGCAGGTCGCGGCCTGAAGGTATTCGACGCGACGTGCCCGTTGGTCACCAAGGTCCATATCGAAGTTGCTCGCTACAGTCGTGACGGCCGTGAGTGCATCTTGATCGGGCATGCCGGACATCCGGAAGTCGAAGGCACCATGGGCCAGTACGATGCCAGCAATGGTGGCGCCATCTACCTGGTAGAAGACGAAAAGGACGTCGCCAACCTGCAGGTTCGTAATGCCGATCGTTTGGCGTTCGTGACCCAGACGACCTTATCCATGGACGATACCAGCCGCGTTATTGACGCGCTGCGCAGCCGGTTCCCGGCCATTGGCGGCCCGCGCAAGGACGACATCTGTTATGCCACGCAGAATCGCCAGGACGCGGTTAAGCAGTTGGCCAATGAATGCGATGTAGTGTTGGTGGTAGGTAGCCCTAACAGCTCAAACTCCAACCGCTTGCGCGAACTGGCTGAGCGCATGGCGACGCCGGCGTATCTGATCGACGGTGCCGAAGACATGCAGCGCAGCTGGTTCGATGGCGTCGAGCGTATCGGCATCACTGCAGGCGCTTCAGCCCCGGAAGTGCTGGTGCGTGGTGTCATCCAGCAACTGCACGCCTGGGGAGCCACTGGCGCCGACGAATTGGCCGGACGTGAGGAGAACATCACTTTCTCCATGCCCAAGGAGTTGCGGGTTCGCTCACTGCTCTGAGTGCCAGGGCGCCGGAGTAGCTCCGGCACAGCGCCTGCTCGGTTTTATCGCTGCGCAGGCTGATGCGTCCACTGGGGGCCAGCACTACCTGGTACAGGCTTTGTGCCGGGGCCGCGGCGCACACATGCACCGTACCGGCACGAAAACCCCCTCCTGAAAATACCGGTTCACCTAACCCGCTGAAGCGCACCTGTTCCCTGACCGGTCCATTGCCGATTATCGGTACGCGGCCGTTGCCTTGGTGCTCCAGCAATACCGGGTTGTCATCGTCCAGGTGGCCGCGCCCGCTCACATCCACTATCACCCGCCAGCCTTGGCTCCAGTCGTTATCGCGTGCGTGGATGACCACGGCTCGGTTGCGCGCGATGGCTTCGGTGCGGGCGAAACGAAGCCCGCCGGCCAGCGATTGTGCCGCGCTGCGCTGCTGTTGCGATTCTAAAAGGCTTTTGAAGCTGGGCACCGCCAAGTGCGCCATGACGCTGCTCAGTATAAGAGCGAGCAACAACTCGATCAGCGTGAAGCCTTGTTGTTTCATGGGGTCCCTCCGTGGACGCGAGTGAATGCCGGGTGAGACATAGGTATAGCGTCCAGGCCTCAGCCTTGAGTGATGGCCTTTATGTCCAAAGTATTTCCCTTTGTTCCGTGAGCCGCACGGGCGAAAAACCGCCGCTAGGCTAGGGTCGAGCAGCAGGTACTACCTGCTTATTTTCGATCTTCGACACGGATGACGACGGTAATGCCCCGCAACCTGAACACTTGTTCCTGCTACCCGTTACTCCGGCTCCAGACCGGCATGACGCTGATCGAGGTGCTTGTGGCGGTACTGATTCTCGCTGTCGGCCTACTAGGTGCGGCAGTACTTCAGCTCAATTCGCTCAAGCACACCGACAATTCGAGGATGATCAGCCAGGCCAGTTTCATCGCCTACGATGTGCTCGACCGAATCCGCGCCAACTCTGGCGCCGACTATTCATGGGGTGGAGCTGATCGAGTCCTGGCCATTCCTGCCACCGCCAGCGTACGCGACCTGGACTTGCACGATTTCGAAGCCAATATCCTTGGCTTTGCAGGGGAGGGCGCCAAGGGATCGGTGACTGTCAGTGCAAGCGAAGTAACTGTGAGTATCAGTTGGGATGACCGCCGGGCGGCCAATACCCCTGGCACGCGGGAAACCTTCACGCTGACCAGCCGTATCGACAGGGCGTCAGGTGGTATGCAATGAGGCCGCTGGTTCGAGGTTTCAGTTTGGTGGAGTTGCTGCTGGCGCTGACGCTCGGGCTGGTTGTGGTGCTCGGGGGCAGTCAGGTGATGATGAGTTCGCGAGCGACTCACGCCAGCCAGCAAGCGGCCATGCTGTTGCAGGATGATGCACGTTTTGTGTTGGGCAAGATGATCCAGGATATCCGTCAGGCGGGCATGTTTGGGTGTTTGGCCACGGCCTTTATCCACAACGCTCCTCCAGCCTTTGGGCGGCCTGTCGGGTGGAGTGCCGCAGGCGGATCGAAATCGCTGACGCTGGTCACTGCAGATGTTGGTGGCGAAGTCGGCAGGCCAGACTGGACGGTGCTGTCTGACTGCACAACGGCCGCCCAAGCCTATCCCGGCAGCTTGCCTGCGTCCGCGCCCGGGCAGATTCGGTTTGCGATACGCCAACTCACCTATACCTTCGAGTCGGGCCAGTTGAAGGTCAGCACACCTGCGATGCCGGCCAAGGCGGTGCTGGTGGATAACGTGCGGGCGTTTGACCTCAGTTTTGGCGTGGCTGCCAGGTCAGAGTCGACGCAGGTGGTGCGTTACGACGAAGCCCCGGCCGACGAGACGTTGATCCGCAGCGTGCGCGTTCGCATGACACTGCAAGACCCGGCGGGACGGGTAAAAGACCAAACTTACAACGTCGTGGCGACGCTGCGCAACCGTCAGGGGTAGGGCGATCATGGTGTATGCAGGACGTATTTTTTCGCGACAGGCGGGCATGGTGCTGTTGGTCAGCCTGGTGCTTCTGCTGCTGTTGTCCTTGATTGGTTTGTCGTCGATACAAGGCGCTGTGGCCCAGCAAAAAATCACCGGCAGCTTCTGGCATCGCAACCAATCCCTTCAAAGTGCTGAAGGCGGCTTGAGGCTGGGGGAGCAGGTCGTGCAGCGAACGGGTACGGCGTTGCCGAAGTGTTCGTCGAGCATTACCTGTGCGCCGCCGGATGAGGCGTTCTCAGTGATTGGCGCCGGGACAAATCCCTCTTCGGCGGTCACCTGGGTTGCCGTCAAGGGCGCGTTGTACGGCATTCAATCCCTGGGGCCTGGCATCGGACTGGCGAATTTACCGCCACAAACACCTGCGGCGTTGTACCGGGTAACGGCGGTCGGACTCAGTGGTCAATCGCGCACAGTATTGGAGACTGTATATGCGCGGGTGGAAGAGGGTGGTATCTCCTGGTTTCAGCGAGTGGCATGGCGGCAACTTCAATAAGGAGCAGTGAGATGGGCATGGACAGCCGAGGCTTCACCCTGATCGAGTTACTGATCGTCGTGGCGATCATCGCGGTGGTAGCCGGGGTTGCTTACCCCGGATACACCAGCCATGTAAAAAAGATCTACCGTGGCGAAATTGTCGTGCTGCTGACGGAGCAAGCTCAACACCTGGAGCGGTTTTATACGAGGAACGGCACTTTTATTGATGCAGGCGGCGTCAGTGCGGGCAATGATCGCTATAGAATCACGGTTGCGTTGAACCCTCAGGATTTCAAGCTTACAGCTGCGCCGATCGCGGACTCAGCGATGGCCGGCGACCCTTGCGGCGACTTCAGCCTGAGCAGTACCGGCGTGCGGGACAATCCGGGCGCGGCGCCTGAAATGTCGCGCCGGATATGCTGGGGGCAGTGATGAGGGCGGGATGACTGGGCGCCGTGTGCGCTTGTTCCTATTTATTGGCTGGATCAAATGATGGCTAAGCAACAGCGGGTGGTGATTGTCGGTGGCGGAGTCATCGGCTTGTTGACGGCGTACAACCTGGCGCGCCAGGGGCAGGCGGTGGTACTGCTGGAGCGTGCGGGTGTAGGTAAGGAGTCATCCTGGGCAGGCGGAGGCATTGTCTCGCCGCTGTATCCGTGGCGTTACAGTCCGGCGGTCACTGCGCTGGCACATTGGTCCCAGGATTTTTATCCACAACTGGCGGAGCGGCTTTTCGCCGATACCGGCATCGATCCTGAGGTGCATACCACAGGCTTGTACTGGCTTGATCTTGACGACGAAACCGAGGCGCTGGACTGGGCGGCCCGCGAAGCACGTCCGCTGAGCAAAGTGGATGTGTCTGCTGCTCACGATGCGGTTCCGGTGCTGGGAGGCGGTTACTCCCGGGCGGTCTACATGGCCAATGTGGCCAACGTACGCAACCCTCGTTTGGTCAAATCCCTCAAGGCGGCGCTGTTAGCGCTGCCTGGCGTAACCGTTCACGAGCAGTGTGAAGTCACCGGGTTTGTTCTGGACGGCGGCAATGTGGTGGGTGTGAATATGGCAGAGGGGCAGATTCTGGGGGATCAGGTGGTGCTGGCTGCGGGCGCGTGGAGCGGTGAGTTGCTCGCCACGTTGGGCTTGGCGCTGCCGGTGGAGCCGGTCAAGGGGCAGATGATTTTGTACAAGTGCGCCTCGGACTTCCTTTCGAGCATGGTCCTGGCCAAGGGGCGTTATGCCATCCCCCGACGCGACGGGCATATCCTCATCGGCAGCACTCTGGAGCATGAGGGGTTCGACAAAACACCCACCGAAACGGCGCTGGAAAGCCTCAAGGCCTCGGCTGTGGAACTGATTCCCGCCCTGGCCGATGCCGAAGTGGTGGGGCATTGGGCGGGGTTGCGGCCTGGCTCACCGGAAGGTATTCCCTATATCGGCCCGGTGCCCGGTTTCAAAGGGCTGTGGCTCAACTGCGGGCATTATCGCAACGGCTTGGTACTGGCGCCGGCGTCCTGTCAGTTGTTTGCAGATCTGTTGCTGGCGCGTGCGCCGATCATCGATCCGGCACCCTATGCGCCTGAAGGTCGGATCAACGTTGAATAGACTTCGGCCCTAGTTCCAGATGCGCCTGCGTGCAATACCACTCCTGGCGCGAGCTTAGGGCGCGATCCTGCGGCAGGTGCACGCCGCAGTGTGCGCAGCGCACCATCAGGGCTGCACCGGGTTCGTCAGGGCGCCGCTGCTGGGTGGCCGGGCTTTTGAATTTACGCCAGAACCATACCGCGGCCGCAATGACAGCTATCCAGAATAGAAGACGAAGCATGATGAGCAGTTTCTCGACAGGTAATGCGCCAGTTTAGCCAAGGACGTGGCGGGCGCACAGCGCAATAATGCTGGCCCACAAAAAAGAGAGCCCTAGGGGCTCCCTTTTTGCATTGCGTGTCGACAGGTCAGTCGAACACGCCGAAGGTCATGTAGCTGAACCACGAGCGGTCCTGGTTGTTGCCCAGGGCCTGTGGCTCTTCTTCTTCGATCACGTCACCGTTCTCGTCGTGCGGCTTGAGCTCCGAAGGAATGGCTTCCTTGGCGTCCTGGAACTGCTTGATCACGTCCTGGTTGGCGCGGGTCTCGCCTGGCGGCAACGGTGGGCGCGATTCGATCAGGCCCAGGGTGTATTTGCTCAGCCACGAACGGTTGTCTGCTTCGGCAACCTGAGGCACGAACTGACCGTCTTTCAGGCTTGGGTGATCCGGGTAGTTGAGCTTCAGGGTTTCCAGGCTGGTGTTGGCCAGTTCGTCCAGATGCAGACGCTGGTAAGCCTCGGTCATCACCGCCAGGCCGTCACCCACGGAAGGGGTTTCCTGGAAGTTCTCCACCACATAACGACCACGGTTGGCAGCCGCTACATACGCCTGACGGGTCAGGTAGTAGTGGGCTACGTGGATTTCGTAGGAGGCCAGCAGGTTGCGCAGGTAGATCATGCGCTGCTTGGCGTCTGGCGCGTAGCGGCTGTTGGGGTAGCGGCTGGTCAGTTGGGCGAACTCGTTATAGGAGTCGCGGGCTGCGCCCGGGTCGCGCTTGGTCATGTCCAGCGGCAGAAAGCGCGCCAGCAGGCCAACGTCCTGGTCGAACGAAGTCAAACCCTTCAGGTAGTAGGCGTAGTCGACATTCGGGTGCTGCGGGTGCAGGCGGATGAAGCGCTCGGCGGCGGACTTGGCGGCTTCCGGCTCAGCGTTCTTGTAGTTGGCGTAGATCAGCTCAAGCTGGGCCTGGTCGGCGTAGCGTCCGAACGGATAACGCGACTCCAGTGCCTTCAGCTTCGCTGTGGCGCTGGTGTAGCTATTATTGTCCAGATCTTTCTGAGCCAGTTGGTACAACTCGACTTCGCTCAGGTTTTCGTCGACGACGTCCTTTGTTGACGAGCAAGCAGCAGTCATGGCGAGGATGGCGATCAGCAGCAGGTGTTTCACTTGCATGGCGGCTTGCGTCCCTATGACGGCCGCTGTCTTGGGCGGGGCCGTCCTGTTATGATGAGCGCCCCGTTGAAAGCCTCGGGGCAAAAGACGCCGTATTTAACCACAAGCGCGCAGCCGAAACCAAAGGCTGTGCCACGCCTAGTCTGAGCATGTCCGATAAAATTGAACTTCGCGCAGAGGTGCCGTCCGAATTGGGCGGCCAACGCCTCGATCAAGTCGCCGCACAATTATTCGCTGAGCACTCGCGCTCGCGCCTTTCCGCCTGGATCAAAGACGGCCGCCTGACTGTGGATGGAGCGGTTATCCGCCCGCGAGACATAGTTCATGGTGGTGCGATTCTTGAGCTGACTGCCGAGCAGGAAGCCCAGGGAGAATGGGTCGCCCAGGACATTGAGCTGGATATCGTCTATGAAGACGACGACATCCTGGTCATCAACAAACCCGCAGGCCTGGTGGTTCACCCGGCGGCCGGGCACGCTGATGGCACCTTGCTCAATGCCCTGTTGCACCACATCCCGGACATCATCAACGTGCCGCGCTGCGGCATTGTGCACCGTCTGGACAAGGACACCACTGGCCTGATGGTGGTCGCCAAGACCATTCAGGCGCAGACGCAGTTGGTTACGCAATTGCAGAGCCGTAGCGTCAGCCGGATCTACGAGTGCATCGTGATTGGCGTGGTTGTCGCGGGTGGCAAGATCAACGCCCCCATCGGCCGCCACGGCCAGCAGCGCCAGCGCATGGCGGTAATGGAGGGCGGCAAGCAGGCCGTGAGCCACTACCGTGTGCTGGAGCGTTTCCGTTCCCACACTCACGTGCGGGTCAAGCTGGAAACCGGTCGTACCCACCAGATTCGTGTGCACATGGCCCACATCAACTTCCCGTTGGTCGGTGACCCTGCCTACGGTGGGCGCTTCCGTATTCCGCCTGCGGCCAGCCAGACCATGGTTGAGTCGCTCAAGACGTTCCCGCGCCAGGCACTGCATGCACGCTTCCTGGAACTGGATCATCCGACGAGCGGTCAGCGCATGAGCTGGGAGTCGCCACTGCCGGACGATTTTGTCTGGTTGCTGTCGCTGCTCAAGCAGGATCGCGAGGCGTTTGTCGGATGAGTAACTGGCTGATACCTGACTGGCCCGCGCCCGCTCGGGTAAAGGCCTGCGTTACCACCCGTGCGGGCGGTGTCAGTCTGGCGCCGTTCGACAGCCTCAACCTGGGCGATCACGTCGAGGACAGCCTGGACGCCGTCCTTGAAAATCGCCGTCGTCTTAGCGACGCGTTTGAGATCAAGCCGGCCTGGCTGCGCCAAGTCCATGGCGTGAGCGTGGTCGAGGCCGACCCTGGCCGCACGGCTGAAGCCGATGGCAGTTGGACCCGTACCCCAGGCATCGCCTGCACCGCCATGACTGCCGATTGCCTGCCCGCGCTGTTCTGCAACCGTGCGGGGACTCGCGTCGCAGCGGCCCATGCCGGTTGGCGTGGGTTGGCGGCTGGCGTGCTGGAAGCCGCTTTCGAAAGCCTGGATTGCGAGCCTGCCGACGTACTGGTCTGGCTGGGCCCGGCAATCGGTCCGCAAGCCTTTGAAGTCGGCCCGCAAGTGCTTGAAGCCTTCGTGCAGCAACTGCCGATCACGGCTGAAGCCTTTGTGCCGAGTCGTAACCCCGGCAAGTTCATGGCCGACATCTATCAACTGGCACGCCTGCGCCTCGCCGCACGGGGTGTTGCGGCGGTTTACGGTGGCGGTTTCTGCACCGTGACCGACCCGCGCTTCTTTTCTTACCGGCGCAGCCCGCGCACCGGTCGATTCGCCTCCCTTATCTGGCTCGAACGCTAGACTCTCCTGACTTACGTCAACTGCCCGTGGCTTGAATCTTCCAGAATCCACCCCATCTATAAGGGTATCTGGCAGGTTTCTTCATTCAGGAATGTTTTATAGCTCCGGCCTGCTCAAAAGGAAGGTGACTAAATGCGTATTGATCGTTTAACCAGCAAATTACAGTTGGCGTTGTCGGACTCCCAATCGTTGGCGGTGGGTCTTGACCACCCTGCCATCGAGCCTGCTCACTTGATGCAGGCGCTCCTGGAGCAGCAGGGTGGTTCTATCAAGCCCTTGCTGATGCAGGTGGGCTTTGACATCAACAGCCTGCGCAAGGAATTGAGCAAAGAGCTCGACCAACTGCCGAAAATCCAAAACCCGACCGGCGACGTGAACATGTCGCAGGATCTGGCGCGCCTGCTCAATCAGGCCGACCGGCTGGCCCAGCAGAAAGGTGACCAGTTCATCTCCAGCGAACTGGTGCTGCTCGCCGCCATGGACGAAAACAGCAAGCTTGGCAAGTTGCTGCTGGGCCAGGGGGTGAGCAAGAAGGCCCTGGAGAATGCCATCAACAACCTGCGTGGTGGCGACGCGGTAAACGACCCTAACCACGAGGAGTCGCGCCAGGCCCTGGACAAGTACACCGTCGACCTGACCAAGCGCGCCGAAGAAGGCAAGCTGGATCCGGTAATCGGCCGTGACGATGAAATCCGTCGCACCATCCAGGTCCTGCAGCGTCGCACCAAGAACAACCCGGTGCTGATCGGTGAGCCTGGCGTGGGTAAAACCGCGATTGCCGAGGGCCTGGCCCAGCGCATCATCAATGGTGAAGTGCCGGATGGCCTCAAGGGCAAACGCCTGCTGTCCCTGGACATGGGGTCGCTGATCGCCGGTGCCAAGTTCCGTGGCGAGTTCGAAGAGCGCCTGAAATCCTTGCTGAATGAACTGTCGAAGCAGGAAGGGCAGATCATTCTGTTTATCGACGAGTTGCACACCATGGTCGGCGCCGGTAAAGGCGAGGGCTCCATGGACGCCGGCAACATGCTCAAGCCAGCCTTGGCGCGGGGCGAGTTGCATTGTGTTGGTGCAACGACGCTCAACGAGTACCGCCAATATATAGAGAAGGACGCGGCGCTTGAGCGGCGCTTCCAGAAAGTGCTGGTAGAAGAGCCGAGCGAAGAAGACACCATTGCGATCCTGCGTGGCCTGAAAGAACGCTATGAGGTCCACCATAAGGTGGCGATCACTGACGGGGCGATCATTGCGGCGGCCAAATTGAGCCATCGCTATATCACCGACCGCCAGTTGCCGGACAAGGCCATCGACTTGATCGACGAAGCGGCCAGCCGTATTCGTATGGAAATCGATTCCAAGCCGGAAGTGCTCGACCGCCTGGACCGGCGCCTGATTCAACTGAAAGTCGAATCTCAGGCGCTTAAAAAGGAAGAGGACGACGCGGCGAAGAAACGCCTGGAAAAACTCCAGGAGGAAATCGTGCGTCTGGAACGCGAGTATTCAGACCTTGAAGAGATCTGGACCTCGGAAAAAGCTGAGGTGCAGGGCTCTGCGCAGATCCAGCAAAAGATCGAGCAGTCCCGCCAGGAACTGGAGACAGCACGCCGTAAGGGCGACCTGAACCGCATGGCCGAGTTGCAGTACGGGGTCATTCCGGACCTGGAACGCAGCCTGCAAATGGTTGATCAGCACGGCAAGCCTGAAAACCAGTTGCTGCGCAGCAAGGTGACCGAAGAAGAAATCGCCGAGGTCGTCTCGAAGTGGACCGGTATCCCGGTGTCGAAAATGCTTGAAGGCGAGCGTGACAAGCTGTTGAAGATGGAGCACCTGTTGCACCAGCGCGTGATCGGCCAGGAAGAGGCTGTTGTGGCGGTGTCCAACGCGGTGCGGCGTTCCCGGGCCGGGTTGTCCGACCCGAATCGTCCAAGCGGTTCGTTCATGTTCCTCGGCCCCACCGGTGTGGGTAAGACTGAACTGTGCAAAGCCTTGGCCGAGTTCCTCTTTGATACCGAAGAGGCGATGGTGCGGATCGATATGTCCGAATTCATGGAGAAGCACTCGGTCGCTCGCCTGATCGGCGCACCACCAGGCTACGTGGGGTACGAGGAGGGCGGTTACCTGACGGAAGCCGTGCGGCGCAAGCCTTACTCGGTGATCCTGCTGGATGAGGTCGAGAAGGCGCACCCGGATGTGTTCAACATCTTGCTGCAAGTGCTGGAAGACGGTCGTTTGACGGACAGCCACGGGCGTACGGTGGACTTTCGCAACACGGTGATCGTAATGACCTCCAACTTGGGCTCGTCGCAGATCCAGGAACTGGTAGGGGATCGTGAGGCTCAGCGCGCTGCTGTTATGGATGCGCTGACTACGCACTTTCGCCCGGAATTCATCAACCGGGTCGACGAAGTGGTGATCTTCGAGCCATTGGCGCGGGATCAGATCGCGGGCATCACCGAGATCCAGTTGGGCCGCTTGCGCGGTCGCCTGGCGGAGCGGGAGCTGTCGCTGGAGCTCAGCCGCGAGGCGTTGGACAAGCTGATCGCGGTCGGTTACGACCCGGTGTATGGCGCACGGCCTTTGAAGCGTGCGATTCAGCGCTGGATCGAGAACCCGCTGGCGCAACTGATCCTGTCGGGCAGTTTCATGCCTGGCACCAGTGTCGAAGCGACGGTGGAAAACGACGAAATCGTCTTTCATTGAGCCTAAATGGCAGGCAAATATGAGAAGGCCCCGCATCGCGGGGCCTTTTTTTTCGATAGGGCGTTGAACTGTAAGGAAAAGGCTTGTAAAGTGCGCCCCGCAGCAACGTCAGCCCACGGGTTTCTTCTCCCCAAGAAGAAATCAGAAAGAAGCGCAAATCATTGTCTTAAAAGCAATTTAAAGGGTTGACAGGGGTTTTTAAGATTGTAGAATAGCGCGCCTCAGAGACGCTAACGTAGCGATACGGACAGGGTCGAAGAGGAAGGTTACAAAGCAGTAAAAGTTGTAAATTTGAAATATGTAGTTCCGTGATAGCTCAGTCGGTAGAGCAAATGACTGTTAATCATTGGGTCCCAGGTTCGAGTCCTGGTCACGGAGCCAATTTCAAACCGGGGTATAGCGCAGTCCGGTAGCGCGCCTGCTTTGGGAGCAGGATGTCGGGAGTTCGAATCCCCCTACCCCGACCATATTTGGGTCGTTAGCTCAGTTGGTAGAGCAGTTGGCTTTTAACCAATTGGTCGTAGGTTCGAATCCCACACGACCCACCATTTTTGAGACCAGTTAGCGCTGGAATCAAATCTTAGGATCAGAGGTTGAAGCTCTGATCAAGGCGGTTTTACGGTTTTGGAAAGTGTTACAGCACTTAGATATCGCCGTAGACATGCAGCCGTCTGAGGCGAACATTAGTTTCGCTTCGTAATGATGTCAATGTGCATCGGTTTTCCGCTGCACATTCCGGGGTATAGCGCAGTCCGGTAGCGCGCCTGCTTTGGGAGCAGGATGTCAGGAGTTCGAATCCCCTTACCCCGACCATTATTCAAGAAAAAAGGCGCCTTTATGGCGCCTTTTTTCGTTTGTGGATCAGATAGATATCTCGAATCTGCTAACCCGGTTGATTTTGTCCGCTAATTATTTGACAGGCACGCGAAAGCCTCTGGTTATCCAGAGCTCGCTACTGCGGTGCGGCTTGACCTAGGTGTCGTGCTATGGAGACGCCCGGGAGAACGATGTGCTTCCCATCGATCTCTCAGATTGGGTGCGTTTCCGGAATGTGCCGACGCCTAGCCCGCTTGCCATTAGCGTTAACAACAGATTCTGATCTATCTGATCTGATGGCGAATCTGTGGCAGATTCCATTGAGCCGCTATGTAGTTGTGCCGATGCGAACTCAAGAGCCTTCCTAAGCGCACTTGGGCCACTCGATCTGCTAGGTCTATCAATTATGACCTCTTCGATAGCCGCCTGTTGTTGTGGAGGCTGCAACGTTGTGGGCTTTGGATCGGCAATTTTTCGCGAAGGCAATCTTATTTGAGCGGAAGGGGCTGTAATGGCTGAAGTCGGTGGTGTACCGCTTGAATCAACCCTTCTAACTCGGCTTAAAGCACCCTGAGCCAGACTTCTCTCGTGCAGAACAGCACGCATGTGGTCGTAGTCGACTTCGATGTAGTTCATCGTCGTTGCAATATTTGAGTGGTTCAGCAGACTTTTGGTGAGATGAATGTTCCGCTCTGGTTGTTTCATCAAGTCCGTGGCGAGGGTGTGCCTAAAGCGGTGAGGGGTCATCCGCACGCCGATTTTATCGGTGAGCTTGCGGTAGATCGACTCAACCTGATCGATGTTCATTTCCTTACCGTGATAGTGCCTCGAAAATCGGTTGACGTTAAACAGCTGATCGTCCGGTGAAAAACCTATCTTCTCCGCTTCTCCCAGGATTCTGCAAAGGTGTGGAGCAAGTCCCTCCATGATGGGTAGGAAAAACTCGCGATGGGTTTTCTCTGTTTCACCGCGAACTAGGATCATCTTGTTGTCCCAGTCGATATCCTTGTAGCGAAGGCATAGCAGGGCATTTAATCGAATACCGGTGTAATAAAACATCTCGAAAACGGCTAGCCAGAACCAAGCTGGTGTTATCTGGGTACGCTCTTGAGTACAGCGCTCTTGCCCAACAAGAGATGTGAGCCAGTTGCGAGCTCGTTGTATTGCTTCTCCATTGATTGTCTTACTGGCTCGTTTGGGTGGAACAACGCTTGTTTTTCTGAATGGATTGATCGTGGTGTGGGTCATCAGGCCGTGCTCAATTGCATAGCCCCAAACAGTACGCAGATGATTCGAATAGGTGTTCCAGCTTCGTTTGGATAATCCATTCTCAAGAATCTTCTTTCTCCATGCCAGTACCGCGCGATGATCAATCTCCTCAATCGGAGTTGTTCGGAAATGTTTAAGTAATGCTTTGGTCGATGCACGATAGATCTTCGCACTAGCTTCGCGAAGGTCGTGAGCAAATATGTACTCCTCCGTTAACTTTAAAGGCGTGGTCATTCTGGCGATTCCAACATTTCTGATTTCAGAGACAAGCTTAAGTTGTCGAAGGGGACTTCAGAGAAAATCGTAAGCGGGTCAATAAGTAAGTACCCCTTGAGCTGCTTGGATTTTCGAGGCCCAACAACATTGCATGTCCAGATATTCAGGTGTTTTTCAGTTTTTTTATGGAGTTTCAGCTTCTCAAAACTCCGCTGAACCATCTGCCAAGCATTTACCTGCTGTGCTTTCGCCTGCAGTTCAATGTGAGGGAACTCCAGGACATAACGCTTGAATATTCCAGGCGTTACCAGCATGGCAGTCCCCGCCACCGTATGAACCTGTGCTTTGGCGTCATTTATGATGATGCTTCGGGATGCGATGCCTTTTTTAAGCCATTCAACAAATCCCTTACCGAAATCGGTGTTATTCCTTGGCATCGATGTTACTTCTATTGGAGTTGCGAGTGGCGAGACCCCTTCATTGGCGCGCATGCAAGGCTGAGAATCATCCAGTTGAAGGGGGGCGGTGTGTGCCGCTGAGACATTATGGTTATCATTGCTTGCTAGTGGCTCTTTGATATTACCAAGGAGGGCCAGTAGTTCGTCAAATTCAGCGGGATCGCTGGAAGAAGGCTGCGGGAGGTCAAATGGTATTGTTTCTGCCGGTGCTAAATCTGTTTGCGCCCCGTTAGATTTAACGTCTAGGGGCAAGGTCTCTGGTCGCTTGGAGATGCTGCTTCCCGCCGAAGACTCTTCTCCCGAATTGCCCGCTTCTACCTCAAGGGTGCCAGCGTATGCAGTTGGTCGATCGGTGGGATCAATCCAGATCAGTGCCGGCGAAAGCTTCAACAGAGTGAAGGTGTTTCGCCAGCCGCGACCATTGTCGATCGTGGCCTTCCAGATTGCCTTATCTTGGGCATTGGTCTGGATAACCCCCTGATCCTGCAGCATGTTGAAGAAGGGCGCATTCGAGCTGGGCACGCCCTCAACGCCCTGAGTCAGCAAGTAGGCCCGCAATTGATCTGCAATAGGTTTGCTAACCAGCCAAAGAGCATCCTGTGTCAGCCATCCATCAGACGGTCCGTCGGGTTGATTCAATTTGAATGTATCCCGGACCAAGTAGCGCAACCCTTCTGCCAATTGCCGCTGTAAAGACTGCTTGGGCGCGGACAATGCGCGGGCTGGGTTTCCGCCCAGTTCCTGGGCTACAGACGCCTGGTCGGCCTTGACTACTATCTCTCCCAGAATTCCTGCGTGTTCGTATTGACCGGCCAAGACAAAGACTAACTGCGACCACACTTCTGGGAAGTCACTGAGCCAGTCCAAAATCTCCGGGGTGAGGATCTGGGCGTAAATCAGTGCGGCAGCGGCGCCATGTAGCTGGTAGTTACGTCCTTTCACGTAGCGAAAGCGGTAAGGACGGTTAATCGGGCCATGCCACGGGTGCCAGGTTTTACCTCCCTCCAGTTCGATGTGCACGTCGACGGCAATCTTGCCGAGGTCGTGTATCAGAGCCCCATAAGCTGCTGCGGCAGTCCATGCTTCGGCCTGAGCGGATTGAGATTCCGGTGGCGCGCCTATGGGGAGCAGGTAGGTCTGTCGAATCTTCAGGGCGTAGGCGACGATCTCAAGCCCGTGATCCAGCATGCCGCCAGGGTGTGCATGGTGGTGGTTCTGCGAAGCAGGGAGCTGCTGGACCAACTCCGCGTAGCGCTCAAGTGGAAGCCGATAGAGTTCTGCAAATTGTGAGCGGGATAACGATGCTCGCTGCCAGATATTCTCCAGCAGTTTTTGACGACGTGGCGATGCCAGCAGTGTTTGGCTGGAGGCCGGCTGCAAGAAGCCGTTAGGAGAGGGGCCTTGGGCGGGTAGCGCTTTTTTGCGACGGAAAATAGAGAACATCGCTTGCTCCATAATTGACTTATGGGGCGGGCTTTTCGCCTATCTGGCGGGTAGTGAACAAGGTAAAAGTAACATTAGTGGTCGCAGGTATTTCTTTGGCTATTTGCCACCTTTTGACGGGGCGAGAGTGAATATTCTCTAGCGGTGACGCAATGGCGTCGTGCAGCCTTTTGCTTTTCCCCGCTGACGGCGGCCCTTTCGGGTAGGGCTCTTACCCTTGTGAACCATTCCATTCGCTCTGGCAGACCCTTTTACCTTTTGGGCCATTTTTGCTGCAGGCAGTGAGGCGATGCCTCTGGTGCAGTAAGGCTGGCCGTTTGTCCAGTAGTCTTGCGGCAGAGCAGAATCAGGATTATAACTAATGTCAACTCGCCTTTAGATCGAGCAGGAAAGGAGACGCTTAATGACCACACATACCTCTCAGGGAGTCGCAGGCCGGTTGGGCTATGCCTTGGGTGTTATCGTGCGCGCCGTTTGGTTCAGTCAGAACCGCACACTGCGTTGGGTCAAGCGTGTGGCCCTGATCGCAGCGGCGGTGTTTTATTCAGCAGGTTTGTTCCACTGGGTTGCAAGTTTGTTTATGGCACTTTTAACCGCCGGGCTCGTTTTGCTTGCGTTGGTTAAAGGAGATTCTTCTTCCTTGAAGATGAGTCAAGATGAATTATCTGGCCAGGATGACGGCTTTCGATATGGCCTGTATGGCTATGGTCAGTACTTGAATGGTGTTCGTACTGACGCAGAAGAGGAATGATCAAGGCAACTTATAGTTTTCTTAATCATTCCCGATTCATCTCAGTTTTTTCTTCCAGCCACATCAACTACCGCTTGCTTAGCTAGGCCTCCCCCCTGAGCCCCGGCTTTTTGAACTCCGTCAGTACCGGTTTGCAATCCGCCTAGAACTGAACCCGCTTTTATGCCCGCCCAACCCAGTGCTCCTACCCAAAATACTGGGAGGATGATGAACATCGCCCCCATCACGAAGTTCAAGATCGCGTCTTGAGTAGTGGCGTTTAACCCCATTACTGGATCAAATGATAAGTGCGGCGAGCCCGAACCATACAAGGCATCCAAGATCGTGGTGTCGATCCACCTGGCCAGTTGAAACCAGAAGTCGACGAAAATTAGTGCAAAAAACACAACCGTTAATGTCATGGCAACCTGCAGTTGATAGGCGCCGACAATCAGTACCAGCGGTATGCAAATCACCATGGCCATCTTCAAGAATGCCATCACCATCGGTAACGCCTGACGAACCATGTCCATAGCTGGGAAATAGGCCATTGACCCTAATGCAACGCCTAGAGTCCCAGCAGCCCGGGCGGCGCCATTCCACACGGTTCCGTTGATTTGCCCGCCGTAGTCCGAATATACATCTCCTTTCACTTGATTCGACGGTGAGACCAGTTGCCGAACAAGCGAGTCGGTTACGTCTTCAGGTGACAACCACTTGGCCCAGCCGAGCATCCTGGTCATCAGGTCTGGCGATACTTGAGCCTTGATACGATCTCGCAGCCCCACTCCGCTATCGGACCACCATTGCTTGCAGGTTGGGTATCCGCCGCCGCCGCTCACTTGCGGTAAAGCCACATCGCGGGTTGAGTTGTACGGCCAAGAGGCTCTTGGTGTCTTAGAGTAGTCGGTGTCGTAGTAACCCGAGGTGTTAAGTAAGAAGTGCGAGCCGATCCAACTTAGATCCTCCAAGAACTTTGGATCATCGGCTTTCGCGCCCAGATCAGGTTGACGCATGAAGAGTCGTGCGCGGGAGGGGCCATAGCAGTCATGGGTAAAGTCACCGATTTCCTGAGCCAGTAATGGGTTATTGATTTTGGTGTTGTTCACATCCATACGAACTTGCCGCAAATCGGTTCCGCAAGGAATTGCTGCTACAGCACCGCTTGTTAACCCCTTCGACAGGGCATGCATAAAGGCCCACCACATGGGCATTTGTGCGCTCTTACCTGCCAGTGTACTGAATGTTGTGTTCCAGCCTGTATCGGATGGTTTAGGTAAGTTGTACTGGCACTGCTGAGCTCTGCTTTGATCAAATGCCAAGGTATCAAAGCTCACATTGACAGCTGGTACAGCGAAGAATGCGACGACGATGTAGCCCACGTAAATCTGGGTCTCGATCCGGGCCAGTGAAAGTACCCCTTTGTTGCCCTCATCAGCCCCTTCACCCCGCACCTTCAGCCATTCTCGAATAACAATGATGCAGAAGGGCAGGGCGAACAAGCCGGTGTCAGAAATCATGTCCCAGATGCCGTTGTTGATGATCCAGCCCACCAGCGTGAGGTAGTACTCCAGATAGTCATTGGTGTAGAGCGTCATTGGATGCCTCCACTGGGGAAAAACGCTTTGCTCAGTTCGATCATGACAAACAGCAGCACAATCATAATCTCTAACCTCCTGAGCCCCTTTCTGGCCTCAGTCCGTTTAGATTTGGATAATTGCGCTTTGAGCTTGAGCCAGCTCACGACAAGGAAGGCGTAGACCACCAGGCGCCAGGTAGCGAGGGTCCAGTAATGGTCGGTACGCCAGGCTTGCCATTGTTCAGCACTTTCGAACACGCTCATCAAGATGGCACTGAGTAGTACCATGAGAGCGGTAGCTGAGAGCAATGTGCCCAGAACCAACATAATGCACCGCACGACTCGTCGAGTCTGTGAACGGCCGGGCATGGTCACGGGATCCTGAGAATCGGTCATGGCCTATTTCTCACTGATTGTTCTTCGCGGGTGACTGCAACTGGTCTAATCGATTTGTTTCAGAGGCTCCCTGAGACACGCCACGCGAGTCTTCGGCCCGCGCTTTACCGCGCTCGATGATGGTGAGAGGCGAGTTCTTAGCGAGCTGCTGACGCATATCAAGCTCCATCTTTAGATTGCCTATTTCCTGCTGCAGCGAGGAGCTCTGCTGACCGACTGCCTGGACTGCGAGATCATTAGCTGCGACGTTCGGCTCGCGACTGCCCGCCATCAGCGTGCGCTGCAGGGTCAAGGCTTTCTCCAAGACATCAGAAAGCGCGACTTCGGAGGCAAGCCTGCGAGCAAGCACGTCCTGATCACGCTCGTCCTTGAGGGCCGCCACCACCCCTCGGGTAATGGGCAGGGAGTTACTGCTTGCCGCTTCCAGGTTGTCGACCGACAAGGTTTTGCTTCCGCTCAGCAGCTCCTGCAGAGCCTTCAGCTTGGTGTCGTAAGTTTCCTGGATCAGCGGCGTGAGACCTACGCCTGCGGCTGTAACCGTTTTAGGGCAACTGTCACAGGTCTGCTGTTGCTGTTCCCCCAGCACACGAGTGGCGAAGGTCGTGGCCTCTTGTGGTGATGACCAGACATTGCACACCATGCCATTGTTGCAGTTGTCCTTGCTGATTGAGGATGTATCGCCGGCGGCACGTTTGTTCAGCAGGTTGTAGCCCGCTTTGGTGACGTCCCCCACAATTCGAATAGGTTTCTGACCGGAACCTCCAGCTCGATCCCCCCCAACCCAAGTGACGCCATCGTTGCCACCTTTCTTTTCGACTTGCTCCACAGCAGATACTGCGTCCGTGTTGGATGTCAGCGCCTGGCTCATGGCCTGACCCTCAGCAAGCTTGCCCCAACCCATTTGATTGCCGGCGATATCGGCCATCTTTTCGCCAATGGCGCGGCAAGTGCCTTTGGATCGATCAAAATCCAGTCGGGCCTGCAAGATGCCGTTGGTGATGAGGTTGTACAGCGCCGGGTTTGCGCGTTGGAGAATTAACGCCGGCAGCGAAGCTACGGCGCTGGTGGCGTTCTGTACCACTGAACTCATGATGTTTTGGAATCCCGAAGTGGCCCCATTCAACTGGTTCTGAAGGGTGTTGCTCATACTCATATTTCCGCAGACCAGATTGTTGTTCCAACCGCCGCCAACGGAGATGCTGTCCATGTTGCCGGCGCTACCCATGGTCACGGCGTTACCCCCGCCGATGTTGTACAGCACGTCATCACCAATGACGCTACCGGAGGATGAGACGTTGATTGGATCAGCAGAAAACGCTAGCGCACTGCTCAGGCAGCACATGAGCCCAATTGTTAAGGAGGTGATTTTCATGTTGCGCTCCGATCACTGAAATTCATTGGAAGTCCGTACTGCCGAGGAAGGTCTGGCCACGACGCTGGCAGCACGAATACGGGCGCCAGAGCGCCCAGGCGTAACCACCGTCCTGTGCATCGATGTTGGGGGTGATGGTCGGAAAGGTTGCGCAAGTCGGGTTGAGGACTGGGGCAAGCTCTTGCCACTTGCCAGTGGAGGCGTCACCTTCGCGTAGCGGCCCTGCAGGCCAGTAGCCGGGGTAGGGAAGGGCGAGCATCGGCAAGTAGACATGTACCTGGCCTGGGCGGGTGACCACGTCGCCGGCACGCTGCGCAATCACTGCGCCGGTCTTGTAATCATCGGTCTGGTTGAGAAAACCGCTGCGTGGATAAACATTTCCCCAGCTGTTTGCGGTGAGCAGACTGCCGACTTCACGCATCCCTGGAATGAGTGCCTCTGGATATACGGACTCGGGTACACCGTACCGCCAGGCAATGGGGTCAAGCGTGCTTAGGAAGTAGGGCACAAGCGGCAATGTTGCACCCTTGCAAACGTAGCCCGAGGCGCTGGCGAATTGGCTTAACGTCGCCCCACCTGGATGGCCAATAACGTCGGCCTCCTTGAACTTAATGATGTTGTTTTCAGCGACGTGGTTGGTGGTGCCGTCGTTGCCTGCCTGAGCCATCGCGTTGGGTGTGCCAAGGGGTGACATCTCTATCCACGGATTAGCCCCTGTATTTGAGTATGCAGACACCACTGCGTCTGGCACATAGTGACGAACCTTGGTCGAGGTTTTGACTTTGCAGCCGAAAGGCGTGCAGAGCAGCCAGTAGCAGATACCAACAACCTTGTATTCCAGGCACGTCGGCGACAGCGTTGACGCAATGATGGATGCAGAGGTGATCGCAGCTGATGCGCTAAAGGACATACTGAAAGTGATGGCCAGCGACAATGACTTGATCTGAAAACCTAATCGCCTCATCTAGACAGGCTCCGTGCTCGATCAATCAGCGTGACGGCTTTAGCGACATCCGGCTCGCCGTACACAACGTAGCGACGGTCAACGACTACGGCCGGGAGCTTTACGATTCCCAGGCTCCAAGCGTCTGTGACCCCCTGCTGCGCCTGAGCCAGGTCGCTTTGGAGACGTTTGCCGGCAGGGCTGGCTAGGTAACGTTGGACCGTTGCTTCAGCCTGACGCGGATCTGCAGGTAGTACCTGGGACAGTTGCTCCTCAAGACGTTGCTGATCATCCAGAAGAATGATGCGAGTGCCGGAGGGCGCTGATACCGGATGCGCCTGATTGGTAATGACCCACGTCTCTGCGTGGGAAGCAGTGGGCAAGAGCAGTAGCAGCGGGAGCAGCCAGTGCCGAGGTTCGCTAAGGTGGGTAAGGATCTGGAGCATTGCACCGTACCTGAGATGAGTTCAGGTACAGAAAACCGGATGGTGGTCTTGGGTGCATCAAGAAATAGGAGTTAGGGGGGGAGAGGTATTTGGTAGTGCTGAATTCAGGCAAAAGTAGCCGTCCTGTTTCCATCACGGAGGGGGCATCGTCCAGAAGGCGGATCCCGACGAGGGGTATTAAAGTTGCTGCTCCTGGTGCCCCCAATTCGAACTGACGCCATAAGGTTTAAACAAAGCATGTAAGAGCGCTTTGCCGATGTGCCTCCAGCTGTTTAGCGGAGCAGACTAGGACCAGAATTGATGGTTTTCCCAGCCAGCAACAAGGCCAAGATCAGCCGTGGTCCGGCCAGCCTTGGCCAGTGCGGTCATGGGCAGGCTTGCTATCAAGTGCTTGAATCGAGATTTCCAATCGGAGGTCGGATCGATCTTCGCTAGCAAAGCCTGAACAACCACCGCTCTGGCAAAAACCCGACCTCGATCATGGTGGGGAGGAAACTCATTAGCGATGGCCTTCGCATACTTTGGAGCGCCTGCCGTGATTGACGCGTTCCATAGTCGGCCATGATGGGCGCAGACGTTTCGCAGTAACGTTAAGCTCTGTAGCCATGTCGACAATACGGATTCGTCGTAGCTGAATTTGGCTGCAATCATCTTGCGGTGATCCAGGTGCAGATCGCTGAACAGACGGGATAGCTGGCCAATTGTCATTGCTTCGAGCACGGTCCATACCGGCGGTAGAGCTGGTGTATTGTATGTGTCGTAGTAATGCTTAAGTGACGCATTACCACTGTCACGCAGGCCTAGAACCTGTTTCAGGAGATTGCGGTGGGCCTGACCATCATTGAAGTGAATTGCATCTAGATAGAAGTGTGGGCCACATGCCTTGTCTAAAGCCAAGGTATTGATGATGGCAGAGCGAAATGCGACCTCAATGCGATCAATCGCATCCAGAAAAACCAAACGTAGGCGCCGGTCGAAGTCGTACAATTGCAGGATGTCGTCGAACTGGACGTTGGCAAAGAAACGCTTCTGGGGATTTTGCAGCGGTCGCATATAAATGAGCAGCCGGTGATATCCTATGAACTCCAGGGCTTGGAGGGCTTTAGCTGTCTGTTTTCGTGTGTCTAAGCCTTTGAGCTGCATGTGACGCAGAAGGGCATTAGGTGATTTGGCAGGTTTATGGAAACTGATCAGGGCATGCGGCATGCCATGGCGTCCTGCTGGGCATTTACGGGAAGGGGATTTTGAAGCTAGAAAAAACTAACCCCCTGGTGCGCAGTACAGGTCCTGGACCTGCCCGAGGCGTGGGGGCTATTCTTGGAATGAATGGTATCACGGCTATCTCGGTTGATCAAATTTGATCAACTCCCTACGTGCATCAGCCCAAGCGGCCTTCCAGTACCTGATGACTTACAGATCGGACGGTACATAGATCTGCCGCAAATAAACTACTCTGAACAATAAATTATGGCCGCGCGAAAGGGGAATTCCCATCTATTAACCTTTAGAAAATGGAGTTAGCTACTCATTTTTCTGAGCCAAAAAGTCGATAGCCGATAGCAATAGCACGCCATCAGCAGGCCCTTCAAGCTTTATGGACCTGCCTGTCATATTGTCTCTGACCAGCAAAGTTGGTGTTGCTGAGACACCTGCTTTGAGGGCTTCTCCGACTTGTTGGCTAATTCGCGAAGCGATCTGTTTGTCGCTTGCGGTACAGGCAACTAGGTCTTGCTGATCAACTCCATCGACGTCGAGATGACCATTGAAACCCTGGCCGTTGCTGCGGGTGCGTTCAAAGGTCTGGTCGATGGCTTGCCAGAATGCCTTAGTGCCGCCCAATCTCCCTGCGCATTCAGCTAGCATAGCTTCGTGTACTGCAACCGGGCCGTGTAAATCCAGAGGCAGGTGGTGCCACTGCAGGTTTATATCTTTCTGCTGCTGAATCCAACTCTTCAGTGCCGGTGTATACGTCTTGCAGTAGGGGCACTCCAGATCCGCAAACTCTGTCACAGTCCAACGAGCATCGGGTGAACCATACACCCAGGGACCTGCGTAATTTGGTGTTTTCATCTCATCTCGAATGAAGGCAATGCAGGCCAACGTGAGGCCTGACAACAGACACCCCAGAATTACCCTTCTCAAACGAGGGCGAGTCATGCCCCAGCCTCAACTAACTTCGATGTGAGAAGCGCTTGTTTACGCAGGGCTTCAAGTAGCTCGGTTTCAGCACCCTCGGGTTGTGGATGCTGCCTGAGCCAGTTGGCCAAGACCGTTTGAAGCTGGGACTCGACGTCGCGACGATCCACAGCTCGTACTACTACCTGCTGCAATTGCTCTATCAATACGGGCGCGCATACTTCCAGGGTGTGAAGGGCGTCCTCTCCGGGCTGTTCAAGCAGGTGAATCAGACTTTCAATCAGGTTCTGGGTCAGGGAATTTAATGCTCTCATGCTTGGCGCTCCAAGGCCGTAACTTGCTCGGGGAAAGTGATAATGTGCGGTTCTATACCGCGATGACGGTCTAACGTTGCAGCGACTTCAATGGCGGCATCTAGTTCGTTGCAGCCCTTGGCTTGCATGATGTCGAAGCGTTGTTTTTTCTCCTCTGGCTCTGTCATGGCCAGGGCGAGGTACAAACTGGGGGGCACCGCCCGGAACAACATCTCCATGCTTTTGGACAGCACCACGCCTTCGGTGAATTTGCCGCTTTCTTTGCGCGCTGACAGCATCATCGACTTCTGCGCCGGGGTCAGTTCACGAAAACGTGCGATTTTCTCCACCTCGTCCGGGGGCATGTTCAAGCACATCCACCATTCGATCATGTTCAACAGAGCCGAGGCTTCCGGTGGAACGTCGTCGACGTTTTGGGTAGCCATCCAGAACCAGGCCCCGAGTTTTCGCCACATTTTCGTGATCTTGACGGAGTAGGGGGATAGCAGTGGCACCTTCAACTGGATATGGCCTTCATCGGTGAAGAAGACCAGGGGGCGACCTTTGAATTGGTCTCGTTCTGCGATGTTATTCACTGTGTTGAGCAGGGAAATATAGGAGATGGCCATCTGGGCGCTGTAGCCTTCTCGCGCATAAGTGGCCAGGTCAACAATGGTGATGTCCGCTTCTGGCCAGGGAGTACCAGGGCGGTTGAACATATCGCCCTCGGTGCCCATGCAGAACATGGATAGGGCTTCCGCCATCTCCAAGAAGCGTGCGCTTCGAGCGGCCGGGATACCCGGTTCTAGTCCCGTTTCTCGCAGGGCTTCACGAATATCTTCGGGAAGAACGATTCGTTGTTCGGCTACACACTTTTTCGCGGCGTTGAGAATGCATTGGCGGATAGCACTTCGATCGGCCCGTGTTAGACGTGCATCTTCTTTGTCTTCGCCGCCCGTGATCATGAGCCTGGCCGTGATTTCCATCTCGCCCAAAATATCCCGTTGTTCATCCTCGGTCTGGCTGGCCAGATGTAGATCGGAAGCTTCAAGATCATCAGCCTGAAGAACCTTCACGTTTTGGTCCGGCTCGATGAGTTTCACGGCATCAGCGAACGGCGCCAGGCTGACTCCAGATCCAGGGGCCAGACGAACTCGGTTAACTGTCAGTCCCAGCTTCTTGGCGAATTCACCGAGCAAGCCAAAGCTATTACCGGCCTCTACGATGAACAGGCGCGGTCGATAGATGGCAATGACTTGGGTGAGGATGTTCGTCGCGGTGGCGGACTTTCCTGATCCTGTGGGCCCAAAGATGAATAGGTGCGCATTCATCTGGCGGTCCAGCTTGTTCAGCGGATCGAAGGTGATGGGCGCTCCCCCCCGGTTAAACAGGGTGATCCCCGGATGCCCGGTTCCGGTCGACCTCCCCCAGACGGGGGCCAGATTCGCAATATGTTGAGCGAACATCAGTTGCGCATACCACTCCAGTGCCTTGCGTGCGTTGGGGTCGAAGTTGCCAGGCAGCCATCTGAGGTATGAATTGAGCGGTGCAACTTCATCCTGGGGTTCCACGGGTTCCATTCCAGCACCCAGTAATGCACTGCTGAGTTGCAAACTGCGTTCCTGTAATTGCGCGTCGTCTTTCCCGCGCAAGTAAAACGCTACGCTACCTCGGTACAGCTTGTGCTTACGGCCGAGCAACTGGCGGGCTGTGGCGACATCCTCGCGGGTCAAGATCGACGCTTGGGTGTCGCCAACGGCCTTGCGAGAGAGCTGTTCCAGGTGCCCTTCGAGGATGTCCTGCGGTGTGATGACGAGGGTGATACAGAGAATGGTGTCCTCTGGCATTTTGTCGAACAGCGCGTTAAGTGCATCGCCGCCCTTGCGCGTCTCGCCGGTTAGATGTCCAGTCTTTGGAGCTTCGCGCAGACGATCGAGCATCACCACACGGTGGGGGAGACCGTCGAAGTACCACAGGCCTTTCTCGGTGTCCGACAGCGGTTCGCGATAACAAAGGTTCTGTGAAAAGTCAGTACCGCTGGCCAGCGGTAAATCACCTTCCTCCGCGACCGGGACCTGTTTGCATACCAGTTCATAGAATCGTCGAATATCAGCATCGGTCGGGCCAAGATGATCGGGGCGTGGGTTGAACCAATGAATTAACCAGTGGCGGATGGCGTTGCCATCCATGCGATGGGTTTTTATGCCAGCGTTCGCCAAGCCCCCCACCAAGCGATCGCAGATGATTTTCAGGTAAGGGCCAGGGGCTTGACCGCGAACGTCCGCCTGCGCCCCCTGTGTGCGTCGGTACACCACCACACGGACGCGCCGTTGCTGGCCCCTCCAAGGCAATTGGCTGACCTTGGTGTCTTCAAACAGCCCGCCAGGCTTGGAAATAGCTTCCAGGTGCTGCTTCATCAACTGCAAATAAAGCTCGGTGAAGGCGCTTCCCTGTGCGCGAGGCTGAATGTAGTCGTGCAATTGCTGCAGGTAGTCATCCCAGCTGGTTTCGTCCTGGGCGTACAACTGAATGACCCACGGGGAGGTTTCCAGCTCGTCAAACGAATCCTGCAGCGCGTTTTCCAGAGCATCCCGGGCTTTGCGCAACCATTCGGGATCTCGACCTTCAGTGCCAATTGGAATCAGCTCGAAAAAAGCAGCGCGAGAGACGCCGTCTTCCAGCAGCATCGCTTTTTCCCCCGGCAGGTAGTCTACCCAGGGCAGCAGGTCCACGAACGACGGGTTGACGTCATACAAACGGTCGACGTCAGCAGTTGTGGCTGGTTTTTTTTTGGGGTTACGCCAATCGCTCGGTGATGGAATGCCCATCGCGGCAAGGCGCTCGTAATAACGCTCGGTCGCGCCCTCAAAAGTCTCGGTCGCTGATGGCTGTGCGTCTATAGACTCGGTCCCATTGGCTGAGACGTCAGGTTCAACGCGGTCGGATGTCCGCCGCGCTTTGAGTCGCTCAAAAAGGCCCATCAATATGCCTCCGTGCGTTCACCTGGCATGGCGTACTGAATGCGCTGATACAGCGGAAATACCGTGGTGTAGCCTGGGATCGGAGCTGGATCAGAGCCAGCCAGGTGCGGAAACACATACATCACCAGATCCGGATTGGGCAGGCGCTTAAACTGGCTGTTGATCTCGTTTTGAGCAGTGCGCGTAAACTTTGCATTTTCGTCCACTTCCGCCTGATTTGTTTGCAAGGGTCTACGCAGGTCTTGGCGGGCATCGAGCAGTTGGCGGCTACTCGTGCTGCTTGAACCACTGGATCCCTGATTCCACACGTCCATCATATTGTTGTCGCCGTGGGGGAGCAGTTCGTCTTTGCTGGTGGAGCAGCCAGCCCCGAGCAGTGTGATCACCAAGTAGGTGCCAATTTTCAAGGCATGGTTAGTCAAGCGCAGTCGAGGCATGACGGGCTCCTGAGCGATAGTCGACCTTGCGGCCATTGAGTTCGTAGTCGATGGTCAGCTGTTGGTCCAGGTGCACGGCGATCTTGGCGCCTGGCTGCACATACACCGCAGCGAAGGCTTGCCCGTAGAGTTTGTTTACCCAACTGGAGACATCATTGACGCCCTGACCAATGATTTTGCCCATGGCCTCACTGCCTGAACCACCGACAGAACCGATGGTTCCGGACTGCGGATTTATAAACGAGCTGCTGTTGCCATCCGATTTGATCAGGGAGGCCGCACCGGCGCCGGCCGCAGTTATGAGTACCTGGGAACCGATATATTGTGAGGCGTTACTTTTACGATCACCGCTGATGCAGGGAATGCCATAGGAGTCGCTGATCCAGCCCAGGCCACCCTGAATGGTGGACTGGTTTCCATTGTTCTGGTTATTGCTGTTTTGACTGCCATTTGCTTCTTCTTGCGGCTGTGGCAGCGTGCGAACAGTGCCGTCATTGAAGACAAAGGTCAGGCTTTTGATCTGCCCGCGCACGCAGGACAAAGTCCAATCTCCGGAGGCCGTACCACTGGCCACCGCGCCGGCGACGTCGGGCAGGTCGATACCGTTAGCCGTGAGATTGTCTGGGCCGATTAATACCTTGAACGGGTAGGGGTCGTTGACGGTGCCGTCGATGGGCACTCGGCCAATCAGCGCGGACATCGCGACAGAACCCATCAGTGTGGAGTTCTGTGGCAGGGTATAGACCTTGCGAACCTGTTTGCGGGCCTCCTGCGGCGAGATCTCATTCGCAACATTCTGGGCGCCCGTACGTAGAGCATTTTGCCCACGGTCTACTGACTCGCCGAAGGAAGTTGGGAAGTTGAATCCCGAGGCGGTTTGATTGGAACCGGCCGCAATGGGCTTCCCATTGATATCGACAGGGGTCGCGTCCTGCGGCTCGATCCATACAACATCCGGTCCAGGCGCTCCTTTGAAGTCTTGCCCATCACCTGGCTGTACGCCGAATCCGATCGGCAAATCCGATCCAGAGGGATTGCTGCTAGCTGATTTGCTGCTCAGGGTGTTGTACTGCTGCTGCAGCGTATCCAGGATGGTCTGGCTTTGTTGTTGTGACTCCTGTTTCATTGTTTGCTGGACGTTCTGAAGCTTGCTGTCGACGTTGTCATTGATCGACTGCAAACGTCTTTGCAGCTCAAGGTTTTGTTGCTTCAACTCATCATTGTTCTTGAGCGCATTGGAGACCTGGTCTTTGAGTTGTCTGCTTTCCACAACAATGGTGCGCAGGGTGTCGCCGGGCGTATCGCCGTCAACGCCAAGTTTTTTAGCTTCACCCGTACTGAGCACGAGCGTTTCTGGAGCCTGAGCCTGTTTCTCAGAACTACCCTTACTGAATAGTTTGACCACCACGAACAAAGTCAGGATGGCGAAAGGGATGACCAGGAATTTAACCAGGGGATTACTCTTCACGGCGACCTCCCTTTGGGTCGACTTGGCTGACGGCTGCGGGCAGCAACGATTCGGCCAAACCATGGCCACGTGTCACCAGATATACCGTTGTGGTGTCACTTGCATCACCCTTGGTGCCGAGGTAAGGGTGCTGAAACGTCGCCGTGATGAAGTCCCCCATCAGATCCCGAGGATCCAGTGCAAGGTGCTGGGTGCTCGTGTTGCGCAGCTTCACGGCCGTCACCCAGTAGTCGTCTAACCGCCATGCTCCTAAAGCAGAGGCATCGACCGGCAACGTTGGCAGCAAAGTGGTGAGGTTCAGGCCCCGCTTAAGATTGACCTGGGCGATACCGTCCACAGGCTCAACGGTGCGCAGAGGGGCATAGAGCATCTGTGCGGCATAGCGTGTAATGACCACAGGGAGAGGCGTCTCACGGCGCGGCGTCGGCGGATCCTCGTCTTGAACGGTGGGCTGCGATGTTGGGGCCGGAGCTCGACTGGTCAACGGCTTAGAGCTGGCCTGCCCGTAACGAGGCGAGGGACCTTCACCGGCAACAATTTTTGCAGGCTCGGGGGCGGCCTGATTTGGTTTGCCTTCTGTTGCAATGATGTCCACCAGCATGATTTCGCCACTGCTCATATTTTGGAGCTGCAGGCGAGTCGGAGGTATGGGTTCTTTGGCCAGCAGGTACAGTGCGCCACCAGTGCTCTGTACGCGCAGCTTATCGACCAAATTCCGGGGCAGACCCACTCGAACATTTTGGTCGACAAAAACAATGCGTTCCTGGCCGACGATCAAGGGCAGTGCCAGTGGAATTCGGTCCCAGCGTAAAATCTCAACGGCTTTGGCCATCCCGCAGAAGTTCAGCATGAGCAGTCCGATAATCAGCAGCCGGCGCATCATCATTTACCTCCTGACCGGACAGGTTCAGCGGAGACTTCGATGCGCTGAGGGTTACCGCTGTAGCAGTCCCAAGCCAAGCCAAAGGAGTTCTTTTCGGGGTCAACATCGGAACGAATGATGTGCAGGGGATAACGAGCCAGTGCCCGCTTCACGCGTTCCCCGCCGTAGTGCTCGTCAGCTGTGATATCCAGGTTGACGGTCCAGTCGTTGATGCTGTGCTGCTCAATATGTTGTTCTGACTTATCGTCAATGCCCCTGCCTGGAATCTCAAAGACACCTCGCTCGCGTTTGCGTAACTCACCGCTGTTGCGACGTAGCTCGAAATCTTTCTGCAAATAGGCTTTGCAACTGGGCGTCAGGTAGCCCCCCAGACGGGTGATGTTGTCCTCGTAGTCGGTTTCACCGTCAACGGGCCAGCGATTCATCTGCTGAAAAATGTACAGCCCGAAGGCATATACCGACTCGGGGGGAATATCCCACCACTGTCGTGTGCTACCTGAGCGCAGGTCTGGCGGTACATGAATTGTCAGATCACGCGGTGCGCTCTGCCAGCCATACGCCATGTACAGACCCAGGGCAATCAGCAGGCCAATGACCAGGCGCAGGCTGTTGATATGTGCGAGCTGTGCATCTACTTTTTTACGGTACGTCATTGAGCCTCCGTTCTACGGCAGGTCCACGCACCCGTACGTGTGATCAGGTGGGCCTTGTTCCAGGTCGGAAGATATCGTGCGACGTTCAGTTGCATTTGCCGGTATAGCCAGGTATCAGGTCGACCACGTTTCCAACGCCTTAAAAAGCGGCTCGCAAGAGTCAGTCCGAGGACCGCGAGGAGCATGGCAGCGGCAATAATAAGCGCCCAGATATGGGTCAGGATCGCTGCTAGAACACCAACAACCAGCCCGGCGCCGGCACTGAGCGCTAAGGTGGCCCACATCTCATCGGCGGTGAGACCGCCCATGATGACTGGCTGATTGTTCAGCCGCACCGGTAGAAACATAAGCGTTCCGTCGTCAGAGAGTTCTGTCATGGCCAAGGCTCTTTAAAGAATGTTTGTTGCCTTAGTGACCAGAAAGATGGCGACGCCCAAGATGGCCACACCGACAGCGGCGGTAGCGCCTAAGTCCATCCATTTCTTTTTGCCGAGTTGGATCTCGTGGTAGACGCCGAAGGCGTGCCATGCAACTCCACTGAAAACAACGGCGCAGATGACGAGGCCAAGCAGAGAAAAACCGTCAAAGGCATAGTTCTGCATGGTTTGCATCAGATTGGAGCCTTCGCCGCGTGTGGGGGGCTGAGACTGGGGTAGCGCAGCCATGGTCAGTTGAGGGAGCGCAAGAATGCTGATCAGCAAGCTGCGTTTTTTTGAGAGCAAAGGCATGGTGAATCTCCGATAGAGTTAACTGAGAACAAACGTGGTGAGGATCATGCAAAGGAGCAGGATGCGAACAACCGACGTCGAAGCAATCGTCCGGTCAAGATTGCCGGTGGCCCACCCTCGGTAGCAGCTCCAGACGGCCCAGGCCCCCCACAGGAAAACGATGGCCACGGCCACGCCGACGAAAAATAGGTAGCTCGACGAGGCAGGGAATCCTCCCGCAGCCTGAAAGGCGGACGCCTGAGCACCACTCATGCTCATGGCTTGTGTCCTTCAGCCGTGTATTGGCCGGAAAGCTCCACAGGATCACGAGGCTGAGCTCGGCTAGGGGTCAGGTAACCCTCAAGACCGTGGCGAATTTGAGCGATATCGCCGGCCAGGCGCTGGTAATCGAAGAAGTAACGCTTGCCTGGCTCGTCGGCCACCTGAGCGCTACGACGTGCGGTGTCCTCCAAGGCATTTAACTGGCGGATCATCACTTCCAGGTTGGCCTGTTCGGAGGCCGAGGCAGCCGCTGCATAGGGGATAGGCAAACCCCATCCAAAAAGCGCAATGAGGCCTGTAAAGGCAAGTCGGCAAGTGAGTGCAGTGAGGCGTGGATACTGGATCACGGCTGGGCTCTGGTAATTCCTGATGCCGTCAGCTTGCCGTTTTCATCCCAGCCCACGCCGCAAGAAAAACATATTCAGGTCCTGATTGATTTCTTCAGATTGCCATCTGCCGGCTATACGCTTTGGATCTGTCGCTTGAAGAACAGTAAGTAACCGGTGGGCAATGCGAAGCCGTAGGCCCAGCTTTGGGCGTTGTGATTGCCAACCTTGATTTCGCCTCTGACCACGGGTTGGACGCTGACCAGGTCCCAGCCTTCGCGGCCTAACTGAGCGAGACGTTGCTTGCGGTCTTGATTTTGCAGGAAACCCTGAGTGTCGGGCTCAGCGGTGGGCTCTTCGGACTTGAACATCAAGAGTTTTTTGGTTTGAACGATGTACTCAAGCGGGGAAAACTCGGTGTGATACTCAAATGTCTGACGAATCATGGTGACCTCCTCAATGACGGAGGTGTCAGCTTTTCAACAACGAGAGCGTGACTTCAATTGGAAATAGTCGGCAGCTAGCTGATGGTTTTTAGTTTCCTGCTAGCTGACGATCTATTTTCATTGTTGTAGCATCGGATTGGCGTTGACCTCATTTCGAGGCTTTTATGGCTGTATTTCAAAGAGACTTTCGACGTTTTCAGTTTCCCGGATTTGGAGAGACAGGCACGTGCTTCTTAAGGGGGCGGGTGAACCCGGATGGAACGTATATCTTTCTATGCTCTCAACTCAAAAACTACACAAGCACGCCCGTTACGAGCGTTGTTGAGGAAATTTTCGCTAAGGCAGTGAGAGAGTTTAAAAAGGCCGGTCTTGTAAATCGTGAACTGAGCTTCTCGCAAATCGTGGCTTGCAGCCGGTGGGTGGAGCATTACCCTAAAGGAACGGGCAGATCCTCCGATGACACTTACGCCCTGGTGAGTTTTGCTAGTGGGGCGAATCCTGCTTGGGACTACGTCTCACTCGAACAGGCCATCAAGGAATGTGGTGTTGAAGAGAGTTTTTTCTTCATTTCGCCTGAAGATCTCCGGTTTGATCAGTAATCGCACTTGCGAAGCTCGCATCAGCGGTCCGATCTACAAAAGTTTTGTAATGCTGTGTGCTGGGCGTATTTGTTCTAGTGTGATTGCCCTGTTAGAGATGACCTCGCATCAACATAGCGCTGCATTATGGACAACACCATCGAGTTCAGCGCCAAAATCTTCATGGCTCGTGTCACAGCTACGTAGAGCAAGTTCAATTCGTCATCTCGACGTCCCTGATCAATATCGGGCGACAGCGGATCAGCGCTAAAGTCGTCATACAGACTGACAAAGTCCCATTCCAGCCCTTTTGCTTTATGCCCCGTAGTCAGCGTGATTGTGGCATCCAATTCATTGGCCACAGAACGAACTCGCAGTGTATGTATCCGCTGAGGCAGATCTGGATAGGCTGCGATGATTTTGATCGAGCGCAGCATCTCGGTGTCTTGGCTGACCTCGGCAATTTCTACGTACTGTGCAAAGTCTCGGTAATCCCGCAAAAGCTTGCGGTTCTGGACTTCTTGATTGCGGTTGTGGCTGAACATGTACAGGTCTTCCAGGTCGCGCAGCGAGTAGCTGTCGATACCACCAACCCAGAAGATCTTGGAGTTGATCGCGACCAAGAGCAAAGCGTTCTCGATAACGCCAGTAACGGTGCGATGGATAAACGTGCGATGCGGTAGATCTTCAGGCAACGTCCTTTTAACCAGGGTGTTGGAGCCTAACCCCTGCAGCTTTCGTGTCTCCCCCTTGTAGAAGAGGATGATGTTGGCCACGTGAGCGACCGCAGGGCCGAAACGAAAACTCTGGGTCAAGTAATGACGTTCTGCACCGGCCATCCAATCGCTATTGAGCGCATCCTCGGCACCGCGGAAGCGATAGATCTGCTGATGGGGATCGCCGACTGTCACCTTGCGGATCCGTTGTGTTTTTACCAAGTCGGCAATAACCGGGTTCACGTCTTGTCCCTCATCCAGAAGGATGGCGTGAAACCTTTCGCTCAGGTCGGGCTTACTCAGTTGATACAGCTTCAGGTAGCCGTCGTGTGTAATCGAAATGCCGGTGTCTTGCAGATCGATCATCCGTTTCCAGATGATCCTTGCCACGCTCAGAGCATTGTTCAGAAACCGCTCCTGTGCGCTGGTGAGCATTCGTTGTTCCTGGAACCTGGGGAAATGCCCACGGCATAGCTCGTCGTCGGCGCTGGCCATGAAGTTGTTCAGCGTACTGAGGACGTCCCGCACGAGCTCCCAGTCCTGAGTATTGATGGCCCTGGCAATATCAGTGAGCCGCATATTGTTGGTCTGTTTAGCGGCGTACTGACTGCCGTAGACCGCGTAGGCAAGCCCATGCGCTGTCTTGCAAACCACATTGCGAGGGAAGCGGCCCTTGGCCGCGAGCTCGACGGATTTGTTGTAGCAGAGGTACAGCATTTTCACCGAGGTGTGATGGGTGGCGTAACCAACCAGTGTTGTGGTTTTGCCTGTGCCGGCGAAGGCCTGGACCAGCAGCTTGTCAGCTGTTGAATGGATAATGGGCTGCTGTTCTTGAGTCCATTGCATGGACGGCTCCTAAAGGTATTTTTTGAAGCTGGATACAGTGATGTAGACGGACACGCCCAATAACACTGCGCATGGCAATAGAATCAAAAGAGGGCTGACGCTGATGGGAATGGCCAGGTAGACCGTCCAGGGCACTATGGTCAGGGGAATGATCGTCCCTCGGGCTTTGTGATACAGGTAGCTGGACTCACGGCCGGAGCCGAATTTGCGTAGATCCCGCCGCACCAGGCCGTCGATGAGTCCGGTGAACGCGGCCAGTGCAAAGAGTGGGAGTGTCAGTGTCAGGATGACCATCCGTACACAGAAGGTCAGCACGGAATACAGCGCAGCCAAGCCGTAGTCCTGGAACTTGATCATGACTCGGCCGAGCTCGTAGCGGAGATTGAAGGTGCCTGCTTGTTGTTGCGATATGGATCGGGCGTACTGGGTCAGCGCATTGATGTTGTCCTGCAGGCCGGTTTTCACCATCAGCCAGTCATACACGGTTTCTGCCAGCCAGGTGGCTGTGCGTCCAGGTTCTTTGATCACAACGCTCTGTAGCAAGTCTTGGGATAGCCAGCTCAATTCATGCTGAAACATCTGCTGGGCATGTTTCCAGCCAGCATCAGGCCAGAACAAGTACATGCATAGCCATTCAACGATGACGGCGCCCAGCAGGGAGCCGAACATCACCCCCAGGAAGTGAAAGGGAGCCGAGAACAGCATGCCCAGGAAAGTTTTTTGACCTTCCTGCTGTTGCTGGGCTTTTTCCGCGATATCGGCCATGGCCTTGCTCCTTCAGGCTTATGCGCCTTTCTCGTCGGTGGCCAACTTGCGGAAATCATTGACCAGATCATCTGGAAGCGATTCGCCTAATGCTTCATAACCCGGCGCTTGCCACCAATCGCTGCTCGTTCCGGATCCTTTGCGCATACCTTCAACCAATGCCTGAAGATCCTTGGGCATGACTTCATCGGGATCGTTTGCCGGCAACGGCATACGAATCTTCCACAGGTTTCCGCCCTCGATCAGGGCAAAGCATTGCCCCTTGGGCAGCGCAACGACGTGCGCCGGTTCGATCATCGGCACGCTGACGCTTTGGATCTGGTCGTGGGTGTTGGATGTGAAAGCGGTCTTGCCATTGATCGCATCATTGGCACTGCTGGCCGGTGTACTGGTGAACACCTGGACCTTGGGCAACTGGTTGGTCAACAGCTCGGCGGTGGCGGTTTCACGAACACGCAACATGAACAGGTTGTTGAAGTTACCGATGACTTGGCCCGCTTTTGCGCGGTTACCGATTTTGGCCTCGATGTCGCTCATGGTCTGGGTGTAGGCAGTAACCTGCATGCCGGCGCCGCCGCCTTTGTTGATCATTGGAATGAACTCATCGCCCATCAGTTCGTTGAACTCGTCAGCGTGCACGTTAATCGCCACCTTCCCACCGCTTGCCCCGGGCAAACCATCATCGATGCCGAATTTGTAGATGTGGCCCGCGACTGACACCAGATCGCTGAACATGGAGTTGCCCACTGCCGCAGCCACCTCTGTATCGGACAAGGCATCCAGACCGACATAGACCACTGCCCGTTTGCGGATGACCTGCATCCAGTCAAAGATTGGTCGTGGGTCCTCAAGGTCCATGTAGTCTGGAGACAGCAGCTCTGCAATGCGCCCCGTGGTCAGTTTTTCCAGCAGTGGCAGCAGGCTGGCCACAATCTTGTCGAAATAGGTTTTGTCATAACGTACCGCTGATCGCAGGCCCTCCATCACAGGATCGGAGATGCGTTGCTGAGTGAGGTACATGTCCAGGGCCACCACGCGCAGCGGTCGATCCTTCATAGCAAAACTGAGGTTTTTACGATCGATCTTGCCTTCGACTTCGACGATGGTTTGCCAGGCCTTGGGATCATGCTCGGCAAAGTACTTCTGTGCGTACTCGATGAAGAGCGCATCGATGTTGGTCACATGCTTGAGGATCTGCTCATAGTCTGGCCTGCGTCCGAGGGCGACCAAGGCGCGTGCGATGATGTTGACGAAACGCCAGGCGAACTCGCGGAACGCGGCCGAGTTGCCTTCTCCTGATAGTTGACCGGCAATCCGGGTCGCCACCTCTGAGATTCGACCAAATCGGCCAACGGCGTTGTAACGAGCGGAGTGGTCGGGCCAGCCTAAATGGAATACGTAAAACTCATCCAGTCGGCCGGCACGCTTGCACTCTATGTACATGCGTTTCAGGAGGTCGGCATCACCTTTTGGGTCGAAGACAATCACCACCTCGCGATCAAGGTTCATCTCATCAATTTTATCTACGCTGCGCTGGCTCCGATGAACAGGCTGAACACGGCGACCCATCTGAACACGCCGCCGGGGCCGTCTGCGGGTGCGCCTGATGTCTTGAGTGATAAACAGTTCGGCCAGACGGGTCTTGCCCACCCTTGTAGTCCCCAGTACCAGGGAGTGCCCAACCCGCTCACCCAATGGCAAGCTGACGTCAGCCTCGTTCGGTTCTATGCCGTGTAAGCGCGGTAGGCCACCTACGGGTGGCAGCGGACGTGCTGGATTAAGCGCGACATCCCAAGAGGTGGCCTTGGCCAGAAGCTTGAGTGGGAAGGGGTCGAATTCCAATCGTTCCTCAAGCCGCCTTGCCCAGTTGTAGGTCGAGGTTGGCTCGACGTACTCGGCATATTTGGGGAGGTAAGTGTCCATCAAGCGCTGGGTATGTTTTTGAGTCCAGCGAAAGCCTTTGCCAATAAAAAGCCGCTCGTTGCTGACCGGAATTTCTTTGCTGGTCATGGTGTAGTGGGGGAGGCGCCGGATATTGCGTCGGTAGCGCAATACCATCAGGGCCTGCTTCAGGCGAACAAACCCAAGACCTAAAAAGCCAGTAGCGGCAACCACTCCAAATAAAGGCGTCAGTGCAAATGCCCAGGGCGCGAAAATACAAAGCAGCGCTGCAGCAGCACAAACCCAGACCGTGTAAAGCTCGACGGCAGGACGAAGCAATGACTCGATAGTGAAGGGGCTGGCCATGGTTGCGTGCCTTTAAAGCTTATTGAGTTTTAAGGGGAACTGCTCGTCCAGCTCCTGTTTCACCAGTGCTAGCTCATGTTCCGGTATTCGGTCGGCTAGCTTCTCGCGCATAGCGATGGCGTCACCCTGTTCTGTGGACGTCACGCGGCCGCCATAAAGCCAAACCACGTAGGTCACTTGCTCCAAAATCAGCTGGCAAGTTCGCGGATCTTCCGGTTGTCTGATCACCACGGTGAGTGACTGAGGCGGTGGCATCCCTGTCTCCTACTGCTGAATGGCTGTTGCAGTAATGAGCAGTGGGTAGTGTTTGATTCCAAGGCGCTGCGCCAGGTCATTTGACGGCGCTGGGACCATCTGCAGGTCGCCTGCCCATCGTTGTACCTCTGCAAATCGCTCGGCACTGGCCACGTTCACTACCAGGCCTACCGCTTGCAACTGCTGCAGTTGCTCACGGCGTTGAGTCAGCCAGGCTCTGGACATTTCATCGTCACCCACCAGGAAAAGAGGTTGTAGGCCTGGCGCGTTTATAACCCGGCCCTGCTCTTGGCCGGGGACAAGCTGGTCTGAGTGCACGGGAAAAGACCCATGGCCACGTACCCCCATCGTTTCGATTGGTGCGGATTGCGCGGTAGGTTCAGGCGCTAAGTCTTGGTAGTAGGGCAGGGCTGAAACGCCGCCCCGGTCTTCAACTACAATCAACGAGCTTGCGTTCACCATAATTGGGGTGGCCAAGCACAGCAAAAGCACGAAACTCAACAGTCCATTCATGGGTTGTTCGCCATCAGGTTGATGCCGGTGACCCGGCTAAGATGTTTGGCAAATGCGCGGCGGTAGCGGGCAGCGGGTTCGCCGCCGGCCGGGCGGTGGTATCGGCCAGCGGCCGTGATCCAATCCCCGCCTTTGGCTTTTTGCTCGGCCAGGATCTGAGCCGTAACCGAAAGGTTTTTGTAAGGATCCAGTCCTTCGCAGGGGTAGCTGTAACGATGGCCATTGGCACCGATATTGGTTTGCCCTAGACCGACGTCGACCCGATTGGGGCCAGCGGTCTGAATCGCAAGCATCAGTGCCCTGCATGCATCGCTACGGGTCGCAAAGCGGTAGCCGGCACCGGCGACATTTAATGTCCATGGCCAGGGCACGATCTGGCCACGCAGTCGCGTACCGCTCTCCTGCAGTGCGACCGAATAGAGCACCTCGGATGGAACGCCGGCAGGCAACGCAATCAATTGATAGGCCGGTGGTGGGACCTCGGCACTGTTAGCCATTGCCGCGCCAATTAGAAGAAAGCCAGCCAGCGCTGCGCGTACTACTGACGCTGCCATTGCCCATTCACCTCGCGCACCACAGCTGGTAGCTCGCCGCCGAGTCCAAGGCCGAGCCAGCGGCCGGCGTCGTGATTCAGTGTGATTTGGCGGTTGCGCACGCTGGTTGGCTCGATGCCAGCCAGGATGGCCCAACGGCGAATGGTCTCGTCGTCACCTTGGCTACCCACGAAGTACAGATCAAAGGGTTGTTTCTGAGTCTGAAGGTCTTTCACTCGAGCGATACAGGCGGTGCAACTGTCTTGAACAAAAACAGCTAATCGCCCTGTGCCTTTCAGAGCAGTGGCGGTGCCAGAGCCCGCCGCAGATGTTGGGCCAGACGATATTTGGATGACTTTTTCATTGGGATAGAGGCGAGCAAAGGCTTGGTCATAAGCTCTTTGGTAGGCAAGCTCTTTATCGATACGCTGTCGCTCGGCCTGCACCTGCAGTTCTGCGTAGCGTCTACGCTCTTCAGCCGATTTGGCTTCGATGCCAAGTGCGGTCAACGGATCCAGTCCTGGTGAATAGATGCCGCGTGGTCCCTCCATAACCGTTCGATAACGGGTCCACTCTTGGGGGGTTAACCCCCAAGAGTGGGCGAGTTCTGTCTGGCTGGCACCTTGGGAAGGATTCTGGATGCCGAGCTCGTTGATTTGAGTGTTTGTAGTTGACGTAGCGTGTTCCGGAGCAGCATGGCAGCCATAGGCAAAGGCAAGGATAGCCAAGCCTGTAGTGAGCCGCGAGGTGCCCGTGGATCTCTGCTTTTTTGAGATGGCCGTTGGGAAATACATAAAAGAGGTCCTATTGCGCGACGGTTACAGTTTGCGGTGTTCCAGCCACGTCAAAGCGTGCTGACCTGCCGTCCAGTGTGTTGAGGCGCCACTCAGTACCCGCCACGGCGTCACCAGGACGAATTAGATAGATCTGGTTTAACTGTGTGCTGCCTGGCGGTGCTACGGACAAAAAGCGTTCCCCTCCCCGGTACTCGATGCCGATAACGGTGAAGGGGGGCGTTTTCGGTGTAACGACGCTGGTACTGGGCTTCTGAGCGGGAGATGGTTTGCGGATAATGGCTTTCGGTTTGGAGGGAGCCGCAGCAGCCTGCTTGATCTGGGATTGGCTTAGTTCGTGAATACGGCTATCGAGCGTTTCGACGCTGGCCTTGAGCACTACTAGCTCCCCTGCAGACGCGGCATTTAGCGAGAGTTCCTTGGCTGTTTCGGTAGCTTGCTTAGCGTAGGCCTGAGCTGCGTCGATCCGGTTCGACAAGGCCTGCTGACCGGAGCGGAAGTCCTCGTTGGACACCAGGTGCTTGCCGTCTACCGTGTCCAGCCGCTCATCTACTTTGCCCAGCCGAGTCAGCAGTGCATCCAGCGACTCTTTGTCTGCAGTCGCAGCTAAGCTATTGCTGAGCTGGGAAAGTTGATGATGCTCATAGCCCAATATGCCCGCCATAATGACTAGGCAGACACTGAGAATTGCAGTGGTTCGAGTAGGGCGTGGTAGGTTCATGGGCATCCTCGCGCGAAAACGAGGCAACCCTCTCAAACGGGCTCATTTGGCGCAGCAGAAAATAGGTTTCCCAATGAATATGTTTTTCAAAGCTTGCTTGCCAGACTCCAAAACTCTCCTTAAAAAATGTGGCGATAAAATAGGTTATCACCCTAATCAGCCCTGGAAGGCTCACCATGACGTTTTACATCTCTCCGTCTTACGATTCGTACTATTCCTGCCCAAATGGTCATAACAACAACAGTGGCGCGACCCATCTTGATAACCAGACGTGGACATGCACTGAATGTGGCCAATTGATCAATATCACCATGACCGACTATTCCTGCGTCATGCATATCGTCCAGCGTCATCCTGCAAACACCATCCGCATTGGAAACTACATCGTGTGGGATAGAGGCAATAAGCTCCTGAACATTGGTGAGGTCTACGGCTCCAATGCCCCCACTGGTAAAAAGCAGGCCACGCACTGGAATTTGGTTGTAGAAGGTTACGGCCTTGGAGCGGTTCCGGCTAACCAGTACATCAACCGGATCTGACACCCGCCCCCCGCGAGGATAGGCCCATGCTCCTATTTGACCCGCTACGCGACTTCTTCCAGCGCCGTCAGATCGTACGCCTCGATGCGTTAGCCGGCGGCGTACAGCTGGTGAACCTGCGCAGCGAATCCCCCCGGGGCAGCTTCGTGGTAACCGTCCGGCCAGCACCCTCTCCTGACAGCCCTCCAAATTGGCCAAGATAGTGGACACCATTTTTTAGTGGACACTATCTTGGATACAGTTGCCCCAGCCCGTCGAGCCGGTCGCCGCCCCAACTTTCCGCTGGACTTTAAACGCCAAGTCGTCGAGGCCACCTTCCAGCCTGGCGCCTCCGTGTCATTGATCGCTCGCGAACATGACGTCAATGCCAATCTGGTCTTTCGCTGGCGGCAGCAATACCAAGAAGGGCTATTCGGCCCGGTCAGCCAGAGTGCTTCGTTTTTGCCAGTCCAGGTGATCGAGGCGCCAATGGATCTGCCGCCAGTCTTCCAGCCACAGGCAGAGTGTCATTCCGAGATCGCAGTTGAGGTAGGAAAAGCCAAGTTGCGTATCACCGGAGCACCAGACCCGCAGACGCTGCAACTCGTCTTGCAGCAGTTAGTGCGATGATTGCCCCTCCCGCTGGAACCCGTATCTGGATCGCCGCTGGCGTCACGGACATGCGTCGTGGCTTCGACGGTTTGGCGGCCATGGTGCAGACTCAACTGGAAGCCGATCCCTTCTCCGGTCAGATCTTCGCCTTTCGCGGACGGCGTGGTGACCGGATCAAACTGTTGTGGTGGGATGGCGACGGCTTGTGCCTGTTTTGCAAACGGTTGGAGCAAGGACGCTTTGTCTGGCCGCAAGCAACCAGCGGCAGCGTGTCGCTGACGACCGCGCAGTTGTCGATGCTGTTGGAGGGCATTGATTGGCGCCGGCCAATTCGTACAGCACCCGTCCTCGCGGTCTGACTTGCCGCGCTGAAAAAATCCCCAGTAATATTCGGGCATGACCCTCGTGACCGACTCCCTGCCGAATGATCTTCAAGCCTTGAAGGCGCTGATCGCTGCCCAGCACGCAGAGATTGAGCGCTTGAAGATGATGATCGCCAAGCTGCGTCGTACGCAGTTCGGTCGCAGCTCCGAGCAACTGGAAGCGATGATCGACCAGCTCCAGTTGAGCCTTGATGAGCTGCAAATCAGCCAAGCCGAAATGACACCTCCAGTCGAGCCGGCACCTCGCGCAGTTTCGCGCCGTAAACCATTGCCTGAACACCTACCTCGCGAAACCCACGTTCATCAGCCCGAGTCGCAATGCACTGGCTGCGGTGGGACGCTTCGCCATTTAGGTGAGGATGTGTCCGAAGTGCTGGAGTACGTTCCGGCACGTTTCAAAGTCATTCGCCATGTCCGTCCGAAGTGGGTTTGCCGCTGCTGCGAGCACTTCGCCCAGGTGCCGGCACCGAGTCGCCCGATCGCCCGAGGTCTTGCCGGCCCAGGGTTGTTGGCCCATGTGCTGGTCTCGAAGTTTGTCGATCATTTGCCGTTGTATCGGCAGTCCGAGATCTACGCCCGTGAGGGCGTGGAGCTGGAGCGCTCAACCCTGGCCGACTGGGTTGGCCAGAGCAGTCAGTTGCTGCGACCACTGATCAACGCCCTTGAGCACCACGTCATGAGCGGACACAAAGTCCATGCCGACGACACGCCGATTGGCGTGCTCGCGCCGGGCAACGGCAAGACCAAATCGGCGCGCCTGTGGACGTACGTGCGGGACGACCGACCTACGGGGGACGCGACACCGGCGGCGGTCTGGTTTGCCTACTCGCCGGATCGCAAGGGGCAACATCCCCGCGCGCATCTCAAGCGCTTCAGCGGGATCTTGCAGGCGGACGGCTATGCCGGTTTTGCTCAACTATATGCCACGGGCACCATTGAGGAAGCGGCGTGTTGGGCTCACGCCCGGCGCAAGTTTTACGAGGTCTACAAAGACCTGGCTTCACCACTTGCCGCCGAGGCGCTGCAACGGATTGCGGCCCTGTATGCCATCGAAAGCGAGATTCGAGGGCAACCGCCCAACCTGCGAAAAGTGGTTCGGCAAAGCCGAGCCAGTCCGCTGCTGGAACAACTCCACGCGTGGCTCAACCAGACGCTGACTCAACTGTCGAAAAAATCGGCATTGGGCGGTGCGATTCTCTATGCCCTCAATCGGTGGCAGGCCTTGGTGCGCTATTGCGATGACGGGCGAATTGAGATCGACAACAACGCTGCCGAACGCGCGCTACGTGCTGTCGCGCTAGGCAGAAAAAATTATCTGTTCGTCGGTTCCAACGCCGGCGGCGAACGAGCGGCTGCGATTTACAGCCTGGTGGGTTCAGCCAAACTCAACGACCTGAACCCGCAAGCCTATTTGACACACGTGCTGGAGCGCATCGCCGACCACCCGATCAATCGGGTCGACGAACTGCTGCCCTGGAACGTTTCTCTCGCCTCCACGGAACTCTGCGAGGCCGCCTGATCCATGGTCAAAACTGTTCGCTTGCCAAAACCCGAACCTGATTTGTTGCTACTGCACATTGAATTGAAGTGGATCGAACCTGCCATCTGGCGCCGTGTGGCGGTGCCCGAGAACATCACCTTAGGCAAATTGCACGCGGTGATCCAGATCGCAATGGGCTGGCACGATGACCATCTGCATGAGTTTGAAATAGCTGGTGAGAGTTACGGTATTCCCGACTCCGATGGATGGGGGCCTCCCGTGAACTCGGAGACCCGCAAGACTCTGATCAAAGCGTTGAACGGGAAAAGGACATTCCGCTAGGTCTATGACTTTGGCGATGGCTGGGATCACCGGATCAAAGTCGGAAAGAGAAATCCGATGCCCACTCCGTAGGACATTGAGTCGAAATCCAATCACGATGTTCTCATTGGAAGGGTCTGCAACAGATGTCGATTAAGCTCCTGGCCCACGCCGAACGCCTCTTGGACGCTTACGATAGTCAATCCTTGATGCTTGGAGGCCCAATCTTCTGCCGCTGGGATAGATGCGAAGAAATGCACATGGCAACAGAAGGACTGACGAACGTCGGCCGCCTCCTGCGGCAATACCAGTGACACTGCCACGTCGGCAGGTTCAACAGCCTGTATCTCGCTGGGTGAAACCGTAAGCGAAACGGGTGCTCCAGTTGCAGCGCAATGCGACGAGACGCGAGCTGTACGGCCGATTAACGCCGGGAGCATCAGGGTGTCCAGCGCGCACCAGGCATACAGCCGGCGGTTGTCAATTTCCAAGACATGCGACGTCTCGCGCAAGGTGAGGACATAGCCGATGATGTTCCCATCGTTGTCGTATTCGGTACTGGTGGCTTGTTCGAGCACAGCCGCCACTTGCTCAGCGGGCCAGCCAAGAGTCCTGGCAAGCGTAGTTCGCGAAATCGGGCGTCCCTTGGCAAGTTCACCCAGTAGCGCGACCAAGAACTCCGCAAAACCTTTGGGCCGGTTGGTCGGGGTGAGACGTTCGGCGATCTCGGTAATGTAGCGGGCAAATTTCATGGTGCTCTCCATTCATCCAGCGCAGCAGGACAATTGCTTTACGTCCTTGGTGAAAGTCTGCGCCGCGAGCTTCAGGCCCTCGACCATGGTTAGGTAGGGGAACAACTGGTCGGCCAGCTCCTGCACGGTCATGCGGTTGCGAATAGCCAGCACCGCCGTCTGAATCAGCTCGCCCGCTTCCGGGGCCACCGCCTGCACGCCGAGCAACCGACCAGAACCCGCTTCGGCGACCAGCTTGATGAACCCTCGCGTGTCGAAGTTGGCCAGCGCACGCGGCACGTTGTCCAGGCTCAGCGTGCGACTGTCGGTTTCGAGGCCTGCGCGCTGTGCTTCCGCTTCGCTGTAACCGACGGTGGCCACCTGCGGATCGGTGAACACCACCGCCGGCATGGCATCGAGATTAAGCGTAGCTTCGCCGCCGGTCATGTTGATCGCCGCACGGGTGCCAGCCGCCGCCGCGACGTAGACGAACTGCGGCTGGTTGGTGCAGTCGCCGGCTGCATAGATATCCACTGCGCTACTGCGCATGCCCTGATCGATCTGAATGGCGCCGCGTTCATCCAACAGTACACCCGCCGCTTCCAGGTTCAGGCTTTGGGTGTTGGGCGTGCGGCCGGTGGCGACGAACAGTTGGTCGGCGCGCAGTTCACCGTGGTTGGTGGTCAGTACGAATTCGCCGTTGGCGTGGGTCACCTGACTGGCTTGTGTCTGCTCAAGCACGTCGATGCCCTCCATGCGGAAGGCTGCGGTCAGCGCCTCGCCGATGGCCGGATCTTCGCGGAAGAACAGCGAGTTGCGCGCCAGGATGGTGACGCGGCTACCCAGCCGGGCAAAGGCTTGCGCCAGCTCCAAGGCCACCACGGATGAGCCGATCACGGCGAGCCGTTGCGGAATACTGGCGCTGGCCAGTGCCTCCTCCGAGGTCCAATAGGGGGTGTCTTGCAGCCCGCGAATCGGCGGCACGGCCGCACCGGCGCCGGTAGCGATCAGGCAGCGGTCGAACGCGACTTCGCGCCCGCCCCCCTCGACCAGTTCGACGCTGAGCGTGTGGCCGTCCTGGAAGCGAGCGGTGCCACGCAGCACGGTGATGGCTGGTGTGCTCTCCAGAATGCCTTCGTACTTGGCGTGACGCAGTTCGTCGACAAGGCCTTGCTGTTGCGCGAGCAGCCGCTCGCGCAGGACGGTCGGCGGCGTGGCGGGCATTCCGTCATCGAACGGACTCTCGCGGCGCAAATGAGCCACATGCGCGGCGCGAATCATGATTTTCGACGGCACGCAGCCGACGTTGACGCAAGTGCCGCCGATGGTGCCGCGCTCGATCAGAGTGACGCGGGCGCCGGCTTCCACCGCCTTCAAGGCGGCCGCCATTGCCGCACCGCCGCTGCCTATGACTGCAATGTGTAGCGCGTCGCCGTTTTTGCCGACCTCGGTGTCGCTGCGCAACCAGCCCAGCGCCTTATCGAGCTGGCCGGGGCGCGGTTGTAGCGAGGCGACTTCGAACGACGCTTGATACCCAAGGGCCTCGACGGCGGCTTGCATTTGTTCACGGCTGACAGCCGCGTCGGCCGTCATTTCGGCCTTCCCACCGGCGTAGGAGACGTCCGCCCGGTGCACGCCGGAGATTCCCTCCAGAGCATCTCTGACGCGGTCGGCACAGGAGGCGCAGGTCATACCGTGGATTCGCAGTGTGGTCATAGCGTTTACTTCCTCAAATGGGTCTCTTTGCGGCATTACTGTTTTGGCTGTGGTGGGCAGGCACCCGGGGCGCAACGGGGGTGGGCGGGCGACACGAGATCCCAGATCGAGCCCCCAAGCATGAGGGCCAGACCGATATAGAGCAGCCAACCGCTCCGCCAGCCATAAGCCCGCATCAAAAACACCGCAGCCAAGACCAGGACAGGGCCTATCAGGCCGAGTGCAGTTCGCTGCCACTGCCGATGTTTGAGCCAGCCAAGGGAATTGACGAGCAGCGCCAGGGCCGCAAACAAGGGCAGTAGCGTGGTGATGAACAGGCCTTCCCACTGGCTCAAAAAGCCCAGACCGATTGCAGCGCCTAAGCTAGCCAGAGCAGGAAAACACGCGGCGCAGCCTAGGGCTGAAACCAGCACACCGACGGAACTGGCTTTGTCACCGATCCGCGTGAACAGATTGAGAGGATTTCTCATTGGTATTTCCTCCTATTGCTTGATGGTAGATGGATAGCCGGCATCCTCGGTCGCCTTGGTCAGGGCCTCGGAGTTGGTCTTGGCATCGTCGAAGGTCACGATGGCTTCGCGTTTCTCGAAACTCACCTCGGTCTTGGTCACGCCCTCGACCTGGGTCAGCGCTTTCTTGACCGTGATCGGACAGGCGGCGCAGGTCATGCCCGGTACCGACAGGGTGACGGTTTGGATGGCGGCCCACACCGGGGAAACCACGGCAATGAGCGCGAGAGCGGCAAACAGCTTTTTCATGGGAGACTCCTGCCTGATCAGTAAAACAACGGGAGGATGTAGGGGAAACCGAGCGCGACCAGCACGAGTGCCATCACGAGCCAGAAAATGAACTTGTAGGTAGTTCGTACCTGCGGAATTGCGCAGGTCTCACCGGGTTTGCAGGCTTGAGCCGGGCGGAAAATGCGCCGGTAAGCGAAGAACAGCGCCAACAATGCCGCGCCGATGAAAAACGGGCGGTAGGGCTCCAGAACGGTGAGATTACCGATCCAGGCGCCGCTGAAGCCCAGGGCAATTAGCACCAGCGGGCCCAGGCAGCAGGTGGACGCAAGGATCGCCGCCAGACCTCCAGCGAGGAGTGCACCACGGCCCTTTTGTGATTCAGACATGGGTTCAACCTTTCGAATGTTTGATCGATGGGTTAAGGTTATTTCCGTAGTCAGGTACGGAGTCAAGCGGTATGAAAAACACTGCGGAAAGCCTGACCATTGGCGTCTTTGCCAAGGCAGCCGGGGTTAACGTGGAAACCATTCGGTTCTATCAACGCAAAGGGCTGTTGCCCGAACCGGACAAGCCCTACGGCAGCATTCGTCGCTACGGCGAGGCGGATATTGCACGGGTGAAATTCGTGAAGTCCGCACAACGGCTGGGCTTCAGCCTCGATGAAGTGGCCGGACTGTTGCGGCTCGATGACGGTACGCACTGCAATGATGCGCGTGTGCACGCCGAGCAGAAGCTCGAAGACGTGCGGGGGAAACTTGCGGATCTGCGGCGGATCGAGTTGGTCCTGGCGCAGTTGGTTGATGACTGTTGCGCGAGCCACGGGACGGTTAGCTGCCCGCTGATCGATTCGCTGCATGGAATAGATAGCCACGAAAATTTCGCGCCTTAGCCTACGATTTCCCGTTTCATTGCCCCCCTGTTTGTCGGCTTGAACAGGAAAAGAGCGGCGCTCAATGAGCCCCGTTGACTGGCCAAACCTACGGTCTGCTTTTAGCCACGCTCTTACCCTACAGAGCCGAGAGTCCTGATCACTTCGAATGCAAATGATTGGTCAGTTGCAACGCAAATGGGTGGTCAAGTGGGGTGCAATTTCGCAGTTTTTGAGTGTGAGCGCGTCAATCAGCGGTTAAAGGGGATTAAGGTCTGAGATGCAAGGCGGTGTAGTTCGGACGCTTACGCTTCGTGTTTCCCGGTACCGACTACCAGGACAACATCGAGGTCGGTGGCCACCCGGTTGGCCACGTCGATTACGGCATCAGTCCGCTGGGCGATCGCGTGTACATCAACATGATCGAAATTGAACGGGCGCAGCGGAGGCAGGGCATCGGCCTGGCAGTGCTATGGCAGCTGTGGCGCACACACCAGGTGCCGATTGTGCCGCTGGATCAGTGCACCTCATCCGATGGTTTCTGGTACCGGGCTCGCCGGCGATTCGCAGCGGCCGGCGCCGTGCTCGGTGAGGAGCTGCGCGGCGACGAGCGACAAGACCTGGAAAAGCAACGCTGGCAGCACCTGGTGCCGGAATCTGTAAACGACCGCTCCCACCGTAAATACTGGGAATGGGTCGCCAGTGAGCACGCGGCAGGTCGGCCTGCAGGCCCGGGCATACGATGAAAGAACTCACTCCCCCCAGTCCACCGCCGTGCTGTTGCCGATCGGCGAATGTCCTCTAAGCACTGGTGAATTCCAGCATTTGGCCAGCGTGCCGGCGGCGGTGGAATGGTGCGCCAATATCGACAACCCACGCCCCCCGACGCGCTTATCAACACGACCTGGAAGACTTCTGAGGTTTGTCGGGCTCACCGGCGCCGATGAGTTCCGCAGTCACCCGCGCGCGTGCTGGCCTGGCGCGCTCAACTGGAAACCTGAGGCCTGGCCGGCGCCACGATCCGGTGCAAACTGGCGGCGTTGGCCAGCCTGTTTGATCATCAAAGGCCGCCTGGAGCATCTGCGAGTCTTGGAGCAGCAATCCAAGAAGTCGTTAATGCCCCATTCGCTCGCGCAGGTAGGCGATTATGGTCTGTTCGTCGGTCGACCGTTTCGGTTTGGGCAGGTGTTTCGGCCATCGACCATATTCCGCGCCGAAAAATCTTTTCTGTTGGCCTTCGTCCCAACGCAAAATCTCCCGGGAGGCTGATTCCCACCATTCATGACGGCACACTTCGAAGTACGGATGGTTAGGTGCGGCGCTTCCGTAAAGTAGATCACGGCAGACTTTTTTCATGCCTTTGCGTGTATTACGCAGTTTCCACTTGATCCGCAGGCGCTGCCAGGGTGACGGCACAGGTTTGCAGCGCGGCACTTCAGTGCAGAGGGCGGGCAGTTCAGGGTGAAACTGTTCACCATGTCGACTGAAAAAGTGCTTTTGCATAGCATGGAAGAAGCGCTTTTCGGCGAAGTAGTGATAAACGTAGTTTTTCGCTTCCTGAATTGGCTTGTTGCGCATCGCGAATGATAGGGCGATTTGCTCGATAGTATGGATATCGAATGATCCTTGAGTCCACTCGTCGATCAGTCGAATCGACTCTTCGAGCAGCGGCGTATCACTGTCATTGAGACCACACAGACCACTGTTGTACAGCTTGAAACTATTGCTGGCCGAGATACCGTATGCTTCTAGCCGCTGACCGAGCTTTACATAGTCTGGACGTTCGCAGACATAGCTCCAGTCGTATTCAAAGCGATCCATCACATACCGTCCTTGATCAATCCGTCCGAATATACGGTGGGGGGAATCCAGGAACAGCGTGTCGGTATCTACGAATAGGGTTTTTTCTGCCAGTTTTAGCCCTTCCGCGATCGCGCAGGCCTTACGTCGGTGGTGGTAGCCGTTTTCACCTTGCCATTGGATCATGGTCTGATTGCTCAGGGCGATTGTGTCAACCGGCCAACCGGCGTAATCCTGCGGGCGATCAGTCATAACTCTGATGCACAGCGACTCGCCCCGTTTGAGCTGGGCCAAGGCGGTCAGCATGCTGAATTTTGCTTCGCGCCGGTAGACAGCCTGGTCGCCGTAGATGAGATAGAGCAACTGGTGCGATGTTTTTTCTAGAGGGGGCAGCGCATCGCGCATAGTTAACTCCAAGCAGGAGGATGTCATTTATCTAATTGACCTGTGGTTATTGCTTCTTTTCCTACTTACACAGCCGCATCGCAATAGCATCGAATTCGCGGTCAAAGCTAGCTTTCTCTGCCGCGCTCAAGAAACCCTGCTGCTCGACGAATTGATTGGTTTGGTCCCGGATCGCTTCAACACGGTTGAGCATACGTTCAGCTTCAACCTGGGTAAGCTTGCGCGCTTTTCGCGTTGTGCTGATATCAGCACTCAGAACGTTTGCTCTCACTGATATGTGGGCTTGTCTGGTGTCACTGATCTTACCGCCAGTTTCACCAACCACTGCACGCTGGCTTTCTACATCACAACTCTGCAGCTCAAAGCTTTTCTGAGCCGCTACGGTGTTCAGGCTCACAGCCATCAACGAAGCTAAAATTTTGTATTTCATGGCTTTTCCCTGATCGTTGGCTATCTCATGCAACGACGGACTTTGTCAGTTCTGTAAGAACCCTATCCAGATGAGGTGCAAGCTCAAACACCTCCGACCGCAGCACTGCAAGGGAATCCGCTTCATATCCGTAGCGTGTGTGCGTGAAAAGCTGAGAACACTGCTTGATCCGGTCAATCAATGGAAATCCTGGGCTAAGCCGTTCGGATACGTCATGCAAAAGGGCGCATAGGTCAGGTGGAATTTTCTGGTACAGGCCAAAGAGGTCATGCTTGTTCTGGGGAAGCCCTGAAACGAGCTTCAAAAATGACGGTGACGCTGGGTTCTGCTCGACCAGAAATGACTTCAGATACTGCTCCGAAGCAAGCCCCGCAGTCATAGCGGCTACCGAGAAAAGATCGGTTTCTCCGCCGATTGCGTGCTGCTCAAGTATTTGAGCAGCACGCAGGAAATCACGCGCATAGGTGACGACCTGGAATGCAGGCAGGTGTGTTTTTGGAGTGCTCATCGACGCATCCCTGTTATTCAAAGAGCGCTTGGACACGAGCCAGCACATCGTCAATCACCATCTCGGGCACTGACTCAACTCGCTTAGCGCCACGAGCCTCAAGATCAACAGTACGAATCTGATTACACAGGACAACCCCCTGTGTTTCGGTGCCTGAACCGCTCAATGGCACCGCAAATCCGGCATAGCGAGCAAAGTCGCCGCCCTGCGTGACTGGGGCAATAACTGCAAGCCCAGAGGCGTTGTAGGCCGCCGGCGTTAGGACCAACGCCGGACGAAAATCACCTTGCTGCTCGCGGCCCGCGGTGGGATTCAGATTCAGACGAATAATGTCAGCACGGTTAAATTTGTTTCGCTTCACGCTTCACGTCCTACCGGTGATATTGCGTTCCAAGCAGCAAGCTCTGCTGGCTCTGGTGCGGTCAAATCGCATTGCGCCATCAAATCGGTCAGACGGTAATGAGGTTTAGCCTTGGCTGGCTTGAGCGTCATAGCTTCAGCTGACACATCAAGAATCAGGACATCTCCATTGACCAGGCTCATCTGCTTGAGAGCGGTAGACGGCAAACGGATCGCCTGACTATTGCCCCACTGCTGTATTTTCACTTGCATAAATACCTCCATATCGTAGACACATTGTAGATACGCAGCGCAGCAATCTCAAGCACTTTGTATAAACATAGTCTCTACAATGCAAATTCAACAGCACGCCGTATAGTGATCGGATCAACTGAAAGATAAGGCTTGGTATGATCGAGTTGGGCGTGGCCAAGGATGGTTGGAACAGTCTCAAAGTCGCCGGTTGCAGTCAGCACCTTGGCTAGCTATGTGACGATCCAAGCTTGATGCCTGCTTGCCGATAAAGCCGACTGAACGTTTGTTGCAGGCTGTCGCAGGCCCTGCCTGGTGTTCTCGGAAAGTTAGTCTTTGGCCTGCAGTTCTTTTTCAATCTCGGCCAGGTCTTGTGCAAACGCCTGGTCGAGCAGGCTCGGTTTCTTTTTCCAAGGTCGTGTTTCCGGTTCCGGCTCTGCCGCATAAAGCGTCACAGCATCGGGATTCGTCTGCAGATGCTGCTCAAATTGCTGCTGCAGCTGTTGTCGCAGTTCATCTTTGGTCATTCAACCACTCTCATTTGTATCAGGTCGGGTCATGTGGTGGGTTGCACCCAGGACTACATGGCGACGGCCAGGCGGCCGGCCGGGTACTGGCGCATAAACTCCATGCTATCCACGGCCGGGGCTTTCAACCAATCGGCGTACAGCCCTTTAGGCAAAATCACCACCATGCGCTTTTCATCCTGAGGCTTATGGTAGTTACGCATGAAGGGGTGGTCGTCCGCATTGATGATCAACATAGTGTAACTGTGCAGGATCTTCCCGGTACCGGGATCGCGCCATTGCTCCCATAGTCCCGCGATGCCCAACAATTCGCCGTCCGCGCGGGTGATACGCGTTGAAATTGACTTCCCTGATCGCCAATCAGGCTCGTAAATAGCTGCAGCAGGAATGATGCAATGCTGGGCCTTGCGCCAAGCCGTGCGAAACGATGGTTTTTGACTGGCTGTTTCCGATCGGCAATTGTAGGTGTGCCGAGCGATTTTAATGTCCTTGCTCCAGGACGGAATCAGTCCGAACGAGCCTGCCAGCCCTTCCACCGGCGCCGGCGAATCCGCATCGACCTCGACGTGCTCCACCTGGCGAACGAAGGGGCCGGTGTAGCCTGGGTACAGTTCCAACTTGCCCTGCTCGAAAGGCTCGATGCCGAATGTCTCGGCCACTCGCTGCGGCGCCGGTGCTTCGTAATGGCTGCACATACACAAATTCCTCCGGATCCTGACGCCTCAATTGGCATTTACCGTCCATAACTGGTCGAGCCTGGTCGTGTAACTCGGGCTTTTCAATTCCCGGCGCATTGCCCAGGCCGGCGCCGCCGGCACAGCCGCGGCGCGCAGCGTGCCGCGTCCCCATCGGTTGTTGATTTCGTCCAGGACGCTCATCACCTTGTCGGCCGCAGCCGGCTGGGTATGCGCAAACAGATCATCGGTAAATTCACCTGGTTGACGCAAATCCATCAGCAACACCTCAGCCTTGCTGTATCGGAACCCTGGGCGGAAAAGACGTTCCACGGCCTGTGTGGCGGCCTTGGTGATCAAACGCACGTCGTTGGTAGGATAAGGCAGCTCCACCAGCACGCCGTTAGCGTAGCGGGCTTCGTCGGGGTTAAACATGCCGGTGCGGATGCCGACGCGGATCTTCTTGCACAGCGAATGCTGGGCCCTGAGCTTTTCCGACGCACGCTGCGCATAGGTGGCCACCGCCTCTTTGATCGGCTCAATCTTCTCCAGGCGCACGCCGAACATTCTGCTGCAGCAGATCTCCTGCTTGGCCGGCGCCGCTTCCTCCAGCGCCAGGCACGACGTGCCGGCCAGCTCACGCACGGTTTTTTCCAGGAAAACGCTGAATTTGCGGCCGAGCAAGACAGGATCCGCCTTGGCCAGGTCCATGGCCGTGTGAATGCCCAGGGCCTGCATGTGCGCCGTCATGCGTCGACCTATGCCCCATACCTCCTCAACAGCGGTGTTGCGCAACACCCAGTCGCGTTTGAAAGGGTCGCACAGATCCACAACGCCCCCAGTTTGCGCCTGCAGCCGTTTCGCGGTGTGGTTGGCCAGTTTCGCCAGGGTTTTGGTGTGGGCAATTCCCACACCTACTGGGATCCCGGTGTGTTTTAGGACTTTGGCACGGATCTTTCGGCCGAATTCCGTGAGGTCGCCAGGCATGCCTGTCAGGTCGCAGAAAATCTCATCAATCTAAAGGGAAGATTGTGAACTATGGACATAGCCACAGAGCAGTCATGGTCTGCTGTTGACTCTGATCTCTGATGTCCATACTTCACCTCCATTTTCCCGCGAAAAATCTAAGGGGTGCCCATACGTCATTGCATTGATCCAACCCTCTATTAGCTAGCTGCATCGCGTTTGACCTTTTTTCAGCTGACGTCCCTAAGCACTTGCGCATATGCGTAATTGCATGGACTTGACCGGTCGTTTGCATTGACTTGACCAGCACACTGGTTAGCCTTGACCGGCAGAAATCGGCCAGAAGCCGTCACGTCGTATCACTCGAGATGTCAAAGTCGTAAAGAATGCGAGCATCGCGAAAACCTTCTCTGTTCTCTGCCACCCACGTCCACAATGGAGTCACCCGCGCTAGCAGGCCCCGCCCCAGTTCGGATGATTCGTAGTCGACACGTGGCGGCACCTCGTTGTAATCCTGGCATTTTACCAAACCGTCTCTTTCCAACTGGCGAAAGCTACGGGTCAATATTTGCTGCGTCTCGCCGCTCATGCACCTGACTATCTCTGCATGCGACAACCGTCCCGCCACACCTAGTATGTGGACGATTCCCAGTGACCAGCGATTAGCAGCACGGCTGAGAACTTCTGGTCGCGGTAGGGATGGCAGTTACCTGCCACCCCCCGCACAGATCCGTACGTGCGGAACTACCGCATACGGCTCCTGCCTTGGGTACGTGACGCGAAGCGATCCTCAGGATACGGGTGTGCATTCTTTGGGCTCGGTATGTAGTGATCTGTGAGCAACCCGAAGCGAGACCATTGCAGCCGATTTCGCTGGCTGCGTCGCCCGAGAGCCTGACGCCAATATCGGCATAGGGCCTTCCTAAAACCACTCAGTAGTTTCAAGTTTCCTGGCACCGCGTGGTAATTGAAGTAACCACTCACCACCCGAGTGAGCCATTGCCCTTGAGGCCGGATGGGTTCATGACGTCGGCGCTTCAGCTCATCCCGAATAGCCAGCAGCGTCGCACGCATTCGCTTCTTGACCGTCAGTCGCAGTATTTGAAACCCAACGCCTCTGTTGGTACTACAACAGTGCGTGAAACCCAGGAAGTCAAACGTCTCCGGTTTACCTAAGCCTCGCTTTCTACGATTTCTCGCAGCAAAACGACCAAACTCAATCAGCCGTGTCTTCGAAGCGTTGAGCGATAAACCGAACCTGGCCAGCCGTTCCTGCAACTGCACCAGAAACTGCTGAGCCTGCCATTGCGTGCTGAATCCGACACTGGCAATCAAAGCATCGGGCCGGGCACACTACTGAATTACCTAGCCTTTGAAGGGTTTGGAGTAGGAACGGCGTATTAGCTGCATGAGGTAGCCACTTGAAACGCTAGGACTGCCCCGACAGTGAGGTAGTGATTGGGTAAGTCAGCCAAGGGCAGCTTTCGGTCGTTTTCTGCTCGTCGTGAAAGTCAGAAAACGGCCATCATCGGACGGATCGTTTAGCTGGCTTCCCTGCGGTCGTATGGGATCCTAAGCAGCCTACCGCGAAGGGCAGCAGTCGGCCAGAAGCGGTCCTTTGAAAGCGTCTACGGAAGAAGGACCGATTCAAACCATTTGGCGTAAGGTGCAGGTTATGCCGCATTAAGAATCTAGTACCTCAATCGGTAACGATTATCCCGAATCAATTAGTGATGTCGAGCGCCGCAAATGGCTTACTCACTCACATCGTGAGCATCCGATTTAGGATGCACGATGGTTTACGGGCCTTCCCCGGCCGCTTGCGTTTTTTTGGATGTGCCCTATAGATCAACGGCAAGTGATTCTTGGCAATTCGCGGATGCGCGCAAACTCCAAACGGTAACAATTAACGCTCTACAATCCTTGCCGATTTGCGATACCTGTAGCCCCACGAATGCCGAGAGGCATGGTTTTGAAAATGGATTGTCATGAGTAACTGCACAAGGATTTGCTGTGTGATTGCCTGTGTATTGGGCGTTTTCAATCCGGTACTAGCCGAGGATCAGCTTCGGCGCGCAGACCTGATGAGTGTTTACCAGCAAGCAGTCATTAACGATGCAAAGCTTTCCGCCGCCCGACACGCGTTCGGTGCGCAACGTGAGGCTATCCCTCAAGCGCAAGCGGGGTTACTTCCCACCCTCAGCGCTGGCGGGTCGGTGGAAGCGGTGCGACTGGAACGCGACCAACCTTCGTTGACGCGTACCCGTAATCAAAAAGTATTCCAAGCCAATTTAAATCAACCGGTGTTCCGGCTTGATCGCTGGTTTGCGCTTGAAGCATCGCAGGCGAGTACCGCTCAGGCAGAACTGGAGCTGTCGGCAAAAGAGCAGGAATTGATGTTAAGCGCTGCGCAGGCTTACTTTGAAACGCTGCGCGCACAGGACTTATTGGCTGCATCCAAGGCTGAAGAGGCCGCGTTGCTGCGTCAGCAGCAGCAAGCGCAGGCTCGTTTGGACAATGGCGCTTCAAGCATTACCGATTTACTGGATGCGCAGGCTGCCTTCGACACGGCCACCGCTAATCGCAAGCTGGCTGAGCGAAAAGTGGAGGATGCCTTCGAGGGGCTTTCTCGACTGACGAAACAGCGTTATTCGTCCATTGAGGCGATTGCGCATCAACTTCCAATAGAAACGCCTCAGCCCAACGACTCAAATGTGTGGGTCAGCCGGGCTGTGCAACAAAATCTTGCGTTGTCGGCGAGCAACTATGCCGTCGCCGCCGCCGAGCATACGCGTAGCCAACGCAAGGCGGGTTTTGCGCCGACGCTGGATGCGGTGGTCTCCTATCGCAAGGGCGATAACGACAATTTCGGCTACAGCAATCCCACGGACTTTGGGCGTTCCGGCTATTACGGCGACGTCGCGCAACGCAGTGTGGGGCTTGAGTTGAATATTCCGCTGTACTCGGGTGGTTCTACGCGTTCCCAGGTGCGTGAAGCCACCGAGCGTCTGGCACAGAGCGAGGATGAGCGCGAAGACCAACGGCGTGAAGTCGTGCAGAACGTGCGTAATTTGCACCGCGCCGTCAACTCCGATACCGAGCAAGTGATCGCGAGGCGCCAGACTATCTTGTCCAGCCAGGCATCTGTTAAAGCCAACCAGGTTGGGCGTGAACTGGGCTCACGCAATACGGCCGACGTGCTCAATGCCCAGCGTCAACTCTACAACGCGGTCAGGGATTACAACAACGCACGCTACGACTACATCATCAACACGTTGAAACTCAAACAGGCCGCTGGGACGCTGAGTCCAGCCGATCTCTCCAGCCTGGCTATGTACCTGACTAAAAACTACGACGCCGATAGAGACTTTCTGCCGGTGGATGCACGAAATCAGCGTTAATCAAGGTGCGCACTTCAAGCTTCCACAAGACCCCACTGTCACACAACCACCATGAATCTGGCGTAGATGTGTGCTGCACTTTTTGATTGAACACTTTTGAACTGGCATGGATGCGCTATGAGCGAACAAGGCTCACATACGGAATTACCTGTAGACACGGGGCTGGCCTGTTTGGTGGTGCTGGCGCGCCTGCATGACATTGCGGTGAGTGCCGAGCAGTTGGCTCACGAATTTGGCCCCGAAGGCCGCTCTTGTGCAAAACAGGAATTGCTATTGGCGGCGATGAAGTCGGGCCTCAAGGCAAAGGCTATCCACACGACGACGGGGCGCCTCGACCAAACCCCACTTCCGGCGATTGCGACAGACCTTGATGGCACCTTCTTTATCATTGCCAGGGTCGACCAGGGAAAGGCGCTGATTCACGATCCCCGTCAGGCGCGTGCCGAAGTCATCGACTATGAAACGTTGCAGTTACGATGGACCGGCGAGTTGATTCTCCTGCGATCCGAAACGGGGTCGTCCAATCAACCTTCTCGGTTTGATTTCACCTGGTTTATTCCAGCCATCATCAAGTACCGCAAGTTGCTCGGTGAAGTGCTGTTGGTGTCGTTCGTACTTCAAGTGTTTGCGCTGCTGACGCCACTGTTTTTCCAGGTGGTGATGGACAAGGTATTGGTCCATAACGGGCTTACGACTCTGGACGTGGTTGCCACCGGATTACTGGGCATCATGATTTTCGAGTCGGCCTTGAGTGGCCTGCGCACTTACCTGTTTGCCCACACCGCCAGCCGCATTGATGTCGAGCTCGGTTCGCGGCTGTTCCGTCATTTGGTCAATCTGCCCTTGGCGTACTTTCAAGCTCGGCGGGTTGGGGACTCCGTGGCCAGGGTGCGTGAGCTCGAAAACATCCGCAGCTTCCTCACCGGCAACGCCATTACGGTGGTGCTCGATGTGCTGTTCTCAGTGGTTTTTATTGCTGTGATGTTCTACTACAGCGCGTGGCTGACCTTGATTGTCCTGTTGTCGCTGCCCTTGTATTTCTTGGTATCGCTGATAGTTACACCCGTCCTGCGTGCGCGTTTGCAAGATAGCTTTGCACGCGGTGCGGAAAACCAGGCATTTCTGGTCGAGACCGTGAATGGCATCGATACGGTGAAGTCCATGGCGGTTGAACCTCAGGTCGTCCGCAAATGGGAGGATCAGATTGCTGGCTACGTTGCCGCAGGTTTCAAGACCCAAAACCTGTCGGCGATTGCCAACGAGAGTGTGTCCTTTATTGGAAAACTGGTCACGGTAGCGACGCTTTGGATGGGCGCACGCCTGGTGATTGACGGTCAATTGACGGTGGGCGCACTGATAGCGTTCAACATGATGGCCGGCAGGGTCTCCCAACCGATTATGCGTCTGGCGCAGCTCTGGACCAGTTTTCAGCAGACCGGCGTTTCTGTGCAGCGCCTGGGGGATATTCTGAACTCGCGCACGGAAATGGCTCAGGCGGCGCGCAGTGCGCTACCACCGTTGAAAGGTCATATTGAATTTGACCAAGTGCATTTCCGGTATCGGGTGGATGGCTCTGAAGTCTTGCGCGGTATCAGCGTGCAGATCGAGGCAGGGCAAGTCATTGGCGTGGTGGGGCGTTCGGGTTCTGGAAAGAGCACGCTGACGCGTTTACTCCAGCGCTTGTATGTTCCGGAACGTGGGCGAGTACTGGTCGACGGCATGGATCTGGCGTTGGCCGATGTGTCGTCGTTGCGCAGGCAGATTGGTGTGGTGCTCCAGGACAACATGCTGTTCAACCGCAGCATTCGGGAAAACATCGCACTCACAGACCCCGGTATCGCGTTGGAGTCGGTCATGCAGGCCGCACAGATGGCCGGCGCCCACGAGTTCATCCTGGAACTGCCTGAAGGCTACGACACCGTGGTCGGGGAGCACGGGGCCTCCTTGTCTGGCGGCCAGCGTCAACGAATCGCCATCGCTCGCGCGTTGATCGGCAACCCGCGCATCCTGATTTTCGACGAAGCCACCAGCGCGTTGGACTATGAGTCGGAGCGCGTCATTCAGCAGAACATGCAAAGCATTTGCGCCGGTCGCACCGTCATCATCATTGCGCATCGGCTGTCCGCAGTGCGTGACGCCCACCGCATTCTGGTGGTGGACCGCGGACAAATTGTCGAGCAGGGATCCCATGCTGAATTGTTGGCACATCAGGCAGGACATTACTCACGCCTGCACCGCATGCAACAAGGATAAAAACAGGGCAGGGAGATAGTTAGCATGGCATTGGCACTGCTACAGCGTTATCGGCAAGTCTGGAGAGAGTCCTGGGGCCAGCGCAAGAGGATGGAAACGCCCAAGCGACTACCCCATGAGCTGGCGTTTATGCCGGCTGCTTTGACCTTGCAGGACAGCCCGGCGCATCCGGCCCCGCGAGTCTTCGTTTGGGGGATCATGCTGTTTTTTGTCCTGGCGCTTGCCTGGGCTTACTTTGGAACCATCGAAGTGGTGGCCGTCGCCTCCGGGAAAATAGTCCCCAGTGGTAAAACCAAGCTGATCCAATCCATCGAAACTGCGGTGGTCAAGGCGATCCACGTCAGTGACGGGCAGCGTGTGCAAGTGGGTGAGGTGCTGATCGAACTGGATGCGACTTCGGCTGATACTGAGGTACGACGCACGCAGGGTGACTTATTGGCAGCGCGTATAGATCGCGCCCGTAGTACGGCGATGCTGCAGGCTATCGAGCACCAGCAAGAGCCGATGCTGGCGCGTGACAGCATGGTGGATCTCAGCCCCGAGCAGACGCTGAATGCCCAGCGCTGGTTGCAAGGGCAATATCAAGAGTATCGAAGCCAGTTGGCGCAGGCAGAAGCTGAGATTCTGCAGCGCACTGCGGACATCCAGGCTGCGCAGGTGCAGGTGGTCAGCTTGCGTCAGGCGTTGCCGATCGCGACACAGTTGGCTAAGGACTATCAACTCTTGCTAGCCCAGCAATATGTTGCCCGCCATGAGTACCTGCAAAAGGAACAAGCACGCTTGGATGTGTTGCGCCAACTGAGTGTGCAACAGGCCAGCGTATTGCAATCCACGGCTGCCCGGGGCGAAGCACAACGTCGACGCGAAGGCGTGGTGGCGCAGACTCGACGCGCCATGCTGGATCTGCAACAAGAGGCTGTCCAGAAGGAAGCGAGCCTGGTTCAGCTGCTGACCAAGGCCCGCTATCAAGAAACCCTTACCCAGCTCAAGGCGTCGGTAGCTGGCACTGTCCAGCAACTGGCGGTGCATACCGTGGGTGGTGTGGTAACGCCAGCGCAGGCATTGATGGTCATCGTGCCTACCGACCAGCCCGTTGAAGTGGAAGCCCTGCTGGAAAACAAGGATGTGGGTTTTGTCCGCGCCGGCCAGGCGGTGACCGTCAAGGTGGAAACCTTCACCTTCACTCGTTATGGCACCGTTGAAGGGGAGGTGATCGGGGTGTCCAACGATGCGATAGACGATGAAAAGCGTGGGCCCGTCTACAGCAGTCGGATTCGACTGAAAGAGGATCATTTGAATATCAAGGGAGAACGCGTTGCGCTATCGCCGGGTATGTCGGTCACGGCGGAGGTCAAAACGGATCAGCGTCGGGTGCTGGATTACTTCCTGAGCCCTTTGCAGCAGCATGTTCAGGAGAGTTTGAGAGAGCGCTAGGCGACTATTTTCATGGATGGGGTTCGGTCTTGCGCGGCTCGAACAGTCTTAGGTTTAAGGTCCTCACTTTTGATGGCGTGCTCTGTGCAGCTAAAACTAAAAATACTCCTCACGGCGATACTTCTTACGACGATTCCACTTATAGGGAGCGCCACAGTGCCATGTACTTTTGAAAATAAGGGGCTGGGTGGTGGGCCGTCTTTTAAGTTTAATTTTTCAAAAGAAGAGTGCCGACTCGTGGAAACCCGTAACGGCAGTGTTGTGACGCTTACAGTTCAATATCCGGAGATGAAATTGATAGGTGCCAGAGTGGTGGATGACTCTGTGGTTGTCTTGCGGATGAGCCATATTGATTCTGAAAGATACGACCAAAATGGAATCGTCGGAACGCGGGAGCCAGATAGGCGCTTGGGCACTATCGATATTTATGATGTTGGATCTGACGAAATGTATCGTTTTCGTGGCAAGGATGGTGAAGTTGTCTTTGTGAGGAATATGGGAAATACCTATTTGGCTAAAAGGCTTGTGGCGGGAGACGTATTTGTTTTTTATCAATATTCAAAAAACCATCAGGATCTTGAATATTTAGATGCGACTATCACGGGTTTTTTAAGTCAGAAACTGGTTCGCTGAGGGACTGAGTATGAATCTTGTTGAGTTTGATTCTAATCCATCAAGGTGGAAACCTTCACCTTCACCCGTTATGGCACCGTTGAAGGGGAGGTGATCGGGGTGTCCAACGATGCGATAGACGATGAAAAGCGTGGGCCCGTCTACAGCAGTCGGATTCGACTGAAAGAAGATTATTTGAATATCAAGGGAGAACGCGTTGCGCTGTCGCCGGGTATGTCGGTGACGGCGAAGGTCAAGACGGATCAGCGTCGGGTGCTGGATTACTTCCTGAGCCCTTTGCGCCAGCATGTTCAGGAGAGTTTGAGAGAGCGCTAGGCGGACTATTTTCATGGATGGGGTTCGGTCTGGCGCGGCTCGAACAGTCTTAGGTTCAAGGTCCTCAATTTCGATGGAATGCTCTGTGCAGCTAAAACTGAAAATACTTCTCACTGCGATACTTCTTACAACTATTCCACTTATAGGGAGCGCCTCAGTGCCATGTACTTTTGGAAGTAACGCTCGCGGAGGCGAGTTATCTTTTAAATTTAATTTTTCCGAGGAGGACTGTCAGCGAGTTTTTACTCGGGATGGTAGTTCGTTGGCACTTTCCGTTCAATACCCGGAAATGCGCTTAGTCAAGGAAAGAGTATTAGATGGTGAATTGATAATTTTGCGTATGAGCCATATTGATCCTGAGCGATATGACCAAGATAGGGTGATCGAAGGGCGTAAGCCAGACAGACACATAGACGATATAGATGTTTATGTTGTCGGCTCATTGGATGTGTATCGTTTTCGAGGCAAAGACGGTGCCATCGTTTTTGTCAGTGATTGGGGTAATACCTACGTGGCGACACGTCTGTTCGCGCACGATATTTCTATTTCTTACCAATACTCTTCAAACCATAAAAACGTTAAGGACATGGATGCTGCTGTTCTGTCCTTTCTCGATGAACATCTTATTCGCTGAGGTGCTGATGTATGAATATCGTCAATTTTAACGCCGAGCAAGACTCAGCACTTCGAGCCTTTTTAGTCGAAAAAAATTACCCGGCTGCGTATGACTATATGCGTTTGCTGATAAATGAAACGTTACTTCATACGACTGATGAGCGAGTGAGGCAAGATCTTGAGGCTGCTTCCACGTGGCTCAAGTCTGCGAGTGCTATAAATCGGAATGATGGCTCGTTTACCAGTGAGATGGTACGCGGTTCCATGTGGGCGGCTGTTGCATTATCAGGGGGTAGCCTTACGGATGCTCAATTCCAAAAAGCGTCAGATAACCTGGCAAGTTCTGTTTTAAGCAGAACATTATTTTTAGGCGGTTTTCCTGAAACTCAGAACGTTCTCGACGAAGATGTAAACTCCGCTGTAAATGAGTTTGGACTGGCACGTTGGCAGTGGGCCGGAACGGTAGGCGATATACTTCCGGTTGCGCTCGGTGGCCTCGGTTATGACTATGTTCAGATCCCTGGTGAGACCTCCACTGAACTTGTCAGCAATTACGGTTTTTCGCTTATACAAAATGCCGCGGGTATCGGTCGATGGCTTGCCCACGGCGTAGAGGAGACCGGTGAAGCAGTCATTATCGTTACCCGAACAGTTGACTGGCAAAAACTTATCCTCATGCCTTTCCTAGGGCTTGCGCCCCTCGACAATCCCCTCCAGCCGTCGACACTCGCCACGGCCGAGGGTATACGTGCCATCGACGTCAATGCTGACGGCAATGTGCAACTGATGGTGCCGCTTGCATCCAGTGCTGTTGGTGAAGCGACATTGCTCTACAAGAAAGATAGCGTTCAAATCAGCGTCGCCGGAATTTCCTTAATGGAGGTCCCGAAAGATTCGACTATTACCGTTGGAAAGCAAAACGTTTCTGTATCACACAGCTATGGCGACTTGTCGGCTACCTATCGTTTGACGGCTCAAGGGGTAGCCGTCGCATGGAGAAACGCCGATGGTGGATTGGCGGTGGAGCAGACCTACGGTTTCGATGGACTGCCTGTAAACACCACCTGGAAGCAGAACGGTCAAACGTTCACCGGACCTGCACAGGATCTGGCCGCGTTCATCAGCCAGACGTCTACCCAAGCTGGCGCGTTGGTCTTGTCCCAGACCCTGGCATCTCAGCAGACACAAATAGGAGCCCTATTGGCTGCACCTGCCGAGGGGGCATTCGCTGCTGCAGAAAATGCCCTGTCCTTGAAGGCTCTGCAGCATCGCCTGGCCCAGGAACCCTATTCTGATCGCTGGTCACCCACTGCATTGGGCGCCAGTATTCCTTTTGCACTGAGATTGTCGAACGGCTTACAGGCGGCAATCCAGCAAGTACTCAATATTGCTCAGCAAGGCTGGGGTACTTACAACGTTGGGGTCGTCACCATCCTACCGTTGGAGGTATCGGGATCTGGCCAATACCATCTGCCGCTGGTGTTGGACTTGGCAGGCAACGGCATAAAAATGCTCCCACCGTCACAAAGCAACGCCATGTTCGATCATAACGCCGATGGGATAAAGAGCGCGGTGGGATGGGTCGGGGCGGACAACGGCATCCTGGTGTTTGATACCAATGGCAATGGCGCTATCGATAATGCAACCGAGTGGTTTGGGGAGTCCTTCTCGGTACCTGGAAGCAAGGCACCTGCAGGGCAAAATGGCTTTTCCGCACTGGCGACCCTCGCCGCTTCTGGGAGTGCGGTTTTCTCTCGGGATACCGCGTTGATCAACCCCTCGACCGGGGGCAGTTATTTTGACGCCGTTAAAGTTTGGGTGGATGCGGATCAGAATGGCATTTCTACACCTGACGAACTGAAAACATTGACGTCTCTGGGTATCGCATCCATTGACCTGATATCGACGCATGACGGCCGTCAGGTGGGAGGGGGGTTAATCGATTCCACCGCCGGTTTTACGTTCACCAATGGCACACGAAGAGATATTGCCGATATTGGGTTGGCCGAGAAAGCCGAGGCTGCTCAAGGGGCCGCGCCCATCAACCCAGGCACCCTGATATTTGCCGATTACGCCTCCAAAGGTTACGCGTCGATGGCCGCAGGCCAGGCGCGCGGTGCTGACGCGGCGCTGGCAACGACGGCGCCTGACTTTGTAGGTTATACGGCCGCGTTGCAGGCCTGGTCAGTCAAGCAGCGTTATCGCAGTAGCCAGGGGTTTCCCAACCCTTTGCTCGGGGTGCGCGATCGAACGCTCATCACCTTCTATGAAGGTGAAAGTGGTGCCCAACAAGGGAGCACTGCCGGTAAGCAAGTGATGGCATTGCTACAGCAGGGCTCGACGTACTACGGCTCTGTTCGCGCCACTCTGCAAGCCGTTGATGCGGGGACGATGGCGCTGGAGCAGGCGCAAACTGCGGCGCAAATTGGCAACGCCGTGCCGAGCGCTGAGGCGCGTTCGACCGCCCAAGCCAAGGCACATTCTGCCGCTATCTCATGGGGCGCCGCAGCGGCCTCGTATTTGACCACCTCAGAGGCGTGGGCTGCTTACACCGGCAGGTTGGAAGCCTTGCGCGGCCAAGTGAACAGCCTGGTTCCGGTGAATAAGAATTCAATCGGCCATTTACCCGGGAATAATACTTTTTTCTCCCCCGATGATGCGGGTTTCGCTGCGGATACCTTTACCGCTTACGCCGCCTTATTGCAATTGTCCAGGGACCTCAAAGTCGGTATCGACACGTCTCTTGGGGCGTTCGCGCAATCAGCGGGTTACGCCAAGGCCTACACCGGTGTGGCGGGAGGGACAGTGGCTGTCGACAAAGGCTACAACTTGATTCTCGCGGGCAGCGGCGCGCAACGCTTCGTGCTCAATAACAGTGTCGATAACGTGCTGGTCAGCCAGGCTTCCGGGCAGGTGACTCTGCAAGGATTTCAGGCGGGCAGCGCTGGCGATCAGGTTCAGTTGCTTGGACTTGGCGATAGCGCCTCTCTCATTCGCACCCAAGATGGCCTGCGTGTAATAGCCGCCGGCGGCCAACGCTATGTTGATCTATTGGGCGCCAATGCATCGGACTTGAGCCTGTTTGCCAATTTCAGCGGTGTACGCACACTGTCGTTCGCTGGCTATGACCAGGCCGGAGTACGCAGTCTGCGAAATAACGGGCTCAACGACGGCCAAGTGCATATCAACGAGATCATTGCCTCACGCTACGGCGATACGCTGATAAGTGGCGATTGGAGTTCTGTGCTCAGAGGCGGCATTGGCAACGATACTTTTCTGGTAACCGGGCGAGGCGCCTGGATCGATGGTGGAGCGGGCACCGATGTCGTTAGCTATACAGAGATAGCCGGCGGTGTGAACGTCAATTTGTCCTCAGGACGCGATAGCCTGGAAAGTACGCTGTATAACATCGATAACGTTATCGGCTCCGCGTGGAGCGACACATTGACAGGCACCACCGCCAATAATGTGTTGGCAGGTGGTCGAGGCAATGATCGGCTTGAAGGCGGTGGTGGCAACGATGTGTACGTCTTCGATCGGGGAGACGGCCAGGATAAAGTGATCAATGGTGTCTCGGGCAATACCGGGCCGAGTTCGATACTGAAGTTACAAGCAGGTATAAAGGCGGCCGACTTGTGGTTGGCACGCGAAGGCAACAACCTGCTTGTAGCTGTGTTGGGCAGCCGTGACCGCATCGAAATTCAGGACTGGTTCGCAGCCGACTACCGCCAGCTCGCGGCTATCGAACTGTCCAACGGTCTGAGGCTTGGCAACGATGCGTTGGAACTGGCCATTGCCACTCAACAATCCTGGAAACAAGCCAATTCCGGTTTTAATCCCGTAGACCCATTGACGATAAATAAGCCTCCGTCGCTGGACGCTTATTTTACCGCCCATGTGGACGTGCCACTGGTGCCTTCGATTTCAAATGTCGCGCTCGAAACGCGTAGGGTTTATGAGTCGGGCGCGGTCACGCAAGGCGCAGGTCTGGCGACGACGGCCGCCAACCAGGCCGCGGCGGCAATTGCGGCGTTGGGCAGCAAGAGTGCTCAGGCCAGCAGCCTTGGCCGTCAGGTGTCGCTGATTTACCTGGTCCCCAGTATGAACACCTACCGTTATTACAATAGCCAGGACCCACAGGCCTATATCCTCACGACACAGTTCAATTTCGATTCGACCAACCCAATGACGGGCCGACCCAAGAGCGTGGTCAGCTACGAGCGCATCAGCGCGCTGAAGGCGGATGCCTTTTATGTAAAGCATATTTTCGAGGTATCTTCTCCGCCGTCCTCGACGACCAGCAACCCCTATCTGGAACGTGGCGTGGGTGCTGTTGCCGCCTCTGTTGCCGCCTTCGCATCGATCAACAGTTCACTGTCGCTGACTACGAGCGTGGGGCAAGCAGTGGCGTCTTCAGCCAGCGCTCGGCAATCTGCGTTGGGCCAGGCGGTCAACGCGAATGACACGAAAAGTGCCGCGACCGCACACTCAGCCAAAGAGGCAGCGACCGTATTTGAGCGCGGGTTGGGCAGTACGGTTTCACTCTATCAAAATGCACTCGATGGCTTGGCAGGCTCATCGGCGCTGATCGCTCAAACAGCGGCCAACCTCGCAAGCATCCTGCCGCCAACTGTCGTTACGACAACACAACGTTACGTTACCAAGAGTCTATTTCCGCCTTTTACTCCGGCACACTGGGTAACGGTGACCAGCACCAGCCGTTACGAATGGGCGTCTACTGTCGATAGGGACAAAGCCAATGCATTGCTAACGGCTCAGGCGAGTGCGCAAGAAGCGTACACCCAAGCAAGCGCCAGTCTGCAAACCTACAAAACGGCGTTGGGATCGGTGTTGGGTTACGCTGATGTTCAGTTCGTTTCGGGTAGCCAAGTCTCAGCGGTCGCTGCTGCGTCCGCAAGCTTATTGATTTCAGGCGCCGGGAATGGGCATGGCATGACCGGCGGTGCAGGCCGCGATATGTTTTTGTTCACGCAGTCGGCGGGAGCAACCGGTCACCGCATCAATGCTTTTCAGGCCGGAGTTTCAGGCGACCGATTGCTGCTGAGTTCAGCCTCCAGCACGGCTTACCTGGATGAAGATGCTTCGGCGCAGGCCCGTCTGTCTTTCTCGCCAGGCACTCCTTTACTGACCTTAACCGGGGTCAATCTCAATGCTCTCTCCCTGTACGACAATCTATTAGGTGTTGCTACCGTGGATTACTCCGGTTCAAGCAAAGGGATAGTTGCGCAACTTGACTCACTCACGCCACGGGATTTTGATGGCTTTACCCATGTGCAAAACCTCAACGGCAGTGCTTTCGCTGACCGGTTGAGCGGTGACAGTCGGGACAACGTACTCAATGGTGGGGCCGGTGATGATGTTCTGACGGGCAAGGGCGGAAACAACGTGCTGAGCGGTGGTGCCGGTAATGATATGGCCAGTTATGAAGGCGCCCCAACCGGCGTGGTCGTAGATCTGGCTAAAGGCACGGCAAGCAACGGGTACGGTGGGATCGACCGGCTGACGAGTATTGAGAACCTTCTGGGCTCCAGCCACGACGATATCCTGTCGGGAGATACCGGTAGCAACCGACTTGAAGGAGGAGGGGGCAATGACTTGCTGATCGGCGGTGGTGGCTATGACCACTATGTAATTGCCAGAGGGCGGGGGCACGACACTCTTATCAATGGGATAGGAGAAGCCCGGGGTGCCCTGCGCATCGACAACGAGTCCCGTGAGTCGCTGTGGTTTCAGCGGGCGGGTAATGATCTGCGCGTGCAACTATTGGGCAGCGATACCGACATCACTGTGCAGGGCTGGTATGACAACTCCGTCAGCCGGCTGGACAGGATCGCCCTCGGTGGAAGCCATACGGACTATCTACTGGGGACGCAGGTTGACCAGTTGGTTCAGGCAATGGCAGGGTTCAGTGGCAGTCATCCCGGATTTGATCCGAAGGCATCGGGCGTTATCTCAGATGCTTCGTTACTGGCAACGTTGAGCAGTAGCTGGTTGACGAGTCCTGCGGCTTAAACATCAGATCTTAGACGCGGTTGACGTGCAACCGCGTCGTGTTTGACCCTAAAGCATTGCGGCTATCTCCATTAGAGGGACTCTTCGCCATTTTCTGAAAACCATCTAGTGACCTCTTCTATTGCTGCACCCAGGGCATGCTGGTTGTGCAGAAGCAGAGCGTCTGCCGTGGCGATGTTGGAGTCTGAATTATTTGGCATGGATTAGTCCTTGATCGAGGCGTCTGCAGAGACTAGTCCATTGCAGCCGGATCATGCTCAACCAATCAATCTCGACGCTTTGTTTTCCGCACCCAAATAGCGCACCAGTCCCATATCAGAACCATATGGCCTTTTTTCAGACGCCAAAAACCACAAAACCCAAACTTTCTCTAGGAAAGCAGTAGTTTGCGCTTACTGAATGTGGCGATGAAGAAGCGATTCGAACTCCCACAAACCTTTCCCACCATCATTGCTTCTTGTGATACATCGTTACTGTCCGCTTATGGCTGTAGATTCAACCGGTCGCTAGCTAACGTCAGCTTTTGGCCGATTGCAGCCCTTCGCGACAGGCAGTTATCGATCCCAAAGGGACACCGGAGCAGGTTATCTACCAGCTGTGTGTTTGGAGGTGTGTATTGTTGAATTTGCCGCTACCCTTCTGGGACATCATGCAATAAGGACTATGCACATGAATGTCGGAATGGCTCATGCGATTGAGGCCGCAGAAAGCGAGTATTTGTGTGCCCGCGTCGAGAGTTTGTCTCGGATAAGTGGAAACCCTTTTGGTGCTCGTGTGTTTTTCAACGAAGCTTTTCCATGCTTTCAGGTGAAGGCATCACCTAGCCCGATGCTCAATCGCATCTACGGCGATAGTACTGACAGACCCAAGCCACTACTGAGCTTGCTCAAGGAATCAGCAGAGTATTCGACAGTAATGCCTCTTATCGGAAAGGCCTCGACTTTGAAGCAGTACGCTTTGGTGGGTGAGAGGCGGCTGGAGCGTCTGAGGGGGTGGACGCATCTGCAACTCGCGTGCACCATCGAAAATGTGGTCTTGAATCACCACTCATTCGAAATCGAAGAAGCCACCTCACAAACGCTTCCTGAGTTCGCAACCTTGCATGCGAGTGGATTTCATACCAAGCCAGAGCATCTTCAGTTGAGCCAGGCTTCGTTCGCAGGACTGATGTCAAATGAACGTCTGAAAATCTACGTTCTTAAAGCTGATGGAAAGGTCGTGGCAGGAGCGTTGATGTACCTGGCCTGCAATGGAGTTGCCTACCTTGGGACGGCTGCCACCCGAAAAAATGCACGAGGCCAGGGCTACCATGGAGCCTTGATATCTCATCGGGTAGAGCAAGCAAAAAAACACGGCAGTCTTGTGATCGCCGCAACCGCGCTTCCCAGCTCGCAAAGTCGCCGAAATTTGCAGCGTACAGGGCTAGCGACATCCCACGCTCAAGCGCTATATCGCCTGGTAGATAGCTGAAGTCTGCTCTTGGCCGACTTCTGCCGGTGAAAGACTCCTAGCGTGCTGGTCAAGTCCAACGCATACGCCTGGTCAGGTCGAATGCAATTGACTGGTCAGTGGCATTGCAAACGGGTGGTCAAGTGGAATGCAATTACGCACGCATACACATCAACTCCTAGGTCAGAATCCATCTTTGGGTACGGGCGGCTTGGGTGGACCTGGTGCGACTAATTCCAGCTAGAGGGTTTTAACCTTACTTTGCACACGCCACCGTGTAACTACGATTGGAGTCACGCCCACACCGAGACATTTTTGAAACGCGCTGTCGCTGGCAAGAGATGGGGATCGAGTCGTCCTGCGAGCTCTTCGGACCGAGGAGCCCAGAGATTTGCGTGGAGTCGCATTGGAAGATGTGGAATTGGAGTGGGGTCCCAGCCTACACGCTCATGCACGACATGGCCGTCCACTGACCACATGATACGGTCCGGTCGCCAGTCAACCGTGTAGACATGGAAGTCCGAAGTAGCATCGAAGCCGAGGTCGATACGACAAGGCGAACCCCTATAGCCGAAGTTCATTGCTGCGTCATCGTCACCTGGGTTGAAGTAGACGTTTACCAGCATGCTTCGAGGATCATCTCCTGCCAGTTCTACATCAATCTCTTGCCTCGGTGCATCTCGGTGAAGGAAAAAACCAGTGATGAGGCCAGATCCGCTGGCGGCTTTTATCTCAGCCTCAAAGCGACCGTATCCGAACAGTCGTTTTGACGCGAAGGCTCCCGAACGGTACTGCCTGGTTCCATTGGCAACCTTGCTGACGATGAGATGGGCACCGTCCTTATCATGAACGAGAGCATCCTGCGAAAACGAGACCAAATTCCCCGGAAAAGTCTCGATGAGCGCGGAAAAAGACGAGGTCGCTGTAGTCATTTCGGAGAAAACGAGCAGCTCCCCTACAGGTGTTATGGGGCGATTCGAGGGTACTTTCGGCTGCCACCCATATTTTGCCGAGAGGACCCAAGGTGACTCATCTAGCAAAGAAATCTGCTGGGGATGCGACGGGGCAATCCGGTGCGCGCCGTCCTCTCTACCGACTCGAAACATCCTCAGGCTCCGTGGTGTTCCAACCGGGAAAGACTGCACGGGCTCGGTGAGTCTGAGAAGACTGCAGATCGGTTCCCACAATCCACTCTCTGACTCGTCATACGACAGAATCGCGATGCGCGAAGGCGGTAGAGCCCCCTGCCGTGTCTCGCACCGAAACACTGCCTTCGCTTCCATAAGAAATCTTACGTCAGTCCTTGCGGTCATGGCTTCCATGGCCTCCGGCGTTAGTGGAGCGTCAACGAGAGCGTCGAACATCTCGAAAAGCTCCAACAAGTCTTGCGGTCGAATTGCGTCTTCATCACCATCGAACACCCGCACTCGCAACCCCAACATCGACAAAGCCATTGCGAGCGGTTCATGCTCACCGCGGGTGGTCCAGGCCAACACCGACAACGCCCCCGCCCGTTCGGGTGCCATAGGGCCCGAGCCTGCATCAACAATCCCCGCTCGCGCTAGGTAAGGAAGCACGGAATAGGAATTGTCCGAGCCGCTGTCCTGTCGCTGTAATATCACAGGCGAGGAGAGGGCGAGTGCACCGAGCTCACCAAAGCGATAGTTTAACCACATGTCCACAGGGCCAATAACGGGCATTGCCCGTAGCAGCGCTGCCGCACCCTCACGCGACAAGATGTAGCCGGAGAGAAACCAAAGTCCCCGCACCGGTCGGAAAAGAGCATCGCAGAGGTCAACACGTTCTGCTGTTCCCCCGGCATCTTCATAGGACAGATACAACAAACGCGGACCTCCTTCTGCCCAACAGTGTTGAATGGCGGCACGCCAGCCACAGGAGATTGCTTCCGCTGCACCTGTTGTGAACCAAACGTCGTCCTCGAGCACCAGCACATAATTGTCTGCCCCGCATGCGATGGTCTTCCAAACCTCCACGTGCGACCTCGCTACAGCAATTTCCTGCCGCGTCATTTTTATCGGCTCGTTGATGGGAAAGCACTCCTCAAGCCTTGCATCCGGCTGGACGTATAGTTGGTCACCAATGCGGTATGTCGAGTCGACATCGGCAGTTGCGGCGACGGCGCGGCCGTCGCGAGCATCCACTGCCGCGAATCGTCGAGCTATAGAGGCAAGGGAAACATCGTCGGCCGTGCGGAACCGCCTGAGTTCTCGGACTACACGCCGCCATCTCCGCGGTTGCCGGTCAAGGTTGATGATTAAAATCGAGTTGATCAGTCCTTCGCCCGTACCAAAAGCCGAGATTTTCCCACCCGGAAAAATGCTAGCAATGGCACGTAGCAACCGAAATGCTATCCCACGCAATATGCCCGAGGCGTCCCTAAGATTCATCGAAACTTCCTACTCCAGATAGCCTCAATGGGAGTCCATGTTGCGCCAGTTGCGGGCGTCGTTACGGTAGGAAAGGTCCCAACGTGTTTGCGCAATTGACTCCCAGTCATTTAACAATTCGAAGTCGAGAGGTGCCCCCCTAATCATCAGATCACGTGCGTGCGCGGCTAAAGAAGCGGTGATATTTCCGGGACCAGTCGTCTCTTGGATCTCTGGGAAACGAGCTTTGCCTAAAAGCTTCTCGGTCGAGCGAGACAGCGCTCGCTTCAGTACGGGGTGATGGGCTGGCGCAGCTATTGGATCGTTGTTGACATAAAAGATGCGTTCGTCTGTCGGCAGATCACTTCGCCAGATCTCTGACGCCGGCACCATGCTGCTAGATGGGATGTCGTAGCAAAGCGGCTGGACCTTAAGCGCGCTGTCATGGAAAAGGTCTCTCCAGTTGTCTCCAAGCAGTACGTCATCTGCATCGACATAAAGTCCACCTTCTGCAACCAAGACGCACATCCGCAAATAGTCGCAGCGCATTGCCGGATGGCGACATCGGGCGAATGCCTCTTGCTCCGACTTTCCATACCACTCAGTAATGTACTCGGCAGCGGATACGTCGTTAAACATCCGGAATGCAAAGCCCTCCGCGCTTAGCCTCTTCCAACTGTTAATACAGGCTTGAACGTCTTCCGGCACATCATGCGGATCGTGCCAGTACTGTACGAGTGTCTTCGGAATACTCGAAGCCAGGTTCGATCCGGTAACATTCGAAGTTGCCGAGCGGTTCAGCTGATGCAGCGTGAGGTTTCGGATAAAGGCGGATCGCAGACGATCGTCCTCCTCGAATCCCAGTGGGTATGAATCCATAATGTTCGCTTACTCAGTAAGGGGCATACATCGGATTGGGGCGTCCGACTGATGCCCCTTCCGGCGTGACACGTGGCGCAACTACCGCTAGTCTTCGCCCAGTTAGCGGGTCGTCAAAACTGAAGAGTCCGCGACCGCCTTGTATGCTTGATATCGCTGGGAAACCTTTAGCAGATATGCCCGCCCTTCAACCACGAACCCGTCCAATCCGTGCTCAACGCTGTAGGCATCGAGATCAGCAATGTTGTTGATGAAGCCTTTCCCGTTGAAATTTAGGGACGTGTTACACAACACTCCGTACCCAGTGCGATTTTTAAACGCAACAAGCAAGTCATGAAGTCTTTTGTTGGTTTTAGAGGTGACGGTCTGGATACGGGCCGTCCCGTTCACATGCGTGACGGCTGCTAGAGCTTTCGTCGTTGCACGATGAGTGAAAAGCATGTGCGGACTTTCGTGTGTGCATCCGAACCATCTCTCAGCATCATCCTGGAGGCATACAGGTGCAATCGGACGGAACTGTTCGCGCTGCTTGATCTCGTTCAGTCGGATTCGAGTGCTATCTCGGAACGGGGCAGCCAAGATGGACCTGTTGCCAAGTGCGCGTGGGCCGATCTCGTATCGGCCGCTTACCCATCCGAGGATGAGGTCGCTCGCCAGCATATCGGCGATTGCAGCGGAATCGACATTTCGGATGTCATATCTATCAGCATTGAATGCGCCGAGCGTACCAAACGCCAACCCAGCATAGACATCCCATTCGATCTTAGGATTACCAGTAAAGCGGAACTGCGCATCGACGGCCGTGCCTATGGCGGAGCCAGAATCGTTGGCGACCGGAGGCACGAATATCTCCGAAAAAAGACCAGCCTCCTTCCATTTCGTGTTCCAGTCGCAATTCAACCCGCATCCACCGGAAATAACTAGTGGAAGCTTCTTTTTCAAATGTTTTTTCGCGAACCGATAGAAGATATCGAATATCGCATCGCTGTAAATTCCTGCAAAGTTTCTAAACTCATGGTCTTCCAGGCCGACATTGAAGTGAGGCGCGCTTTCAATGTCCTCGTAAGAGTCGAGTGCTTGGTACGGGCCACTTAATAGAAAATTAAGCAACTTCTTCTCTTCAACGGAAGGCGTGCTCCGATTCGAACATGATGCCAGCGCCATGAGTTTCCCCGCATCTGAGTTCCGGGGATACGCTCCATTTTTTGGAAAGGTCGGATCGGCTAGGCCATAGAGCAGACCGTATCGATTACCCGGCTGACCTAGAACGTCGGCAACCAGTATGATGTTCAGTTCTGAATCAATCTCGTAAAAAGCACCGATGCCGCCCTCCCACACTAAGGCATAGCAAGGAGTTCCTTTTGGGAAAGCAGACATGCCAAAGGCGCAAAGTAAGTGTGCGCGTTCGTGTGAGGATGAAAAGTACTTCACATCTCGTTTTAGGAAACGTCTTTGGCTTACGATGACATCGTTATCGGATACACCACGATATCCGACATTCGTTTTGGAGCCATATAGATACTCATTATGATCACGAGGCCACCACCCCCCAGCACAAATGACATCAGGGATGTCTTCTAGCTCACCGATTGCATCCAAAACATCCGGAATAGCAAGTGATGAATACCGATAGTTCGAATTTTTTTCCGCTTCGATAGACATTATCAAATGTCCATCTTGAAGCAGTACAATGGCGCCATCATGGCCCGGGTTATACGAGAGAATTTTCACGCGGTGGCAATCCCGTCATCCATAAACACCTACTTGCATGATGGCGCTCCCTCTCTGTTGAGGTGAGCGCTCCATGCACCCTTTATGCAGCAGCGTAGGACCGTACCACAATTTTAGTTATGCCAACTCTCCTAACATCGCGATGTGGTCACTAGTCAAGCTTGAGGTACACACCCCTACGCGCTGTTATCTCAAAGCTTTCTCGACCCGCGCGGATCCAACGAAATTATATTTGACGCAGGCAACTGCCGCTCAAGCTCAGCGATACGGTCATACAGCTCAACGATTTTTGCATCTGCTTCGCTCAATAAGCTTGCGAGTTGATCGCGCTGCCGGACAACTTGCTCAATCCGATCACGCAGGGCGCGGCTTTTCTGCCGGGCGAGAAGATTTACCTTGTTCAACGAAGGAGGTCGCTCCTCCGCATGTTGTTCCACGTAGGTCTTTATCTCTGCGATGAGACTCGGGAAACGTGATTTCTTAAGCGCCGACGGGTCGCTCCCGGCCTCTTTGGCCACGTTGTTCTGAGTGACCGGTGTCCCCTTAGGTAGAAGCTGTGGCCTATTGAGTTTCAGGCGCTCAAAAGCATCACGATATTGATCCGCCGCGCTGCGGCGAGCAGGGAGTTTAACGTCCATCTGCGCTCCTTACGACACGACGGAAGCTTTCTACGCTTCGCAGTTGAGCCATTAACGATTCCATTAGCGGACTCCCATCCTGAGCAGTAGCAAGCCGTTCTTTGAGTACATGTTCAAGATCATCCAACGTACCCAATCTTTCTGAGTCATACAGCACATCAGGGCAAGGTTTTGCATCCACTGAATCACCGCCGCCGCAATGGGCAATGTTGTCAATTCCGCCGTACGGACAAGGCTCTCGACTCGCACAAACGCCAAGAATGATCGGGCGACAGGCGACTGCGCCTTTCTTTGCCAAACCAATCATCTTCTTCGCATCCTCTGGCGAAATCAGCCGAACAATCTCAGCCTTTCGTTTGTCTCCATGGGGACTGATAAAACGCTCACTCGTAAGCTGCTGTAACTCTCTCCCAAGCGTCTCGTACATTGTGCGAACGTACAGAGTGTGAGCCTTTTCCTCTAGACGCATCCGCGAGTGATTTTGTCCGTAGTAAAGGCTCATCGCTCGTGTGACGTGCTTGAGCTGGTACTGAAGCGAAGCATCACTTACGAGCCCGGAAGCTTGCATGTTCACTGCCCCAGTTCTACGCAGCTGATGCCAAGCCAACGGCCATACAGCGCCCGCTTGATACTCCTCCGGTAATGAAGGGGTAGCTAGCCGGGCTAATTCCAAATCCTCAGTCGTGATACGCAAACGTTCTAAGTCGAAGAGCTTCCCGTACCGCCCCAAAAAGTCGGAATATGAGTGGATGCTCGGCCTCAGTGAGTGATTACCTTTATTGCGCAACGAACTCCAGGGCTCGTAAGAAAAATCGGTCAAGTAACGCCCGGCGAGAACTCTCTCGGCTTCGTGAGGTGCGTGTAGTGAGCGAAACAGAGAAATAACCTCCATCGCCTTCACGGCGACCGCCACAGATGGGGATGTGACCCAAATGGCGTCCCTATCAGAGAGCGTTTTTGTCGTCTGCCCACGTAACAAAAAAATGTCACCGAAGCTCTTGTCGTGCTCGATGTCAAGGCACCCGGCTCGAAGATTCCATGCTTCCTCGACCCGCATGAGACTGAAGTTAAGGATGTAAGCCAATCCCACGCCGTTGACCAGTTTCAGATAGCTAGTCAGCGCTCTTACTTGCAAGTCACCACTGTGCCCTACCCAACGTTCAAGTAGCTCAAAGATGCCGAAGCGTTTCGCGGTATCCGCAAACGCGCCGAGAAAACGAAGCCCCGTTTTAGTGCCTGACAACTGCATGTTATAGCCGCAAAAAGGCGGGGCATTTACGCACGCCGTTCTCTCCGAAACCCTCTGGTTATGTTCGTAAGCCGCGAAGCAGAACCGGTAACAAGCTTCAACCTGTTCTCGATGGGATAGGAAGTCATCAAGGCACTCTCGCAGCCTAGTCACTTGATAGCGCCAAATGCGTGGAGGAATGTAAGGTGTTTGAGCTGTATGGTGAGTTGGAAAAAGCGCAGCCAGGCGGGTTAGAGAGCCTTGATCCATCAGCGTAAACCCTACGGAATCTCTGGACGCGTAAAGCTCATGCATTAACGAAAGAAACTCGGTTTTTCTTGAGCTAGAAAGAAAGGCAGGTATCCGTTGGCATACGCTTGGAAAATGGCTTAGTTCGCTGGCAAGGATTCCTGCCTCTTCGCAAAGAACAAACAGCCGTCGCATCTGATCGAAACGCGTTTTAAGAGATCTGTAGCCACGAGCGCCGTACGGCCCGTATAGCCACCAGCCTGTGATGACTCGAAGCAAATTTGCGTTCGTTGAGCTGATTGGCGCCGCTGATTTTTTAGCTGGTCCATCACCAAAATTCAGGGTCACTGCCTTCTTGGCCCATGGATCAAGCCTCCAAATTGGATCGCCCCAGCGGCTTACGACGTTACCCAGCGCATCAATTACGACTGGCCAATCAGGCTGCGGAGGCCAGCTCTCTGGACGGTAATTCGATGCCCCAGGAACGGCGAGAGGCGACTCGATAGAAAGCCCTAATGTCGAGAGCATATTCATAGGGAAAGCCCCGCTGTAACTTCCGCAAGTCGAATAAATCCGTCCCAAGCTGGGTGATAGTCCTCCTCAGCTATGCGAGCCAGTGCCTCTTCAACCCATAGCCGACGCACCTCGCTACTTTCATGAAAGAACCGTAGCTTCGCACTCAGACGCTCGACCGCAAGCATCGCTGGATGATCAGCCTCTTCAGACCTGTCCGTGCACGCCGGACGATACCTAACTAGCTCCAAGCTCTTGAGCATTCGCAAACTACTCAGAGACCAGACGTGATCCTCGCTTTCAATATCCCGATGATTGACGCAGAAAAGGCAACCCGCTGCATTAATACAATCGGGATCAGGAGCATTAGTTGGAGCATCCACGACCGATTCTGGAACCGGCGCCACACAAGTACCTGGAGCAGGCGAGCAAACGACGGGATCTGTTTGCCGGTGAAATCGACTGATTTCAATCATAGCAATTTGCGGATTGGGCTCGGCGTAAACACGAATCAAAGTTTCAGCGGTGTGCTGTGCGATTTCTGCCACAAGTTCGGGGCGTTGCGACTCACGTAACAGCCAGTTGATACGCGCACCCGGGAGCTTACGAGGCCGAACGAATTGAATACCGGAATATGTGCAGAGGCGCGTGATAGCTGTGAACTGGGGAGCTTCTAGAACGAGACGTCCCCCAAGACGCACGAGAGGGAAAAGAAGTCCCTCTAGATCGTCTGGAAACCACGTGTTTCGCCACTCGATGTAGCGTTCGAACCACTGCTTGTAGCTTGAGAACACTTCAAACAGCACTTCACCCTGGCGGCGCTTTTTGTAAGACCTGACTTGGTAACCGTCAAGATGACTCGTGTAATGGTATTGGTCGATTCGAAGCTGATGCGCCTGTGACAAATTCATGCCAGTTTGTGCTATGAACATAAGCAGTTCGGCTTCAATTCGTAGGTTCACTGCCGGGTATCGAGTCTCGATTGAAACGTCAGAGTTCCGAAGTTCGCGGTTTCGTAGGATGTCCGCAATCTGGAATTTGGTTCGAGGTCGAATCCCTCGTGACGCATCCTTCTCTGTATCGCGCAGGCGGCACCAGATAGGTAGCGTGGAACCCGACCGCAATTCCACTTGGATGGGAAGTGGCCCCGTCACGACTTCATAGGTAAGGGCCATACAGAGGTCGGCAATGAATTGACCGAATAAAAAGCTATCTTCTAAGCTTTGCTTACCAGTACTCCCATTACCTGCCCTTTGAACTGGCCTAATGATTTTGGACACTTCAATCGGGCGCTATGATAGCGCCCAAATTTGAGGTGTTTGGATATGCGTAAATCTTATTCGAGTGAGTTCAAGCTCAAGGCCGCCAGCATGGTGTTGGATGAAGGTCAGCCAGTTACCGAAGTCTGTGCCAGCCTGGATATCGGCCCCACAGCGCTGCGTCGCTGGGTCGATCAAGTGCAAAAAGAACGCTTGGGCTCGACTCCCGTAGGGGCCAAGGCGATTACCGCTGATCAACGAGAAATCCAGAGGCTCAAAGCTCTGCTCAGAGAGAAAGACCTGGATATCGAAATCCTAAAAAAGGCCAGTGCTCTCCTGCTTTTGGACGCCAAAGATCATTCACGTTGATCGATGAGCTGGACGAGCAGTACGGCGTTAAAAGGTGTTGCCGGGCGTTCGGGGTCAACCGCAGTAGTTTCTACGCTTGGCGCCAGCGCCAAGGCAGAGCAAATCCTGAACGGGACAAGCTCAAGGCCGCGCTGGTCAGGCACCACAAGGCGTCCAGAGAGTCGGCCGGCGCACGTACATTGTCCAAGGAGCTACAAGCCAAAGGGCATCGTATCGGACGTTATATGGCTCGCAGTTTGATGCGCGAAGCTGGCATCGCTAGTCGTCAGCGCAGGCGCCATAAGTACAAATCGCCGGGCGTGGAGGCCTTAGTGGCGCCACACGTGCTCAAGCGGAAATTTGATGTGACGGCGGTTAATCAGGTGTGGTGTGGCGACGTGACTTACATCAAGGTCGGCAAGCGGTGGATGTACTTCGCCGCCGTTCTGGATTTGTACGCTCGCAGGATCGTGGGCTGGTCGTTCTCGATGATTTCTGATGCCAACCTGACCTGCGAAGCGCTACGCATGGCGGTTGAGCTACGCAGCCATCCCCAGAATGTGTTGTTTCATTCTGACCAAGGTTGTCAGTACACCAGTCATAAGTTTCGAAACGAGCTGCTCAAACAGGGTTTTAGGCAAAGCATGAGCCGTAAAGGCGAGTGCTGGGATAACGCCCCGATGGAGCGTTTCTTTGGCAGTTTGAAATCAGAGTGGGTGCCTGAAACGGGCTACAAACTGGAACATGAGGCCCGAGCAGACGTGCAGCGCTATGTCTCTCGCTACAACATCAGCAGGCCTCACAGCTATAACGACTACCGGTCGCCGGTCATGAAGGAAAGGTTGGCGGCGTGAACCGTAATCGGTGTCCAAGATTACTTGACCAGTTCACTTCCGTTGCCTCTTGGTTTGCGAATTCGGGTGCTGTAGAGAAGCGTCGAGCTTCGACCCAGAACTCGGTCGAGCATTGTCGCGGTTAAACTTGCCGTGTCGTATAACGATCCGGCGGTTAGATATTCTTCCACGCGGTGACGCTGTAGAAGATGCTCAGCCCACCCCAGGTATGCTTCCGCGACCGAATCAACACTCAACGGACGCCCGCATTGATCCACCCACTGAAAAAACTTCCTCAACGCGCCGATCTTGTTATTCGCCGAAAAGCGGCTTCCTCCGCCGGCAAGATCATCGGTCAAACAATCATGGAGCCCTTTCACAAGCTCTACCCGCTCCAGCAAGAGATCACCCAAAGCACCTGATGTGATTTCACTGCGTACAGTCTTCACTTTTGCCTTAGCACCACCGTTGTATAAAAGTGGTGCCATATCCCAGGGCGTCTCATTTTTCGCGTACTCAAGCGTTGGAAACGTCAGGTCTGAAAACGTCAGATTATTCATCGCTTGCTCCCTGCATTGAAGAAATCCCTGTAAACGCAGTCATGAAGCTGTTCGCAATGGCCTGCTTAGCAGGTGCGGCTTGCACAAATTTGATGTATTTGAAGGTGGTAGCCTCCGAATTTCGACCGTGAAGCAATGCATTGCTGACAGTCGCAATCACTATCGCCACATCAGTGCAATTTGCTAAAGCGAGCCTAGCTAACTCAGTTCCAAAGGTGCATCGGGATTGGTGGAAGCGAAACTTCCTGAGCGTTTTGATGCCCGACGCGATGCCTAATTTTCTAAGCGATGACATCTCAACGTTTATGGCCGAAGATTGATCACTGTTGCGACGTCCAAAAGGGTTTCCGAAACGTGTCAAGAAAACTAAGTCTTGATGCTCGCCAGCAGCAGATGCCTCGCGAGTCAACCTGCGAAGACTCTTGGCGTACTCCAAGAGTTCTGAACACAAAGCTTCGGGAATCCATACCTGGCCAGTTACTCCGAATTTGGTATGCACGGGCGGGGACGCACCTGGCCCTACGGATATCAGAAGCAGACCTTTAGCAGACGGATCAGGTAAGGCACGCTCCAACGTATCGATACGAAGGTCACAGATCGTTCCCAGTCTCATACCCGTAAAGAAACCTAGAGCCAACATCAGATAAAGCTCGAGTGAGGCGTTCTGTTTTGTGAAATCAAGAATGGCGTCTCGATCAACCGCTGACACAGGAAGCAGCCCACCTTCCAAAGTGACCCCAATGCGTTTTCGGTTTGGAATACCCAGATCGGTGGTGGTGCCAGCTAGCGTTCGCTCGAAGCCGACCTGGTCAAAGTATTTGATGAAATAGCGCTTGTCTTTCCACAGCGGCAATAGCGGGTTTAGAAGGCCACGCCTCCTGACCCACCTGTAGAAACTGATGCAGTTACGCATGTACTCGGAAGCCGTGGCAGGACCCGGTACTGAACAAGACATCGATCAGCCTTTCGAGTCGGAAACGCAAACCATTGAAGCCCGCGACTCTCCAAAAACTTCGCGTAGTTCAACAGCCCGTTCAGGTTGCTAGAAACGGTCTTAAGGAGTGCCTCACCATTGGTGACTCTCTCCATAGCCCAGAGATTGGCTTCTCTCCAGGGCAAGCCGTCTTCCCAAAATATTTGTGGTAGTCCTTCGATCACTACACGGGAGCTATTCAGCGAGTAGGTAATCACGCGATCTTTGACAGAAAGGTCATGCGGACTGAAGTGAATGTGTTCGACGGTAGCCAAGAGATCTCTCTGTAAGAACAAGCGTCAATGTCCATAGGTGCCCCCTTTACTTTGGGCGTCCGCAGTATGCAACTTATTCTTATCAATTGAATAGACCTCACTGTCACACACCATGGCTTCGATCAGCGTCATCACGCGTTCTGAAAGCTGACCATTTATGTGGAATAGAAAATCAATCGGGAACCGACAATTTAATTCATGCCACTGTTGACCCTCCACAGCGACTCTAACAAGCAGCGCATCACAAATATCCGCCGCACCGGTGTTTCAGCCTCGAATTAACGAATCCAGCGTACCTTATAAAGATGCAAATCGTTCACCGGAAAACGCACGGCCGCGCTCCCGTCATGATTGGCCAGATGAAACCCATAGGCCCACCAGTTTTCCTCTACTTCGACCCAGGCCAGGCGCTCGCCGAGCACGCTCACGGCCTTGATTCTGGAGAATGAACCCAACGGCTCGAAAGGTGAAAACGCGCCGTTCTGTGGATTGAACAGCCACACACCATCGTCGGTGGTCACCCAATAGCGACCATCGCCAAGGGAGGATAAGTCGTGGCCGTCACGTCGCCCCGGCAATGTCCAGCGCTCCAACTCCTTGAGGGAGGGAGCCGTGCGATCGCCGGTCACCGCGAACGATTGCAGCAGATCGTGGGACAACGCCAGCAGCCGACTCTGCGCATTATCCCAGACGACTCCATGGCCGGAAGGCAGCGGGACCTCGAACAGCGGCGTTTCGTTGCGGTTGCGGTCGTACAGTTGAAGACGATCGCCCTTGGGATCAATCGACAAAGCCACTGCAATCAAGCCGTTGGGCAGCAACTCCGCAGAATGCGCCATCGGCGCCTGCGCCCGAAACAGTACCTTCCCTGACGCCCGGTCGAGCAACACAACGCCACCAGTAGAGGAAGTCACCAGGATTTCGCGGCCGCCGCTCACAGGTTTACATTCATCAATATGCGCCAGTAGTTTGTCACGGTAAGACGCAGGCAGGTCCTTGGTATCGGCCGCACTCCAGCGCCATATCTCGGTGGCCGCGGTGGCCTGCACCTGGTACTCGCGAACCTGATCATCGCCACAGGCGTAGAGCCGTTCTGCTGCCTGAGTGGCGAAAGCCGTTGAGGTGATTGCGAGCGCAAGCAGGCAATGCAAGGGATGCATGACGACATCTCCAGATAAAGGATCGGTTAACAGATAAAGGCTTAGTTCAAACGAAAAAGCAGGCGCGCAAGGGAATCAATGCAGCGCCACGGGCCGCTGCGTCACAACTCTGCTGCCCCATGACCAGGCGCGGGCGAGTGGCGTTGACGCCGTAGCGGTCGCCGCCCCAATACTCGACCCGAGCCATCAAGGCTTCGCCGAGCGCCACGGGCAACTGGCCGCCGAACACAATCGCCTGGGGATCAAGGATGCCGCTGAGGGCGTTGATGATGCGATTCAGGCACGGCATCACCCGTTCGATCCAGGTCTCCACGCCGGGCCAGCGCGAGTCGAAGCGCAGCCAGATATCTTCGATGGAGTCGACATCGACCCCCTGCTCCTGCAGGACTTCCAGCAGATAGCGCAATGCCGGACGAACCTCCTGCTCGTCCCGAGTCAATATCGAACTGAGTTCGCCGGCATTGCCGTTGGCGCCAAAAAATGGTTTGCCCTCGATCACCAACCCACCGCCAAAACCGTAGTTGAACCCCAGGTAGGCGAAGGAGCGCGCCCAGCGCCCCGCGCCGCATAGGCTTTCACCCACGGCGGCGGCACTGACGCTGTTCTCCAGCCAAACCGGCAGGCCAAAGGTCTCTTCCAGCAGCGGCTGCAAGTCGATCAGCGACCAATCGCGCAGCGGCTCGGGTGCGTTGATCTGGCGACGGTCAGCGACAAAGTAGCCGTTCATTGAAAAGCCGATGCCCACCAGGCTGGCGCGGTCCACGCTATTGCGCGAACAGATCCGCTCCAGGGCAGCTTGCAGTCGTTCCAGGGTGCTTTGGCGACTCAGGGGCGGAAAGCGGAAACGCACCTCCTCCACCAGTTCGCAGTTGAGGGCCGTCAGGGACATGATCGCGCAATCGGTGTTGATCGCAATCCCGACACTGAACACGGTTTTGGTCGCCAGTTGCAGGCTCGGCGACGGCTTGCCGCGCCCGCCACCGGGCAACGGAGGTCCCGCTTGCAGTAAGTCTCGCCCCAGCAGCCCACCGATGATCCGGTGAGTAGATTGCTGAGTCAGTGGGCTCGACTGACTGACGCGGGACTGACTGATACTGCCTTCACGGCGAATCACATCCAGGATGAACCGCTCGTTGTCAGTAACCTGCATCCCTTCGTTGAGCTTGTAGTTGAACAAGAAACGCCTCCTTCAATCTTTTTGCAGCAGTGCTCAAACCCTTCGCGGACTGAGCATCACCTGAGTGCAATCATATTTTCACACTTCAGGTTTTAAAATTATGACAGTTTCATATTTTTACGCGCTTTCGCTTTACCCGCGATTCACGAGGACGCTCTTTTAAGCGCAAAAGCGCTTATATACAGCCACTCCCACTGAAAATTCGGGGGTTGATAGGAAAATTCCACCGTCATTTTTATTTCACACTTAAAGCGTAAAAAAGGCACACCGTCTTGGTCTCCACGAGAAACCCATCATGTTTGCCAAAAACAATACCCCGCACCCGCTAGTGACCAGTGCGATGCTGCTGTCACTGATCGCCCCGGCGGTGGCCCAAGAAAGCACCGAGAAAAGCGATGCCGCACCTGCCGAAAGCGTCACGGTGACGGGATACGTCAAACAGAACCGCGAAGAAATCCGCGCCAAACGCAATACCTCGCAAGTCGCCGATTTCATTTCCTCGGATGAAATGGGTCAACAACCCGACCTCAACGTGGCGGACTCGCTACGACGCCTGCCAGACGTGACCACTGAGTTCGACGAGGACGAAGGTCGGTTTGTGTCCATCCGCGGCCTGCCGTCGCGATTCACCACGACCACATTTAATGGCGCGATGATTCCCGATGGCTGGTTCGCCCTGGGTCGCCAGACCGACCTCGAAGCCATCCCCGGTATCGCCCTGAAACGTGTGGCGGTTTACAAAAGCCTGACCCCCAATCTGCAACCGGCGATTGGCGGTGTCGTTGATCTGCAACCGATCAGTGCTTTCGATTACAGCGGCTTTCAGGCGGTCGCCGATGCCAAGGCCGGGCATTACAGCAACATGAGCGTCACAGGTGGCCCAAGCAGTCCGTCTGCGATCATCAACGGCAGGATCAATGACCGTTTCGGTGAAGACAAACAGTTCGGCTACATGCTGGCTGGCAGCTTTTCCGACCGCAGCCGCGATCAGGAAAAGGACATGCGTACCTTTAGCTACAACGCGGGCGGTACCCCACTGCTCAACCGTCGTGACCAGGCGCAATACACCAGCCGTCTGGATCGTTGGAGCTTGCTGGGGCGCCTGGAGTACAAACCGAATGAAAACCTCTATTCGTCACTGCTCGGGGCGCACTACAGCTACGACTCCGACGAGTACCGCTACCTGAACATCCTTGAAGGCCGTTCTCCCAGCAACATCACGGCCAGCGGCGGCAGCTATAGCCAGGGTCGCAACCGTTACCGTGTGGACTACTTCCCGGAAACCACGGCTACTGACCTGGCCATCTGGGACATCGACTTCAAACCCACCGAACAGCAGCGCCTGACCAGCAAACTCTACGCGGCACGCAGCACCTATCGACGCACCGATGACGGTCAATTCGAGTTCCGCTCCGGCTACAGCTCCAACTTCGGCTACCAGTACGACCTGACCCAACAAGATGCCGAAAACCGTGATATGTCGACCATCACGCCCGCCAACCCATCGGCAATGAACAATCCAGCGAACTACCAGTTGTTCAACATTCAGCCAGAAAAGCTCGAACGCCAGCAAACCATCAAAGAATGGCAAGGTACTTACGGTTTTAACACCGACCCTCAAGACCGTGGCCTGGGTGCCAAGGTCGGCACGAGCTGGCGGCGGATGGATGTGAGCCAGGACATCGACCAGCAAACCTACCTGCCCAACAGCGCGAGCAGCCTGCCAGCCACCACGTTTGATAATGCGGCTGATTACTACAAGGCCACCAACCGCTACTTCGCCGACAACCAAGGGCTGTTTCATCTCGACCAGGCCAACAGCGCGCTGCTCAGCACCCAGAACGACCTGAGTTACCAGGAAAATATCGCCGCCGGCTTCGGCTTGCTCCGGTATCGCGGCGAGCGCTTCGAAATCCTCGGCGGCGCTCGCTATGAACACACTCAGTTCGACTCCTCGGCTTATCAGAACAACAACGGTGTGCTCAACCCGAGCAGCAACTCCGGGCGTTATGACAATCTGCTGCCCTCGTTCAGCGCCTATTACGACCTTACGAAATCGGTACGCTTGCGTGCAGGGTTCAGCCAGTCCCTGGGGCGTCCGAACCCTGAGTATGTGGTGCCGCTGAACAGCGTCACCCAAGTCGATGGGCAGATCAATATCAACCGCGGTAACCCGGGCCTAAAACCCATCACCTCCAACAACTACGACCTGGCTGTGGATTACTACTTCGGCCAGGGCGCCCTGTTGTCCATGGCGCTGTTTCAAAAAGACCTGAAAAACGAAATCTTCGTCGGCAGCTCCAGCAGCACCGACAGCAACGGTATCCAGACCGTCATCTCGCAACCGCTCAATACCTCGGCCGCGCAGGTTCGTGGCCTGTCGCTGAACCTGATCAAGGACCGCCTGGACTTCCTGCCGTTCCCGTTCGACGGGTTGGGGATCAAGCTCAACAGCACCTGGCTCGACGGCTCGATGGACGTGCCGATGGCCGACGGCTCGTCGCGTCGCGCCAGCCAGTTGATTGGCGCGCCCAAGCAGCAATACAACGCCACGCTGATGTACGGCCTCGGCGATTTCAAATCACAGATCAGTTACGCCGTGGTTGGTGATCGCCGTACCAGCCTCAGTGTCCAGAACCCACTCCAGGACAAGTTCGAAGAGCGCTACGGCCAGCTCGACGCGCAAATGAGCTACCAACTCACCTCGAACGTGACCGTCTACACCGAGGGCCGCAACCTCACCGACCAGAAACGTTTGATTCGCGATGCGGACAACAACCTGCTTGAACGCAACAGCTTCGGGCAATCCTTCTGGCTCGGGATGAAAGTCAAACTCTGATGCGCCAGGCCGCGCATCGCACCCCACACCCTTTGATTCACACGGAGACACTTTTCAATGCAATCTTCCATGTCCATCGTCAGCTTGATAGAAGGCGCCAGCCCGGTTGCTCAGACCGTCATGATGATCCTGCTGCTGGCCTCTGCCTTGAGCTGGCTGCTGATTTTTCTGCGCGGGCTGGACCTGCGTCTGGACAGCCGCGACCTGGCCGAGTTCGAACAGCGCTTTCATTCGGGCATCGACCTCAACCAGCTGTACAAAGACCTGCCGGAGCAACCAACAGGTGTGAGTAAGGTGTTCCGCGACGGCTTTCGCAACTTTTGCCAACTGAGCCACAGCAACATCGATCCGGCGGTGACCATGGAAGCTGTCGGCAGCGCCATGCGCCTGGCCCTGTCCCGCGAAGGCATGCGCCTGAACCGCCATTTGGTGGTCCTCGCCACCATCAGTTCGGCCAGCCCTTATATTGGTTTGTTCGGGACGGTGTGGGGCATTATGGGATCGTTCCAAGCCCTCGGCGCGACGTCCCAGGCGACCCTGGCCACGGTGGCACCGTGGATTGCCGAGGCCCTGGTGGCGACCGCGATTGGCTTGTTCACCGCCATTCCCGCCGTGATTGCCTATAACGGCCTGTCCAAACGGGTCGCAGACTTGCAGACACGCCTGGCCGACATCGCCGAAGAACTGCACACCTTGTTGCTGACCAGCCTGCACACCCGGCCCAACCTGCGCGTTGCCGCAAGGGAGAAAGCATGAATCAGAAAGGCTCCTTCCACTCGGTCTCGCGGGGCAAGATCTCCAGCGAGATGAACGTGGTGCCGTTCATCGACGTGGTCCTGGTGTTGCTGGTGATCTTCATGGTCGCCACGCCGCTGATGACCCAAGGGGTGCATGTCGATCTGCCGCGCCTTGGCGCGCAGGCCATTGACACCCCGGAGCATCCGCCACTGGTGGTCAGTATCGATGCCGATGGCCAGTACTACCTGAACCGTGGCGACGACGAGCGTGTCAGCCTGGCCTTGCCGACTGTCGGCGAGCAAGTGCGCAGTGCGCTCGGCGATCAAGCCAATACGGCGGTGTTGATTCGCGGTGATCGCGCGGTCAGCTATGGCCGGATCATGGAACTGATGGGCGCCTTGCAACAAGCCGGCGTGCCCAATGTCGGGCTTATTTCGCAAACGCCGGATGCCACACCATGAAACCAGCCCTGCAGCTTCCAGAACTCGGCCTGTCGTTCGCCCCGGCCACCGCCGTGCTGCCAGAACAGCGGGTGCGCTGCCGCTTCAACGTGCATTCGGGCGATGAAACGGTGAGAACCGCTGCCATCGCCTTCCCCGTCGCAACGCCGCACCTGAGGCTGCTCCCGCCGTTGCGCACGCCCCCATCACGCAGCGTGTCACCGAACTCGGCGCGTCTGGCGCTGGTGCTGGTGCCGCTGGTGGTCGCCGTGCACCTGCTGGCCTTGTGGCTGAGTAACGCCCAGTCGGTTCCCGAGACCGTTGAACCGGACAAGCAAACCGTGGTGATCCACACCGGGCTCGCAGCGGACCCGGCCATCGCGGCGGCGGCCCAGGCGCGCGCAGCTGCACAGGCCGCCGAAGCACAGCGTCAGCAGGCGGCCGAACAGGCGCAAGCGGCCAAACAGCAGGCACAGCTGGAAGCCAGCCATCTGGCGGAGCAAGCGCAGATCCAGGCCCGCGAAAAGGCCGCAGCACGACCACCGGTAAAACCTGCACCGCAGCGCAGTGCGACACCACCGGCGCAAACACCATCCCTCGCGCTGTCCAACCCGAACCCGGCGCCCGCCGCAGCGGCAGCTGCAGCGGCAGCGCAAACCGCGCAACCCGCCGCCAGTTCCGGAGCGCCAACTGACGTGCCGGCAGGCGCGGGCAAGCAATACGTACCGCTGGTCAAAACCGCCCCGGACTACCCGACGGCGGCGCTGGAAAACGAGTTGGAAGGTGACTGCACCGTGGAATACGACTTGCTGCCCAACGGTACGACAACGGCGCCGCGCCTGGTCAAAGGGCTATGCGACGCCTCGCATTTCGGCACGGCCTCACTCAAGGCTGCCGCCGGCTTTCGCTATAGCCCGCAAGAGGCTGATGGGCATCCGGTCAAAGTCATCGGGGTGCGCAATACCTTTCACTACCGGCTACAGAATGCGCAGTAGCAGGTGCGCTATCGATTACCACACTCCAAGTGTTGAACGCCGCCAGGCAGACGCCTGACGATCAGCACTGTGGCGCGTCCTGATCGTTAACTGTCAGTCGAGGAGGCCCCGTCACAAATATTACACATTGGTTGTATTAAATGAGGCTCCCCTGTCACGGTCGCCGATCATGCGTGTCCTCCTCGCGGTCTTCCTCGCCCTGCTGCTCAGGCCGGTCATGGCCGGTGCTGCTGAGCCCGTGGAGTTCTGGTACGGACACAGCGGCGCCGCCGGGGCGGTGATCGAGCGATTGTGCTCGCACTTCAACGCCAGCCACCCCGGGCTGAGACCTCTGCGTTGTGTGGCCCAAGGAAGCTATGAACAGACGCTGCAAAAAACCGTGGCCGCCTACCGCGCCGGCAACAGCCCGGCGCTGGTGGAAATCTATGACGTCGCGACCCTCGATATGCTGCTGGGAGGCGCCAGCATGGCCGTGCAACAGGTCATGACCGAACAGCACCAACAAAACGCCCCCCACGATTTTTTGCCGGCGGTCCAGCGCTATTACGCTGATCGCGATGGCCAGTTAGCGGCCCAGCCATTCGCCGTGTCCACCGCGGTGCTCTACAGCCACCGCGCCACACTGGCCGCTGCGGGCATCAGCGAACCGCCTGCTACCTGGGAAGCCTTCGACGCGGCACTGCAAGCGCTGAAACGCCACGGCCTGACCTGCCCGGCAGTGACGGACTTCAATCCGTGGATCTGGCTGGAGCAGAGCAGCGCGGCGATGGGGGTCCCTGTGGCCAGTGCTGCCAATGGCACAGAAGGACTGCACGCGCGTTATCGCTTCGACAGCGGTCCGCACCCGCGACTGCTGGCCGATCTGGCGCGCTGGGTCGCCCAAGGCAGCCTGGTCAACCAGGCCGCGACCCGCAGCGGCCGTCAGGAGCTGGCCTTTGCCGCCGGCGACTGCGCGCTGCTGCTGAGTTCCACCGGCGCGTGGAATCTGCTGGCCAGCGGGCAGATCGATGACGTCGTGATCAGTCCGATCCCGGTGTACCAGGGCTTCCCTCGCCAGGCCACGGTTATTGGCGGCGCCGCACTCTGGGTGCTGCGCGGGCAATCGCCAGAGGCCTATGCCACGGTAGCCGCCTTCCTCGCCTACCTTCGCCAACCCGCGGTGCAGATCTCGTTCAGCCGCCAAACCGGTTACCTGCCGGTGACTCAGCAGGCCGCCGCCCTGATCCTGGCCAGCCAGCCGTCCGACTCCGCAGTGGCAGTGGGCCTGTCCTCCCTGAGGCGGGCAGACGGGCAAACCAGCACGCCACTGCGCACAGGTTTTCTGACCCGTCTGCGCCTGATCTGGACCCAGGAACTGCAAAACGCCCTGGCCCGCCACAGCAGCACCGACGTAGCCGTGCAGCAGATCGTAGAGCGCGGCAACGACTTGCTGACCACTTTCGAAGAGACCTACCGCTATGTCCCAACGCTCTGAGCTCCTCTGCAGGGCGCAGCCATGAGCGATGGTGCGCGTTTCCCTCAGCGTTATCTGCCGCTGCTGTTTGCCCTGCCGCAGTTGCTCGCGCTGCTGTTGTTTTTCTATTGGCCAAGCCTGCAAGCGTTTTGGTGGTCGTTGCACCGCATACAGCCGTTCGGTAACGGCGAGCGGTTTACCGGGCTGGCCAATTATGTGCGTGTGCTGAACGACCCCGGGGTGTTGGCGGCGTTGCGTGCGACCTGGATTTTCAGCCTGAGCGCTACACTGTTGGCGATGTTGATCGCCTTGCTGCTGGCGGCCTGCCTTGAGCTAAAATTGCGCGGGCGCCAGTTGGCCCGCAACCTGCTTATCTGGCCCTACGCGGTCTCTGGCGCGACCCTCGGGATGATCGTCCAGGTGATCGCCAACCCACTGTTCGGCCCACTGGCCTGGCTCAACCACCTCGTGCCCGGCAGTTGGGCGCCCCATGCCGAACCCTGGCAAGCCATGACGTTATTGGTGGTCGGTTACGCCTGGTGCCAGGTGCCGTTCAACCTGATAATGCTGATCGCCAGCCTGCAAACATTGCCCGAAGATTGCCTGGCGGCTGCGGCCCTGGATGGCGCCGGTCCCTGGCGGCGTCTGCGCGATATGCAACTGCCGCTGATCGCGCCCTACCTGGTGTTTGTGTTTATCGTCGGCCTGCTCGACAGCCTATCCAACAGTTTTGGCCTAGTCGATACCCTGACCAAGGGCGGCCCTGGCGATAGCACCCAGGTGTTGGCTTACAAGATTTATCAGGATGGATTCACCGGCATGGACCTGGCCGGCTCGTCGACTTTGTCAGTGTTGATGTTGCTGCTTATTGGCGCGTTGAGCCTGGTGCAATGGCGCTTCATGGCTTGGCGCTCTAGGCGCCGAGGTGCTCATGGTTGAGCGCAGCCCGCTGCTGAATGCATTGGCCTATGGGCTGCTGGCCCTGGGTATGACCTTTGCCCTCGGCCCGATGTACCTGGCGTTGTGTGCGGCCACGGTCAGCAATGCGCATCTGCTGAACCAAGGCATCCCACTGCTGCCCGGGGATCAATGGCTACACAACATGGCGCAAGTGTCGCAGCGTATCGACCTGCTGCGCCTGCTGGGCAACAGCTTACTGGTGGCAACGTCAGTGGTCATCGGCAAACTGACGCTGTCGGCACTGACGGCGTTTGCCGTGGTGTACTTTCGCGGCCCCTTCACGTCGCTGATTTTCTTCGCCGTGCTGGGCACCCTGTTGTTGCCGGTGGAGGTTCGTGTCATCCCGACCTATGCGGTAGCCGGCGACCTGCTAGGCCCGCTGCGAACGCTGCTACACGCACTGGGTATTACCAGCTTACCGGTTCCCACCCTGAACGTGCTCGACAGCTACCCAGGACTAGCCCTGCCGCTGATGGCCTCGGCGACAGGCACCTTCCTGTTTCGCCAATTCTACAAAACCCTACCCGCCGATCTGGTGGAAGCCGCGCGCCTGGATGGCGCGGGCCCCTGGCGTTTTTTCTTCGACATCTTGCTGCCGCTGTCGAAAGCCAACTTTGCCGCGCTCGGCACCTTGGTGTTCATCGGTGCGTGGAAAGACTACCTGTGGCCGATGGTGGCAACCAATCGCCCGGAAATGCGGACCTTGGTGCTGGGCATCGCGAGTTTCGCGCCAACCGACAGCACTCAACTGCCAGAATGGAACCTGCTGATGGCGGCGGCGATTGTCAGCCTGATCCCACCGATCCTGGTTATCGCGCAGATGCAACGCTGGTTCGCCAAAGGCCTCGTCGGAGTCAACAAATGAACGCGCTCGTATCCCTCAAACAGGCTCCCGATGTCACCCTGCAAGGGTTGACGAAGCGATACGCTAATCACGGCCCAGCGGTGCTTGACGGACTCGACCTGGAACTCTCGGCCGGTCAGTTCAACGTGATTCTGGGACCGTCCGGCTGTGGCAAGTCGACCCTGTTGCGCCTGGTCGCCGGTCTTGAGCAGCCCGACAGCGGGCGCGTGTTGATCGGTGGCCAGGACGTTACCCGCTTACCGCCTGCCCAACGTCAGTGCGCCATGGTGTTTCAACATTACGCGCTGTACCCACACATGACCGTGCGCGACAACATCGGCTATGGCTTGCGTGTGGCCGGCGTTCCCAAGGCAGAACGCGACGCCCGCGTCGAAGAGATCGCCCGCACCCTGACCCTGGACGCGTTACTCGAGCGCAAGCCAGCGCAACTGTCCGGTGGTCAGCGCCAGCGTGTCGCAATTGGCCGCGCACTGGTGAGACGGCCGCCGGTGTTGCTGTTCGATGAGCCGCTGTGCAACCTCGACAGCGCCTTGCGCCAGGACATGCGCCTGGAGTTGCGCCGCCTGCACCAGCAAACTGGTTGCACCATTCTGTACGTCACCCACGACCAGACCGAAGCCATGGCTCTCGCGGACCGGATCATTGTGCTGGACCGTGGCCGTATCGAACAAATCGACACCCCACAGGTGCTCTATCGTCAGCCGGCATCGACTCGCGTGGCCCGTTGCCTCGGCACGCCGCCGATGAACCTCCTTGCAGTCCATCGCGAAGGCGCCGGGGCGCTGATCCTCAATGACGGACAGCGGCTAGCGTTGCAACTGCCCGCTGAACTCCCGGTATCGCCCACCCTACTGCTGGGTATTCGCCCCGAAAGCGTACGGTTCGGCGCGCATGCATTGCAGGCGAGCCTGCACAGCGTCGAAGAGCTCGGCAGCCACAGATTGCTGCATTGTCGGCTGGCCGGAGAGCCAATTCTGGTCAGCCATCCTAGCCCCTTACACCTGAAACCCGGAGACGCCGTAGGGCTAGAGTTTGCTGCCGCCGACGCGGTGCTGTTCGACGCTGCCAGCGGTCGCCGTCTCCCTTTTTCCTTAGTCCCCTGCCCCTAGTCAACAGTGAGCGCCCATGCCTGTAGCAAACCCTGTCGTGCGTAGTGCTTTGATTGCCCATCGCGGCGCCAGCGCCTACGCCCCCGAAAACACTCTTGCGGCCCTGGAAATAGCGGCTGGCTTGGGAGCCCGGTGGGTGGAAGTCGACGTGAAATTGACCCGCGACGGCCAGCTCGTGGTAATTCACGACGACATGCTGGAGCGCACCACCAATGGGCGTGGCGCGGTGGCGTTGCATGACCTGGCGCTGATCCGGCAGCTCGATGCTGGTTCCTGGTTCTCCCCCACCTTTGCCGGCACCCAGGTCCCGACCTTTCAGGAAGTGGTGGAGTGCGCGTTGCGCCTGGGCCTCGGCTTGCAGGTCGAACTCAAACCGACGATTGGCGATGACGTGGAAACTGCCGAGGCCGCGATTCCCTTGTTACGTCGGCTGTGGCCGCAAGGGCGTGGGCAGCTGTTTGTCTCCAGTTTTTCGGTGCGCTCGCTCTGCGCCGCTCGACGCCTATGGCCAGAAGTCCCGCTGGGGCTCGCCAGCCTGCTCGCCCCGGCGGATCCGGCCAGTCTGCTGGCGGAGTACGGCTGCCAGGTGCTGCATGTGTTCGATGACATGCTGGACGAGCACCACTTGCGACGGCTTCAGGCCAGCGGCGTGGAGTTCGCCGTCGCAATCATCAACAACCCGGACCGCGCCCGCTATTTACTAGCCAACGGCGCCCAGTCAATCCTCAGTGACTACCCAGACTTGCTCACCACTACGTCATTGAGGAAGCTTTGATGAACTGAGAAATAAACAGTCGCCAATGCATCTGTCACGGCATTGACATCTCAGTAGCTGGGTCAATTCGCCATCGGCGTCAACATGGTCGTCTCATACAGCGCCTCTTCCATCGCCGGGTCGCTGTAGCCGAACCAGTTTTGCATCAGATGAACACGCGGCAGCGCCATCAGTGGGTAGGTGGGACGACCACCTTCGGCCTTTGGATAACGTGGCGCGATCAGGGCGATAAAGGCCTTCCAAGGCAGCATCTGATTATCTCGATCAGGAACAATTCCTTACGGTCTGCTTGCGTTTTCCGGCGTACTCGGCGTCGGCGAAGATCATATGTTTCATCATCGAAAAGCTCGGCGACTGGCGTTGGGGCGTTTTGCCAAATCATTAAGTCTTTTTCAGGGCTCCCCTAAAAATCAGCACCTTTTTGTTTCGATTTCATTTGGGGCGCGCCCGTCAAGCGTTGGAACATTGTCCAGTTTTCGAATAAGGCCGTTCAGTTTCTCCAAATCGCCCTCCACAATGGCCTGTTCATCCGCTGTCAACGGCACCGCCTCCAGGTAACGCCCAATTGAAGCTTTGCTTTCCAGCGCTTGAGCCCTTGCACTTGCTTTCGGCAGGTTAAAATCACACCCGGCACAGGCCATGCGATGCGGGCAACTGCTCCAAAACGGGTTCGAGCAATATGAGTCGCCCAAGTCATAAAATGCGTAGGGCTCTTGCGCCTGACGCGCAATTACGTCGTGATCAATCAGAACCGAAATCAAATGAGACATCTGATCGGCCTTGGCAAAAGAGGCCGCCAGCTTGGTGGGTCGGATCCGAATATAATGCAACGTCGAACTCGGTGAGCTGTGTCCCGACCACTGCATCAATTCAATCAGTGACATGCCCTGTGGAACGCTGGCCAGCGCCGTTACCGCAGAGGCCCGACCACGGTGGCTGGTGATGCGGCCACGGCTGTCCTCCAATGGCACACCGGCTTTGGCACAAAGCATGGGAATGATCGTGCTATTGATGACGCCAGCTCCCATGCGTTTACCGCGAAACTGGAACAGGTAGCTGACTTTTTCACCGGTGCGCTGATCCAGCAGCGGTGCTTGATTGACGGGCCTTTCCAGCAGCCAGCCGTCAATGCGATCCTTGACCACGGCTGCTACGGGTTTGACGAAGGCTTTAAAGGTCTTACTGGCCGGAATGTCGAGGTAGCACAAGGTTCCTGCAGGGACGGTGGTACCGTCCTCATGAATGACATCGCTCGACTGAGTATGGGCGCAACCGATGGCAAGTCGCCTAATTTCATTGCTGCGCAGCCCAGAATGGGTCCATACAACGGCCATTGCTTGGACCATGGACAGCGGGTAATGAATTTCCGAGAGCAAATCCTTGCGTTCTAAATTAAGACTGGCCCAGATCAATTTGAGCCAGCTTGAATCGTCAATGACGCGAGGGTTGATACCTGAATTGAAGGCCACGGACTGAGGAGTCGCCAGATGGTGCCGAGGACTGAATTTCAACCCTCCCCAGCTCCACAGCTCAACGTCGATAAAAAAGCGTCGTACGGCTTGCAAAAAGCCCCCTTTTGAATTCGGTGCGATTGGGAGGCCAAGTCTCTTAAGTTTCGTACCTCGGCCCGACGCTAGGGCCCATTCACCAACCGTCATGCGATCTACCGCCGCAATAAACGCCGCGCAAGTCGACAGGCCCCAATCGACAGGGGAGCTGACCCAGGGTTGCTCGCGCGCGAGCCAAATACCGGTTCTCAAGATAAAACTGTAATTGCTTTCCCGAGTGCGGGGACGCAAAGTCGATGTGTCTCGCCACCGACGACACCACTCGACCCAGCCGGGATCAATGCCCTCAATGCTTTTTGTGCGCCAGCTCACGTAGCCGCGCATGCGCAATGGTTTTTCCAAAATCCCCAGTGCGGCAAGTCCGTGTGAAACTTTTCCAACCAACCTGGCCACACCATCGCTTCGATGCGCCTGACCTTTCAGCAAAAGCGCCTCAGTGAAGGTTTCAAGCCGCGGGTCGCCGTTTTCCAACATCAGTGCACCGAGCACACTGCTCAGAAATTGCTTGAGGTGACGTGCCTCATATCCCAGCGATTTCAACACCTGGCTTAAACGCCCATGTTCAGATTCGAATATGGTGTGACCAAAGATAAAGGATGCGTAGATCGCCGATTGGCGAAATTTCGCGATGCGTTGGGGCGTATGAAAACCACCCAAGTGGTAAGCGACCGCTGCCAGGTAAGGACGAGATCCTGCTCGGGTGTTGAGCAAGTCAAGCCATTGCATGTCTGACCAGACCCAATAAGGGCTGCCTATCTTGCTGACCTGCCAAAGTATGGCCGCCACTGACGGCGCGGCCAATCGATCAGAAACTCCACTGTAGACGACGAGGTCAATCAGGGGATTTATAAGCCCCGGCATGATCGATTGCAGAAAAGGCCAATCAGAACGGTAAAGGTGATTAGAAAGCACGGCCTGCTCATCATCGGACAGTACCTCTTGCCGCGTATACCGACCCGCATCAAACGCTACATAATCCGCTGCCGATGCAAGGTTCATGACAATGACTCCGAACTAAAGAGCTCACTGAACAACCGCTCATCCAAGCTACCCACTGATTTCGCCATTTTCGCGGTCAGGTCCGCGCCGGATAAGTGCAGGTACATCAGGGTGGTTTTCGGATCGCGATGACCGGCGTAGGCCGTGAGCTCATGAAGCTTCCAGCCTGCGCGAGCCAAATGCGTCAACCGCAGGTGGCGGAAGGTGTGCGTGCTGAGACCGTCAAGGTCCGACTGCCTGGCCCAGGACTCTACTGTTTTACTCCAGGTCCAGCGTGTCAGCCCCGCGCCCCGGTTGCGGTCTGAATCGGAGCGAAACAATGGTCCTTTTGTCCACCCTGCACGGTGAAGCTGCTGAAGGTGGGCCATCAAGACCGGGGCAATGCCGGGGCTGTAACACACCACCCGACTACGTCGGCCCTTTGTGGTTTCAGCCCGCACCGAGATCAGTCGGTGTGCTACGTCCAGGTCTTCGATGTTTAAGGCCACCAATTCCGCACGGCGCAGTGCCCCGCAATACGCCAGCGAGAGCATCAGTCGGTCGCGCACCGACGCGCTGGCAGCGATGCTCAGGAAATGCCGCCATTGTTCATCGTTGAAGAGGTAGGGGAGTTTGACCAGACGCGGCACCAGGCCCCGGGTAAAGCCTGCGTGAGTCGGTGGGTGGAGCAGACGTGTGTGTTGCCCACGCGGTATGGGGTTTTGCTCGCGAAGCCCTTGGAAGACCAAATGGTCATACCACAAACGGAGGGCACTGAGACGTTGGTGCAGGGTGGCATTCGCCACCGCACTGGCTTGACCGGGGAGAAGTTGGCGGATGTAGAGTGTGATCTGCTCGAAGGTTACGGCTTCAGCGTCCCACCCAGCGCTTTCGCAGTAGCCCAGGTAATGCGCCAGACCCCGCGCATACGCATCGAGCGTAGCCGGTGCACGGCCCAGGTTACCGAGCAGTTGCAGCCACTCTTCAACACTGGGGTAGCGGTTTAGCATCACGGCATAGGAGGAGGTGGAAGTCATGGGAGTCTCCCCAGAACGCCAGAGGCGTTCAGCGTAGCTCAAGAAAAAGCATTCCACCTAACCTACTACAACGCATAATTGCTGCTGAACGCCACGATCCCATGCCGCCGCAACGTGTCCTTGATTTGAAAATACGGTGCGCCCATTTTAACGAAGGGCTTGGCGTCGTAGCTGCGCGCAATGACGCAACCATCGTTGTTGCTCAGAACGACGATGGGCGTGCTTGACAGGTCTGGCCGGAAAACACGCTCGCAGCTGGCATAGAAACTGTTGCAGTCCGCGAGCGCGAAGACCGGCAAGGTAGGATCGAGGGCGCTCATGATGAATGCTCATGGTCGCGCACGCTGTAGCTGACCACGCCCCATATCACCAACTCGTCCCCTTCCATCACGTGTCTGGGCGGGAATCTTGGGTTTTCGGCCATCAACACTACCTGGCCGTCACGCATGTGAAGGCGCTTGCAAACGGACTCGGTGTTGAGGGCTGCAATTACGATATCGCCATGGCGAGCCGTTTTGCTTCGATCGACGATCACCAGGTCACCGTTGAAAATGCCGGCTCCCTGCATGCTGTCGCCCGAAATCTTCGCCAAGTACACGTGCGGCGCTCGGATCTCAAAAAGCTCATCCAGCGATATTAATTTTTCTAGGTGGTCGGCCGCCGGCGATGGAAAGCCGGCCGAGACCTGGCTGGAATACATCGGTAGAGAATGGCCACCTGTGGAAATGGGACCAAGAAGGGTCGCGCTCATAACCTGGCCTGAATTTAACTGTATGGATAGCCAGTTAACTGTTTGCTTGATGCCACGTCAATTTGATCCGACCGAATGCCGGTTCTGGGTCAGTGACAGTGATGGCATAAAAATGGCCACCCCGAAGGTGGCCTTGTGGTCATACAGCAATTAATTGTCTAGCAAGTGCCATTTCTACGGAGTCGCCATCCTGATTTAGAGAGTCGAGACCAGACTCCGGTACGTCTCCCGACGTGCTCTGAGCCACCGCGATCTTTTTGGCCATCAACTGCAAGCAGGTAATCTGCGAGCTTTGCGCATAGCCAAAAAACACCACCCGCACCGGGTGTTTCTGCCCGATCCTCCATGACCGCCGTGCTGCCTGCTGAAGGGTATAGACGTTATACCCGGTCTGCATGAACGCAATGGTCGGGAAGTCGAGCAGATCCAGTCCAGTTTTTACCAGCTCCGGGTTGGTGATCAGCACGTCGACGCCGCGATCAACCTGATCCAGGATCCAGTCCTCGCGCCTGGACGTGTCGACCGAGGCTCTAAGGACTGCCACTTTTAAGCCTGCTTGTTCCAACAACCGCTTGAGTCTGCTGGTGGTGTCTCTCGTCCCGGTGTACACGGAGTAAGCCAAAACCTTCCGATTCTTTGCTTTCTCCGATAGGCACAGGTCCAACAGCGCCTTCTCCTTCGGCATCAGTTCATCGTCTGCGAAAATCGAAGGAACAAATGCCAGTGTTTCCTTGGAGCGGGGGTGTTTCACCACCTCCGGCCGGAAACAGCAGTCAGGCCATGCCAGCAGCACGTTGAGTACCACACCCAAAAGTGTGGTATCCCGGCGAGCAAGTGCCTGGCGAAGTTCAACAGCCAATGTTCCGGCTAGCTTCTGGTAAGCCGATCCCTGATCCAATGCCATGGGTACGTCGACCAGTTCCTCCTGATAATCGGGCAAGATGTTTCCACCGATGTCTTTGAGCTTCAAAAAGACGGTGAACGGCAATACGAAACGGTGAATACCTTTCGGGCCGAAACCCGGAGCTTTCACTGTACGCACTGAGAGTTTTTTACCCTTGGCGGTTTTGTGCGACTGATTGTCCCGCTCGCTGTAAATATCCTTCAGCACGCCATGATCACGCATGAACGACATGGCTGCAGGTGCCATGCTGCCGCGTGAGTTTGGTCGGTAACCGTCCTCGATCATGCGGCAGGTAAGGATACGAAACAGAAGGTAGAACAGATCGTCGGCATAGCCCCCCATGAGCGTGCCCGTCAGCAGCACGGTTTTACGTGCTTTTGCTGCCAGCACTCCCATGGCTTGGCCCTGGGCAGAGCCGCTGTTCTTGTACTCATGCCCTTCGTCCACCACCAGCAGGTCAAAATATCCATCAGGCAAGTAGCGTTTGATGAATTCCGTAGGTTGATAGCCGCCTTCACCAAAGCCAAACTCAATGTTGGCCATGGCACGCTCCATGCGTTTGGCCTGCCGGTCGCTGAAGATGAAGTTGCCCTTGGCGTCCATTAGATTGATGAATTCGCTGACGTTATCGATCAGCATCGAGGCGAGAAAATCCTCCCCGAAGTCATTCAGCAATCTGTCTGCACGTATTGGGCCGATGGTCGGAATTCGGCACATCGACTTCAGTATGGTTGCTCGACGTGTTCCGTTTTCGGCCTTGCCTGGACGCATCAGCGTCCAGAGTTGGCCATGACAGTGAGGGCAGCTTTGACGGCGTTCCTCTCGGTGAAACTCTTCGACAGTGATCCTGTTGCCTTCTAGATCCTCCAGAAGACGGCCGCAATCTGGGCAGCCTGCAAAGCGGTGTCCGCCGGCTGAGCGACGTGACCAGCACGCGGGACGCCAGTGAAACCCCATCCGCATGCGCACGCGCCCTAGGATGAAGAACTCTTGCCGACCATCGTAGGGATCTCCCAGTTGATCACGCAGCTTGAGCAGTTTGACTAGGGTATCGGGGCCGTTGAGCACCCAAACCCGAGCATCTGGGATGGTTTCAAGAATCTCTCGCCGCCATTTATAGACCAGGTGAGGAGGTGATACGACCAGGGTGCGGCGGTAGCCAGCGCCGTGCATCACGGCCGCAACAGCAATGGCCATCATGGTTTTACCTGTGCCCATTTCGGCGTTGATGACAGCGGCCTGCTCGTTGTGGTCCAGCAGCAGTGCGGTTACGGCCTGGACAACCTCGGCTTGCGCCGGGAACGGTTGGCGTTTGAGCGTGTTCATGATCCGTTGCCGGATTTCGTTGATGTTGCCAGCGTAAACCGGTGGGTTAGAGCGGTTGAGTGAATCCAGCAACTCATCACCGAACTCGTCGATAAATTCGGTCAAACTGATGGTCAAAGGTGGGCATGCGGTGTGTGATAGGTCGTTCATGTTTGTTTCTCCGTAAGGAATGAAACAGGGCATGCACGACACCCCGACGGGTATGGTGAATACCCTGGGGTCTGTTAAGGAAATACCTTATAAGTGTCAGTAGTCCGATGGCAGCAACACGGTCGTGCTGCTCCGGTCCGCTTCCGTGATGATCCACAACCGTGTTTCATCGCCGGCATCGACGTTGTAGCTGGAAAACAATCGCTCCCCGGTAGTCAGTGCGCGCTGATTGCTGGTCCAGTCTTCATCGGGCAGTTCTCCCCAGTCACCCGAGAAATGGCGTCGTAAGTAAAGGCTAGGGTCGAGATGTCCTTGCTCTACTAGGTATTGCACCGAGTGGGTCATCACTAAGCGTCCGGGTTCAAATATCATCCGCGGTGCTTGGTTAGGAGTGGGAGTAGCTTCTGGTTCTTCAGGCCCAGTCTGTGGATCCGCCGATGAACTGATGGTGATCACCTTGCCGAAGTTGGTGGAGCCTGGCGTCATGTCCCATGCCCGAATAATGGGTACGAAACGATCTGTCAGGATCCTTACCTCTGAGACGTTGCCGTCCTGGTCTTCGGTGAACTCGGTCTTGCGGACCTTATCTTTGTAGGTGTCGCCCTTGAGTGCCAATACGCGACCGGTTTTGGATGTCACCACGCCGGATATCGCGCCGGCAGCCAAGGCCAACGCCAAGTGCCAACGCGAGAGTTCCCTTACGGGAGGTCGTGGCTGAGCGCCGCTTTGACCAAAATGCAGTGTGAAGTCCGGCCACATGCCACGAAGGCGTTTGACCTCATCGCTGAGCTGTTCAGGTTCAAGGCTGATACGGTAGAAGTGTTCCAGCTCAGTGGATGTCGGGAGAACCCTGTAGGGCTCCCATGGCCAACTCGTTGGTAACGCTTCCGCACTCAATGTGCCGGCGCCAATTGCCTGGAGGCGTGCGCGTACGTATTTGACCTCTTGCGGTCGAGCCAGGTCCTGGCGGCGAATACGAACACCGAAGATCACCACCTGTTTGAAGGTTGGATCAGCGGCATTGTAGATCCGCAGTTCAGTGAAGTGGTTGCACAACCATCCGCATAGCTCATCGTCCAGCACGTAGTGCGGAACAATCAGCACCATGACCCCACCGTACTGCAGCAGTGGAAGCGCCCGTTGATAGAACATCTTCTCCAGGCGCCGACGGCCGTTACCTTGGTACTGTGACGCACCTGCATGGTCAGCGACCAAGTCACCGTAGGGCGGGTTGAGCCAGAGCAGGCCAAAGGCTTGGCGGCTGATCATGGTGTCCATCAGATCGCTATGCAGCACGCGATCCAGCAGTTTCTTGCAGTGATTGGCACGTTCCTGGTCGTACTCGACTGCGTAAGTCTCTACGCGGTCACGTCCGAGCGCATGAGCCGTTTCAGCCAGCGCAACACCCTCACCAGCACAGGGATCAAAGATCCGCATCTTGCCAGTGGGAGAGGGTGCCAACGCCTGCAGGGTCCGTTCCAGCGTTATTTCGTCAGTGGGGTAGTAGCCATTGCGAGCGAAGTTGCGCGCCAAGCGTGGGAACATCAAGGCCATGATGAGGCTCCTGAATCAAGGCTCAAAACTGAGCGTGGGTTGAGAGTTGCCCTTGGCGAATGAGATCGCCTAAAGCAGGTTCGAGGACGTCGAGTTGCAACGACAAACGCCATGCCGCGACAGCGCCGGATGTTCCGGGCAAGAGCTGCAACATGTCGTGTTGGGTGAGCCAGTCCATCACCGGCTTCTGCCAATGTGGCAGCAGTGGTAAAGGGCAGGTGTCCTGGATCAACGGCCAAAGCCTTTGATGAGGTGACTGCCCGTTCTCAAGAAGGGCGTAGGCGAAGTGGTTGGCTCGATCCGGCTGCACGCAGCGTCGGTCGAACAACCAGAGGTGAATCAAGCTGCCGAACAAAGTCCCGCGCATTTGACGCGTGGTGCGTTTTTCCAGCAGATCGATGTTGGGAAAGACGGGGAGACTTCGACCGTCCACAACAAGGTGAAACTGACTCAGACCATCCTCGGCAGCGCCGAGGGTCAGCCTGGCCATGAACTCCTGCAGTGCCGTGTCACGGCCCCATGCAGAGAGAAACACCAAGTTGCGTTGCTCGTCACACGCGCAAGCGTCGACGAATAGGTCATTGCACTCCTCGATTGGGAAGAGCGGGGTAGGGCTGGGCATGGGAACCTCCATTATGAAGAGGGAACCCGCCCGGAGGGGCGGTGAGCCCCTCGGGGGTGTTATCAGTGAGTGTTATTGCTTGGGAAACAGCTCTACGTCCGATTTGAACGTTTTATCGTTCGGGTCGAACGAAACCGTGTCGTTATGAAACAGAGGGCTGTGCTTAGTCAGAAAGATTTTTCCCAGGTACTGGGAGCGGAGTGCCACGGCGGCATCAGCTTGTTCAGCCGTCATGTCGAGCTCTTCTATGAAGAAATCCCACAGTTCCTCATCCGTCGATACTTCGTTGTTGGCAAGTTGATCGTCGATATTGTTCAGAACTGCAGCGGTCAGGTTGCTGAAAATTGGGTTCATATAGTGCTCCGTAAATGCGAAGGAGCGCCCATGAGGGAGCCCCTCAAGGGTGGGTGTTGGAACAATCAGAAATTGGAGATCGTCCAGACTTGTAGTTTGAAATCCAGCACGTAGCCGAGCTCGCCCAAGCGAGTGCATTGCTGACGTAAGCGGTGACGATCAACGGTGGTGTCAAGCTTGACGGTATCGCCCAGAGGCCAGATTGTGCCGAACAGGTCCGCATCTTGTTCTGCGCTGCTGGTCATGTTCGGCAGAGGCATTCCAAAGGGGGCATTCTCTGCTGCAGATGGTTCGACAGCGCCGTTTGCTCCCTTGGGCGACGCCAGCTTTTTACGTTGTTGGAGAGGCCTTGGCGGCGCTGAAGAGGTCTCTTCATCAATGGGGTCGGGCTCACTCGCAGAGAGCGTGGCAGCGTCTTCCGCTGTCAACTTATCCACATCGTCCAAGCTCATGCTTTCGAGTTTTGCACGAATCTCGACGACTAGCCGACCCGATGTCGAGTAGTACGAAGGGCGAATTTCTGTGATCAGGAAATCGCCTCGGTATTTACCCTCATTGTACTGATCGAGGAGCGCGTCTTTGATGACGAACTCACCGATTGAAGTTGAAAGTCGTCCTACGTTGAAGTCGCCGTTACGGCCGCTGATGGTACGGATGGCCAGTTGGCCTGGGATGTTGATCATGTGCAGCTCCACACTGCTATGAATGAAAAAAGCCCGACAAATGTCGGGCTTGGGGGAGTGCTGTGAATGCCGAAGCGGTTATGGGCAAGAAGTGTGCATTTCTTCTTTGAGTGAGATGTAGAGGTAGAAAACGCCAGGTGGCGATTCAATTCGGTCAAGTTTCAAGTCCAACCAGACTCGATCTGAGCTGTTGCCGTCAGGCAGCAGGCGATAGAGGCCGAAATGGATCAGGTCGCTGTCAGGTTGCAAATGCAGCTCTCGGTAGGCCTCCAGGACAACATCGCCCAGTCGCTGACTGATAACAGAGGCATCCTGTTGGTTTTCAATATGTACCGCTTCTTGCCAGGCCCTAGGGGTCAACACGACCGGTAGCTTGAGCAAATCAGGCGATACTAGGTGAGAAAGTTTTTTCATGGTCGACTCCAGGTGTGAAAACCACCTGGCCCATACGGGAGGTGGTTTCCCGTTGGGTGTGTATAGGGTATTAAGACGGTGATTTAGGCTTTGTATCCTGTCAGTACTCGTCGTCACATGGGCAAGAAATGTGTATCTCTTGGACTCGGAAGTCGAGGGAGAAAACGCCAGGTGACGATTCATTTCGGTCAAGTCTCACGTCCAACAAGACTTGATCTGAACTGCCGTCAGGCAGCATTCGACACTCCTCGTCAGGCCCAAGCGCGAGTAGCTGCACTTCTTCTGCTATCAGGAACCCTTCTTCTTCAGTCAAGCGTGAACAAACTCTGCCATTAATGGCCGCGTGTACTCCCTTATCCCAAGCTCGATTGAGCGAGGGAACGGTCTTGAACAACTCGGGTACGTTGGGCAGGCCGGCGCGGTATGCGTCGGCGCCTAGGATATGAGCCTCGATCACATAGATAATCTGATCAATCTTATTTTCAAAGATCACTGCTTTTGCATAAGCAACGCGTATGTCAAGAGCTTGTGTAAATAACGTGTTCATCATGGTGAGTCTCCAATGTATGAGAATCACCGTACCCAGAAGGGCGGTGTTCCCTTCGGATGATGAAAGGCACCCGAAGGGTGCCTTGCAACAGAGTGAATCAAGATGCCTTACGCTGCCGTTTAGCAGGCGTTGGCTCCGGTTGTTCCTCCGCAACTGGCTCGATTGCTTCTTCGCTTTCGAGTGGTGCTTCAGATTGTGCTTCGCCTTGTTCAGCAACTGTTTCAACTTCACGAGGCTTGGCTTCATAAACGGTTTGCCCGTCTACCTTGATCCAGCCGATAAACAAAAGTCGTCCTTTGAGGCTTGCTCCAGGTTGACCCTTTTTATCGCCTTTCTCATAGGTAAAAGCATCGGTCCAGATATCGCCGATACGGAAGCTCACAAGGACCTTCTTTCCTGCTTCAACGGCCGCTTGGCTGCGACGAATCAGCTTTTCAGCTTCGGCGCCGACAATGTTGCAGTCGATGTAGGAGTACTCGGCTTCATCTGTAGAACCGCGCAGCGCCGCAACGGTGACAGCCATGAATGGCTTACCTTTGCCGCGAGGTTTCACTTCACGGATACGGTTGAGGTAACCGATACCAGTGGTGTGAAGGTCGAAGAATTTGGCTTCGTTGGTTTGAGTAGTGCTCATGATGATTCTCCAATTTCGAAATAACAGAAAGCGGAGAAACACTTCGCCCTTGGGGGAAAGTATTCCCCGCGAGGGTGGTAGAGCTAAGGAGTTTGCTTAGTGCAAGAGTTTCATGGCAGCAATCAGCACACCAGTGGTGGCTGACAACATGACACCCATGCGAATGGTGAGTCTTACTTCGAGCTGAGCGATTTCAGCACGAATAGCAGTGATATCAGCTTTAGTGGCGAGTAGCGTGAGCATGTCGGTCTCCAAAGCCTCAATGACAGCATTAGCTTTCTGTTCCGATACGTTGATCGAGATCAGCGCTTGGTAGAGAGCCAGTTCGGTTTTCATCAGACCTCCAAAAAATTGAGAGGCCTGCCCTGACGGGGTAGGCCCGTCATGGGTGGGGGAAGGTGCTTCCATCGACTTAGTCGACTGACCGCGCTGCCGGAAGCTATGGCGATCTTGGGAATGGATCAATGCGGTAAACCGCATCGTAGTCTCTCGGATCCAGACTACTTGGGCATGTTGCTGACAACGTCAGCGATACATGTGCAGATCATGAAAATACGAATGCCGCTTGTCAAGCCCCTCCCGTAAAAACTCCAATGAAGCCTTCCCAACGGGAAGGCTTCCTACGGGGAGAGGATAAGCGGCTTAGCAAGTTGCAGATGTCAGTGATCGCGCAATGGGTTTCTTACGAGACCGGCGAGCGGGTTTTTCGACCACTCGTGTATTTGCCGCGTACCAATGGTTCAGATCAACACCTTTACGAGCTAATGCTGGCAGGTGATCCATTTCACGCACCAGGCGATCGGGTACGCAAGGTGGAGGAAGCAATGGACCTGCTTTGGCATGGATAGCGGTAGGCGCAGCGCTAGGTTTTCTCATGGCGCGCAGGAAACTACGCGTGACAGTGCCGATCGCGAAACCCAAGCTGTAAGCGAGTTTGGACATGGTGATTCTCCTGCAGGTTAAGTGCGGAGAACACACTGGCCCTGTTGGGGAAGTGATTCCCCGCGAGGTGAGTTGCTTAAGGTGCTTCTATCGACAGTTGCCGACCGACCGCGCTACCAGAAGCTCAGCGGTCTTGGGCGGATCAGACACGAAAATCGTATCGCAGTCTTCAAGATCCTGACTGCCTGGGCATGATGCTGACAACGTCAGCAAAACACGCTCATATCATCGAAGGGGGGAAGTGATGTGTCAAGCGGGAGGGGAAATTCGGGGGAAGGCAAAAGCAGATTTAACTGAACAGGAGAAACTACCGAGAGTAGCTGGGTCAACAGTCACCCTCGGTTGTAGTTAAGACACGTCTTTCAGAAAAAAATACCACCTGTGAGAGATTGAGAAGTCATCGATCCCTGGGCTGTGATCTAAACATCTCACTTCCTACACCTGGCCGATTATCGTGGCTGAGGCCAGCAAACATAAGGCACGCATCCGCGCACAAAAGGAGCCCTGCGTTTCGCCGGCGGGCCACCGGCAGGGAAAAGCGGCTACCAATGGGTAGCCTGATCATCCTTTGCAAGACGATCAGGCTACCCATTGTGTGAGCTTTAAAAAGTATGGGCCACAACACCAGTGTGGCCCTTAGACTACGGTGCTTCGAACCTCAACAAAGCCCTATGTGCCTATGAACTCGCAATTCACGAGTTAGACGGCTGCGTGTCTGGCTTGGACAGGGAGACACAGGGAGAGCCTTGAATCAGGTCCGCACGCCCTTCCCGGAGCTATGCGTGCTTTAGGGTTGATGATGAGGCACGCCGCATCACCGGGCGCTACTGATGACCGCCAGTAGCCAGCGGGGTGGAAACTTTGTCGCGTTCATTATGTTGAGAGCCCGAGGTATATGCAACCTCGCACCGGATACAAAGACGCTAATCAAGTCAGTTGACTGCCACGGCTGCGCCTTCAGGAATGACGTTGGGGAGAATGATGTCTGTTTTTCCCGACCTGGGCGAAATCAACACTCCTGCTCGGTTCACTCCTACTGTGATCGACTGGGTTCGCTCCACCAAAGCTGCAGGTAATCCTGGAGGTGCCGTACCCGCAAAGTAGGTATAGCTTTGTCCCGCAGATATGTAGGTCATAACCCCTGGAGGTTTTGAAAACCATGCTGGCAGGTTGAGTGCTTCATCAGCCGGCGTCCCTGTATACCCGGCGTTTGCCTTCGCATACTCAGCTGCTGCGGATCTATAGACGAGCAAATTGCGACTCAGAGAGTCGAGGGTCGCATAGTCTGTGATTTGTTCGGATTGCTTTTGCTGTTGATTGAACAAACCCACAGCGATCAGCAGGATTGTGAGAACTGCCCAATTTAGCGACATGACTGAGCCTCAAGAGTGTCAGACGTAATTGTCACCGAAGCTCAACCAGATCGTCTTGGGAAAATACGAGGTCGGGCTACAACAGATTTTGCTGCTTCGGACTATAGTCGGCTGACGACAATAGTCAGGCCCTCAGAGTTCGAAAGCTAAGCTCGTATTTGCCGAGCTAAAAGTAAAGAGTAATATAATATAATGCAGGTAGTTATAATTATTGCTGTAAGTTTCAAAGGGTGTCGATCTGCAAAGGAAGTGGTCTTTCTTACTTTGTGGGCTGCTGAAATAATATCAGAGGTTTTTACGCATATAACTCTATATCGTCCTGATCCTAATGGGGTAAGGCGATAGGTGTGATCTCCTACCTCGAAGGCTTCTAAGCCCTTAAGGGCCGGAGCCCATAATGCGCTTGAGCAAATCCGGCTTCTAGAATTTAGCCATGCTTGCAGCTGATGATCATTATATTCAGTGCCATTCTCAAGGTGGTCCATCAAGCAAGTACCTGTCAGCAGCATAGGAAAATTGGTTTTACGACCAGATCTCAACGCATATGAATGAATATCAACAAACAAAACGCAAAAGTATTCGTGCAAACACTATTTTAGGCACTGCCAATAAAATACCCCAGCCCAACCAGCTCTGACCGCGTAAAGAAACCAGTTCCCAGCTCCGTCCCGATACACTTGACCGGACTCGTCTTGACCAACGGCCGCAGCACCAGAGAGAGTACATATAGTCCAAGTTGAGTCAGCAATAGCACAAACGTTTGGATTCCATCCGCCGTAACCCTGGCAGGCGCCGGAGATGTAGTTTTTGAATTTTGCCCCGGTGATAGTCCACACCCCGGATTGGCACGAAAGTGGTATGCCCGCCGCATTTTTTGCCATGAGCCTGTTGTCATTGCACGCTGCTCCCTCTGTCGCTTGGCCACCGATCGATAGAAATTCATTGGTCGAGAGACGGCCGTTGGCACTAATGGTGCCGGTCGAGGTGACCTGTCCAGCAGCAACTGTCCCACCTGTAGAGAGCCCTTTGTTGTTATAGACACGCACCCAGTCAGAATCGGACTGGTAGATGCCTCCACCCCATTTCTCGCTGTACCAGCCAGTATCACCTCGAGTTCTGAACCAGCCCCCTGTGTAGGTCTCGCCAGTGACGTTCGCAGTTGCTGCGGATACAGTGTTCGTCGCTGTCACATTTCGAGCATTGACGTCAGCGCCTGTGGTCACATTGCCGGTAGCCGTAATTGCAGCCGCATTGTTGATATTGTGGCCGCCTAAACTGAGGTCGGTGTTCATGGTGTTGAGCTCGGGATGTCCCGGCACCGCGTTGCGATATAGGTAGTCATTGGCGAGTTGGCCATCCATCAGGAACAATGCGCTGGCGGTATGACCTGGACCAGGGTTGATAGAGTAATTACTTAGCGCTACCTGCCAGCCCCCGCGTACACCCTGAACGATGTTAGGGTTGGTTGAAGAAATGAAACCACCAGGTCCGCCTAGATTTTCAGCGATGACACGAATGCCCATTTCTGGGATTGTTTGCCCACCTGTGGTGACGACGATCACCTCCAGTTGGTTGGGATTAGGCTTCCGGGCCAGGCCGAGAATGGTCTGCCCGAAGGTATTGGTGGAGCTAAAACCTGCAGGAAGATAGCTGGTGTTGATCAGCATCGGAACGGTAATTTGCGCTGGTACGGTCGCTGTAGCGTTGTTCAATAAGGCATTGAAATTGTCCTTCATGTATTTTGCCACTGCTTCAGAGATGGTTCTCTGTTGATCTGCGGCAATGCGGTAATCCTGACCGTCCATTTGCCTGATTTGCCATATTGTCGCCAAGGTGACGACGACGGAAAAGACGATCAATCCGATTGCCATATCCAGGCTCAAGAACCCCCGCTGTTTGTTTTTACTGGTCATTCCAGAGGCTCCTAGAGGATTGGTGAGCGATGTCTTGTTCGAGTAGGGTGATCTTCCCTGCATGGACTTTTTCTCGAATGCCCGGTCCGTCAGGGTCAGTGAAAAGCAGACTCTGCAACGTAAGTCGACGGCTCCCATCAGTCCCCATAGACAGAGACTGGTGAATGACCGCTACTAGGCCTTTGGAAAGCAACTCTCGGGCGTTATTCAGCAAGGGCTGGGCCAAGGCCGAGATTCTTTCAATGCCTTGAGTGACGCTGCCAGCATGGCCTGTACAAATAATGAGATGACCATTTATTGATGCCTGGATGACTTGAGCCGCGGTCGAGCTGTCGCGAATTTCCCCGACAAACAGCAAGTCAGCTCTCGTGCGCAGCGCCAATATCAACGCCTCCTCGTAGCCTCCCATACGGCGAGAAACTGGAACTTGAATACAGCGCCCTTCACCGTGTCGACCATTCAGATAGGGTTCTGGGGGATCCTCTACAGCCACACAAATTCCACCCCAGGCCTCAAGGCGAGCCTTTACAAGGGAGGCCGCGCTTGAAGTCTTTCCTGTGCCCATTTCTCCGCAGATGAAGATCAGGCCGCGTACAGAGTCGCTCATCAATGCATCCTGCAGATAATCTGGCAGGCCTAGCATGTCCAATGGTCGGATCTGAACCGATGACTTGCTCAGGACGAATACTGGTTTACCGTTCAAATCCAGTAGTTGGGTTACGCGTAGGACTACGCCATCTTCAATCAAAGCGAATTCAGGATCCTGAGTAGCAGCGTGCTTTTCCTGACACTGCAGCCGCAAGCGCTCGAGGTCCGCACGCCATTCGACTGGTGCTTCAACTCTTCGCGCATGCCCAGGAAGACCTTTGGCATCGGCAAATCCCTCGCCTAGGTACAGGTCGACGAATTCAGCATCGGAGATCACGCTCACACAGGGCTCCTTAATACGAAGTCCAGGCAATGGTATTGGCGTCCGATGAGCAACTTGTAGCCGCTGCCACTGCAGTGATTTCTCCAGCAATGGCAGTACCACCGTTGATTGCCGTCGTCGTCTGTTTGTCCTTGGCCATATTTGAGGCGAGGGTGATACAGGCATTTTTCGGGAGGTTGGATTCGGTGATCGTAAAGGTCATGCCGTTGCTCACTACGGTCACAGCACCGTTCCAGCGGTTGGACAGGGCATTGCCGTTGATGCTCATGCCGCCGGTAGCTTCGAGGTTGATTAAGGAGGGCGCCAGGTTGGTGCCGGCAGTGGCGTAACCCGTAGTACTTTTCAGTCTTTTGGTATTGCTGAGCAACGTACCGAGGTTGCTCTGTTCGATGGTGACGTCCGAGCTGCCGAACGTTCTGTACCCCATAAAGACGATGAAGCCGAGCGCCACCGCAATCAGCATCAGCCAGAACATTCCGTCCAGGGAAAGGAAACCTCTTTGGTTTTGGCGAATATTTTTTGGCATTTTCAGTACCTCATTTGAGTTTGGGTTAAAGCGTTTCAGTCACAGTGCCGGCCAGCTGGAAGATCCCGATCACCACCAGAATCATCATGATCCCCATGGCCATGGAGGACACACCGATGAGCGATTTAGCGATGGCTTCGACGCGCTGGAGGGTTTGCTCCAGCCAGCGGTTGGAAAACCGTTCCATCGACTCTGCGAAGCCTTTGCGTATGGCAAGTACTTCAAGAAAATGCATGGCCATGGGGTCTGGAAATTGATGACCCGCGAGCTTCAGCGCAGTACCGAAGTTTTTGCCAGCGCTGACGCCGTAATGAATGGCCGTCAGCCGCTCCTTTAGCCAGGGCGAAGCATTGCGCTGAAGAGAGGTGAGTGCATCGAGCTGGTTGATGCCGGAGCGCAACATCACGGCCATGTTGAGCAAAAAGATGGAGCCGTGAAGTGCCTTGTAGACCGACCAAGGGGGAAGGCGCTCTGCTCGGACTCTCAAGACCTGGAGCAACTTGTTCAACTGCAGCTTCCATGACGGGCTGGCCGCCGTGATCTGAAGCCCGCAAAACACCGGTAGGGTGATGATCGATACGAAGATGAAGACGACGACCGCGATCAAGGTCACCAGACCGTAGTGGGTCACGAAATTTGATAGGGCGTACAGAAACGCCGGTACACCCGTCCAGGCTTCGGGGTTAGACCGACGTGTCATGGAGGGCACCATCCACACGGCGATCACATACAGCAGAGCCGCCATGACGCTCCACACAACGGATGGGAACACGGTGGCCGAGGCCACGAGTTTGCTGATCCGTTGGCGTACTTCAATGATCCTCACGCAGTCACGACAAGCCTGCACCAGGTTGCCCGTGTCTTCACCGGAGGCGATCAGTGAGTTCTCGTCGTAGGGAACCCAGCCTTCGCAGGAAATGCTAAGGGATTTTCCGTCTTTTACCGATTGCGCGATGTCTCTGCAGGCTAGAGATACGGGGTGCAATTTCTGACCGTTATCGCTGAACGCTCTGGCGACCGTGTGCAGCGCGTCCTCAAGTGACACACCATCCTCAAGGATTCCCATGAGGCTCTCGTAGAATTGGATTCGCTCGTTTTTGCCGAACTGCTTGGCATAGAAGACTTCTGCCCAACGATTCAGCATCCCCCTGAAGTCACTCATCATGAGAGAGCTCCAAGGTTTGTCGATCAAAGTCCAGTGGGCCTACCATCATTTCCGCGTGGCGCGGATCTACCAGGCCTTGCTTGAGTTTCATTATGGTGTGGGCAGTTTTGGTAATGCCGCCCATTTCCTTGACCCAGTGGCGACGTGCTGCACTCGCACCGTGCTTATTGAAAACCTGCATAAATTTGAGGTCGGTAAGGAGTGTTTCAGCAACTGCGGTGCGGCCACCGACGCCTAAACCTTTGCAGTGTGGGCACCCCGGGCCTTTCAGGTAAATCAGCTCGATGGCCTGTAGGTCTTGCAAGCGCTGCGTCAGTGAAGCGCTGAGCTGGTCCAGATTTGCAGATGCAGGTATGCGGCAGTGGTGGCATAGCTCAGGCAGCAAAGACTGATTCACGACGCTGGTCATCAAGGCCGGGTCAGTGACCAGGTAGCGATCCACCCCCATGTCGATCAGACGCTGCAGGCCGGCTACGGCATTGTTGGTGTGCAGTGTCGAAAGTACCAAGTGACCGGTCATTCCGCCACGGAACGCCGCTTGGGCTGATTCAAGATCCCGGATTTCCCCGTACATCAGAATGTCGGGGTCCAGCCGCATGGTGTTGGTGATACCTGCGTTCCAGGTTTCACCAGGACCCAGTGGCGACTGGTTGGCCATGATTGGATATTCAGGCGGATCTTCCATGGTCAAAATGTGTTTGGTGCCACCACATTCTTCATGCAGCAGGTTGAGGTTGACTTGTTGGGACTTGGACTTCCCGGAACCTGTGGGGCCAGTAATCAGGTTCACCCCATAAGGCAAACTACGGATGCGGCTGAATGCCTCGATCTGCTGGGGAAGAAAACCGAGCTCCTCAAATGTCATTTTGGTTTTGTCGTCGTACAGCAGACGTAGAACCATCAGGGGGCCGTCAACCAGCGGCCGGGTGGCAACCCGGGCGCCGAACAGACCAAGCTGTTCGACATAGGCTCGTTTCACCCTGGCGTCCTGGCTCACCTGCGGCTGATAGTGGTCCTTAGCTACATCGCACATGCTGTTGTAGAGGGATGAGCAGAGCTCCATGCCCACCTGGCTCTGATGCTGCTCTGCCTCCCACAAAAGTCCGTGTATGCGAAAAAAAACTCGAGTGATGTCGTGGCCAACGACAAAATGAACGTCGCTCGCATTGCGCCGGTGGGCCTCTCCCAGCAGTTGTACTACCTGGGCTTGGCGTTTTGTATCGGTGGACAGGATTTTACCATTTACATCCTCATTCGCTTGATACAGAGCCTTGATCGTGCTCATGGAGCAGACCTTGACTTCGAAAGGATGATTTTCGTGTTCCAACTGATCCTCGAATGCCATGACATAGGCATCCGTTTGATGTTGGGCAGACACAAACAGAATCCCATCGCTGGTCAGCGCACACAGTTGACGCAACTCGGGTTTCAGTTCAAACGGTCCTCCAGTAGCGGTCAGCAACTTTTTGTGCGAAATCAGAATTTCCACAGCAGGCTCGTCGGAGCCTACTTCCGTTGCCTGGGGATTTTCGGTCGGGATCGTCATAGCATTGGTCTCTCAGCGTTGGCCAGGGATTAAGCCAGGCAGCACAGGGGCCGACGCGGTGTTGCTGACTGCGGGGTTATTGGCGTTGCCTGGGACGACTGGAGGAGTATTGGAAAAACCGAGGGGATAGCGCTTACCGCTTCGCTCAAGCGTCACGTTGTCGAAGGTGAGGATTGCCACTCGGTAACCCCCAGGCAATTCCCTGGAGGAGGTATCAGCGTCAATCTCAACCCCACCGCTGTAGAGAAGGGTGGCGCGTAGACGCTTTGCTGAGCCGAAGACGGCTTTTACAACAGGCAACTCAGGCTGTGAGTCAGCGCTGCGGGCCGAGGCAGAAGTCGGAGGCGTGAGGTAGCCTTGAGAAAAAATCATTGGCGAAGGCTGCGCCGTCGCAGTTTGGTCTTCGCCGTTGATGGATCTTTCGGCTTTGGCCTTCTCGGCCTTTGCGTTCAACAGAATCGTCTGGCTTTGAATGATGGCCAACTCGCCGACGTTTACCCCGGATGGCGTGTTTTCGCTCGCCCAACAAATGGGGGCTCCGAAGGCAAGGATTGAACACCACAAGCGCAACGTCTTATTTCGCATAGAGGTCACCTATTACTGACCAGACAAGGTGGCCAGCCTGATATTGGGTTTTGATTTCACGCAGGCGTAGGCCTTGACTGGGCGCACCGGATAAAGAGTCCAGTGGGGTAAGCCCGGAGGTGTAACGCAGTTCGAATAGCTTCCATTGAGGAGGTGGCGGCGGCGGTGGTGCAGGCTGACCAGGAATGGCTGGTTTAACGGGCACAACAACCGGCATCTCTTTCAGGGTGGGGGTCTGCATGAAGCTATGCAGCCAAGACGATAGGTTTGCCAGCATTACGATCGCTTCTTCAAGCGGTTCATCACCAGCGGCAGGTAAGGAAATGTCGAGCTTCAACGTGGCCGAATTACCCTCGTCAAAGAACGCCGGCCTATCAGAATAGTGGCCTTGAGTGGCCTGTATCAGTTCGTCGGCCGTGCTATTGCCCGAGCGTGTGTAAGAGGACAGGACCTGTGCGCCATCGCACACGGCACTCGTGAACATCCATCCCTTAATGGATAGTGGCGATTGATAAATACCGCTGCTACAACCACCTAAGAAATCTTTAACAGAGGGACGTTTGGCCCAGGGATGTTCAAGCGCTTGGGGAGGTTGCTCCACACCCGATTCTTTTTGCAGCCTGGCCAACTCGGCTAGACGTTGTTGTTCAGCCTGGAACGCTGCCTCCTTGGCTATTTGCTCCTGATGGCTCTGCCATTGCGCCCAGCCAATGACGCCGACTGCGATCAGCGCTGCAAGAATCGAGAGCTGCACCAGCTCGGTCTTGGAGAGCCCAAATACGAGCGGTCGAAGTCGATATTCACGTTTGAGTTTCTCGGGCTGGAGCAGATCCTCGACGTCCAGAGGATGCCCGCCCATCTCAAACTCTGGAGGGAGGTACTCATGGCTGAATTGAATGCCGCGACTGCGTTGTTGCACGACCCTGCGCCGCACTTCGGCGCCTGTACCGATCATGTCACAGCCTGAAATCACACCACCTTGGTACACTGCAACCAAAGCGTACTGGTCAAGATCCGGGGCCGTCTGCCAGGCCGCAATCCACGAATCACCCAACTGTCCAGCCAGGGTCGCTGCAAGCGAATACATGCCCTTGGTGACGCTGTCACTGTGCGCTACAAAACCTGCCTGAATGATCGCCGGCGTTCTACGAATAGCTACAATGTCTAGCTGGTGTTCACGCCCATATTGACGCGCTTCTTTCATGTGACCGGTGACGCTGCCCAACGGATGCCAGCGCAGACCAGTGACAAACGATTTTCCTCTGTGCTGCAGTACCTGGACGCGAGCAGAGCGCGGGCTTTTAGACACTTCCGAAACCATGGCTTACCCCTTAAAACCTGCGCAATGCAGTACTGGGCTAGGGCAAGAACCCCATGGATCATTGGCAGCCGGTAAATTCAGGGTGCTAGGGCTTGCGGAGTCGTTATCGACAACAGGTGTAATCAGCACGACCAGCACGTTATGGTCTGTGCTGCGAATTCGACTGCCACCTAAACCGAAGAACCCTGGGTCACCTACACCTGACTTGGTTGCGTTTTCGCTGTTCTCCTCGAAACCGGTCAACACCAGTGTTTGACCGCTGCGTAGTCGAACTTTGGGAGAGAGGTTCCTGGTGTCGTAATCGACTGTCTGAACGCTGGAGCCGTTGCTGGTGAAGGGGGTGAAGGTGGGTCTGCTGCTCATGCTCAAAGTGATCATCAGCAGCAGGTTGTCCTGGTCGATAATTCGAGGTAGCAACATCATGTTGAACCCGCTGGTGATAGTCGCGGGAGTCAGTGATGTGGACGATCCGACGGAGGCGGTTGTGGTTGTGGAACTCGATGCAATATAGCTTTGCACGTTCCCGACCTGGATAGGAGCAGGCTGTAAATTCAAAGTTGTGACCGAGGGCGACCGGACATTTGAGACGCGGTACTGTTCGGAAAGGGCTTTAATAATCAGATTGGAACCAGCCCAGGGAGAGTTTGAAGTATCTAAAACATTGAACGAGCTCGAGACCGCATTGGTGCTAACTCCCGTGGTGGCATTTTTTAGGGAAAAGCCCCACTTGCTGCTCAGATTGGTGTAAACCGCCGACCAATCCAGGCCTGTTTGATCCTTGTCAGAGAGGGTCACCTCAAAGACTTTGACATTGAACAGAACCTGGCGCGTGATGCTGCGGTTGATCGAGTTCAAGTATTTCGAAACGTTGGAAAGAACCTCTGGACGATCACTCACCGTCAAGGTGCCAGTGGATCGAGAAAGGAACATCCGACCTGGTGGTTGCTGGCTCAGCATTGCCTTGACGTTCTTTTCGATATCCCCGATCAGTGATGTTTTGATTGAGACAGTGGTGCTTTGGTTACTGCCGGACTCACCCGACGCACCTGATGACGAAGATCCTCCACCACCACCTGAGCTCCCACTGCCAGATGAGGTCAGCAAGCCCGACTTCACCGTGCTTTCAATGACCTGGTCATCGCCAAACGCCCAAACATCGAACGTCTTGGTGTCGAAGTAAGTGATATGCACGCTGCGGTCGTCGGAGGAATAGCTCCACGCTAAGCCTAACTGAGCGGTCGATTGATTAAGCAGTCCTGACAGCTTGCCGCTGTACTTGATAGGGAATGTGCTGGGAGCAATTTGTCCGACCATATTCATGGAGCGTGCATTGCCCGGCACGTTGGCAATAACACCAGCAGGCATGAAGTTGGACAGGTTGTCGGGTTGATTCATACTCGGGGGAGCGGTTGGGCCTGGGTTCCCTTGTGTTGCACTGGTAAGGACGCTTGGATCGATGGCATCAGGCGCTACGATGACGGGAACGCCGCACTCGCTGGTGATGTAACGCGCAATCTCTGCGATTCCAACGTTATAAGCAGGGCGATAGGTGATGTCGCAATCCATGGTCAGCGGTAACCCACGCTTGGTAACCATCGGTTGTTTTGAGACCCAGGGTTTGTCGCTGAACACCACCGTAGCGCGCGCGGGCTCTTGCTGCTGATTTCTCAGAAACCGGCTGTATTGCGAGGCGGTCGCCGCATCATTTTCTGCGCGACTGGCTGACTCATTCACTCGCTGAACAGAGCAGGAACACACTAGAGCCACAATGAGCGATATTGCTGTGCCTCGGATCCAGAGACGCGCAGTCATCATTTTTTCCTCTCTGCAATGTAAATCAGCATCTGTGATGAACTGCCGTCGACCACAAAGGACCGTGGGGCCGAGTCATAAAGCGGGAAAATTTCTCTTATGGCCTCTTCGAAGCTGCCCTCGAATCGAAGTGGTGCGTCAATTGGGTAATCAAGATCATCGGTCTGCCAGATCAGTCGCCAGCGCGCTTTTTCAGCCCAGCCTTCTACGGTTTGACGAAGTGATGATCCAGTTGAAGCCGTCCATATCTGGGCCAGCGGCTTGGCCGCGGCGGTGGCTGCAATAGCTGGAGTAACCGTAATGGGTGCAGCGATGGCTGGAGTCGCGGGAGTCGCCGCTGCAGCGGACTTGGTACTCGAACTGCTGGACTTGCTCGAGGCAGAACTGGGCGCCGGCAACGCAGGCGTTTCTTTCGTTGCGCCCTCCTTGGGCATCACAGCAGGAGAGGACATCGGTTTGGGGGAGGATGTATTGGTTATAGATGTAGAGACCGTCGTGTTCTTTGTGAATGGCGTTGTTTGCGGTACAGCGGCGATTACTACTTGGCCGGCTGAATCATTGCTGACTGTGGTTGCGGCAACGGTTTGAGCTGTGGAGTGCGCATTGAGTTGAGCAACATGCGTCGATGCAGGCCGTGAAGAGTCAGGGAGCTGATAACCAGGGCGTAGCACGTAGCAAACCTGGCGATTGACCTCGTCGACCTTCACCTGCCAGGCCGGACCCGCGAGCACTTGTAGGGTGTTGCGCAGTGTCATTGGGCCGAGTTTGTACTGAGCTGCTGGCAGTGGCCGGGTGTAAAGGATGTTGACGTGCCCAGTGTCTGCCGAGCAAAGCGTATAACCTGATCGATCCACCACGTATTGCATTGCATCGTGCACATTTGGGTGCATGTTGGCAGGGATGCTGATGTCGATAATCTGGGCCATCAGGTCACGTTGGCCGGAATCTGGCAAGGTACTGACCAGGGTGTAGCGGCCATAGCGCACTACCGGTTCTTTTTCAGGAACGGCGCCGCTAGGGTAGAGGTCTGGAGCCAACATGTCCGGATTGCGACTGCTGTCGAAAGCGGGCTTGGGTGTCTGTGCCGTTTGGGTCGTGCAACTTGCGATTAACGCGAGCAGCGAGAGCGTGGTGACGTGCCTGATCATGTGCCGAGAGGCCCCCTTTGATGATGGAGGGCACGGTGGCAGGCAGCTAGCTAGGATGCAGCAGTAAATAGATTATTCGGCTTGGGAGGATTTATTGATGTTGATTCTGATAGCACATCAGTAATTTTTGCCAGCGATCTAAAGTAACAAAAAGCCCACTCATTTGAGTGGGCTTGATAAGGAGGAAACTCACTTCTGTCGTGATTTAGGCTGAGTCTTTTCAGCCTCGACACGCGAGACTTTAACGATTAAGCCGCCTCTCAAGCGAGCTGATGCAAATGTATAATCTTTTAATACCTGCATAGCAACGCGCTCAAAAACAGAGGCGTCAAGAAACTCGAGTGAACGAAATTTAAAGTCTTTCGAATCCAGCTTGAGCGCACCCTTGGTTTTCTGTTTTTCTCCACCGCCACCCTGAATTACGCTTAAAGATGCCTTCACCTTCTGGCGATGCTGTTCTGATTGGTACGTTTTCATCTCATCAGCATCTTCAAAGCTGATACTTTCGCAAGCGTCTACTGACTCGCCACGGTCAAGCTGGTGAGCAAGCGAATTCATACGGGCGAAAAAATCCGTTTGGGATTCGTGCCTGATGATTTTCTTCATTTGCTTTTCCTCTTGGCCAGATGTTGGTGCCATTGGTCTTCGAACAGCTTCATGGTTTTTGCAAAAGACTCAAACTCGACGGGGATATATTGGCCCATGACATGTTTATGATGCTCGCCATGTGCATTGTCAAATCCGATGACTCGGCCATTATCCACGGAGCAGATTGAGTCATTGATGTAGGCCATGCTGTAAGTGACAACCTCACCAGTGGCCTCATTGATCAGGTATTCGATTCGCAGCTGACCATTACCTTTTTTTTGAGGAATGATATCCGTATGCGAAATTTTCTTGAGGATAGGTTCCTTCCTCTTGACGCCTTTCTTAGCTGCCATTATAGACCTAATAGCCTCTTCAATGAAGTCAGGACTGCGATTCGGTAGGTGTGCCATCATATAGCAATTACAGATGTGCCGAAAGCTCCGCCCTGTTAGCTGTAGCAAGGTCCGGTTCAATCAAATCCTGAGTTAACTGACGCTTATCGAGCAGCATTTGCCAGAGCATCTGGTCGATGGTGTTTTCCACAAGCGGGATTTTCACCACGACCATGCGCAACTGACCGTTTCGATAGGCTCTGTCCTCTGCCTGGTCTTGCAATCCTGGTGTCCATGGCAGCCCCAAAAACATGACGTAGTTGGCGGCGGTGAGGTTGTTGCCGGTGCCAGCAGCAGATGTCGTAGCGGCAAATACACGGGTGTCAGGATCGCTTTGGAATTTGTCGATCGCTTTCTGCCGCTTGCCTACCGAGTCACTGCCGACAACCGTAACGCACCCGTACTCTGCTTGCTCACACCGAGAGCGCAATGTTCCTACCGTGTCCTTGAACTCACAGAACAAGATAACTTTGTCCTCCGCGTCCAGTTCGCACAGCAGATCCATAACGACGCGAACCTTCACCTGCTCAAGTAATTGACGCAGTGATCCCAGCCTGGCGAGGCTAGGTCTATCTTCTAGGCGAATCTGATCGTATTGCTTGCGTTCTTCAATGGTGAGTTCAACGGGTAACGTTTGCCGCTGTTTGCCTTTAAGTCCTGGTAAAACATCCTTGCGTCGACGCAGCATCCAATCGCCAATCGCATCGCGAAGATTCTTGCGAAAATCCGGACTGCCAGCGAACTGTTCGCAGAACTCTTTAAGGGGCAGCTTTCCGACAGGATGACCGGACAGGCGCAGCAGCGTATGAAGTTCTGATTCTCGATTGAGTACCGGGGTACCCGTCAGCAGGTATCGATTCGGCACCTTGGCAGCAATATCGAAGCCATGACGTGTCCACGCAGCGGTAGGCTCTTTCAGGCGGTGAGCTTCATCGATGATCATTACCTCAAATTGGCCTGCATGCAGGACAAAATCGCCCAGGCGTTCGTAGTTGGTGATAATCCACTGAGAAGATGGATCATAGACCTGCTGACCGATTGTGGCGTTGGGATACACCATCTGGATCTCGCGTTGCCAGTTGATGATCAACGTCGACAAGGTGATGACCAAGATAGGTCTATCAGAGGCTCTGACAGCAGCTGCAATGATTGCCTGGCGTGTTTTGCCAAGCCCCATATCATCCGCGAGTAAGGCGCTGGTTCGCTGTAACAGGTGCCGAATGCCCGCCGGTTGATGGTCCAGTAAAGAATATCCAGCCAAGGCCTGATTGATTTGCTCGGTGGTGAACTCGGTGCGCTCGATGGAGGGCACGGCCGCGAGATACACATCGGTTGAGGTGCTGTCATCAGTCGCTTGTGCTGAACGTTCTTGGGGAGGTCCTCCAAGACTGATACGCGTGATTTCATCAGCAGGAACAATGGATCCATCAGTCAGCAGTTCCTGCATGGTGTCCAGGATCTCGAACTGATCCTCTGACACACCAAGTTCAAGAATCAGGTTGCTTCGCACCAACTCCGCACCGGCATCGATGCGCCATGATTTGGAGTGCCCGAGGAACACGCCGTGCATACGCCGAGCAACTGCCACTAAGCCTGGGTGGTAGTCACCCGATAGTAGGATCCCCCCTTGAACCAGCGGAGCGATTCGAAAGGTCAGCCCCCAAGTGAATGCCTGCCGATCTGGGACTTTCTGTGCGGCTGTGATTTTATGTGAAAACGTCTCCCAGCTTTCGTTGAAGCGGTTCTCGCACAACTCGATTAAACGGTGAAAGAGCACATCCAGGTCATCCAGCAACTTGCCTTTAGGCAAGCGCCAATAGCGATGCTGGGGATGCTCGGCACGTCGGATGTAGAAACCATCACGTTCGAGAAACAGCCGATTGGCTCCGTCGACGTACTGCAACAAAATGCCGAAGTCATAGCCGTCAAAAATGACCTTTTCGACTAGGTCCTGCCGGCGATTCATGAGGCGCGGACGGCTCATGTTTTGCTCAGGCGCAGGTTGATCCATTTCGCGCACGCTTGAGCATGCATTTTTTTCCGGTTTCGATTTGTATAGCGAGACATGGATAGCGTCTGGTCTGGCCATTCCAGGTTGATGGCGAGTTCACCCGATTTGATCTTTGCCCAAAACCATTGATAGGCCCGGTCAACCCTGGATCCAGACTTAGGTGTACGATTTTTATGGCCTCTCAGTTGTATCGTCACCAGGTGTTTGGGAGTCAATTTTGCTAGCGTTTCGCCCCATGCGCTCTCATCCATTTGGATTTCGGCAGAGGCCAACGATTTCCCGTTTTCGCGAACCGACATAAGACGGCAGTTGCCCCGATAAGCGCTGTAGTCGTAACCATCAATGCAATGCCCCAGTGCTCGATGTTCCGCATAAAGATCGGCTGGGCATTTCAGCTCGACAATTTGCAGCCCATTCGGGCTTACGAGAAGTGTGTCGTTTGAGTTAAGCAGCGTCCTCCAGGGTGTTAAAGAGTCTGTTTTGGTTTGGGGATCTGCGGCATCAAGAGCTTCACGTATGTCCATCATTGCGAGGTGAAAGCCATCCACCAAGCTGGCGATCTGGTGATAGGTGGCAGTACCAATGAAGCTTTTGAGTTTTTGCAGTGCTTCACAGGCATCAGGTCCGTAGCTCTCATCTATGTTGTTGAAGAGCTCGTTCAGGTCTCGCAAGTCGTCGGCGATTTTGGACCAACTGGGATCCGACCAATCAGTTGGACACCCCGACAGCAGCCTGTTCCAGTCCTGCGTTTGCTCCCGCAGTTGATACGGAATTTTATCCAACAAGGCGAAGAATGTGATCCAGTGTGCTTTTTTAAGGGGACGTCGATTGCCCAGTGAAGCTCCTAGCAGCAGTCGATGCCAGGGCCGTTCAGGCCCCTCACGATTGATACGGGTCAATGCACTGCCGGTATCGAATACCCGTTGTTGCCCTAAGTAGCGCACTGCAGTACGCGGCGTCTGTAGCAGCCACGCCAGCGTGTCGGTAAGCGGAAGGCCTGCATCTGCAATGCGACCGATCAGGCACTCTTGCGCGATGATCAAAGAGCCATCCCCGCTCCAGTTTGGGCGGCATTCTTGAAGGTCGTCCCACGGGCAGGTCATGTATACCTGCTGCTGCTCATCCCACGGCCACGGCCATTGATCAACTAGTACCAGAAGTGGAATCAGTACCGGTTGGGCTTTCAGGGCCTGCATGCGGCGTTTGCGGTCGCCTTGAGCCAGCCAGTTATAGAGCTTGGGGGAGGGGCATTGCGCTGAACGGATGGCGAACAGTAATTCCTGTTCCAGGCACCGGCAAAACTGCTTCAGCGTGCTGCCAATCTGCTTCAGGTAAAACCGGTTTCGAGGAGAGAAATACCGATTGTTGCTCACCGTCGAATCGTAGCCTCTGCGATTAAAGCCTCCTAGATCTTCAATCGATAGGGCTTGCGCCCTTTCTCCAGCCGACTTGCTGAAGGAGGTCAGCAGAACGTCTGCATACCAACGTTTTTCAAACCTGAGCAGCAGCTGCTGGGCCACCAATACGGTGGGTTTTTTCTTGTGGACGCGGTCCTTGCTGGTGATTTTGCAGGCCTTCACCTGATAACCATCGAAGTACTGGAGGTGGTCGCCGATTCTGGCCAAAACTGGTCGTGTTTGATTACTTGTTGAAGGCAGGGTGACGCACCAGCACCGCGTGTGTGCGGTTGAACCCAGATAGGTATCGATGAATGACGTCAGTTGGTAGGGCGGTACGTTAAAATGCAAAGCCCAGGTCTGGGCAACTTCAATTTGCCGGTCTGAGAACTTCTGGAGCTTCGGCGCTAAGATGCGCAGTCCCAACACCGATTGTCTCTTCTGTACGCTCACCCATGACCTCCTCTGCGATTTCGCAGAGGAATGTCAGGTATAGGGCGGGAGGGCTTCCAGGGTTAATGCGTAACGGCGTTGACGGTGATTTATATCGGGAATGGCTGAAGTCACACCCCTCTGGGTTTATTGAGATCTGGTTTGCCATTTAAGTTTGGAAAACTCACCCTGCATCCATTCGATTTGAAGCCTGTACACCCCCAAAAGTCATATCCACCGTCCCCTTTCTTCTGTCGCCTTGCGAGGGGTTGATTGCATTTGGGACAGTTGAAATCGCCACTTGCAGCGTCTGGGCGTGGAGCGGACGCCATGGGCACACTCGGCATTCCACGCTGCTGGGACAGTTCCTCTTCCAGTCGCCTATGCAGACGCGCAACTACAGCTCCATAGGTGTCTTGGCCCTGGGCGATTTTGTCCAAATCGCGCTCCAGCTCCCGCGTAAAATCGAGCTCCACGAAACTGAAGAAACCTTCCAGCTTGGCGATTGTTTCCTCACCAAGTGGGGCCGGTACTAGTTTGCGGCTTTTTTCCTCGATCAGGCCTTTGCTGGTGATGTTCTTCAAGATCGAGGCGAACGTACTGGGACGGCCAATACCGCGGCGCTCCATTTCCTTGATCAAACTGGCCTTCGTGTAGCGCGAAGGCGGTTGGGTTTCCTTCTGCAGCAGTTCTCCGTTGTGCACAGCGAGAATCTGTTTAGGTGAGAGTGCAGGCACTGGGTTGCTGGCTGTTGCATCTTCCTCATCGTCAGTGTCATCGCCTTTCAGCAGTTTTCGCCACCCAGGATGGAAGAGGGTTTCACCTGTTGCATTGAATCGCAGCGGCTTACCATTTGGGCCAACCGCGAGCAGTTTTACGGTACGCACATCGAACACTGCAGCTTCAAGCTGGCTGGCAAGAGCCCGGACCCATATCAACTTGTACAGGGCGAGCTCCTCGTCGTTTTCACCAGCCTTGGCATCAGCCCAATGCGTCGGTGTAATTGCGGGGTGGCCTTCCTGAGCACCTTCGGCGGACTTAAATGTACGTCGCACGTCGACAGCCTCCACCCCGATAGATCTGGCCACGGTTCTAATATCCTCCATGGCTTCGTCTGGAACGTTGGGGTTGTCCGTCCGGTGGTAGGTGATGACGCCTTGCTCGTACAACCGCTGGGCGACCTGCATGGTCTTATCCGGGTCCCATTTCAAGGCGTTGCTCGCCGCTTGCTGAAGTGTGGAAGAGATGAAGGGGGCAGGAGGGTTGCGTTCGGCCTTGCGGTCGTCACAGGATTCGACAACGACATTGCGTGTGCCGACAACGAGCTGCGCCAGATTCCCGTCCTGGACGTAGGGGAAATCCTTGGTCGCGAAGTCAGGCACGGGTTGCCAGTCTGCGTACCAGTCCCCCATTGGTCCCTGGAAGTTGAGCCGCACGCCAAAGTGATTGATAACGCGGAAGGTGCGAATCTCGCGCTCGCGCAACACCACCAGGTATACAGCCGGTGATTGGACTCGTCCCGCTGAAGTTGGTTTGCCCATGAGGCGGCGAAGCTCCTGTGTCACCAGGTAACCCACCAGACGGTCCAGTACACGCCGGCACTCTTGTGAGGCGACCCTGTTCAGGTCAATTTTGCGCGGATTGGCCAGGGCTTCTTCAACACGCTTCAGAGTGATTTCGTTGAAGGTGATGCGTTGGTAGTCCTTGATGCCCAGCACCTGTTGGATATGCCAGCTGATGCTTTCCCCTTCACGATCCGGGTCTGTTGCAAGGTAGATTTCGCTGGCTTGTTTCGATGCCGCCTTGATGTTCCGCACGGCCTTGGTGCTTTTATCCAGGATCTCATACACCGGCGTGTAATTTTTTCGTACGCCGGTGGTTATCATGTTGTCGTCCTGCCCTCGGGCCGGTAGGTCCCGGATGTGCCCACCACTGGCAACCACCTGCCAGTCTTCGCCTGGGCGCAGCTTCTTCATCATTGGCTGGAGCTTTTTCAGCTTACCTGGTGCCTCGATGATTAATAGCTTCATGGGGTGCCCTCTCAATTATCCAGAGTGGGACTGTCGCGTCAGGGCGGTAGGGCTTCAATGGGAAATGCTCAATGAGCAAGAAAGGGCTTTCAGCTGCTAGAGGTCAAGCGATAGCTGCTGTTCCTGGGCTAAGCCCTTTAGCCACGACGCGCGCATGGCGGGGTGATGGTAAGGGCAGTCATACACCCGTAGCCCTTTTCGGGCGGCCTCCGCACCGGCTATTTGCACAGCAGCGTGGGGGTTATTGAATTGCCGCCTATCTGCTGGCTTTAATACGGGGTGGGTTGACGCCATCGGAGGCGGTCCTCGAAGAGCTGATCAATGAGGCAGTAGTATTGCGAACTGTTTTATTGCGATAGTACTGAAAGAATTTACTTTCAGTGCTTAATATTTACGATTTGTAGGTTATTTAAACCTGAAGGATCACGATTAGAGCGATTTTTTTCACTTCAATCTACTTGTTGTTCTTCCAGCTCGGGAGCTTGTTCGTCCGACCATGCGGCACTCCAAATCCAATCGATAAAGGCCTCAGTGGTTTGCCCGCTCAGAACACGTAGTTGCTCCAGACCACCGAAGAGCTGTTCTGTCATATATCCATCATCGTCGAAATCGACGCTGTACTCAGTATCGAGGCGGGCCGCGTCGAACAGTTTGTCGCGAAATCGGCGTGCTTGCCAGGTATCAAGATCAGTCTCACTGCGCCTACCCATTTGGTGCTCGCCCGTTCGCCAACCACTTGGTGCCCAAGATGCACTGTTCAAATCTAGAGTAAGTCCGTAGTAGTCGGGGGCATTCACCTCGCTTTCATCGAAGTACGCCCAGAAAACACGGCCTAAAACCGGATGCTCTGCAGCAATGACAACGTACCCGGTTGGATCTCTAAAGTTTTTGCACATCGGTAACTCCGACTTCGAAGCGAGTTTCCAAACTGGGTGAGGGTAACGATGAGCCGTATCCCCCACCACCGGCAGCCTCACGAATGGGGCCGAAAATTAAGCCCCTGGTTTTCAGAAGTTCGGAGGATCAGATTCTGGATATTCATCAGGACCTGGTGCCGGCTGCGGCTGCGATTTTGGTCCGTTGGACTGTTGCGAGTTCTGGCTCTGTGAGGGCGCAAGATTCACCATGGTCAAACGGTGTGGCAGCATGCCAATACGGCTGGCCTGAATTTTCAGGGCTTCGAATTCGCCCTGGTCGTTCTCCCAGCGGTCCATAACGGCGCGGCCGGAAACGATCACGCGCATGCCTTTCTGAAACAGCTGCGAATAGTGTTCCGCGTCCTTGTGCCACCATTCGACGTTTGCCCAGAATCCGCCACGGTCTTCATAACCGCCTTTACCGTCCGGAATCGAATTGTCGAAGTAGACGTTGATCCGCATGAGTCGACGTGGATCTTTGTTGCCGTTGGGGAATTCTTTGAACTCCGGTGTCGAGCCGATGTTGCCTTCCCAGCCTTGTACTGGCGTACCCATGAGTGTTCTCCGAGGTTATTGGTTTTGCATTGGTTTGGTGAGCTGCTGCAAGCGAGCCATGTACACGGCCTCCGCCTGGCCCATTTTTTCTGCACATTCGGCGGCCTGTTTGGCGATGGAGTGGACCAAGCTCATCTGCATGTTTAACGTGATCCGCTGCAGCTCCATCGCGTACAGGTCCTGCAGCATGGATTCCGGTGTTCTGGGGGAGCCCATCATGTCCGCCCAAACCCCAACGCCCATTCGGCGATCTGTAACCTGTTGCCATCTCAGAAATTGCGTTCCGGCTTGAGTGTTTTGCTCGGTGAGCCGAACAGGCACCAAGGTGAACGGATACCGACGGGCCTGTTCCAGTACTCCCTGAGCAAGGGCTTTTAAACCCGACTCCTGATCTCGGCATAGCGCGGCAAATTGGGTCAGCTCCCCCTTACCTTTAAAAGGCTTTAAAAGGCCTTTTAGTGAGGCAGCCTGTTGCAGTTGCTGAAAGGCATCCTGTTGCAGTGGCCGAAAGGCAGTCTGTTGCAGCGCTCCATCGTCGGATTTTTGCTGGCCCATGTGCTTCAACCTTCTTCGGCCTCATCGAAGTGATCTTCCACCCCGGTTTGTTGCTGGCCGCGAATGATGGGTGGAGCGAAGTTCGAACGGCGGGTGCCTTCCAGGATGTCCTGTGGCAGTTCTCCATAACGCTCGTACATTTTGCGGGCTGCATCAGCTTTGGCATTATTGGCGGCGAAGTCATCGCGTGCAGCACCGGAGTATTTATAGTTCTGGGCCAATCCAAAAAGTCTCCTGAGTACCGCTGCGCCTTCATCTATCCAGGTTTCCATATCGTGACGCCCGACGAGTCCAACGTGCTGGGCCAGTAAGATGCGCCTAACTATTTCGTCGTAGTTGGTCAGCAGGAATACGGCCTGAAAGCCGAGAGGGTTGGAGATATAAAGCGGGAGACTGACTGGCTGAATTGAAAGGTTCTCACTGATGCTAATGGCCGGTGGCAGGGAAGCCATGGCCATGTCCAAGCGCTCTTCGATGTTCTTCAGTGCTTGCTTGGACTCATTGATTTTTTCTTCTATAAGAATCATCCACCAATCAGAGTACGGATCGTCCTGCTGGGCTCCGCGTGACATGCGATTGACGACACTACAAAAACCCGACAAGCCAATGATGCCGACTTTTAGATCGTTTTTTGGACGTCCCATCCAGATGCGTGCGGCGTGGTGAGTGTGAAGAGTGAGCTTCACATCGCTACGCAGTGAACCGATGTTGAGCCGGAAATTATCAGCCATGGTGCAGTTTTTCCTTGGGAAGAGGAGTGACGTGCCCATGCTGCAATCTGGCTATAAGAGGCGCACCAACAAATCCATTACCCGATGGAAGGGGATTTGTTGATGTTTCTTTATATATGGAGAGATCAGGCCGCCCGCTTGGTTGAGTACTGTTATCGATGCCGGATCCTGACATAGTGATGCGGGCCGCATAGCTCTGATATGGATAGTTCGATTGGCCGCTGCTGATATTGGAACTCTGACGATCTATGCGGGCCGCATAGCTCTGATATGGATAGTTCGATTGGCCACTGCTGATATTGGAACTCTGACGATCTATGCGGGCCGCATAGCTCTGATATGGATAGTTCGATTGGCCACTGCCGATATTGGAATTCTGTCGATCTATGCGGGCCGCATAGCTCGGCTTGCTGTCCATGCTCATACCTGGATCTGCCAAGTAGATTGGGGCCGAGCTTACTATCGGGGTTGTTATCATGGATGCGTACCCCGATTGGGTCTGAGCAGATGCAACATTCCGCTGAGTGTGTTTCTAGCGGTTTGTACCGACTCAGGACTGCGGGTTTCTGCAACCGTTTTAGCCGGTTGAGTGGCATTGGATGGAGGATTTGCAACTCCCTGGCGTGAGGGGCTGGATCTTGCTTTGTCATCAGGATCCCAGTGGCTGTTGAAGTCTCCACGGACCGCCATGCCGACAAGTGTCATCAAGTAGCCCAGCGGGTTTCGTATCCCCCCTGAGTCACAGCGGTGCACCCATTGTTTGATGAGCGCTGGCTTCAGCTCTTCTGGGACTTTTTGCAGCGCCACCACCGCGCTCTGTTTTTGATCCGCCGGTAGCCGATGCAGTGCATCGAGCAAATCGGCGGCCATGTCGGTCGAAGTCAGCGGTACATGTACAGAGCTTTTACAAACATCTTTGTGTGTATCTGTATACGTACTATATGAGTTCGGATGCCGAACTAAGTCCGAACCCATTGATTTTTGGCTGAGTTCGGCATCCGAACTTGGCTCAAAAGCGATTCGCTCGCCGCTGTGTCCACTTAGTTCGGCATCCGAACTCTGTGGCAACTGTGGTGTAATTTGCTGAGTTCGGACTCCGAACTCAGTCGCTTTTAGAGGTATTGCCGTGCGCGCCGTTGTCCAGGCCTGGCTTTTCAAACGAGACTCGATGACGTCCAATCGGCTTGGTAAGCGCTGACCCACGTCTGGATCGGCAGCGAATTCTTTCCAGGCAATCTGCGCGACTTCACGGATTACCTTGGTCTGATGCTCCATGGACTGCACAAGTAGCTGTAAATAATCCTTATCGAATTCTATGGCTTCGGCTGGTGTGACCGGTTCGTCATGAAGTAAGTAGACGTTACCTTGAACTTGTCCACTCAGGTCATTGCGCACACGGCGGCCCAGGCTAAGCCAGCGTGTGAGCCGTAGAGTGACCAATGCTTTTGATACGGTTTCTCGCGAGGCTGGCCTGCCGGGTTGCATGCCCAAAAATGGCCGTAGTTGGTCATAGGTGGGGAACGCCGTAAGGCCGTCGTCATTGATCAGTAACCGGAACACCTGCCAGGTGTTTCTTTCAAGCGGGGTCAGTCGGTCATCCAGAAGCAATCTGCGAGGCACCGTCTCGTGTGGGTTCCCGCTGAATATGATTCCGGAGTAGGGGGCAGAACCTTCGATCCCCGGAGGCGCCGACTCTTTTTTCTGAAGCAAGTGAGCTTCAAGGTGGCCCGAGGCCGAGTCTAAAAGCGTCGACAATGGGAGCCGAGACAACCTCATAGTACGGGATCACCTTCCGCCGGTGTCGCTGCAGGCTGAGCCAGTCGATGAGAAGACACCAGCTGTAGCTTTCTTGGGAGGCCCGTGCTTGCAGGGGGATAAAGCCCCTCCTTTATCCAGGACTGAATGCGATGCCAGATGATTGCTAGACTGAGGTTCTCGGAGCTTTCATCTGCATGGGTGTCCTGGGGTGTGTTGAGCTCTTCGGCGACTAGCATGGCGATATCCAGCATGGCGAGGCTGTCTTCAAGTTCAACCTGATGTTCCTGCATCAGGTGCGTCCATCTGTACCAAAGGTGAGCGTCCATCTCCTCACTGAATTCTCGCCACCGGCCGCGACGTGCCGTTACACCGATCATTAGGCGTTGAAGGGCTACGTCCTGGGGTGATAGCCCGAAGAACTGTTGCAGCATCTGAGTGGTCGCGCCTAGTCGAAGCGCACGTTCGATCGTGCGCACTTCTTCATCGGACCGCTGCGCCCCTATCAGCAGTTTTTTCACCATCTCTCCATCGATGGTGACGTTGCACCAAGAGACTGGAGTGTTGAGCAATAAGCTCAGGACTGACGGTTGTTGGAGCTGTGCCAGGATTTCAGGCTCCAAACCCATCTCGATGCAACGCCGGAGTTGGCCGTTGCGCATGTGATGAAGCACCTGAGACAGGATGGCTTCGTTGATTGGTATCTTGGACATGACGACTCCCCTCGTAGTGGTCCTGTTTTAGCTGGCTGGGTTCGCACTATCGCCGGCAGTTAACTTGACCTCTAAATCAATCAAACGCCTTGCGAGTCGAATTATTCGGAAGAGCTTCACCAGTGCGCCGTCGCTGAGGCGGCCTTCAGTCTCTGGGGGGGTGTCGTTCGTATAAGGCTGGCCAAGTAAGAGCTGCCCAAGCCCAGCTGCGAATTCAAAGTCGGTCAAAGCGTCGACCTGCAGATCGGGCTGCTCCTGAATCATTTTCAGAACGATGGCCACCGAACCGCTTAAAGACTGAAGAAGCGTCAACGTATGCTGGGCTGTAGCAGTGATTTCCAATTCTCCTTCAGCATCGGGGTGTCGATAGCTGAAACCCACGCCACCTTCTATATCGATAAATTGACCTGGTGCTTTTACCGAGCTGGCAATTTCACGAGCCAATTGCGCGATGTGCTGACGCAGAGTCATGGCATTGTCGATTTCACGCTCGATGTACCAAAGGTCAGATATGGGGTTGAGACCACCAGCTTGAACAGGGATGGCCACCAAGGCGTTGGAGGCAAAGTCGGGTAATACTTCACCATCAAGCGCAGCGAGCTCCCGTTTCATCTTGTCGACTTTGGGGGAGCTTTTCACTGGACTTGCAATGTGCCCATCAATGCGCTTTTGGCGCTCTTGCGGGCTCATTTGCTCTTGAGGGGGAGGGGCCAGCTTATGTTGGCCAACTCGATGGGGAGGGCTCGCCGTGGTCATAGTTGGCTTAGGCGTGCCATCAGAAACATGAGTTGATGGTAATTGTGACGGGTTCTGATTTGACTCAATGCTATTGTTTTGGGGACTCGACTGAGGCAACCCCTCAAGTTGCGAGACAGGATGCTGAGGCATCTCAAGTACTGGTGTTGATCGGCGTAACTGGTCCTGGTTCTGAGTGATTTCCAGCAGAATTTTCTCGTAACCGAGATTTAACGGCTTTTTGAGCTGATCAATCAGCTCGTCCTGGAAGCGCTGGAACAGAAACTCCTCGGCGTCTCCCTCAAACTGGGAGAGGACATCTTGAAAAATCGTATCAAACTCTAGGTGCTGCCCTTGTTCTTGATAATTGCGCTCCCAGCACTGAAGCGCTGTCTTGCGTAGTGCAAGAAGCTTCGAAATTCGATCAACGCCGAGGCCGGAATATAGCACTGCCGGAATTGCCGGCAATAAGTACCGAAGAGTGTCCTGCATCCGACTGATGTGAGGTTGAGAAACAGGGTAGCCATCAGCTTTCAAACGTCGAGAAAGCTCACTTTGAGAAATAGCCTCACCAGACTCCTCCTCATACAAAGCTCTGGCCTTGTCGACGCCAATAGCCCGCTCAATGAACAGGAGTTGACCTTGCAGATCGTTTTCGGCCAGGTGCCCGGTGAGCGAGATGATCTCCCCACGAACGGTGTCCCAGGGACGGAACAGGCAGTGGAACTTGAAGAACTTCTCGTCCCCGGTCTCACGGTACAGCTCGTTTAGAATGGCCAGGCGCGTGTTGCCACCGTTTCGGATCCGGTACTTCTCCTCACCAGGTTTGCGCGTGACGGGAGGGGGCGTGTCGAGACCTCGATTGCGTATGGACTCTTTAATTTCATCGTACTTCGGGTTTCGAGTTGTCCGTGGGTTCTCGTCATACGGCAATGTTTCATCGAGCGTCAACAGCATAGGGGTATCGACGATTGGATCGCTCATGCGCGCAGCTACCGGCGAATTTGATTGAAAGGCCGGCAGTTGCAGTTTCTCTTTCATAGTCTGAGCCAAAGACTGTTTCATGCCCTGGCTCCAGGCAGCTCACAGGCTGGTGCTGCTGCCAAAAGTTGATCAATGATTTTTAGTGCACGACCAAGCGCCGCCTCAAGCTCGACTGTAGTCTCAAGGCGATGGACAATTTCCGAGTTCATTGAGCGGGTGTTTTCGCGCGCTTGCAGCGCGATCCGTTCACGCATCCCATCGGGAAGGCGGACGACGAATTTTTCTTCAAGCTGACGTTTTGGTTGGTTGCTCATAGCGTGCTCCGATGTCTAGGGTTGTGTATTTGTGTTCAGCGACGTTTCAACTGATCGCTAAGCTGAGTGGGCAGGCCCTTGATGGTTAACGTCCCGGACGGCTCGTCGTACTCGATTTTGTCGCCCAGCAGGTGCGCTTCAAAGCTGATGGACAAGCCTTCGGCACGACCGGTGAAACGGCGAAATTGGTTTAGGGTGCGTTTGTCCATGGGGATCTCCGGTGACAGGCCGTAGTCCTTGTTTCGGATGTGGTCGAAGAACGCCTTGGGCCGATCTTCATCAATCAAGCCCGACAGCTCTTCAAGGCCCATGGGCTCGCCGAGCTTGGCCTGGCTGCTGGCGTAGTCCACCAGAGTCTTGGTTTTTTCGCGGGCCGACTCGTCCGGCAGGTCTTCGCTTTCCACGAAGTCACTGAAGGCCTTGAGCAGGGTGCGGGTCTCGCCCGGCCCGTCGACACCTTCCTGGCAGCCGATAAAGTCACGGAAGTACTCCGAGAATTTTTTGCCGTTCTTGCCTTTGATAAACGAGATGTACTGCTTGGACTGCTTGTTGTTCTGCCACTCGGACACGTTGATCCGTGCCGCCAGGTGCAGTTGGCCCAGGTCCAGGTGACGGGAGGGCGTCACGTCCAGCTCGTCGGTCACCGCCACGCCTTCGCTGTGGTGCAGCAGGGCGATCGCCAGGTAGTCGGTCATACCTTGCTGGTAGTGGGCAAACAGCACGTGGCCGCCGGTGGAGAGGTTGGACTCTTCCATTAGTTTTTGCAGATGTTCGACGGCGGTGCGGCTGAACGTGGTGAAATCCTGGCCACCCTCGAAATATTCTTTCAACCAGCCGCTGAACGGGTGCGCGCCGGACTCGGCATGGAAGAAGCCCCAGGCCTTGCCTTGTTTGGCGTTGTAGCTCTCGTTGAGGTCGGCAAGCATGTTCTCGATGGCGACCGATTCGGATAGCTCCGAATCGCGTGCCTGGAGAACAGCTGGTGTGCCATCGGGTTTTTTGTCGATCAGGTGGACGATGCAATGACGGATAGGCATTAGATTGCCTCCTGCGAGTGTAGGGTTTGAGCTCTATCTGCACGACGAATACGTGCTTTGGCATTGAGGCCTGAGCGGTAATCGCTTGCGGTTGATGAGGTGTAAATCGATCCAAGGCCAGATTTCGTGAACTTGATGTGGCCACCTTGAGTGCGAGACACAGTCCAGCCATTCGCTTCAGCAAACTTCACGAGTACACGAAGGCTCTCGCTTTTTCCGCGTAGGAGATTGGTGGTCATAGCTCTGCATCCCTGTCTGCCAGAACGTTACCGGCCTGGATCGCGATGATTTCGGCCTGGTCACCTGGGAATTTGCTGCCGAGCTCATGCAGAAAATGGCGAGTTGCCTCGCGAGAGCCAGGCACGCGGAACACAACGGTGCAGTGCTGCACAGGGGCTGGGTGTTGCAGGTGAGCCATGACCGCAACTTTCAGTGAGCAGCTTTGGAGGTGCCGGGGGACCCAAACCGACCAGAAGTAGCTTGATAGCAAGGCGCCTGCGCACAGCAGTTCAACGGTGATGGTTGCGCTGAGCGTGTCGGCCAGCTCGACGTAGCCGAGCTTCTGAAATTCCAGCAGGTCCTCGCGCATGCTCATTGGGACAACGGTGCTGTGGTCACGAGTAAGACGGCCGACTGCTTGAGCTAGAGCATCAAGTTCTACTGGGTTGACGCCTGTTTTGTGGGCGTGAACCACGGCAGAGGCTTCGAAGACTTCACCGGCTTGAATGCTTGGAAAAAACGCAGCGTTACTGTGCATCTGACACCTCCCGAAGCTCCTCGATGTCGTAGCTGTTGCAACTGGGACAAATCAGAATGTCCACTTCAGCATTGAGAGCGGTTGGGGCAGGCACGCATTGCTGGACTTGCTGCAATGCATGATGTGTATCGCAGTTGCGGCACCAATGGGTGATTGCAACCGGAGAGAGGGGGCTCATAGGTGTGCTCCTTGCCAGCTACTGTTGGCACTGAGGTTTGCAAAGCGGGTTTGGTGCGCTATGAACGCCGTGCGAACGGTACCAGTAGGACCGTTGCGAGCCTTGCCGATGATGATCTCGGCTATGCCTTTGTGTTCGGTCTGTGAGTGGTACACCTCGTCCCGGTAGACGAATATGATCAGGTCTGCGTCCTGTTCGATGGCGCCGCTATCACGCAGGTCTGCGTTGATCGGACGTTTGTTTGGTCGGCGCTCCAGCTCCCGATTGAGCTGAGAGAGTGCTACCACCGGGCAATTCATCTCCTTCGCCAGGGCCTTGAGGCTCTGGGATATAGCGCTGATTTCGTTCGCCCTGTTTTCCTGGCCTGGGCAGCGCATGAGCTGCAGGTAATCGATCAGGATCAAGCTCGGGTGTCCGAAGCGACGGGCTGCGCGACGAGATTTGGCCCTGATAACGGCAGGTGTGAGCGCTGATGAGTCGTCGATGACCAGCCGCTCGCCATATGCATTGATACGTGAAACGGCTGCAGTCAGCTTCGGCCAGTCTTCGTCATCAAGCTTGCCCTTCAATAGCTTCCCAAGATCGATATGGCCAAGAATTGCCATCAACCGATAGAGCAGTGCTTTGGCGGGCATTTCCATGCTGAAGACTTGAACAGTACGATCAAGCTTTGCCTGCAGAGCCGTATCGATGAAGTTCAAGGCTAGGGACGTTTTACCCATCGAAGGACGTGCACCGAGAATGATCAGGTCGGCTTCTTGAAAACCCGACGTCAACTCGTCCAAATCTTCCAGGCCTGAAGGCACGCCGGTCACGGTGATATTGCCGTTGAAATGTTCGTCAATTTGCTCGACGACAGTAGTCAGGCACTGGTTGATGTCGACGAATTCAGATGCGCTCTTGCCTTCGCCAAGCGCGAAAAGTTGTTGTTCAATGGTCTCTTGAACATCTTCCGCGTTGGCCAGCGGATCCGTGGCATCGCGAGAGCATTGGTAGCCAAGAGACATGAGTTGTCTGAGCCTGGAGCGATTACGCACGATGGATGCGTAATGCTCAATGTTGGCTACAGACGGCGTATTCTTGGCCAGCTCGCCCAGGTAGCTCAGCCCTCCGGCTTCGTCTGGATCCTCCAGCGCGTTGAAAACGATGACGATATCGAATGGAGCGGACTTGTCAGCAAGGCCGGCTATTGCCCGAAACAGCAACCGGTGGTCATGCCGAAAAAAGTCAGACGCATCCAGTTTGTCCGCGATGAGATCCCAGGTGTTGTTGTCGAGCAGTAGCCCACCTAACACACCTTGTTCAGCCTCTACGGAGTAGGGCGGTGAGAGGTCAAGGTGATTCATTTCCCGGACTCCTCGCCGATCTGGATAAAACCAGTGCCGTTGATTGCGCCCAGAGCTTTAACCATGTCGACTTCAACCTTCGCTGAATTGATCATGACCTGAGCAACCTCGGCGACGGCTTTGGCCCGGTCGATTTCCATAGGCTTGTCTGGATCCAGGAGGCCCTCAATCGCGACGAACAGATGATTACGTAGATCTTCAATCTTGTTCTTCATGTGCAACCTCCCGGATGGTGCGCTTGAGTTTGCTGATCGCTCGCATTGCGGATTTGAGCTCTTCTGGATAGCGATGGATGGTGTTGCGCCGCATGCGCTCCGCACGCGTGATCAGTTCCAGATTGCCGATGGCGATGTTGGATTTGTTTTCATCCTTGAAGCACACGCAATGAGTTGTGGGGACAGGGCCAAAGTGTTCTTCCCAGAGCAGCACGTGCACGCCTTTCCAATCGACAGGGGGGTAACCGGTGTCGGTGATTTTTCTCTGGAGATAGCCGTCAGGAGTCGTGCGCAAGCTGCCAATAGGTAGCCAGTTCCCCGGTTTATTGCCCGTCTTAAACTGCGTCTGAGTCATACGGCCAGAGGAGGGGAGCCCCTTAAGGCCCTTATTCCATGGGACGGAACCCTTGGAGAAGCGGAATTCAGCGCCCAACTTGCCGTCAAGCCGGCCACAGAGACTACTGCGAAGAAACTCGGAGCTTTTGCTCAATCCCAGCCGTTTTGCTTTGGCATAGATCTGATAGACGCTGAGTCCCAATTCGGCGGCTAGGACCTGAGTCGGTTCATCGGGATAGCGGGCAATGAGCATGCGCTCTTCAGTCTCACTCCAAACATGGTGTTTATGAGCCGGGGCAAGCCCAAGTTGGGATCGGGCTTGTTCCAGCGCCGCTATGGCCAAAGGTGAAAGCGAATGAGTTCTCATTGGCTCCCCCCATGCCCAAGGGCTTCTCGTGACTGATGTCCAACACCACGATGTAGCCTGGCATGCTTGCCCTGGTCCCATCCCGCTCGCAGAGACCGAGTGTCGTGACCTTTGGCTTCGATGGGTTTGATGATGAATTGCTTGAGGTTAGGGTGGTGCAATTCCAGGTAGGCCTGGATCTCCTGCGCCGTGGTTTCGTCTACCCCGCCTGCAAACTGGTTCACTTTCGATGCGACGGCATTCAGCCAACCCTCGGCAAAGAGTTGGCCCCGGTGACGCTTTGTCTTGAGTTGGCAGCGTTTCTGCTGAGCAACATGAGCTCGACGGGCTGCTACGAGTTGGTGATGCAGCGTTGAATAGGTGTGAGCGGCCAGCTCGGGCGAAATACCCTTCCCCAAAAACTTGAAGGACCAGCCTGCCAGCGGATGAAAATACGCCAAGTGGCTGCAGTCGAAGGCTTGGGAGCAGATTGTGGCCAGGTTGTGCAGCCAATCCTGCGGCGAACGCCGGGTCTTGGTGCCCACGCTGGCCTCTTCGATTGCATGAGCAACGACCTCGGTATGTTCGAGGTTGTACTGCTTCATCAAATGGCGCGCTTGGCGAAGTGCAATTTCCACTTCGTTGGGGGCAGCGCCTTGCGATTTGGCCAGCGCCATGAGTTTGGCGACCTTGCTGAGGACTTTTTGCTTGTCCATCATTCACCCCCTTCCTGTTGGTTACGGGGGGAGAGCGCCTCTGACCAAAGTCGCAGTGTTTCCTCCTCATCAGCAGAGAGGTGAATCCGGGTAAGACAATCCGCAACCTTCTGTTTCAAGGCATCAAGACGATCCTGAACACTTGAGCCGTCGTCGTAAGCAATCTCCTGCTCAACAGCTTGTACAAAGTCATTACGCACAGAGAGAACGATGCTTATCCAAAAAGCATTTGGGCTGGTCCAGCCAATTAGCTTTCGAGTTCGGTCTGGCGATAGGTAATCACGGAGCCTGAGATTGAACTCCCTAGGGGAATAACCATTACTGATAACCCCTGCACGATTGAGCGTCAGCGCTGTTTGAAGAATTTCTAGGAGAGGCTCCAGAGCCGCTGGCTCAGAGACAAAAGTTTTTAGATATGTTTCAGCTACCAGACGCTTGGCTTCGGCATATCGAGCTTGCTGACGCTGCTTGGCTTGGCTTTCGTCACGGCCGCGCTTTTCCTTCGCGTGTTTTATGTTCGAGTTCACGGACTCAATAAGCTTCGCAGCGTCCTGCAAAAGCTGACGCTGTTCAAAGCTCAACTGAGCGCCTATTCGACCTGCTAAGTGGCTACCGCTTGTCAGGGAGCGTATTTCTCGTGCGGATCCACTTAGCTTTGCTTGCAAGCTGCGCAATTGCTGAGCGCTGTAGTACTTGCCAACCTCTAGGATGACATCGGCAGTAATACTGCGGGCATCGGTGATGGAGGGCTTCGCCATTTCAACGATCCTCCCTCACCAACTTTGCTACCTTCTCCTCGGTCATGGCCTCAAAACGGTCCCGCCATTCTGGAAAGAGCTCTATGGCCAATTGGCGGATGACGACAAGGGCTGCAGGGGATATGCGGTTGGAAGGCTGCCGGTATTCCAGGCGATGTACTGGGAGGCCCTGGGATGCAGCGCTACGAAAGACCACAGCGGTGGGGATGATGCTTTCCAGAACGCTGATTTCGTCATTCTCCTGAAATATTTCCCGTACTGACTGCTCGATCATCTGCGCGTCGGTGGTTTGGTCGAGGTTGTTGACGACGATCCGCACGGGAGGAATTTTCATGCCCAGGCGCCCATAGGCGCGAAGGCCGTCTAACATCTGCATGGTTCCCCGGCTGAACTCCCGTGCAGCGAGCATGTTGGGTGGAAGTGGAGATATGACCAAATCAGAGGCTAGGACCACCATTTCGAGCATGGCCGATCTGGCGCCCTGAGTGTCAATCAGTACCAAGTCAAAATGATCTTTGAATGCCGGCATCAGGTTGGCGAGGCGCAACCGTCCGTCGGGAGCCTGCAGGAGGAGGCTGTTCAGCTGGTTGTTGATGTCATTGGAGATCACCAACGACAGGTTTGGAATCGCGGTGCTGGATATGATCTTGGCTGAGTCGGTGATATTGAACGCGAGCAGATCGTAGATGCCGCCTTGGGCTTCATCTACCAATTGGTAATACGAAGAAAGGGAGGGCTGAGCAGGATCCAGGTCGATAAGGAGTGTGCGAAGGCCCGCGTCCGCGCAGAATGCGCCGAGGTTGGCCTCAATAGTGGTTTTGCCTACGCCGCCCTTGGTCGAAACGACCGCAGTGATTTTCATGGTTTGGAGCCTCTAATGTGGGTTCATTAGAGGCTGCGAGGCCACGGAAATAGCTATGTGTAGCGAACACGATCCTGAGCTTTGAAGCACTAGAACCAATTGTCTTTTAACCAATTGGTCGTAGGTTCGAATCCCACACGACCCACCATTTTTGAGACCAGTTAACGCTGGAATCGAATCTTAAGATCAGAGGCCAAAAGCGCTGATCGAAGAAGGCGACTGAGAGGTCGCCTTTTTTTTACCGGGGTATAGCGCAGTCCGGTAGCGCGCCTGCTTTGGGAGCAGGATGTCGGGAGTTCGAATCCCCCTACCCCGACCATATTAAAAATCCTCGTATCGAAAGATACGGGGATTTTTTTTGCTTGGGATTATCTCAAGTCCAACATAGAACTGATGTGGTAGGGGGCAAGCTCTAGTACCAGTCAGTTAAGGACGAACACTGACTGGCATTAGGGTAATGCCCCTACCACATTGAGTGAGTCCCACCAGAGACCCTTGTTGTCAGTGAAGTTTGAGTCGGGGCTCAGTCCCGCGGCCAATCTTGCTGCCCAGCATCAACATCGCCGTGCGGAAGAAGCCATACAGCGCCATCTGGTGCATGCGGTACAGCGACACATAGAACATCCGCGCGAGCCAGCCTTCCAGCATCACGCTGCCCGTCAGGTTGCCCATCAAGTTACCCACAGCGGAAAAACGCGACAGCGAGATCAGCGATCCATAGTCGGTGTACTTGTAGCTCGGCAACTCCTTGCCTTCAATTCGCAACTTGAGCGACTTGGCCAGCAACGAGGCCTGCTGGTGAGCTGCCTGGGCCCGTGGCGGCACGTTGCGGTCGGTGCCCGGTTGAGGGCACGCCGCGCAATCGCCGAAGGCAAAGATGTTTTCATCGCGGGTGGTTTGCAGCGTCGGCAGCACTTGCAGTTGATTGATGCGGTTGGTTTCCAGGCCATCAATGTCCTTGAGGAAGCCCGGTGCGCGAATGCCGGCGGCCCACACCTTGAGGCTGGCCGGAATGACTTGGCCGCTGCTGGTGATCAGTGCATCGGCGGTCACTTCACTCACCGCCGAGTTGGTCAGCACGGTCACGCCAAGCTTCTCCAGGGTTTTATGCACAGGCCCGCCGATGCGTTCCGGCAGGGCAGGCAGCACCCGTGGGCCGGCTTCGATCAGGGTGATGTGCATGTTTTCCGGCTTGATGCGGTCCAGGCCATACGCCGCCAACTCATGGGCGGCGTTATGCAACTCGGCAGCCAGTTCGACGCCGGTCGCGCCAGCACCGACGATGGCGACGCTGATCTGTTCAACGGTATCGGTCTGCCCGGCATGGGCGCGCAGGTAGTGGTTGAGCAGTTGCTGGTGGAAGCGCTCGGCCTGTTTGCGGGTGTCGAGGAACAGACAGTGCTGCGCCGCGCCCTCGGTGCCGAAGTCATTGGTCGTGCTACCAACTGCGATCACCAGGCTGTCATAGCCCAGCACTCGCGCAGGCACCAGTTCGCGGCCTTCTTCGTCGAGGGTGGCGGCCAGCTGGATTTTTTTCTGCTCACGGTCAAGCCCACTCATGCGCCCCAGTTGGAACTCGAAGTGGTTCCATTTGGCCTGGGCGACGTAATTGAGTTCGTCTTCCGAAGAGTTCAGTGACCCGGCAGCCACTTCGTGCAGCAGCGGCTTCCAGATATGGGTCAGGTTGGCGTCCACCAGCGTGATGCTGGCGGTGCCACGCTTGCCCAGAGTCTTACCCAGACGGGTAGCCAACTCCAGGCCGCCGGCGCCGCCGCCGACGATAATAATACGATGGGTCATGGGGATATCTCGCAAGGCTAAAAGAAATCGGAGCAGTTACCCCCGCGAGCGCCAGGCAGCTCATAGCGTCAGGTAACTCAAAAGGCGGCTCAGCAGGCCGAGCCCGATTACCACCACCAGCACCACACCCAGGAGCAGCCACGGCCGGAAAGGCTTGCGCTCGACTCGGTGTTGGGAGAGTTGCAGGTACTCTTCGACATGCTGTTGGTCGTCGGGGTTCAGGCGGCTGGTCATATAAGGCCTCGTCAGATAGACGTTGCAAAAGGGCGCCACGTTACAGTCCGGGGGATCAGAGGCTGATGCCCACATCGAACACTATGCTGCGGCCCAGGTTGTTGCGCAAGAAGTCCGGCGCGTCTGGGTGGGCGAACAACACTCGCGCAAACGTCGGACCCACCAGCGACAGCGAGCGCCAGCCCTGGCGCAAGTATTCCGTTGGAGGTGGAAAGTGGCTGTTGAGGTCGAGCACTTCGCGCTTGAGACTGGTGAAAGCGACGATATCCAGTTCCCCCAGGTCCATCCCGCGCTCTTTATAGTTGTGCGCTTTTTTGCGCAATGTGGGTGCCAGGCGCAGCAGAAACTCATGGGCCGGGATGCGCCGAGGCTTGGCTTCGCGCCGCACCAGTTGGCTCAGGGAGAACGCACTGCGCCGGCGCAGCAATTCATCGCGCCATTCGTCGTTGAGGCGCCGGCCTTCATCCAGCACAAAAAACACCTCGAAACTGGCATCGCGAAACAGCACATCCGGCGGCTCTTGCCCGGCTGCATGAAACTCTTCGGCGCGGTACGGCACATTCAAGCCTTGCAGCAGACGCTGGCAGACCCAACGCTCACGCTCCCATTTGCGGGCATTGGACAGGAACGCATTGGCTTGTTCGGCCGCTACAGTGAGCAGGCGCAAATAATCTGAGTCATCCATGCTTGCAGCTTAGCGTCCAAATGATGACTGCAGGAAGTCTCGCTGCAAAAGGGCGGTGTAGACTGACGGCTCGACTTCAACGCCTGCGAAGAGGTGTGTGATGAGGTTTTTTACAGTGGCATTACAGCCATGATCAGTGCCGCCGTGCTGGCGCCTGCAACGCTTGGCATCGGCTGGCTGTTGTATGCACCGCTGCTGCTGTGGGCGGTCCTGCGCTCGCCGTGGGTCGAGTTGTTCGCCGACCGACGGCGTCAGCATTTGCTGTTTGGTACGGTGTTCGCGTTGTTCATGTTGTGGCTGGTGCGGCGGGATTTCGATACTGGCGTGTCTTATCACTTTATCGGCATGACAGCCGTGACCCTGCTGCTGGATTGGCCCCTGGCAATCGTTGGGGGCTTTGCCGCCCAGTTTGGTTTAATGCTGCTGGGGCGCCAGGATCTCGCGGCCCTTGGTGTCAACGGTCTGCTGTTGATCGTGCTGCCAGTGCTGGTCACCGAAGGCTGTGCACTGCTGGTAGAGCGCGCGCAACCGCGTAATCCCTTTGTGTATATCTTCTGTTCCGGCTTTTTTGCCGCCGCGCTATCGGCCTTGTTGTGCCTGTTGCTGGGGCTGGGCTTGCTTTGGTTCGACGGCCGTTTCGCCATGCCGCAATGGCTGGAGGATTTTGTCGGCTACCTGTGGCTGATCATCTTCCCCGAAGCCTTCATCAACGGCATGGTGATCAGCGCCCTGGTGGTGTTTTGCCCGGAATGGCTGGAGACCTTCAACCGCACCCGCTACCTCTCGGCGCCTTGGAACGATGACGATTCGCCGCGTTGATCCAGATCAAATCCAGGCCGACCGAGCAGGCCCATGCTCTGCCAAATTTTAGATGAGTAAGGCGGGGGCACGGATCATGAGTGTGTATGAGTGGGCACGGCAGGAGTTGCGCAGAAGCCAGGATGCGGCGCAGGAAATCGGTTTCGACCCAGGCTTGACCCTGCGCGCTATGCTCAGTGCGGTGGTGCAGCAGAGCAAGGGTGTGCGCAGCTTCGAAGACCTGGCCGACGAGCTGCAGTACCTTGCAGAGAACCTCGACGACCAGCAGGAATACGCGTTTATGCGGCCTTAGTGGCGCGGCGGCAGGTCCTCGGAAAACAATTCGTCTTCGGCATCCGGGGCCACGGGAATCTTGTGTTCTTCAGCGGCCCAGGCACCCAGGTCGATGAGTTTGCAACGGTCCGAACAGAACGGCCGGTTGAGGTTGGTCGCTTTCCATTCCACGGGTGCGCCGCAGGTTGGGCAGTCGACGGTCAAGGGTTGGCTCATGATCGGCCTCCACGCAAAGTAAGGTAAAAGTGGTGCAGTCGCTCGACCTCGCTGTGCAGCCAGGCGAGGTCTTGGTCATTGACCAGCACGTCATCGGCATGGTTCAGGCGGTCTTCGCGGCTGGACTGGGCCTTGAGAATCGCCTGAACCTGTTGTTCGCTGATGCCGTCGCGCTGCAGGGTACGCTGAATCTGCAGTGATTGCGGCACGTCGATCACCAGGATGCGCTGGGTCATGCGGTACTGGCCAGACTCGATCAGCAGCGGCGATACCAGGATCGCGTAGGGCGAGCGGGCGCGCGCCAAGTGGCTGCGAATCTCCTCGCCGATCAGCGGGTGCAGCAAGCTTTCCAGCCAACGGCGTTCTTCGGGGAGTTCAAAGATCAGCTTGCGCAGCGCAGCGCGGTCCAGCTGGCCGTCAGGCTGTAACACGCCGGCACCAAAGTGCTCGGCGATGCGTGCCAGCGCCGGCCGGCCAGGTTCGACCACCCAGCGGGCAGCGTGGTCGGCGTCGATCAGGTCTATGCCCAGGTCGATAAAATGTTGGGCCGCAGCGCTTTTGCCGCTACCGATACCGCCGGTAAGGCCAAGAATCCAGGGTGTTGCAACAGAAGTGGTCATCTGAAACCGACGGACTGCAAATAGAAGTCGGTTATTTGACCACCCCAGAGCAATGCAATCCAGCCGGCAATCGCCAGGTACGGACCAAATGGCATTGGCGCCGATGCTTGGGTCTTGCGCAGACGCATCAGGGTCAAGCCGACAAAGACCCCAACCAGGGACGACATCAGCAGCGTCATCGGCAGTATCTGCCAGCCCCCCCATGCGCCGAGCAGTGCCAGTAGCTTGAAATCACCGTGGCCCATGCCGTCCTTGCCGGTAACCAGCTTGAATAGCCAGAACACGCTCCATAGGCTCATGTATCCGATTACTGCGCCCCACAGGGCGTCGGGTAGTGTCGTCAGCCACTCAAAGCTGTTGACGATCAACCCCAGCCACAGCAGCGGCAGCACCAGGACATCGGGCAGCAACTGGTGGTCTGCGTCGATCAGGCTCATCGCCAGCAACCCCCAACTCAACACGAGCACCACGCCGGCTTGCCAGCCAAAACCGAAGTGCCAGGCCACCAATGCTGAGATCAGCCCGCATGCGAGTTCTGTGAGGGGATAGCGAGGACTGATCGTAGCCTGGCAATGGGCACAGCGGCCCCTGAGTACCAGGTAGCTGAGCAGTGGGATATTTTCCCAGGGCCGTATCGGATGGTCGCAATGCGGGCAGCATGAGTTAGGGTGCATCAGGTTGTAAGTCGGCCCGGCAGGTTCTACAGGCAAGCCGAGCACTTCATGGGCCTGGGCGCGCCATTCCCGTTCGAGCATTTTGGGCAGGCGCCACACCAGCACATTGAGAAAACTGCCAACGATCATCCCCAGCACCCATGCCGTCACCACAAATGCCCACGGGTGTTCGCTCAGTAGCAGGCTCAAAATGCGCTCCCCAGTTGGAAGACCGGCAGATACAGGGCAATGACCAGCGCTCCGACGATGCCCCCCAGCACCACCATAATCAACGGTTCCATCAGGTTGGTGAGGGTGTCGACGTGGTTGTCCACATCGGTCTCATAGTGGCTGGCGACCTTTTCCAGCATGTGGTCCAGCGTGCCTGACTCTTCGCCGATGGCCGTCATCTGGATAGCCATGCCGGGAAAAAGGCGGTTGTTGGCCATGGATTGATTCAGCTGCATGCCAGTGGATACATCGTGACGCATACGCTCGATTGCCTGTTTGAACGGGTCGTTACCCACGGCGCCGGCTACCGAATCCAGTGCCTGCACCAGCGGAACGCCCGCAGCGAAGGTGGTGGAAAGCGTGCGGGCGTAGCGGGCCACGGCGGATTTTGTCAGCAGTTTGCCTATCAGGGGCGCTTTCAACAAACCGGTGTCGAGCCACAAGCGAAAACCCGGCAAGGTTCGATAGGCCTGGCGCAGCCCCACGGCACCGGTCGCTATGCCTATCGCCAGCATCCACCATGCTTGCTGCATGAACTCCGAGAGCGCGATCACCTGCAAGGTGAAGTCGGGCAATTTGCCGTTGACTCCCGCAAACAGGGCTTGGAACTGCGGCACTACGTGGATCAAAAGCACACTGGTGACCAGGCTGGCCACTACCAGCACTGCGATAGGGTAGGCCATTGCTTTTTTTATCCTGGCCGTGAGCTGTTCACTTTTTTCGCGGTGGGTTGCTACTCGCTCCAGCAGGGTTTCAAGTGCCCCGGCTTGTTCGCCGACGGCCACCAGGTTGCAGTACAGGTCGTCGAAATAGCGCGGCTGTTTACGCAAGGCATCGGCCAGGTTGGTACCGGCGGCGATTGCTTGTTTAAGTTGCTGCACCAGTTCACGTACCGATCGGTTGTCGAAGCCCTCGCTGATGATGTCGAAGGCTTGCAGAAGGGGAATCCCAGCCTTCAGCAGGGTGGCCAGTTGACGAGTGAGCAGGGTGATGTCGGCCGTCTTGACCGGTGGGGCAAGGCGTTGCCACACCGGCGATGCCTTGCGCACGCGAGCGAGGCTGATCCCTTGTTCGCGCAACTGTGCCTTGACCAGGGCAGGGTTGTACCCCGTGATTTGTCCGGACACCCTGCGTCCTTTGCGGTTGATGCCTTCCCAGGCGTAGAGCGTCGAAGCGTTCGTCATGTCGCGGTTCCGCACACAGGTCGTTGAGGAGTTATAGCTTAGTCAGGTGACGATTTCGGACAGGGCGCTGGTGGTGGATAAAATGTCAGAATATGCGTCTTGCAGGCGATTGGGCGCGTGTGGGTGAGTACACTTGCGCCGCTGCACAACACGGGGCGCAGGATGCGCCTTGTCATGAGTTTTATTCTGGAGAGTGAATGTGATGCGTCAAAAAGGCTTCACCTTGATCGAGTTGTTGATCGTCGTGGCAATCATCGGCATTTTGGCCACCATCGGCCTGCCCATGTACACCACGCACCAGGCCAAGGCCAAGGTTACCGCCGGCCTGGCTGAGATCAGCGCGCTGAAGGCCGGTTACGAAGACACCATCAACCAGGGCACCGTACCTACCCTGGCATTGATTGGCGGCACCAGTCCCACCGCCAATTGCAAGATTGATGTGGCCGGCGATGTGACCACCGGCGTGGGCTCCATCAGTTGCGAAATACTCGACGCGCCGGCGCCGGTGTTGGGCAAAACCATCAAGCTGACGCGCAGCGCCACCACCGGCTGGAAGTGTACGACCAGCGCCGAAGCGAAATATGTCGGCAAGGGCTGCGGCGCCGATGGGGCATAACTGCTAAACCATCCTCAGGGACGTAGAGGTGGCCGATGGTGTTATCCGTACAGCAGCGCGGTGGTGTTTTCCTGGTCGTAGCAGTGTGCCTGCTGACTGTTGCGGTGTGCGCGCCATTCAGTGGCCATGATCTGCAGCGCACAGTGCAGATTGCCTTTGGGTTTTGCGCCGTGTTGTATGGGCTGTCGGTTGCCCCTGTGGAACCCTTGGTGAATCGGCTTGCCGCAGTGGGGCTGGCACTGATTATTGTGCTGGGGCTGGTGTCTTCGGCATTGGCTCATCAACCGCTCTGGGCGTTCACCGAAGTGGCACTGTTTGTCTGCTGCGCCGCAATCGCCGTGGCGTTCTGCGTACTGCGCCGCAACGGTGGCGAGCCTTTGGATCGAGTGCTGATCCTGATGGTGGTGGTGTTGTGTCTGATCAAATCGGCCCAGTACCTGTATGCCGGTACGCTTGCATTCACCAGTGGCGAGCGCACGTTGAACACTGACCTGCTGTTGTCGGGGTTTTCCAACAAGCGCTTCTACGGCCAGTTCCAGACATTCACCCTGCCTTTGCTCGCGCTGCCCCTGCTGATACCCAATGTCTCCCGCGCCCTGCGAGGTGCGGCGTTTGCGTTGCTGTGCGTCTGGTGGTTGATCGCGATCAGCGGCGGTACGCGTGGTACCTGGCTGGGAATGGGCGTGGCGGGGATGGGGCTGGCGCTGCTTGGGCCTTGGGGGCGACGTTGGTTGGGCTGGCAGTTAGCCGGCGTGCTGGGTGGGCTGTTGCTGTATGGGCTGCTGTTCACGTGGCTGGCGGATTACATGGGGATCGAGATAACCAGTGGTGCAGGTGATCGCCTGACTACGTCGCTGTCGGGCCGTGGTGTGATCTGGTGGCAAGCGTGGCATATGCTCGTCGAACGGCCTTGGTTGGGGTTCGGGCCGATGCATTTTGCCGATATTGCCAACCCGATCGCTTCCCATCCACACCAGGCCGTTTTGCAGTGGGCCAGCGAATGGGGTTTGCCGTCGGCCCTGTGCGTGATGGTTGTGGCCTGGCGGGGCAGTTGGGCCACGTTGCGCGTGCTGCGGGAGCGGGCGCTGTCCAGCGAGCGTGTGGACTTACTGCGGGTATGCCTGTTTGCCGCGTTGGTCGCGGCGCTGGTGCAGTCCATGGTCGATGGCGTGATCGTAATGCCCAACTCTCAGGCCTGGCTGGCGCTGGTGGTGGGCTGGCTGATGGCGCTGCATGTGTGGCGCACACCACCAGGCGCGGCATCGCCGTTGGCCTGGAGCGCGTGGAAGGTGTTAAGTGTGTTGGCCGTTGGTCTGTTGGTATTTATCGCCGCGCGCGACCTGCCTCACCTTCAAAAAGCCCAGCGGCAGTACCTGAGTACCCATGACAATTACCTGCAACCGCGCTTCTGGGCGCAGGGAGTCATTGCCCGCTGAAGGCTGCAAGTTGCCGGACGCCCGATGCGGTGCTAGCTTTAGCCCACTGCCCGTGTAGCTCAGCCGGTAGAGCAGCGCACTCGTAACGCGAAGGTCGCAGGTTCGATTCCTGTCTCGGGCAAGAACGCACTACCGTTTCAACGGCATGCTTCAAAGGCAATGTTTTCAGATGATCCCAGAATGGTTCTGAAGGCCAGACGAGCCGGCATTTGCGCCTGCTCTTTTGTATCTGCGCAACCTTGATGACCCAGATGCATCCCCATTCCTCGATCTAAGAGAACGACATGACCACGACTGAAATGACCCAGGAAGTTCGGCATCAAGCAGCCCTCGACCAATACCTCGAGGCGACGCCGCAGCTTAAAGAAGAGATCAAGGACCTGAGCGCCGATGATCAGCGTGACCAGATCCAGTGGGCATTCGAGGACGAGGCCGAGAGCCAGGGCCTCCAGCCTTGGGAGTTGACTCTCAAGTACACCTCGACACCGGAAGCGTTCGAAGCTGCACGGCTGACCTTGCACAAGGAAGCGGCCGAGGTGCTGGGTGTCGAATGGGAAGAGTATTGCGAGATGAATAACCTGGTCGTTTAAAAGCAGCGGCATGTTCCAAGCTGCAAGTGGCCATACAGCCTCTTGCAGCTGGACGCTTATCGCTTGCGGCTCCTCATATACTGAGGCGCATCGACAAATCCACCGCCTTCACGTCCTTGGTCATCGCGCCGATGGAGATGTAATCCACGCCGGTTTGCGCGATAGGCAGCAGGGTGGTTTCATTGATTGCGCCGCTGGCCTCCAGCTTCGCCTTGCCGCCATTCAGGCGCACGGCTTCACGCATGTCCTCCAGGCTCAACTCGTCGAGCATGATGATATCGGCGCCCGCCGTCAGTGCTTCACGCAGTTCGTCCAGGCTTTCCACTTCGATTTCCACCGGTTTGCCGGGGGCGATCTTGTGGGCGGCAGTAATGGCTTGGGCGATCCCACCGCACGCCGCGATGTGGTTTTCCTTGATCAGGAACGCGTCATACAACCCGATGCGGTGGTTGTGACAGCCGCCGCAGGTGACCGCGTACTTCTGTGCCAGGCGCAGGCCGGGCAAGGTTTTGCGGGTGTCGAGCAGCTTGACCTGGGTGCTGGCGACAAAATCCGCCAAGTGTTGGGCGCGTGTGGCCACACCTGACAGCATCTGCAGGAAGTTCAGCGCGCTGCGTTCCCCGCTGAGCAGCGAGCGTGCCGGGCCTTCGAGGTGGAACAACGCCTGATTGGGGTTCACGCGCTCGCCGTCGGCCACTTGCCAATGCACGGCAACCCGCGGGTCCAGTTGACGGAACACCGCGTCCACCCAGGCTGTACCGGCGATAACCGCATGATCGCGGGTAATGATGGTGGCGGTGGCCAGCCGCTCGGCCGGGATCAGTTGTGCGGTGATGTCACCGCTGCCGATGTCTTCCAGCAGTGCACGGCGCACGTTGGCTTCGATTTCGGCGGTGAGGTCGGCAAGACGGAGGTTCGGCATAACAGGCTCCACAAACAAAGTGTCCCGATTATAGGGGCAGCGTGCGTTCGAACCCAGACTCACCACGCATTTACGGTGCAATGTCAGAGTTTGCTGGCGCAACCCCCCTTGTTTGCAAGATAATCTCGCGCCTTGCAATTGGCGTCATAGCTTTGACGTCTTGGTGATTGCCGGTGATCCGCAGCGCCCCATGCGCCTGTGCCCGATCTTTCCCCCGACCCAATATCGCCGTTTCAGGAGGCCAGGATGCACAAAGACGGAAAGGTGGTGCCAATCAACAAGGCGCATGCCACGCCATCGCCGCTGGCCCGCTTGCCGGTGGTGTTGCTGCAGGTTCGCGACAAGGCGGCGCAACAACTGCAACAGGGCCTGCAGGAACTGTTCGATAACGCCGACGACACGTTGTTCGAAATGGCCGACAAGGCCCGCAACAACGTTGATCACCACATCTTTTTTGAAGCCATGCGCGACCTGCGTCTCAAGCGCAAGAGTTTCGAGCGGGTGTTCATGGAGCGGTTGTTCGAAGCCTTTGCCGCCCTGGGCCAGGCTGGGCGGGGCGAGCTTCAGTTGGTACCGGTGATGTCCTATGACGCCGTGCCGGGGATCTCCAATGATGACCTGGAGAAAGCCGTGGCACTTGAGGCCATGCTGGGACGGGTACGCCACCGTGATGGCGTGGCGCTGTCGCAACTCACGGCGCGCTTGAGCACCTTGCTGGGCAATCGCCTGGATGACCGTGAAAACCCCCTGGGGCCGGCGCTGCTTTGCGAATTTTTCCTGCGGGCCGGGCGCAGCCTGGGCGTGGAGATCCGCGTCAAGCTGATCATGCTCAAGCTTTTTGAAAAATACGTGCTCAGTGACGCCGACCAACTGTACGGCGAAGCCAACCAATTACTGGTGGCGACGGGCGTGTTGCCTGATCTCAAGGCCGCTCCCTCCCGTCGCCCCGGCGGGCGTGCAGCCCGTGATCATTTGCGCGAAGAGGCAATGCCGGCCACCGATCAGCCGGTCGATGCAACCGGCCAGCAAGCCTTCGCGGCTCTGCAAGTGCTGCTCAAAGCCGTACGCGGCAGCGTGGCGCCCACCCTGGAAGCCAGCGCCGAACCCCAACCTATCGCGACCCGCGACCTGCTGCGCCTGTTATCCCATTTGCAGCAGTACGTGCCGGAGCCGGAGGTCGAGGATGATTTCGATCTGCGCAACCAGCTTGGGCAGTTGCTCACCCGTGTCAGCGTCAAGAGCGGCAAGTCTCGGGTGGTTGAGGACGCGGATGAAGACGTGATCAACCTGATCGCCCTGTTATTCGAGTTCATTCTCAATGACCGTGCCGTGCCGGACGCCTTCAAGGCCTTGATTGCCCGCTTGCAAATCCCGCTGTTGAAGGTCGCGGTGCTGGACAAAAGCTTTTTCAGCCGTGCCAGCCATCCGGCGCGGCGCCTGCTCAATGAAATCGCGGCAGTGGCCATGTGCTGGAGCCCCGTTGGCGACTACATGCGCGATGGCCTGTACCTGCATATTGAGCAGGTGGTGCAGCGCTTGCTCAACGAGTTTGTCGAAGACCCGGCGATTTTTTCCCAGTTGCACACTGAGTTCAGCGCGTTTACCACCGCTGAGCGCCAGCGCAGTGAACTGTTGGAACAGCACACCCGCGATACCGAGGAAGGTCGCGTGCACACCGAGGCGGCGCGCCAGCGAGTGGCCGATGCCCTGAATCGACGGCTGATGGGCAAGGTGTTGCCGCAGGCCGTAGTGCTGTTTGTGCAGCAGGCCTGGAGCCAGGTGCTATTGCTGGCGAATCTCAAGCACGGCGAGCAATCGGTGCAATGGCAAGCAGGGCTGCGCACCGTGGATGAATTGATCTGGAGCGTCAGCCCGCAGGAAGGCAGCGACGCCGGGCCGCACGTGTTGGAGCAGTTGCCGGGCTTGCTCAAGGCATTGCGCGATGGCTTGACCAGCGCTGCGTTCGACCCGTTCAGCACACGTGATTTTTTTGTGCGTTTGCAGGCCCTGCATGTCCAGCCCCTCGAAGGTGTCGACGCGTTGATTGAAGTGCGCGAGCCCTTCCTGTTCAGTGCACTGCTGCCCGATCCAGCCGAAGGTTTATCCAGGGATGATCCTGACCTGCTCAAGGCGTATCGACTGCGCATTGGTGGCTGGGTGGAATTTCGGCAGGACGATGACAGCGCCTTGCGGTGCAAGTTGACGGCCATCATGGCGCCGGCCAATACCTATGTTTTCGTCAGTCGCACAGGGCTCAAGGTGTTAGAGAGAAGTGCCGGTCAACTGGCACTCGCGTTCAAGCGTTGTGCGCTGTTTACCTTGGACGATGGCCCGCTGTTCGAGCGAGCGCTGGCGGCGGTGCTGGGCAGGTTGCGGCAACTCAATCGCGCCAAGTGATCGCAACCATCGGGTCGAACGCGGCATACTGGTCGCCCTTAGTCACGTTCAAGGATCCTGTATGCAGTTGGACCCCATCAGTGGTTGGTGTCAGGGTGTTCGCCATTGCCCCTCGCCTAACTTCAACGAGCGCCCCGCAGGCGAAATCTCACTGTTGGTGGTGCACAACATCAGCTTGCCACCGGCTCAGTTCGCCACCGGCAAGGTGCAGGAGTTTTTCCAGAACCGTCTGGATGTCACGGAACATCCCTACTTTGAAGGGATTGCCGACCTACGGGTATCCGCGCATTTTCTGATTGAGCGCGACGGCGCAGTGACGCAGTTTGTGTCCTGCATCAGCCGTGCTTGGCACGCCGGGGTTTCATGTTTCGAGGGGCGTGAAACCTGCAATGATTTTTCCTTGGGTATAGAGCTGGAGGGCACGGATGACCTGCCGTTCACCGATGCCCAGTATGTGTCGCTGATCGATCTGACCCGTCAGTTGCTGAACGCCTATCCGGGCATTACTACACAGCGCATTTGTGGCCACAGCGACATTGCCCCGGGGCGCAAGACCGATCCCGGCCCGGCTTTTGATTGGACGCGCTTTCGCAGCGCCCTGCAGGATGGAGGACACGCACGATGAGTTTTCTGGTGTTGGTGCTGGCGGTGTGGATCGAGAAATTCTCGGCCCTGCGCCAGCGGTTGCAGCGTGACGGTGGCTGGTTGCGCGAATTGGCCAAGTTGGAATCGGGCCCACGCATGGGCAAGCAGCCGTGGCTGATTCTCGCCGTGCTGGTATTGCTGCCGGTGGCGCTGCTGGCGCTCCTGTTGCTGGTGCTGGAACCGGTGGCTTACGGCCTGTTGGCGCTGCCGGTGCACCTGCTGGTGGTGATCTACAGCCTGGGCCGTGGCGATCTGTTGGCTGGGCTTGGGCCGTTTCGCGATGCCTGGCGCCGGGGTGATCTGCAAGCTGCCGAACACGTCGCCGAGCGTGATCTGAAGCTGGGCGCCGACAGCGGTGAGCAACTGTTGGAGCGCGTCCAGGGCCATCTGTTGTGGCAGGCCTACCAGAGCTTTTTCGCGGTGATTTTCTGGTACTTCCTGTTGGGCCCGGTCGCCGCACTGGCCTATCGGCTGTTGGCGCTGGCCAGCGAGCACAGCCAGAACCCTCTGGTGGCCGAGCGCGCCGGGCAACTGCGTCACGCGTTTGACTGGTTGCCGGTACGCCTGCTGGCGGCCAGTTTTGCCTTGGTGGGCAATTTCGTCGCGGTCAGCCGTGTCATGCTTCACGAGTTGCTGAACTGGGACATTAGCGCCGCGCAACTCGTGGAAAAAGTCGGCCTGGTCGCCGCCGAAATTCCACCGCCGGCCGTGGGTGCAGACGGCATCAACAGCCTGGATCGTTTGTGGGAACTGCTGCTGCGTGCGGCAGTGCTGTGGTATGCCGGGTTCGCCATCTGGACTGTGCTGCCTTGACCCGCTAAGACAGGAGCGAGTCCTTCGCTCCTGTCGTTAACCTTAAGTTACAAAACTCCCTTTCAAATTGAGCTATACAGGCAGAGCGCCAAATAGTGGCTTTCTGCCGCCGCCCTGCGCCTCAATAAAAATAAAAGAAAAGGGAGTTCACCTGTGAAGAGCTTGCTCTATCCCGCCATCGCGCTGATGAATCGCCTGAGCTTCGGCATGAAGTTCAGCCTGATCAGCGTGCTGTTCCTGCTGCCGATGCTGGCGACCAACTATTATCTGGTGCGTGATTCCTGGCGTGAATTCCAGGGCACCCGTGTCGAACTGCAAAGCCTCGATTTGCTCGGCAGCAGCCTGGCCCTGCGTCGCGACCTGGAAACCCTGAATAACCAGGTGCAGATCAACGCAACCCTCGGTCAGTCCGGCAAGGCCGGTGACCTTGAAGCCAGGATCGGCACCTTGGAACAGAGCGTGCTCGCCCGTCTGCAAGGCCTCAGCCCGATGGCCACCGAGCCTGAGCCAATCACCGTGTTCGAAGGCAAGCGCGACGAACTGATCGCCGCCTTCAAGGCCCAGCAACAGGAAACCTCGCTGCTCAGCAAAAGCGCGCTGATCGGCAAGTTGCTCAACAAGGCGCAGATGCTCAGCCAGATCATCGCAAGCCAGTCCGGCTTGAGCCGCGACCCTCAGAGCGACTTGCGCCAGCTCAGCGAACTGATCACCAGCGTCACCCCGCAAGTCACCCAGACCTTGGGGGAAGGCCGGGCAATGGGGGCCTATTCTCTGGGCCAGGGTTTTCTCAATTCCTCCTCCAGCACCCGTTTTGACGAACTGCTGCAACAACTGGAAAAACTCCAGGCCGAATACGGCTTGAAATTGCAGGACGCCCTGGGTTCCAGCAACGCTGCGCATACGGCCCTCGACGGCCTGGCCAAGGCCAGCAACGCCAGCCTCAAGCAAGGCAGTGAGCTGTTCGAAGAGCAGGTGGTGATGGCCGAAACGCTTGACGCTCCGTGGCAGGGTTTCTACGACAGCGTCAGCCAATTGATGGCCCAAACCTATCAGCTCGATGACGCCACCCTGATGTTTCTCGGGCAGCAACTGGAGCAGCGCCTGGCGCAGAACCGTACGCATATGGTGGTACTGGTTTCGGCGCTGACGGCGGTGTTCCTGCTGATCTTCTATCTCTACGCAGGCTTCTACGCCTCTACCCGTACAACGCTGCGGCGTCTGGGGGCGATGATGGACAAGGTGGCGGCCGGCGACATGACCGTGACCTTTGTCGCCCACAGCCGCGACGAGTTGGGCGATCTCGGCCAGGTGTTCAACGGCACCGTGGCGAAAATCCATGACCTGATCGAACGTGTCGGGCACACCGTCAGTCAGGTCGAGCTCCAGGCCAGCCAAGTGCAAACGGTCTCGGCCCAGAGCAATCAAGCGGTCTCTGGCCAGCGCTCGCAGATCGAACAGGTAGCGACCGCCATGAACCAGATGTCAGCCACCGCCCAGGACGTAGCGCGCAGTGCGGCGGCGGCGGTCAGCAGTGCCCATAGCGTCAACGATGAAACCGTGAGTGGCCGGGGCCTGGTGCAATCCCAGCAAGGCAGTATTGCGCGGTTGGCCTCGGAGATTGACCAATCGGTGCGGGTCGTCAACCAACTGGCCAGCGATAGTCAATCCATCAGCAGCGTATTGGAAGTGATCAAAAGCATCGCCGAGCAAACCAACCTGCTGGCGCTCAACGCCGCGATCGAGGCGGCACGGGCCGGTGAGCAGGGGCGCGGTTTTGCGGTGGTGGCCGACGAAGTGCGCACCCTGGCTCGGCGTACCCAGCATTCCACCGAAGAGATTGAGCAGATGATCGGCCGCCTGCACAGCGGTGTCGGCGCGGCAGTGAAGGCCATGAGCACCAGCCATGAAATGGCCAGCGGCACCGTGGGCCAGTCGGAAAAGGTCCAGCAGGCCTTGGAAAACATCCTCGGTGCCGTCGGCATGATCGTCGACCAGAACCAGCAGATCGCCGCCGCTGTGGAGCAGCAGACGGCCGTTGCCCACGATATCGACCAGAACATTGTCGAAATCAACCGGGCCGGCGAGTATGCGGCACAAGGCGCGCATCAGACCGAGGCGGCGAGCCGGCAGCTCTCAGTACAGGTGATCGAGCTGAAGCAATTGATCGGGGCCTTTCGTGTGTAAGGCGCTGGAGTAGGATTGGTCTTCAGTTCATGTAGCTCTTGTCTGGATTTCACGGGGGGCCTTTTTGGGTCGGGTGAATGAGTCAGAATTTATTTCACTCAACCACGGTCCAGGGGAGGCACGACGATGACCACTGCCATCGGCATCAAGGGGCACTGCGCCCATTGCGATATCACGTTTGAACTCAAGCCTTGGCAGTTGAATGCCATCGCCATCGAAGAGCCCTTCGACTGCCCGTATTGTCAGCGGGTTCTGGAGCTCAATTGCCCTCGACAGTTGCGCCACCTCAAGGCGTTGGACCACTGGGCAGTGGTGCGCCCGAGCATGGCGGTGTTGACCAGCGTGGTGCTGATCGTGGCATTGGTGACGGAGTGGGTCGGGCTGATCAGTGTGATCGGGCAGCTCAACGTGTCACTGGTGGTCCTGCTGGTGCACTTTCTGGTGTTGCGCTATGCCCGCCATCGGCAACGCATGACCTTGGACCTGCAAGCGGTGACCCCTGCGCTACCAATTGAACAGCTCGCACGCATTGCGTGTGCTCGCCTCGGCCAGCAATAGCGGGCTGGTACCCATGCGCTCGGCGAGGGCCGTGCAGATCGCCGGCAGGTGCTCGGGGCTGTTGCGCTGGCCTGGGTACATGGCCGGTGCCATGTCGGGCGCATCGGTTTCCAGCACCACCGCGTCCAGCGGCAGTTGCGCCAGCACCTTGTGCATGCGCAGCGCCTGGGGCCATGTGGCGGCACCGCCAAGGCCGAGTTTGAACCCCAGCTTGATGTACTCGTAGGCCTCTTCCCGGCTGCCGGCAAACGCGTGAATGATGCCGCCGCGTGGCAGGCGGATGCGTTTGAGGGTGGCGATCACTGCCGCGTGGCTGCGGCGTACGTGCAGCAGCGCTGGCAGTTGGAAGTCCACCGCCAGTTTGAGCTGGGCTTCGAACAGGCTTTGCTGGCGTTCGCGGTCCAGGTGTTCAAGGAAATAATCCAGGCCGATTTCGCCCACCGCGCACAGTTGCCGGTGGCCGTGCAGACGGCTCAACCAGTCGCCCAGTTCCGTGAGGTCGGCGGGGCGGTGGTCATCCAGGTACACCGGGTGCAAGCCGAAGGCCGCGAACAAACCTTCGTCCGTCTGCACCAGATCCCACAGCCGCTGCCAATTTTGCTGATACACCCCCAGCACCACCATGCGCCGCACACCCACTTCGCGGCTATGGGCGAGGACTGCGTGGCGATCACTGTCGAAATCCGCGAAGTCCAGGTGGGTGTGGGTGTCGATCAGCTCCACGCTCAGGCCTCGTGGATACGCTGTTTGAAGGTCCGGCCGAGGGCATGCACGCCGGGTTGGTACTGTTCCTCTTCAATCGCGGCCAGGGCCAGGCGCAACGCAGTGTCGGCAATCAGCTGATGTTGCTGGGCCATGGCGTTGACCGGCAGCGGCAAGAAGTCCAGCAACTGAGTGTCACCAAAGGTGCCCAGGCGCAGCGGGCGCGACTTGAGCGGGAAGTCATGCAGCGCGTCAAACACACCCTGCAACAGCACGTAGGAGGTGGTCACCAGTGCGTCAGGCAAATGCCCCAACTGCTGCAGAAGGTGCTCCATCAATTGTCGGCCGCAATCACGGCTGAAGGATTCGCCGTGTTCGACGATCACCTCGCCGGTGAAACCTTGCAGCGCTTCACGGAAACCGGCGGCGCGCTCCTGGCTGATGCTCAGCTCGGGACGTGCGCCGATCAGCACGATCTGCTTGGGCAACGGTTGCAGCAGGCTGCTGGTCAATTGCAGGCAGGCCTGGCGGTCATCGCTGACCACCGAGCAGAACTGTTCGGGCGCCATCACCCGGTCGATGGCGATCACCGGCAAGCCCTTGGCTTGCAGCTCGCGGTAACTGTCATCGCTGGCGGGCAGGCAACTGGCGACGAACAACGCATCGCAGCGCCGTGCGCGGAACAGTTGCAGCAATTGGCGCTCGCTGTCGGCCTCGTCGTCGGAACTGGCGATCAGCAACTGATAGCCCCGCGCGCGCGCGCCTTGTTCCAATAGCTTGGCGATTCGTGCGTAACTGGGGTTTTCCAGGTCGGGCAGGATAAAGCCCAAGGTGCGCGTATGCCGACTGCGCAGCCCGGCGGCCTGGGGATTGGGGGTAAAACCATGGGCTTGGACCACGGCACGCACGCGCTCGACGGTGGCGCTGCTGATGCGTTGCTGTTCGGCCTTGCCATTGATCACGTAGCTGGCGGTGGTCACGGAGACACCGGCCAGGCGTGCGATATCACTGAGTTTCAAACCGGGATTTCCTTGTTTTTTGGAGCTTGCCCCGACATTTTGTCCAATCGTAACCGATTCCGCGCTACGACCGATGTCCCAGCTCAAACGCCGAGTGGTCCTTCAAGGATGCGCAATTAACGCGTAATCTGCCATAAATTCTAGATTAAACGTTTCAGCCAGCGTATTTTTACGACGTTCGCTACTGAGTGGCTACTGCCAATTGACTGCTCAGTCAGTTATTACTGAACGCCTCTACACTGTTTTATTCAAAACAATACCTAGTGCACCCATTGCACTAACTAGGAGAACGGCATGCTTGAGCTCACCGTAGAGCAGATATCCATGGGCCAGGTGGCCGGGGATAAATCTGCTGCCTTGCACCTGCTCGCTGACAAACTGGTGGCTGATGGCCTGGTTGCCGAGGGGTATCTCAGCGGCTTGCAAGCCCGTGAAGCCCAAGGCTCGACCTTTCTCGGCCAAGGTATTGCCATCCCCCACGGCACTCCCGAAACCCGTGACCACGTATTTTCCACCGGCGTGCGCCTGTTGCAGTTCCCCGAAGGGGTGGATTGGGGCGACGGTCAGATCGTCTACCTGGCGATCGGCATTGCCGCCAAGTCCGATGAACACTTGCGCCTGCTGCAACTGCTCACCCGCGCCCTTGGTGAAACCGACCTGGGCCAGGCGCTGCGCCGTGCCGGCAGCGCTGAAACGTTGCTGAAACTGCTGCAAGGCGCACCGCAGGAACTGGCGCTGGACGCACAGATGATCAGCCTCGGCGTGTCCGCCGATGATTTTGAAGAGCTTGTCTGGCGAGGCGCACGCCTGCTGCGCCAGGCCGATTGCGTGAGCAATGGTTTCGCCGCGGTATTGCAGCAGGTCGACGCACTGCCCCTGGGCGATGGCCTGTGGTGGTTGCATAGCGAGCAGACGGTCAAGCGTCCCGGCCTGGCGTTTGTCACGCCGGACAAACCCATGCGTTACCTCGGCCAGCCGCTTAATGGCCTGTTCTGCCTGGCTAGCCTGGGCGAAGCCCATCAGGCATTGCTTGAGCGCTTGTGCGCGTTGTTGATCGAAGGCCGCGGCCAGGAATTGGGCCGCGCCACCAGCAGCCGTGCGGTGCTCGAAGTGCTGGGCGGTGAGCTGCCGCCGGACTGGCCGAGCGCGCGCATCACCCTGGCCAACGCCCACGGCCTGCATGCGCGACCGGCGAAGATCCTCGCCCAACTGGCAAAAAGCTTTGAAGGCGACATCCGTTTGCGCATCGTCGATGGCCCTGTGGGCGCCGTCTCGGTGAAAAGCCTGAGCAAACTGCTGAGCCTCGGCGCCCGTCGCGGCCAGGTGCTGGAATTTGTCGCCGAGCCGAGCATTGCCGGTGATGCGCTGCCCGCGCTGTTGGCGGCGGTAGAGGAAGGCCTGGGAGAAGAGGTCGAGCCGTTGCCGACCGTGAGCGCCCAGCCCGCCATTGTTGAGGCCGAACCCGCGCTCAGCGCACCGCTGGCCGGCAGCCAGGTCCAGGCCATTGCCGCTGCGCCGGGCATTGCCATCGGCCCTGCGCATGTGCAGATCCAGCAAGTCTTCGATTACCCGTTGCGCGGCGAGTCCTCGGCCATTGAGCGCCAGCGCCTGCAAGAGGCACTCGCCGAGGTGCGCCGCGATATCCAGGGCCTGATCGAGCGCAGCCAAGCCAAGGCGATTCGCGAGATCTTCATCACCCACCAGGAAATGCTCGACGACCCGGAACTGACCGATGAAGTCGACACCCGCCTCAAGCAAGGCGAAAGCGCCGAAGCCGCCTGGATGAGCGTGATCGAAGCCGCCGCCAAGCAGCAGGAATCGTTGCAGGACGCCTTGCTCGCCGAGCGCGCCGCCGACCTGCGTGACATTGGCCGCCGGGTGCTGGCCCAACTGTGCGGCGTCGAAACTGCCCAGGAGCCAAGCGAACCGTACATCCTGGTGATGGATGAAGTCGGCCCTTCAGACGTTGCCCGCCTGGACCCGGCCCGCGTCGCCGGCATCCTCACCGCCCGTGGTGGCGCCACGGCCCACAGCGCCATCGTCGCCCGTGCCCTTGGCATTCCCGCGCTGGTCGGCGCCGGTCCGGCCGTGTTGCTGCTGGCCTCGGGCACGCCGCTGTTGCTCGATGGCCAGCGTGGTCGCCTGCATGTGGACGCCGACGCCGCCACCTTGCAACGCGCCACTGTCGAGCGCGACACCCGCGAACAGCGCCTGCAAGCCGCCTCGGCCCAGCGCCATGAACCGGCGGTCACCCGTGACGGCCACGCCGTGGAAGTGTTTGCCAATATCGGCGAGAGCGCAGGGGTTGCCAAAGCGGTCGAGCAGGGCGCCGAAGGCATCGGTCTGCTGCGCACCGAACTTATTTTCATGGCCCACCCGCAAGCGCCGGATGAAGCCACCCAGGAAGCCGAATACCGCCGCGTGCTCGACGGCCTCGACGGGCGCCCGCTGGTGGTGCGCACCCTCGACGTGGGCGGTGACAAACCGTTGCCGTACTGGCCGATTGCCGAGGAAGAAAACCCCTTCCTCGGCGTGCGCGGCATTCGCCTCACCCTGCAGCGCCCGCAGATCATGGAAGCGCAATTGCGTGCGCTGTTGCGCTCGGCGGATAACCGTCCGCTGCGCATCATGTTCCCTATGGTCGGCAGCGTGGATGAATGGCGCGCGGCACGGGACATGACCGAGCGCCTGCGCCTGGCAATCCCGGTGGCCGACCTGCAACTGGGCATCATGATCGAAGTGCCGTCCGCCGCCCTGTTGGCGCCGGTGCTGGCCAAGGAAGTCGACTTCTTCAGCGTCGGCACCAACGACCTGACCCAGTACACCCTGGCCATCGACCGTGGCCACCCGACCTTGTCGGCCCAGGCCGATGGCTTGCACCCGGCGGTCTTGCAACTGATCGACATCACCGTGCGAGCGGCCCATGCCCACGGCAAATGGGTGGGCGTATGCGGCGAACTGGCGGCAGACCCGCTGGCGGTGCCGGTGCTGATCGGCCTGGGTGTGGATGAGTTGAGCGTGTCGGCCCGCAGCATTCCCGAAGTGAAGGCGCGGGTGCGTGAATTCAGTCTGAGCGAGGCCCAGGGCCTGGCGCAAAAGGCACTGGCGGTGGGCTCTCCTGCCGAAGTGCGTGCCCTTGTGGAGGCCGTGTAGATGGCAAGGATTTTGACCCTGACGCTGAACCCGGCGTTGGACCTCACCGTACGCCTGGCGCGCCTGGAACCGGGTGAAGTCAACCGCAGCGACACGGTACTCACCCATGCCGCCGGCAAGGGCGTGAACGTGGCGCAAGTGTTGGCTGACCTTGGGCATCAGGTGACCGTGGGCGGGTTTCTGGGGGAGGACAATCCTCAAGCCTTTGAAGCCCTGATCGCGCGCCGTGGTTTTGCCGACGCGTTTATTCGCGTGCCTGGCGAAACCCGCAGCAATATCAAGATTGCCGAGCAGGACGGCCGCGTCACCGACATCAACGCGCCAGGGCCGTTGGTCAGTGAACAGGCGCAACAGGCGTTGCTCGATCAACTCACGCGTATCGCCCCCGGGCATGACGCGGTGGTGGTCGCCGGCAGCTTGCCCCGTGGCGTCAGCCCGCAGTGGTTGCAGGGGTTGTTGGTGCAGCTGAAAAACCTTGGCTTGAAGGTCGCCCTGGACACCAGCGGCGAAGCATTGCGCGCCGGTTTGCAGGCGGGCCCGTGGTTGGTCAAACCCAACACCGAGGAACTCGCCGACGCCCTGGATAACGCCACGGACGCCGTCAGCCAACTGCATCGCCAGGGCGTGGCGCATGTGGTGGTTTCCGACGGTGCCGCAGGCGTGAGCTGGTACAGCTCGGGCGCCACACTGCATGCCGCGCCGCCCAAGGTCACGGTGGCCAGCACCGTCGGCGCTGGCGACTCCCTGCTGGCCGGCATGCTCCACGGTCTGCTCAGCGGTGAAGCGCCCGAGCAGACCCTGCGCCGCGCCACCGCGATTGCGGCGATGGCGGTGACGCAGATCGGTTTTGGCATCAGCGATGACGCGCAGTTGGCGCACCTCGAAAGCGGCGTGGTTGTACGCTCGCTGACAGAACAATAAGAGGGTTTGTGATGAAGTTAGCCATTGTTACTGCCTGCCCCAACGGCATGGTCACCAGTGTGCTGTGCGCCCGCTTGTTGGACGCCGCCGCGCAACGTCAAGGCTGGAGCACCAGCGTCGAAGTGGTGGATGTGCAGCACCCGGAACGCGCACTGTCCCAGGCGACCATCGACGCCGCCGAGTGGGTGTTGCTGGTCAGCAGCACTGCGGTGGATATGCAGCGCTTTGTCGGCAAACGTGTGTTCCAGAGCACGCCGGCGCAGGCGTTGGCAGATGTCGAGGCGGTGTTGCGCCGAGGCGCTGAAGAAGCCCAGGTGCAGGTAGCGAGCCAAGCGCCAGCGGCGTCGCAGCAGGCCCCGCGTATCGTCGCGGTTACCGCTTGCCCCACGGGTGTGGCCCACACCTTCATGGCCGCTGAAGCCTTGCTGCAGACGGCCAAGCGCCTGGGTTATGACTTGCAGGTCGAGACCCAAGGTTCAGTGGGCGCACGTACGCCATTGAGTCCTGAGGCCATCGCCAACGCCGATGTGGTGTTGCTCGCGGCGGACATCGAAGTCGCCACCGAGCGCTTCGCCGGCAAGAAGATCTACCGCTGCGGCACCGGCATTGCCCTCAAGCAATCCGAAGCGACCCTCAACAAGGCCTTGGCCGACGGCGCCGTGGAAAACGCGGGCAACGCCGCCGTGGCCAAGAAAGAAAAAACCGGCGTGTACAAACACCTGCTCACGGGTGTCTCGTTCATGTTGCCGATGGTGGTGGCGGGCGGGTTGTTGATTGCCTTGTCGTTCGCTTTTGGCATTCACGCGTTCGAACAGGAAGGCACCTTGGCGGCCGCGTTGAAAACCGTCGGCAACAGCGCCTTTATGCTGATGGTACCGCTGCTGGCCGGATACATCGCGTACTCGATTGCCGACCGTCCCGGCATTGCGCCGGGCATGATCGGCGGCCTGCTGGCCGGCACCTTGGGGGCCGGTTTTATCGGCGGCATCCTTGCCGGTTTCCTGGCGGGCTACTGCGTCAAACTGATCACCCGTGCCGTGCAATTGCCGCAAAGCATGGAGGCGCTCAAGCCGATCCTGATCATCCCGTTGCTGGCGAGCCTGATTACCGGCCTGGCGATGATCTACCTGGTGGGCCCGCCTGTCGCGCGCATGCTGACCGGCCTGACCGACTTCCTCAGCACAATGGGCACCACCAACGCAGTGCTGCTGGGCATCTTGCTGGGCGGCATGATGTGCGTGGACCTGGGCGGGCCGATCAACAAGGCGGCCTATGCGTTTTCGGTGGGGTTGCTGGCAGCGTCCAGCGGGGCGCCGATGGCCGCGACCATGGCCGCCGGCATGGTGCCGCCGATTGGCATGGGCATTGCCACGTTCCTGGCGCGGCGCAAATTTGCCCAGACCGAGCGCGAGGCGGGCAAGGCGGCGATGATTCTCGGCCTGTGCTTTATCTCTGAAGGCGCTATCCCGTTTGCGGCCAAAGACCCACTGCGGGTGATCCCGGCCAGCATTGCCGGTGGCGCGTTGACCGGCGCCCTGTCGATGTACTTCGGCTGCAAACTCGCCGCGCCCCACGGTGGGCTGTTCGTGCTGGTGATCCCGGGTGCGATCAACCACGCGCTGTTGTACCTGTTGGCGATTGTTGCCGGTAGCCTGTTGACCGGTGTGGTGTATGCCGTGATCAAGCGTCCCGAAACGGTGGAACTGGCTGTCGCACCGGTGTCATAAGCGCATGCTTAAGTGGCCCTTTTGATACTCAAGAGGGCACCTGCATGAGCCACTTCGATCTGGGCCGTCGCCGCGTGATGCAAGTCGTCGGCGCCGGCCTTTTACTGCCGAGCCTGGCTCCGGCGGTGATCGCCTCGGTCAAGGACCGGCCGCAACTCACCGACGGTGTGCAGTCCGGCGACCTGCTCGGCGATCGCGCCATGATCTGGAGCCGCAGCGACCGCCCGGCGCGCATGGTGGTGGAGTGGGACACCCGCAGCGTGTTCAGCAACCCGCGCCGATTTGTCTCACCGCTTGCCGACAACCGCAGCGACTTCACCGCTCGTGTCGAACTCACCGGGCTGCCCGCCGACCAGGCGATCTTCTACCGCGTGCACTTCGAAGACGCCCAGACCGGCATCGCCAGCGAGCCGTGGTTCGGCCACCTGCGTAGCGTGCCGCAGCAGCGCCGCGACATTCGTTTTGTGTGGAGCGGCGACACCGTTGGCCAGGGCTTCGGCATCAACCCGGACATCGGCGGCATGCGCATCTACGAAGCCATGCGCCTGCGCCTGCCGGACTTCTTTATCCACAGCGGCGACACCATCTACGCCGACGGCCCGGTGCCGGCGCAACTGGCCACCGAAGGCGGGCGCATCTGGCGCAATATCACCACCGAAGCCAAGAGCAAAGTCGCCGAAACCCTCGATGAGTATCGCGGCAACTACCGCTACAACCTGCTGGATGAAAACGTGCGCCGCTTCAATGCCGAGGTGCCGCAGATCTGGCAGTGGGACGACCACGAGGTCGTGAACAACTGGTCGCCCAGCAAACAACTCGATGAGCGTTACCAGACCAAGGACATCAACACGTTGGTTGGGCGCGCGCGCCAGGCCTGGCTCGAATACGCGCCGATGCGCCGCCAAAGCGCAGACGGCGGTGGGCGGATTTATCGCAAGCTCAGCTACGGGCCGCTGCTGGATGTGTTTGTGCTGGATATGCGCAGTTATCGCGACGGTAACGATGACAACCTGGGCGGCGCCAAACCCTTCCTTGGCCGCGAGCAACTGGACTGGCTCAAGCGCGAACTCAAGGCCTCCAAGGCGCAATGGAAAGTGATCGCCGCCGACATGCCGATTGGCCTGGGTGTGCCCGACGGCGAGGTGAGCCCTGGCGTGCCACGCTGGGAAGCCATCGCCAATGGTGACCCAGGCCCGGCGCAAGGGCGCGAACTGGAAATTGCCGAGCTGTTGGCGTTCCTGCGCGCGCAGCAGGTGCGCAACCATGTGTGGCTGACGGCGGATGTGCACTACTGCGCGGCGCATCACTACCACCCGGATCGGGCGGCGTTCCAGGATTTCGAGCCGTTCTGGGAGTTTGTTGCGGGGCCGTTGAATGCCGGGAGTTTCGGGCCTAACCCGCTGGATAAAACCTTTGGGCCAGAGGTGGTGTTCGAGAAAGCGCCGCCGGCGCAGAACACCTCGCCGTTTGCCGGATTTCAGTTTTTTGGCGAGGTGAATATCGATGGGCAGACGGCGGAGTTGACGGTGATATTGCGCGACCTGGATGGGGTGTCAGTGTTCGAGCAAAAACTACAACCAGTCTAATAATTTGGCATGCGGTCAAAATGTGGGAGGGGGCAAGCCCCCTCTCACATAGGTCGCCTCAGTAGACATCCCGGCGGTAACGGCCTTGCTCGATCAAGCGCTCGACTGCCTCGCTGCCCAGCATGTCATGCAGCGCCTGATCCACCCCGGCTGCCATCCCTTGCAAGCTCCCGCACACATAAATCGCCGCACCATCGGCCAGCCATTTGCGCAGCACATCGGCCGATTCGCGTAGGCGGTCCTGTACGTAGATTTTCTCCTCCTGGTCCCGCGAAAACGCCAGGTCCAGCAAGGCCAGATCACCGCTGGCCAGCCAGCCTTGCAACTCGTCCTGGCACAGGTAGTCGTGGGCGATATTGCGTTCGCCGAACAACAGCCAGTTGCGCTGCTGGCCATCGGCAATGCGCGCTTTGAGCAAGCTGCGCAAGCCGGCCAGGCCGGTGCCGTTGCCCAGCAGGATCAGCGGCACAGGCGCGTGCGGCAGGTGGAAGCCGCTGTTACGCCGCAGGCGCAGGCTGATGCCAGAGCCGAGGGCCGCGTGTTCGGTGAGCCAGCCCGAGCCCAGGCCTAGGCTGCCGTCGGGGTGGCGTTCCTGGCGCACGATCAACTCCAGCACGCCGTCGCTGGCGATCGAGGCGATGGAGTATTCGCGCATGCCTAACGGCGCCAGTGCGTCCACCAATGCCTGGGCATGCAGGCCCACCAGGTGCGCGCGGTTTTCCGGCAGTTGGCGAGTGGCCAGGGCTTGGTTGAGCGGGGTGGCCAAACCGTCGATCAATAGTCCATCGGTGCCGGTCAGGCCCAGGCCGTTCAGGAAGTGTTCGATGGCCCATGGGCAATTGCGTGGCAGCACTTCCACCAGGTCGCCGGCTTGCCAGCTTTGCGGCGAAGGCGGGGTGAGGCCCAGCAGGTAGACATCCGAGCCCGTGCTATCGCGGTTGAGCAGGCTGCGTTGGCTCAGCGTCCAGTATTCGTACTGGGCGGTCGGCCATGCAGCGGCCGGCGCTTGACCGGTCAACTGGCCAAGTTGTTGTTGCCAATGCAGCAGCGCGGCGGTGTCGCCGCTGTCTACTTCCACCGGAGCGAACAGCGGGTTGCCGCCCTGGTTGGTCAGCCAGAAGTGCAGGCGTCGGGCGAAGCCGCAGAAGTGTGCGTACTGGCGATCACCGAGGGCCAGCACCGAGTAGTTCAGGCCCTTGAGGGACAGGTCCTGGCCAAGCACGCTGCGCTCGAAACCACGGGCGCTGTCGGGAGCCTCGCCGTCGCCGAAGGTGCTGACCACAAATAGCGCGTTCTGTGACTGACGCAGGTCGTCCTGGCTGACGTTGCCCAACGCTTGCACCTTCACGGGCAGGCCGGCCGCCTGCAATTGGCCGGCGGTCTGCCAGGCCAGTTGTTCGGCGAAACCGCTCTGGCTGGCAAAGCCGATCAGCCACGCCGGCGCATCGCTGTGATTGGCGCCGAGGCCTTTGCGGGCGTCGCGCACCTGGCGTTTTTTGCGGCGCCGGTCCAGGTACAGCAGCCAGCCGGTGATAAAGAACAGCGGCATCAGCAGCGAGCTGACGGTAAGGATGATCCGCCCGGCCAAGCCGAAGTAACTGCCGGTGTGTAGCGCATAGATGCTGGTCAGCAACTGCGCCTTGAAGCTTTTGCTGGCGTACTGGTCATGGGATTTGACCTCGCCGGTGGCCGGGTCCAGGTTGATCTGGTTAAGGGCGCGGTCATGGGGCGAGTCTTTCAACAGGTAGTAGACGGTGGCCGGTTGCCCGGCGACGGCGGGCATACGGATGTTATAGGCACTCAACCCCGGGCCGGCGTTGCTGTAGATGCTGCTCCACATCGCGTCATAGTTGGCCACGGGTGCCGGGCCTTCCGGCGGTGGGCCACGTTTGCGCATGCGCTCGTTTTGTGGGGCGTCGGACAACAGTTTGGTCAGGCCCTGGCTGTACCAGTCGTAGGACCATGACAGGCCGGTCAGCGCCGCCAGCAAATAAGCCAGCAGGCACCAGGTGCCGAACACCGAGTGCAAATCCCAGTTGAAACTGCGGCCTTTCTTGCGCCAGTCCAGGGTCAGCCACACACGCCAACTTGCCACCTGGCGCGGCCAGCGCAGGTACAGACCAGAGAGGCAGAAGAACACCAGGATCAGTGTGCAGGCGCCGGTGATGTTGCGCCCGGTTTCGCCCATCACCAGGAAGCGGTGAAATTGCAGCAGGAAGCCGAAGACGTCCTGGCCGACCACGTCGCCCATGTAGTCGCCGGTGTAGGGGTCGAAGTAGCGCAGTTGGCCACGGCGCTCGCCCGGTGGCGGGGTGAAGAACACGCGCGCGGCGTTGCCGCTGTCGCTTTCCACGAACAGCATGGCCACGGCCTTGCCTTCGGTGGCTTCGAGCTTGCGCACCAGTTCGGCGGGCGGCAGTACGCCGGCTTCGCGTTTTTCTACGCTCAATACGCTGGGGTTGAGGGCCCGCAGTATTTCATCCTGAAACGAGACCGCAGCCCCGGTGATCCCCATCAAGGCCAGCACCAGCCCGGCAGTGATGCCGAAGAACCAGTGCAACTGGAACAGGGTTTTCTTCAACACGTCTGACCGCCTCGTCTATCTGGGTATGTAGGGCACGGCGCGCATTATGCCGTGGCCTGTCGAGAAACATTCTGTTTTACACGCAAAAGCCCCGCGCATCCGATGCGTGGGGCTTTTTGCTACGTGATGCGGTGTTTAGAAGTGGAAGCTGGTGGACACCAGCGCCGTGCGCCCAGCCGCCTGGTTGGCGAAGTGCGAGGCGTAGGCCTTGTCGTAATAGGTCTTGTCCGTCAGGTTCTGCACGTTCAATTGCAGGTCGACGTTTTTGCTCAGCTTGTAGCTGGCCATAGCGTCGTAGCGGGTGTAGGACGGTGCATACACGGTGTTGGCCGCATCGCCGTAAACCTGGTCGACGTAGAACGCGCCGCCGCCGATGGTCAGCTTCGAGGTCACGTCATAGGTGGTCCACAGGCTGAACGAGCTTTGCGGGGTGTTAGGCATCTGGTTGCCCTTGTTGGAGCCGGCCTGGACGATCGCCTGGCGGTTGCCGTTCTTGCCCGGATCCACCAGCTCGCTTTTGAGGTAGCTGTAGCCGGCGAACACTTGCCATTGATCGGTGATCTTGCCGCTGGCCGACAGTTCCAGGCCATCCACGCGGGATTCACCGGCCGTCTCGTAGGTATTGGAATCCACCAGGATGCGGGTGTTTTTCTTCTCGGTGCGAAACACCGCTGCGGCCAGGGATAGGCGGTTGTGGAACAGGTCCCACTTGGTGCCCAGCTCGTAGTTGACGGTTTCTTCGGGCTTGAGGTCGCTGGTGTTGATGCCGGTCGGGATCGCGTTGTTGTCGACGCCTTCACCCACTAGGCCGCCCGCTGGCGACGCCGAGGTGGCGTAGGAGGTGTAGATGCTGGCGTTGTCCAGCGGCTTCCAGACCAGGCCGGCCTGCCAGTTGAAGAACTGGCTGTCGTCCTTGACCTTGCTGCGGGCTTTGACGGTGGCGGTTGGCACGGCGTTGGTGTTGGCTTCGGTGTCGAAGGTGTCGTAGCGCAGGCCGACGTTGAGCAGCCATTTAGGGTCCAGCTCGATGGTGTCGAACACGTAGGCGGCGCGGCTGGTGGCCTTGGTGTTGGTGCCGTTGTAGTTGCGCGCGATGCTGCCGTTCCAGGCGTCATCCGGGTTCGGGTTGCTCAGCGAGGTGCACTGGCCGCCCAGGCTGCCAGCGGCTACGGTGCAGGTCGGGTTGGTGTTCGGGCTGACGGTGTAGCCACTGACGCGGGTTTCCTCGCCGGTGAACTCCAGGCCGGTGGAGTAACTGTGTTTGAAGCCCAGGGCCTGGAAGTTGCCGAACAGGTCGGTCTGGTTGGTGGTGGTCGTGGTGGTCGACACGCGGGTGTTGGCGCGGCGCCACACGGTGCCGAAACGGCTGACGTTACGCTGGCTGTCGTCCGGCTGGGTGAGCACATAGTCCTGGCCGGTGCTGCCATGACGCAGGGTGTTTTTCAGCGTCATGCTGTCGCTCAGGTCGTGCTCGATGGAGACGGTGCTGATGTCGGCGCGGGTCTTGCGGAAATCACGGTCCTTGAGGCCGTAGAAGTTGCTGCTGTCACCGCCATCGGTGGGCTTGTCATGCCCGTGGGTGGTAGCGGTGGACGAGCTGTAGCCGTAGGGCATGCCCGAGTCCGGCAGGTCGTTGCTTTCCATGTGGTAGTAGCTGAGGTTGACGCGGGTCGGGGTGCCCAGGCCAAAGGTCAGCGACGGGGCCACGCCCCAACGGTCGTAATTCACCGCGTCGCGGCCGGCGACATTCTGCTCGTGGCTCATCAGGTTCAGGCGGAACGCGGCGCTGTCGTCGAGGAACTGGCGGTTCACGTCGAGTACGTAGCGGCGGGTCTGGTCGGAACCGTAGGTGAAGCCGCCGTTGGTGAAGTCCCGCGCTTGTGGGGTCTTGCTCACCAGGTTGAGGCTGCCACCGGCCGAACCGCGACCGCCGAACGAGGAGTTCGGGCCTTTGCTGACTTCGATGGACTCGATGTCGAAGATTTCACGGCTCTGGCCGCCGGTGTCGCGCACGCCGTCCAGGTAGGTATCGCCCTGGGCGTCGAAGCCTCGGATGAACGGGCGGTCGCCTTGGGGGTTGCCGCCTTCGCCGGCGCCGAACGTGATGCCCGGTACGGTGCGCAAGGCATCCTGCAACGAGGTGGCGGCGGTGTCCTTGAGCACTTGTTGTGGCACGACGGTGACCGAGCGCGGGGTGTCCACCAGCGGTGCGGTGTACTTTTGCGAAGAGGCTTTTTCGACCTGGTAGGAGGTGGCGTCCTGCTCTTCCCCGATGATGCTGGTGGCGCCCAGGGAGATGCTGTTGCGCTGGCCTTTTTGTTCCGTGTCTTCGGCCGCTTGCGCCATGTGGGCGACAGTGCTGGCACCGAGGGCAACGCCGATGGCCGAGGCCAGCAGACGCGGTGAACTGGCAGTTGTTTTTAGCGTAGTGCGCGACATGACGTGTCCTTTCCCCAAGGATGTGAGGCCGCGGAATATAAGGTGAACAAGTATTCATATCAATTGCGATACATTGCTAATTGCACTGAATTTACATTCTTTACACTTTTTGCTTACGGTTTTTACGATCTTGTTCGTCAGCGGCGTTTTACAGAGCGGATAAGAATCAATACCATTGGCGCCTCTCTGCCTACAGGTATTGCCCCATGTTGCTGCACATTCCCGGCCTGTTCTCTCGCGAGGAAGTGCAGCGCATCCGCCAAGCCCTGGAAAATGCCGATTGGGCCGACGGCAAAATCACCGCCGGGCACCAGTCCGCCAAAGCCAAGCACAACCTGCAATTACCCGAAGGCCACCCGTTGGCGAAGGAGGTCGGCGCAGCAATGCTTGAGCGTTTGTGGCAGAACCCGCTGTTTATGTCTGCGGCGTTACCGCACAAAGTCTTCCCGCCGCTACTCAACTGCTACACCGCCGGCGGCAGTTTCGACTTTCATATCGACAACGCCGTGCGCCAGCCCAAAGGCAGCCATGAGCGGGTGCGCACCGACCTTTCCTCCACCCTGTTCTTCAGCGACCCCGACGAATACGACGGCGGCGAGCTGGAGATCCAGGACACTTTCGGCCTGCAGCGCGTCAAGTTGCCCGCGGGCGACATGGTGCTGTACCCCGGTTCCAGCCTGCACAAAGTCAACGCCGTCACCCGTGGCGCGCGTTATGCCTCGTTCTTCTGGACCCAGAGCCTGGTGCGTGAAGACAGCCAGCGCACGTTGCTGTTCGAGATGGACGGCGCCATCCAGCAATTGAGCCGTGATGTCCCCGACCACCCAGGGCTGATCCAGCTCACCGGCACCTATCACAACCTGTTGCGTCGCTGGGTCGAGGTCTGACATGGGCTTTTTATTGCGCCGCGAAGAAGTGCTCAACGTTGAGCAATTGCAGGGCATGCTCGACGACTCGCCGGTGCGCGCGGCCCAGGCGATTTTGATCGCGGCCAAGGAGGGCGTGGTGGATGCCCAGGCCTTGCTCGGGCAAATCCTGCTGGAAGGCCGCGGTATTGCGCGCGATGAAGCGCTGGCGCTGCGTTGGTTCCAGATTGCGGCGCAGGGCGGGCATTTAATGGCGCGCAATATGGCCGGGCGTTGCCTGGAGCATGGCTGGGGGTGTGCCATCGACGAAGCGGCGGCTGCGCGGGAATACCGCTTGGCGGCAGACGCGGGATTGGATTGGGGCCAGTACAACTATGCCAATCTGCTGGCGACGGGCCGGGGTGTTGCCGAGAACCCGCAGCACGCGCTGGCCCTGTATCGGCAAGCCGCAGAACAGGGGCATGCCAAGTCGATGAACCTGCTGGGGCGCTACCTGGAAGACGCTCAGGTTTGCCCGAGGGACCTGGAGGCGGCTGTGGAGTGGTATCGACGCTCAGCCGAGGCCGGGGATTTTCGCGGGCAGTTCAGTTACGCGGCGGTGTTGGCCGACAGGGGCCAGGTCGAGGCGGCGCTGGAGTGGTTGCGCAAGGCGCTGGCGGGCGGAAATCTCAAGTTCCTGCGAACAGCCCACAAGGCCTTGGCGGCGGCGAGTGATCCGCGGGTTCGAGCGCTGGCCGAGGCCTTCCGCCAACGGGCCGTGAGCCTTGCCTGAGGCATAAAAAAACCCATGACATGTCATGGGCTTCTTGTGTGCGGCCGTCTTACACGTAGAACGACTTCAGCGGCGGAAAGCCATTGAACTCAACCGCGCTGTAGCTGGTGGTGTACGCACCGGTCGACAACCAGTACAAACGGTCACCAATGGCCAGGTTCAGCGGCAGGCCGTACTTGTAGTTTTCGTACATGATGTCGGCGCTGTCGCAGGTTGGGCCGGCGATGACCACTTCTTCCATCTCGCCTTTCTTCTCGGTCCAGATCGGGAACTTGATGGCTTCGTCCATGGTTTCGATCAGGCCGGAGAACTTGCCCACGTCCGTGTACACCCAACGCTCGACGGCGGTACGGGATTTACGTGCCACCAGTACCACTTCACTGACCAGGATGCCGGCGTTGGCGATCAACGAGCGGCCCGGCTCCAGGATGATTTCCGGCAGGTCGTCGCCGAAGTCTTCCTTGAGGAAGCGGATGATTTCTTCAGCGTAGGTTTCCAGGCTGTTGGTGCGGGTGATGTAGTTGGCCGGGAAGCCGCCGCCCATGTTGATCAGCTTGAGGTGGATGTTGTCTTCTTCTTTCAGGCGCTCGAAGATCACCTTGACCTTGGCGATTGCCGCGTCCCACACGCTGATATCGCGCTGCTGCGAACCCACGTGGAACGAGATGCCGTACGGCACCAGGCCCAGGTCACGCGCCAGGATCAGCAGGTCCATCGCCATGTCGGTCTGGCAGCCGAATTTGCGCGACAAAGGCCAGTCAGCCGTGGTCGAGCCTTCGGTGAGGATGCGCACATACACTTTGGAGCCCGGCGCGGCCTTGGCGATGTTGCGCAGGTCGGCTTCAGAGTCGGTGGAGAACAGGCGCACGCCCTTTTCAAAGAAGTAGCGGATGTCCTTGGATTTCTTGATGGTATTGCCGTAGCTGATACGGTCGGCGCTGACACCACGGTCCATCACCTTGTCCAGCTCGTAGATCGACGCGATGTCGAAGCTCGAACCCTTGTCTTTCAACAGGTCGATAATCTCGACGGCTGGGTTGGCCTTGACGGCGTAATACACCTTGGCGAATTCGAAACCGGCGCGCAGGTCGTCGTAGGCCTGGCTGATCATCGCGGTGTCAATCACCACGAACGGGGTTTCTTGCTTGTCGGCGAACGCCTTCATTTTGTCAAAAGTGGCGCGTGCGAAATAATCTTCGACGTTGATCGACATGCTGGGAACTCCTAAGGGCAAACTAAATTGATCAATGGGTGCAAATGAACGTCCTCCGTATCCCCACTTTGGTTCGCCTACTTCCCAAGGCATGTCGCCGAAAGCAAAAAGGCCATGGGAATAGACGCTTCCCTTGGCCTTGCTGTCTCGTCGTCAGTACTTGAGCCGGATGGATCGTTTCCAGCATGGACGTTCGGCGCGAACTTTAGGGCGTGAGGGGCTTGAGATCAACTAAAAATGTCGCGTTTTTGCACGCGTTCGTCGCGCGACGACGTGCAGCTACTTATGTAACCGACAGGTGTGACGGATTGATGTTCCCCGGTTGGGGGAAATCGACGGTATTTGCCTGACACACCACGGAGCAAATGTGGGAGGGGGCAAGCCCCCTCCCACATAAGATCAGGCCAGTGCGGTCTCGGCAGGCGAAACAATGCTGGTCTTGCCCCCACGGGACTTACCGGAGCTCAGGTACTCGGCAATCGACTCCTGGGTCACTTCACCCAGGAACACCCGCTCGGCATCCATCACCGGCAACCACGAGCGGTTGAACTCGTACATGCGCGACAGCAGGATGCGCAAGTGCTCGTCATACGCCGCCGTGGCGTTGAACTCGCGCAGGTACTGGCCACAAGTGCCTGTCTGACGATGCAGGTCGCGACGTCGTACATAGCCCAACGCCTTGTTCTCGGCGCAGGTGACCACCACATAACGGCGGTCGGTTTCGTCCATCAACTCCAGGGCATCGGCCACCGGGGTTTCCGGGCTCACCGACGGGGCGTTGTCCGCCGCATCTTCAGCTTTCACCAGCAGCAGGCGCTTGAGGGTGCTGTCCTGGCCTACGAAGTTGCTGACGAATTCATCGGCTGGATGGGCCAGCAGGGTGTCCGGATGGTCGATCTGCAGCAGCTTGCCAGCGCGGAAGATGGCGATCTTGTCGCCCAGCTTGATGGCCTCGTCGATGTCGTGGCTGACCATGATCACGGTCTTGTTCAAGGCGCGTTGCATCTCGAAGAATTCGTTCTGGATCATCTCGCGGTTGATCGGGTCGACCGCGCCGAACGGTTCGTCCATCAACAGCAGCGGTGCATCGGCCGCCAGCGCACGGATCACCCCGATACGCTGTTGCTGACCACCGGACAGCTCACGCGGGTAGCGATGCAGATACTGCTTGGGCTCCAGCTTGATCATGCTCATCAATTCGCGTGCGCGGTCGTGGCATTTTTGTTTGTCCCAGCCCAGCAGCTTGGGCACGACCACGATGTTTTCCTCGATGGTCATGTTGGGGAACAGGCCGATCTGCTGGATTACGTAGCCGATGTTGCGACGCAGGGTCACTTCGTCGAGGTCGGTGGTGTCTTCGCCGTTGATCAGGATCTTGCCCGAGGAGGGCTTGATCAGGCGGTTGATCATCTTCAGCGTGGTGCTCTTGCCGCAGCCCGACGGGCCGAGGAATACGCAAATTTCGCCTTCATTGACGGTCAGGCTTACATCGTTGACGGCAGTGACAGTCTTGCCGTTGCTTTGGAAGGTCTTGGACAGGTTTTGAAGTTCGATCATTTGAGCAATCCTTTTGGAGTCAGCGAGCGTTGCAGCCATTGCAAAAGCAGGTCGGCGAAGATGGCCAGGAGACTGACCAGCACGGCGCCAACGATCAGCATCGACATGTCGCTGCGGCTGATGGAAGCCAGAATAAGTACACCCAGGCCACCGGCACCGATGGTGGCGGCGATGGTCATTACACCAATGTTCATCACCACGGCGGTGCGCACACCGGCGAGGATCACCGGCACGGCAATCGGCAGTTCGACCATGCGCAGGCGCTGGCCGAAGGTCATGCCGATGCCTTTGGCGGCCTCGCGAATGCCCGGTTCCACGCCAGTGAGCGCCAGGTAGGTGTTACGCATGATCGGCAGCAGGGAGTAGAGGAACACGGCGGTGATCGCCGGCATTGGCCCCAGGCCTTGGCCGAATTTGGAGTAGAACGGCAGCAGCAGGCCGAACAGGGCAATGGAGGGCACGGTCAGCAGCACGGTGGCGCTGGCTTGCAGCGGGCCGGCAAGGGGCGGGAAGCGCGTCATCAGGATACCCAAGGGCACGCCGATGAAAATCGCCAGGATCACCGCGATGCCGACCAGTGTGATGTGCTGCCAGGTCAGGTGCAGGACTTGGGCCCAATCAAGATGGGAAAAGGCGTTCAGGAATTCCATGTCTTCTCCTTCTTAGTTGATCGGATGTTGGCGCAGGAAATCGGCGGCAACAGCGGATGGGCTTTCATGGTCGACGTCGACCCGCGCATTCAACTGGCGCATGGTTTCGTCGTCGAACAGGGTGGCCAGCGGCTTGAGCTCGGCAGCCAATTGCGGGTGCTTGTCGAGGTATTCCTGACGCACCACCGGCGCGGCGGTGTAGTCGGGGAAGTAGTGCATGTCATCCGCCAGCAGTTTGAGCTTGAAGGCGTTGAGGCGACCGTCTGTGGTGTAGACCAGGCCGGCAAACACCTGGCCGTTGCGCAGGGCGGTGTAGACCAGGCCTGCGTCCATCTGCCGGGTGTTCTTGCGGGTCAGGTTCATGTCGTACAGCTTGACCATGCCGGCCAGGCCGTCGGAGCGGTTGGCGAACTCGGTGTCCAGGGCCACCAGGCGGTGTTCCTGGGTGTCTTGCGCCATGGCCTTGGTGAGGTCGCTGATGCTGTTGATTTCAGGATGTTGCTCGGCCACCTTCTGCGGCAGTGCCAGGGCGTAGGTGTTGCTGAAGCGCGACGGCGAGAGCCAGACCAGGCCTTTTTTCGCGTCGAGTTCTTTCACCCGAGCGTAGGACTGTTCGCTGTCGAGTTTCTCGTCGATGTGGTTGTAGGCCACTAGCGACACACCGGTGTACTCCCAGATCAGGTCCAGTTGCCCGCTTTCCTGGGCACTGCGCGCCAGGTTGCTGCCCAGGCCACCGGTCACGCGGGCTTCGTAGCCCTTGGTGCGCAGGTACTGGGAAGTGATTTCGGCCAGCAGGGTCTGTTCGGTGAATACCCGGGCGCCGATGCGGATCACCGGTTTTTCAGCGGCTTGCGCGATGCCTGCAAACAGCAGGACGCAGCCTAATATCAAGCTAAGTTTTTTCATGTGAATTCCTTTGCCGAGCCTTAAGACGGACGCAACCCGCGTTCCAGCCAGAGGCGGCTGGCCATGGTCACCAGACCGTCAAGCAGCAATGCCAGCAACGCGGTGCACGCGGCGCCGAGCAGCAATTGCGGCTGGTTGTTCAGGGCGATGCCGGGGAAGATCAGGCTGCCCAGGCTGTTGGCGCCGATCAGGAACGCCAGCGGTGCGGTACCGACGTTGATCGCCAGGGCCACGCGCACACCGCCGATGATGATGGGCACGGCGTTGGGCAATTCCACGCGAAACAGCACCTGGCGTGGGGTCATGCCGATGCCGGTGGCGGCTTCCTTGAGGGAACCTTGAACGTTTTTAAGGCCTTCGTAGGTGTTGCGCACGATGGGCAGGAGGGAGGCGAGGAACAACGCGAAGATGGCCGGGCCGCTGCCGATGCCGAGGACGCCGAGGGCGATGGCCAATACGGCCAGGGGCGGGACGGTGTTGCCGATGTTGAAGATCTGCATGAAGCGTTCTGCGCGCCCGACCATAGTGGGGCGGCTGAGCAGGATACCGGCGGGGATGCCCACAGCGAGGGCCGCCAGCATGGAGACTAGAACGAGGATCAGGTGTGCTTGCAGGTAAAACAACAAATCGTCGCGGTACAGTTCGATCGTGTTGATGCCGATCCAGTGGACCAGCAGGGCCAGGAGCGCGACGACAACCACGCTTCCTATCAGCCCTTTGCCATAGCGAATAGCCACAGGCGGACTCCTTTTTTCTTTTGTCGGCGAACACATTCTCCGGCGGCAATGCCATTCCTGGCTGTCGGCGAATAGGTTCGCGAAAAGCAGCTCGTCTATACCGGCGATGCGGTATGAATTCGAGCCATGAGCGCAGCCTCGTCAGGCTAACTTGCTGATTTATCAGCCCCTGTTCCGAGTGCGGTAGCAGGGGAGTGGACGTCTCTACCTTTTAAAAGGTTCCATACTTGGCAGCATTTAGCCACCCCCAATCGGGTGAACGGTGGTCCGGCCCCCAGGGTTTGCGCTATACTCGCCGCCCTTTTTTGACTCACCTGCCAGGCGATTTCCCATGACCCACCAGGCCGCCGAAGTCGCGAAACGCCGCACTTTCGCCATTATTTCCCACCCCGATGCCGGTAAAACCACCATCACCGAGAAGCTGTTGCTGATGGGCAAGGCAATCGCTGTGGCCGGCACGGTGAAATCCCGCAAATCTGACCGCCATGCCACCTCCGACTGGATGGAAATGGAAAAACAACGGGGTATTTCCATTACCACGTCGGTCATGCAGTTCCCGTATCGCGACCACATGGTCAACCTGCTCGACACCCCAGGTCACGAAGACTTCTCCGAAGACACCTACCGCACCCTGACCGCGGTGGACTCGGCACTGATGGTCCTCGATGGCGGTAAAGGCGTCGAGCCACGGACCATCGCGCTGATGGACGTGTGCCGCCTGCGTGACACGCCAATCGTCAGCTTCATCAACAAACTCGACCGCGACATCCGCGACCCCATCGAGTTGTTGGATGAAATCGAAGCGGTCCTGAAGATCAAGGCCGCGCCGATCACCTGGCCGATTGGTTGCTACCGCGACTTCAAGGGCGTGTACCACCTGGCCGACGACTACATCATTGTCTACACCGCCGGTCACGGTCACGAACGTACCGATGTGAAAATTATCGAGAAGCTCGACTCGGACGAAGCCCGCGCCCACCTGGGTGACGAGTACGACCGTTTTGTCGACCAACTGGAACTGGTGCAGGGCGCCTGCCATGAGTTCAACCAGCAGGAATTCCTCGATGGCCAACTGACGCCTGTGTTCTTCGGGACCGCGTTGGGCAACTTCGGCGTGGACCATGTGCTCGACGCCGTCGTGGACTGGGCGCCGAAGCCGCTGGCCCGTGTGGCCAACGAGCGTACGGTTGAGCCGGTCGAAGAGAAATTCACCGGTTTCGTGTTCAAGATCCAGGCGAACATGGACCCCAAGCACCGCGACCGCATCGCCTTCATGCGCATCTGCTCCGGCAAGTACGAAAAAGGCATGAAGATGCGCCACGTGCGCACCGGCAAGGACGTACGCATCGGCGACGCCCTGACGTTCTTCTCCTCCGAGCGTGAACAGCTCGAAGAAGCCTACGCCGGCGACATCATCGGCCTGCACAACCACGGCACCATCCAGATCGGCGACACCTTCACCGAAGGCGAAGCGCTGGGCTTCACCGGTATCCCGCACTTCGCCCCGGAACTGTTCCGCCGCGTACGCCTGCGTGACCCGCTCAAATCCAAGCAACTGCGCCAAGGTTTGCAGCAACTGGCGGAAGAGGGCGCTACCCAGGTGTTCTTCCCCGAGCGCAGCAACGACATTATCCTCGGCGCCGTCGGCGTGCTGCAGTTCGATGTGGTGGCCAGCCGCCTGAAAGAGGAATACAAGGTCGAATGCTCGTATGAGCCAATCACCGTGTACTCCGCGCGTTGGATCGATTGCAGCGATAAGAAGAAGTTGGAAGAGTTCTCCAACAAGGCTGTGGAAAACCTCGCGGTCGACGGCGGCGGTCACCTGACCTACCTAGCGCCGACACGGGTCAACCTGGCATTGATGGAAGAGCGCTGGCCGGATGTGAAATTCCGCGCTACTCGCGAGCACCATTAAGGTCTGAGCGGTAAGGAGAAGGGCGAAGCTGTGATGGCTTCGCCCTTTTTCTTGGGCGTTGCAAAACAAAATGTGGGAGGGGGCTTGCCCCCGATAGCGTAGTGTCAGCCCCGAATGTACTGGCTGACACACTGCTATCGGGGGCAAGCCCGCTCCCACATTTTTGCTTTCAACAGGCATGGGATTGGCGAGAAGCCTGCATCGGGTCTAGCGTTTACCCACCGACTGTTAAGGAGATCACTGTGCGAAAAGTTCAACGCGCCATCCCCTTGGTGTTGCTGGCCGCCCTTGGGCTGACGGCCCTTCCGGCACTGGCGGGCGCAGGAGCGCCGCAGTGGAAGGACACCGGCCCTGTCACCAAGAAAAAGCAGAACGAGGTCAACTCCGGCAGTTGGCAACCCCGAGCCCAGCCTGCGCCCAAGGAAGACGCCGAAAACCCCTACAACGAAGGCGAAGACAGCGAAACCTACGACGACGGCGACACCTGAACCCTGGCGCAAACTCCGCATCGGGGCTAGCGTCAACGCTGGCGAGGCTGAACGGCTGCCGCGCGGGATTCACCTACTGACTGGACGGAATCAACCATGAGTATTTTTCAACGCGTAGTGTTGTTGATAAAGGTGCTGGTGATGTTGTCGTTGGGGATGTCGACGGCCTGGGCGCATAACGCTGTGCAGGGCGGTGTTGCGTTGTCGGCGGCGCACAGTGCGCAGGATCTGCAACTGGCCAAGTCCGAGGCTGAACCGGGTGATCAGGACCAGGGCGGCAGTAAGGATGATGATGACTCCACCACCGACGATCCGGACAGCGATGACCCGGATGATGAAGGCGACAGCCAGACATAAAAAAACCCTCCCGCCAGGCTGATGCGCAACCTGGCGGGAAGGGCTGTAGAACTCAAGCAAGGCCCTGGAGTGAAACCCCAGGGCCTTTTTTGTGGGGGTCAGGCCACAAACTGCTCGGCATAGTGGCAAGCCACCTGCCGGTTATCCAAGGCGCGCAACTGCGGCTCCTCGCTGCTGCACCGCGCCGTCGCGTACGGGCAGCGCTTGTGGAAAGCACAGCCAGGCGGCGGGTTCAGTGGGTTAGGCAACTCGCCGACGATTTTGATCTTCGGTTTGTTCGGGTCCGGATGGATGGTCGGTGTGGCCGACAGCAGCGCCTGGGTGTACGGGTGCAGCGGGCGGGCGTAGATGTCGTCCTTGGGGCCGACTTCCACCGGGCGACCGAGGTACATCACCATCACGTCATCGGCAACGTGCTGCACCACCGCCAGGTTGTGGGAAATGAACACGTAGGCCGTGTTGAATTCCTGCTGCAGGTCCATGAACAGGTTGAGCACCTGGGCCTGGATCGAGACGTCCAGCGCCGAGGTCGGCTCATCCGCCACCAGCACCTTGGGTTGCAGCATCATCGCGCGGGCCAGGGCGATGCGCTGGCGTTGGCCGCCGGAGAACATGTGCGGGTAGCGCTGGTAATGCTCAGGGCGCAAGCCCACTTGCTTCATCATTGCCTGCACTTTCTCGCGGCGTTCGGCAGCGGACAGGTTGGTGTTGATCAGCAGTGGCTCGCCGAGTTGATCGCCGACTTTCTGCCGGGGGTTCAACGAGGCGTACGGGCTCTGGAACACCATCTGCACGTCTTTGCGTAGTTGTTTGCGCTGAGCCTTGTCGGCCCCGGCGACTTCCTGGCCGGCGATTTTCAGCGAGCCGGACGACGGCTCTTCAATCAGCGTCAGCGCACGGGCCAGGGTGGATTTGCCGCAACCCGACTCGCCGACCACCGCGAGGGTCTTGCCGGCTTCCAGCTCGAAGGACACGCCATTGAGGGCGCGCACGGTGGCGTGGCCCTTGAACAGGCCACGGGACACTTCGTAGTGACGGGTCAGGTCGCGGGCGGTAAGAACGACGGCCATTACGCCACCTCCTGGTTCAAGGGGTAGAAGCAGCGCGCAAGGCTGTTGGATTTAGGGTCAAGGCCCGGACGGGTCTGGCGGCAGCTGTCCTGCACATACGGGCAACGCGGCGACAGCAGGCAACCCTGCGGGCGGTCATAGCGGCCGGGCACGATGCCCGGCAGCGTGGCCAGGCGCGAGGCGCCGAGGCTGTGCTCGGGAATCGCCTTGAGCAGGGCTTCGCTGTACGGGTGGGCCGGGATGTCGAACAGTTGCGGCACCTGGCCGACTTCCACGGCTTGGCCGGCGTACATCACGCACACGCGCTGGGCGGTTTCAGCCACCACTGCCAGGTCGTGGGTGATCAGCACCAGGCCCATGTTCTGTTCTTTCTGCAGGGCCAGCAGCAGCTCCATGATCTGCGCCTGGATGGTCACGTCGAGCGCGGTGGTCGGTTCATCGGCGATCAACAGCTTCGGCTCGCCAGCAATGGCCATGGCGATTGCCACCCGTTGGCTCATACCGCCGGACAGTTGGTGCGGGTAGGCGTCCATCCGGCTGGCAGCGCCTGGGATTTCAACCTTTTCCAACAACTCGATGGCGCGCTTGCGCGCTTGCTTGCCGGACATTTTCAGGTGCAGGCGCAGCACTTCTTCGATCTGGAAACCCACGGTGTAGCTGGGGTTCAGCGCGGTCATCGGGTCCTGGAAGACCATCGCCAGGTCTTTGCCGACGATCTGGCGGCGCTGGCGATTGCTCAGCTTGAGCATGTCCTTGCCGTCGAAGGTCAGCGCGTCGGCGGTGACGATGCCAGGGTGCTCGATCAGGCCCATCAGCGCCATCATGGTCACGGACTTACCCGAACCCGACTCGCCAACGATGGCCAGGACTTCGCCCTTGTCGACCGAAATATCGAGGCCATCGACCACCGGTACAGCGGTCTTGTCGCCGAAGCGTACGTTGAGATTCTTGATTTCTAACAGTGACATGGGAATCTCCTCAGGCGGCGTTCTTGAGTTTCGGGTCCAGCGCATCGCGCAGGCCGTCACCCATCAAGTTGATTGCCAGCACGCTGAGCAAAATGGTCAAACCAGGCAAGCTCACCACCCACCAGGCGCGTTCGATGTAGTCACGGGCCGAGGCCAGCATGGTGCCCCACTCAGGGGTTGGCGGTTGAACACCAAGACCGAGGAAGCCCAAGGCCGCCGCGTCGAGGATCGCCGAGGAGAAACTCAAGGTGGCCTGTACGATCAGCGGTGCCATGCAGTTGGGTAGCACGGTGATGAACATCAGGCGTGGCAGGCCGGCGCCAGCGAGGCGGGCGGCGGTCACGTAGTCACGGTTCAGCTCGCCCATCACCGCTGCGCGGGTCAGGCGTACATAGGATGGCAACGACACGATCGCGATGGCGATCACGGTGTTGATCAGGCCAGGGCCGAGGATTGCGACGATGGCAACGGCCAGCAGCAGCGATGGCAGGGCCAGCATGATGTCCATCAGACGCATGATGGTCGGGCCAAGCAAACGCGGGAAGAACCCGGCGAACAGGCCCAGCAGGATGCCCGGGATCAGCGACATCACCACCGACGACAAGCCGATCAGCAGCGACAGGCGCGAACCCTGGATCAGGCGCGAGAGCAGGTCACGGCCCAGCTCGTCGGTGCCGAGCAGGAACTGGATCTGCCCGCCTTCCAGCCACGACGGCGGGGTCAGCAGGAAGTCGCGGTATTGCTCGCTCGGGTTATGCGGTGCCACCCAGGGGGCGAAGATCGCGCAGAACACGATCAGCACCATGAATGCCAGGCCGGCAACTGCGCCCTTGTTCTTGGAGAAGGCTTGCCAGAATTCTTTGTACGGCGACGGATACAGCAGGCTTTGATCGACTGCTGACACGGGAGTAGGTGTGGTCATGGTCATGATCTCAGCGCTGGTGACGGATGCGTGGGTTGGCGAAGCCGTAGAGGATATCCACCACGAAGTTCACCAGGATCACCAGGCAGGCGATCAGCAGGATGCCGTTTTGCACCACCGGGTAGTCACGTGCGCCAATGGCTTCGATCAGCCATTTGCCGATGCCGGGCCACGAGAAAATGGTTTCGGTCAGGACCGCACCGGCCAGCAGCGTGCCGACTTGCAGGCCGACCACGGTGAGTACCGGGATCAGTGCGTTGCGCAGGCCGTGGACGAATACGACGCGGGCCGGCGACAGGCCTTTGGCCTTGGCGGTACGGATGTAGTCTTCGCGCAGCACTTCGAGCATGGATGAACGGGTCATCCGTGCAATCACTGCCAACGGGATGGTGCCCAGTACGATGGCCGGCAGGATCAGGTGGTGCAGGGCGTCGAAGAACGCGTCGGGCTCGTCAGCCAGCAGCGTGTCGATGAGCATGAAGCCGGTGCGCGGCTCGATGTCGTAGAGCAGGTCGATCCGCCCGGACACCGGGGTCCAGCCCAGGCTGACGGAGAAGAACATGATCAGGATCAGGCCCCACCAGAAGATCGGCATCGAGTATCCCGCCAGGGAGATGCCCATCACCCCATGGTCGAACAGGGATCCTCGCTTGAGTGCCGCGATCACCCCGGCCAACAGGCCCAGGATGCCGGCGAACAACAGGGCGGCCATGGACAGTTCCAGGGTCGCGGGGAAAAGGGCGGTGAACTCGGTCCACACGCTGGTGCGGGTGCGCAGCGATTCGCCAAGGTCGCCTTGGGCGAGCTTGCCGACGTAGTCCAGGTATTGCGCATACAACGGCTTGTTAAGGCCAAGGCGCTCCATTGCCTGTGCGTGCATCTCGGGGTCGACGCGCCGCTCGCCCATCATGACTTCGACGGGGTCGCCAGGGATCATGCGAATCAACGCAAACGTGAGCAACGTGATGCCGAAAAACGTGGGGATCAATAACCCCAGTCGGCGGGCAATAAAACTAAACATCTTGTTGTGTACCTCAATCAGCCGGTTAGGCAGGTTCGGCGCCGTCCCAGTGGGCGGCGCCGAGCGTTTCTCTTATTTACTTCACCTGGGTGGTGGCGAAGTTATTGGTGGTCAGCGGGCTTTGGGTATAACCCTCGACGTTTTTGCGCATGGCGGTGAACATTTTCGGGTAAGCCATGGGAATCCACGGTTGGTCCTTCTCGAAAACCGCCATGGCTTGTTGATAGAGTGCAGCCCGCTGCTGGGGTTCAGCATCGGCGCGGGCCTTGTCGATCAAGTCCTGAAACTCTTTGTTACACCAGCGGGCGTAGTTTTCGCCGTTTTTCGCTGCATCGCAACTGAGGTTCGGCGTGAGGAAGTTATCCGGGTCGCCGTTATCACCGGCCCAACCGGCTGAAACCATGTCGTGTTCACCGGCCTTGGCGCGCTTGAGCATCTCGCCCCACTCCATGACCTTGATGTTGACCTTCAGGCCAATCTGCGCCAAATCCGCCTGCATGCGCTGGGCACCGAGCATCGGGTTGGGGTTGGTCGGGCCACCGCCGTTACGGGTGAACAGGGTGAATTCGGTGCCTTCCGGTACGCCGGCTTCCTTGAGCAGGGCACGGGCCTTGTCCAGGTCGCGCTCGGGGTTTTTCAGCGTGTCGTTGAAGCCCAGCAAGGTCGGCGGATACGGGCCGGTGGCGTCGACGGCGTTGCCTTTGCCGTACAGCGATTCGTTGTAGCCTTTCTTGTCGAACGCGATGTTGATGGCGTGACGTACCCGCGCGTCGCTCATGTACTTGTGCGTGGTGTTCATGGCGGTGTACGCGGTGGTCATCGCGGCCAGTTCATCGACTTTCAGGTTCGGGTCTTTCTTGATGCTCGGGATGTCATCAGGCTTGGGGTACAGCGCGACCTGGCACTCGTTGGCCTTGAGCTTTTGCAGGCGCACGTTGTTGTCGGTGGCAATGGCCAGGATCAACGGATCGGCCGGCGGCTTGCCACGGAAGTAGTCCGGGTTGGCCTTGAAGCGTACTTGGGCGTCTTTCTGATAGCGGGTAAAGATGAACGGCCCGGTACCGATCGGCTTGGCGTTCAGGTCATCGGTCTTGCCGGACTTGAGCAACTGGTCGGCATATTCGGCCGAATGGATCGAGGAAAACGCCATCGCCAGGTCAGCCAGAAACGGTGCTTCAGGACGGGTCAGGGTAAAGACCACGGTGTGATCGTCGGTCTTCTCTACGCTCTTGAGCAGCTCCTTGAAACCCATGCTCTCGAAGTACGGGTAGCCCACGTTGGACTTGCTGTGCCACGGGTGTTTCGGGTCCAACTGGCGCTGGAAGCTCCATAGCACGTCGTCGGCATTCAGGTTGCGCGTGGGTTTGAAGTAGTCAGTGGTGTGGAACTTGATGTCGTCACGCAGGTGAAAGGTGTAGGTCAGCCCATCGGCGCTGATCTCTGGCAGGTCTTTGGCCAGTGCAGGCACCACTTCGGTGGTACCGGGTTTGAAGTCGACCAGGCGGTTGAACATGGTTTCGGCAGCGGCGTCGGCGGTGACGGCGGTGGTGTACAGCACCGGGTCAAAACCTTCCGGGCTGGCTTCGGTGCAGACCACCAGCGGTTTGGCCGAAATTCCGACCGCCACGCTCAACAGCGCAGCAGCCACGGCAGCTTGTAGCGGGAGCATTTTCATTCGGAGCCCTCTGCAATCGATGGGACCAGACAAGCGTAGACGGCAGACTCGTCCTGAGCCCGCCGTTTACCTGGCGCTGATTAAAGAATGTTGAACGGGATGGTGGTCACCAGACGGAATTCTTTGATGTTACCGTCAGGCTGTTCTGCGCTGGCGCGGTGAGTCACGTAGGTGCCACGGATAGTGGTGGCCTTGAGTGGGCCGCTCTGAATCGCGTAGGTGGTGCCAACGCCGTATTCCTGGTGCTTCTCGCCGTCCATCAGACGCAGGTCGCTGCGGGACTTGCCAGCGGTGCCATAGGCCGTGCCGGTGTAGTGGGTACCGTCGATGCCCCAGCCGCGTGCCGAGTAGATGTTGAACTTCAGGCCTGGCACGCCGTATTCGGCCATGTTGATGCCGTAGGCGACCTGGAAGGACTTCTCGTTCGGGGCGTTGAAGTCGGACGTCAGGGAGTTGGCCAGGTAGATGCCGTTGGTTTCGTGCAGGTAGTCGAAGTACTCGTTACCGTCAACTTCCTGGTACGAGAAGGTCAGGCTGTGAGCCTTGTGGGTCAGCCCCAGGGACAACGAGTAAGTGTCGTTGTCGATGTTGCCCATCTTCTTGCTGCCGGTGTCGGTGGTTTTGTAGTAGTTCAGGCCGGTGGTCAGTGCCAGGGTCTGTGCATCACCCAATTGGTGGGTGGCACCGAAGTAGTACTGGTTCCAGAAGTCTTCGACGTTAGCGGCGAAAACGCTGGTCTTCAGGCTCTTGAACGGCTGGTAGTTGAAGCCCAGGGTTTTGACCTTGTCGGTCTTTTGGCCATTGCCGTACTCGGATACGAATTTGGTCAGGCTCTGCTCGGTACGCGGCGAAACGCGATCGAAAATACCGCCTTGGAACGACAGGTTGCTCAGCTCTTCGCTGTTGAAGCTCACACCTTCGAAGCTCGACGGCAGGGCACGGTTGCCGATGGTGTCGACGATGCCGCTGCTGAAATTCTGGCGACCGGCGGTCAAGGTGGTGTTGGATACGCGGAACTTGACGTTAGCCAGGCCCAGCTTGCTCCATTGGCCTACTGCATCACCGTCGGAGTCAGCCAGGGTACGGTTGGAACCGCCCTTGATATCTCGCTTGCTCCGGTCCAGGACCACGGTGTTGTAAGCCGCGACTTCGGTCGCCACACCTACGGTTCCTTGGGTGAAGCCCGAGGAGTAGTTGAGGATGGTGCCCTGTACCCAGTTTGTGCGGTTCGCGTCGGTGCGCGTCTGATTGTGTTTCTCATAGGAGAAACGCTGGCCACGGAATTTCTTCTCGGTGGAGTACCAGTTACGTGTGGTGCCGCCCAGGCTTTGACCGTCAATAAAACCCGTGGCCTCGCTTTGGGCGCTGGTGCCGGCCAATGTGGTAGGAACGAAATCCTGGCTCTGGGTTTCAGCGTACGCAGTTGCCGTGATGGTGCTGATGGCCAGGGCCAGAAGCGCTTTGCTGCTCAGTTTCATGGGTGAAGCTCCTTTGGTTCTCTTTTTTATGCCGGTCTTTTTAGGTGAACCGACTATTGGTGTGTAACTCGTTCAGGCACTTGCAAACGTTTGCCGTAGGAAATTTCCCAACAAATGGCTGCACGTTTGCCGGAGAGCTGACTTCGCTCTCCTGCAATCCGGTTATTTTCTTATGGGGTAATACTGACGCCCGAGAACACGTTGCGGCCGAAGGGGCTCACTTTGAACCCTTCGACTTTGGCGCTTAACGGCTGGTTGACCGTCGAGTGGGCGACAGGCGTGATCGGCACTTGCTGCTTGAGCAATTGCTGCGCCTGTTTGTAAAGAACAGTCCGTTGTTCGCGGTCGGTGACGACCTTGGCTTGCTTGATCAGCTTGTCGTACGCCGGGTCACACCACATGGAGTAGTTGTTCCCGCCGATGGCGTCGCAGCTGTAGAGGGTGCCCAGCCAGTTGTCCGGGTCGCCATTGTCGCCGGTCCAGCCGATCAGGCTGATATCGTGCTCACCGTTCTTGGTGCGCTTGATGTACTCGCCCCATTCATAGCTGACGATCTTCACTTTCAGGCCGATCTTGGCCCAATCGCTCTGCAGCATTTCGGCCATCAGCTTGGCGTTGGGGTTGTACGGTCGTTGCACCGGCATCGCCCACAGGGTGATTTCGGTGCCTTCCTTCACGCCGGCAGCCTTGAGCAGTTCCTTGGCTTTTTCCGGGTTGTAGGCGGCGTCCTTGATGGTGTCGTCGTAAGACCACTGGGTCGGCGGCATGGCATTGACCGCCAGTTGCCCCGCGCCCTGATACACGGCGTTCAGAATGCTCTGCTTGTTCACCGCCATGTCCAGCGCCTGGCGTACTTCGAGCTGGTCGAAGGGCTTGTGGCGCACGTTGTAGGCGATGTAGCCGAGGTTGAACCCCGGTTTGGTCAGCAGTTGCAGGGTCGGGTCGGCCTTGAGCGCATCGACGTCAGCCGGACGCGGATGCAGGGTCACCTGGCATTCGCCGGCCTTGAGCTTCTGCACCCGCACCGAGGCGTCGGTGTTGATGGCGAAGATCAGTTGATCGAGCTGAACACGGCTCGGGTCCCAGTACTGTTTGTTGCCCACATAACGGACCTGCGAGTCTTTCTGGTAACGCTGGAACACGAACGGGCCAGTGCCGATCGGCTTCTGGTTGATGTCGCTGGGCTTGCCGCTCTTGAGCAACTGCTCGGCGTATTCGGCCGACAGAATCGAGGCGAAGCTCATGGCGATGTTTTGCACGAACGCGGCGTCCACCGTGTTCAGGGTCATCACCACAGTGTGTTCGTCGGTTTTCTCGACCTTGGCAATGTTCTTGTTCAGGCTCATCCCGTTGAAGTAGGGAAACTCGGTGGGGTAGGCCTTACGGAACGGATGCTCAGGGTCCAGCATGCGGTTGAAGGTGAACAGCACGTCGTCGGCGTTGAAGTCCCGCGTCGGCTTGAATTCCTTGTTGCTGTGGAATTTCACCCCTTCACGCAAGTGAAAGGTATAGGTCAGGCCGTCTTCGGAAATATCCCACTTGGTCGCGAGGCCCGGCACCACGTTGGTTGCGCCTTTTTCAAACTCGACCAGGCGGTTGTACAGCGGCTCGGCCGCGTCGTTGTCGGTGGCGGTGGTGTATTGCGCGGTGTCAAAACCTGCCGGGCTGCCTTCCGAGCAGAACACCAGGCTCTTCTTGTCGGCGGCGTGGCCCATCGTGGCGATGGCCAGCAGGCTGGTGCCAAAAATAGCGGATAGAACGGTGGTATGGCGCATGACGATCCCGATCCTTGTTTGTAGTTGTCATCAGCAAACCATCACCCTGGCGCTCGGCCAGGGAGATATCACTGATCCCACACACAGCAAGTGCCTTTTCCAAGCTGGAGCCTCTGCTGTCCTACGACGGTATGGGTCGTGGACTTCAGAGTAAATGCGCCAAATCAGATTGACCTTGTAGGCAACGGAGACATAGATCGCAGCTCGTTGCTGTAGGAGGCAACGATTGCGAACGTAGTCTGTTTCCTATAGGTCCGGCGGATGCACTAACGGCGACGTTATGAAACGTCGCCGTCAATGATCCTTACTTGCCGCTGACGCTCACGCCGTAGAACGAGTTCAAGCCAAATGGGCTGATCTTGAAGTCCTGTACGGTGTTGCGCATGGGTTGATACACCGTCGAGTGCGCGATAGGTGTCATCGGGACTGCATCTTTGAGGATATGTTGCGCCTGCTTGTACAGCTCGGTGCGTTTGGCGACATCCGATGTGGCCTTGGCTTCTTTCACGACGCCGTCGAATTTCTTGTCGCACCACTTGGAGAAGTTGTTGCCCGACAGGGAGTCGCAGCCGAACAGCACGTTCAGCCAATTGTCCGGGTCACCATTGTCGCCGCTCCAGCCAATGATCATGGCCTGGTTCTCGCCACCCTTGGAACGCTTGATGTACTCGCCCCACTCGTAGCTGGTGATCTTGACCTTCAGGCCGATCTTGGACCAGTCGTTCTGCAGCATTTCAGCCATCAGCTTGGCGTTCGGGTTGTAAGGGCGCTGCACCGGCATCGCCCACAGTACGATCTCGGTACCTTCCTTGACGCCTGCTTCCTTGAGCAGCGCCTTGGCTTTCTCGGGGTCGTAGGCGGCGTCCTTGATGGTGGTGTCGTAGGACCATTGGGTCGGCGGCATGGCGTTGACGGCCAGTTGGCCGGCGCCCTGGTACACGGAGTCGATGATCTGTTGCTTGTTCACCGACATGTCCAGCGCCTGGCGCACGCGCAGGTCAGCCAGCGGGTTGGGCTGGTCGCTGCCCTTGACCTTGTCCATGACGTTGTAGGCGACGTAACCCAAGTTGAAACCGGCCTGGTTCGGCAGTTTCAGGTCCTTGTCTTCACCCAGCGCCTTGAGGTCGGCCGGGCGTGGGAAGAGGGTGATCTGGCATTCGTTTTTCTTGAGCTTCTGGATGCGTACCGACGGGTCGGTGGTGATGGCGAAGATCAGGTTGTCGATCTTGACGTCTTCAGGCTTCCAGTAGTCTTTGTTGCCGGTGTAGCGGATGTTCGAGTCTTTCTGGTAGCTCTTGAACACGAACGGGCCAGTGCCGACCGGCTTCTGGTTGATGTCCTGCGGCGTACCGTTCTTGAGCAGTTGGGCGGCATATTCGGCCGATTGGATCGACGCGAAGCTCATCGCCATGTTCTGGATGAAAGCGGCGTCCACGGTGCCAAGGGTGAACTTGACGGTGTGGGCATCGACTTTCTCGATGTTCTTGATGTTGGTGTCCATCCCCATGTCCGTGAAATACGGGAACTCAGTAGGGTAGACCTTACGGAATGGATCGTCTTTGTTGATCATCCGATTGAAGGTGAACAGTACGTCGTCAGCCGAGAATTCACGAGTGGGCTTGAAGTACGGGGTGGTGTGGAACTTGACGCCTTCGCGAAGGTGGAAGGTGTAGGTCAGGCCGTCCGGGGACACGTCCCAGCTCGTGGCCAGGCCGGGAACGACGGCGGTGCCGCCACGTTCGAACTGGCTCAGACGGTTGAACATGGTTTCGGCCGAAGCATCGAAGTCTGTTCCGGTGGTGTACTGGCCTGGGTCGAAACCGGCCGGGCTCCCTTCGGAGCAGAACACCAGGTTAGTCGCCGCTTGGGCGAAAGGGGCTGCGGCCATAAGGCCCGCGCTAACGATTAACGGAATGACTGCGTGTTTAAGCATGTTGGCCTCATGATTTGTTGTCATTTTTGGTGGTGAGGGCGACCTCGTGAGTCGGCCTGCGGATACTTATGCAGGCGCCATACCCATTGCAAGATGCTGAACTGCCGCAAGCCGGAAAGAGTGGTACGAACGTACAGGAATGTCGCAATTATGAAACTTTCGACATAATTGTGCCTGTTTTGAGGGTTTTTTCGGTGCATCTAGCGCACCAAAAAAGCCCAACCGAAGCGTCTGGCGCACTCGGTTGGGGCGCTCTTGTTACTTATCTAGACTCACGCCGTAGAACGGCGTCAGCCCAAATGGGCTGATCTTGAAGTCCTGCACTTCTTTGCGCAGTGGCTGGAAAACCGTCGAGTTTGCAATAGGCGTTATAGGTACCTGTTCCTTAAGGATTTTTTGTGCCTGTTGATACCACTTGATACGCTGCTCGCGGTCGCTGCTGACCTTGGCCTGCTGCACCAGCTTGTCGTAGGCCGGGTTACACCATTTGGCGTAGTTGCTGCCCTTGACCGCGGCACAACTGTAGAGCACGCCAAGCCAGTTGTCGGGGTCGCCATTGTCGCCAGTCCAGCCGTAAATCATCGCATCGTGCTCGCCATTTTTAGCTCGCTTGATGTATTCGCCCCACTCATAGCTGACGATGTTGGCCTTGATGCCGACCTTGTCCCAGTCCTGCTGGATCATCTGGGCGGACATCCGCGCATTCGGGTTGGACGCGCGCTGGACTGTCATGGCCCACAGGTTGATGGTGGTACCGGGTGCAATCCCTGCTTCTTTTAGTAGCGCCTTTGCCTTGGTCGGATCGTAGGGGGCGTCCTTGATGCTTGGGTCATAAGACCACTGCGCCGGTGGCAAGGCGTTTTGCGCCAATTGCCCGGCGCTCTGGTACACGGCCTTGATGATCGCCGGCTTGTCGATGGCCATGTCCAGCGCTTGACGCACCTTGAGTTGATCCAGCGGCGGGTGGGTCACGTTGTAGGCCAAAAATCCCAGGTTGAACCCGGCCTGTTGCAGCACACGCAGGTTGGGGTCCTGTTTCATCACCTCGATGTCGGACGGGCGCGGGTAGCCGCTGACCTGGCATTCGCCGGCCTTGAGTTTTTGCAGGCGCGATGCCGCATCCGGGGTGATGGCGAAGACCAGGTTGTCGAGCTTTACATCCTCGGGTTTCCAATACTGTTTATTGGCCACATAGCGGATCTGCGAGTCTTTCTGGTAACGCTTGAACACAAAGGGGCCGGTGCCTATCGGCTTCTGGTTGATGTCTTCGGCCTTGCCTTCCTTGAGCAACTGGGCGGCGTATTCAGCGGATTGGACCGAGGCGAAGCTCATGGCCAGGTTCTGCACGAACGAGGCATCGACGTTGTTAAGGTTGAAGCGCACGGTGTGTTCGTCGAGCTTATCGACGCTCTTGATCGTGGTGTTCAAGCCCATGTCGGTGAAGTACGGCGACTCGGACGGATAGGCCTTGCGGAACGGGCTTTGGGCATCCAGCAGGCGATTGAACGTGAACAGCACATCATCGGCATTGAAGTCGCGCGTCGGAGTGAAGAAATCGGTGGTGTGGAACTTGACGCCGTCGCGCAGGTGGAAGGTGTAGGTCAGGCCCTCTTTGGATACTTCCCAGCGTGTCGCCAGGCCAGGCTCGACCTCGGTACCGCCACGCTTGAACTGGGTCAGTCGGTTGAACACGGTTTCGGCTGAGGCATCAAAGTCGGTGCCACTGGTGTACTGGCTGGGGTCAAAGCCAGCGGGGCTGGCTTCGGAGCAGTAGACCAGGGTGCTGGCTGCCTGAGCCATTGGCATGAACGCCAGCAGGCCAGCGGCGAGGAGGAGCGGTTTGAAGGCGATTCTTTCCATGGAGACCCCTGAAATGGCAGGTGTATAAACACTGCCCAAACGAAAACGGCGGTGACCGAGGTTACCGCCGTTCTGGCTCATGAGGTAGCCGTCGGGCTATTTCATGTTTTGGGTAACGGATGTGCTCATGGTAAAGGGCGCGCGTTTTTCGATGACGTAGGGGTTTGCCTGCTCGTTCAGTCTGTTGCTTTCCGTAATCCGGAAGCTTCGCTGTGCGGTGACCTCCAACTCGGGAATCACTGCCGCATCTTGATCCAGGTCGAGCAAGACAAAGTGGGCGTTGAAGCTGACTTCAGCTGTTTTGGCAGTTGGATCATAGGTGATGACGTAATGGGTGTTCGTACCTCTGAACCCTACATCGTCTTGCAGTAGATTCATCTTCAACTCCACCGCAGTGGGAGCAATACTGCCCTGATGAGCGACTTCCGATATACGCGAACGCAAGTTGGGGTCAGGGATAGCGCTTTCGAACTGCAGCAGGCGCTTGCGCAGCGTTTCTCCATTGGCAGGCCCTGTGGCGTCCAGCTCCTGGGTGACGAAGCCATTGGGTTGTTTTATCCGGACGGTGTAATTATCGCGGTTTAAATCCCTTGTAAAATTAGACGAATAGGGCGTTGGGCCATTCTCATGGGGCTCTGCCTTTTCGCTTGGGAGAACCTCGAAGTTATTGTCCTGGACGGTCCAGGAAACAGTCATTTTTCTTTTGAGGGTTCCTGCCTCTTCAAAGTTACTCAACGCTTGGTCGTAAGCGATGTTGCTGTCGTATTTGAAGAGCTGGTCAAACCTGGCGGCGCCACTTTTTTCAGGATCGCCCAAGATCTCGAAGCCGTTCGACAGCCTTGGCGTTAGCTTAATGTCGCTTCCGGAGGGCGGTACGGGCGCACCCTTCCACTGCCACCGTGTACCACCGTTTGCAGGGGCGCGTACCCATTCGCCCTCTCCCTTGGCGTATACCGTCATCACCGGCTTGCCTGTCCCGGGATCGACGATCTCGACATAGTCATTGCTCAATTTGAAGTCGCCTTTTATTTCATAGACCTGGCGGCTGCCGGTCGCGTCGGTATAGCGGACAAACCATCTGTCCTGGCCCGTTGCTGGGTCTTTGGTCTGGTACATACCCTTGGCGTTACGTACCGCATCTTCAATGAGCTGTTCAGCGTTCTTTACCGCGTATTGGCTGATATTGCCCGCCTGGCTGGGCTGCAGGGGGTTGGGGGGCGGCAGGGTTTTGGGGCTTTCACCCCGAGGACGCTCGCTCGGAGTGAGTGCGAGCGGTTTTTCTTCAGGGGGAATGAACGGATCCTCAGCCTGGCTACTGGCTCCGATCGAGAACAAGGTGTTCAACAGGCCATCGAATGCCTTGCTAGCGCCGTCGTTGCGTTCAGCCAGCGTATCGCCGGATGCTTGTTTTTGCGCCCCTAGCGCCAGCTCAGCCAAACTGGTCGCAACGGCAGCAGCGGCCACGGGCGCGGCAATAGGCGCCAGTTTGGCCAGCAAACCGGCTGCAACGGTGATGTCGTTAAGCCAAGTGTCGCGTGTCACCTCGCTGTTGGACTTGATCATAACGTCGGCGTCATGAGTCATGCGTGCATGGGTGGCCGAAGTTATGGCAGAGAAAACGTCGTCTTCAATGTGCGATCCTGCGCCGGTCAATGTCCTGCCTTTCAGGTTACCGCTGGCCAGTTGTTCGAGAGTGGTTTCCAGGCCTTCTGTTTTTCTGCCCACATTTGTTAACCACAACACGGGCATGAACACCTTTGCCAGTTTTTCAATCGTGCCGGGCTCATGGTCCTGGCGGGCGATCAGCGGAAAATGAGCAGTCAAGGACGCGCGTTTTTTCGGGTCCTTGGCTTGGTCCATCACCCATTGATCCAGTTTCTCCTGGGAGTCGAACCGGAGAAAAGCAGGTGCCGAACCGGGAATGTAGAGGACCTGGCGGGTCCCGTCGGCAGCACTGAATCGCACAATATCGTTAGACAGCAGGCCCTTGATATTGAATGCGTACGCGTGGACCACACCTTTTGCAGGAGCCTGGGCGCTTAGCTGCTGCATCGTGAGTGGTGCATTTTCGTCGAGTGGGAGATTGGACGCCGCGCCCATGACTAAACGGTAGTCCTCACGGGTGAACCGATGCTCGGGCGCTAGCAGCATTCGCTCGGCGGGTGGCCTATCGGCGGCGGCGTTCAGTTGCTTTCGAGCCTGGTAGACGAATTCGCCTTTGATCGCGGTCTGGTAGTCATGGCTTTTTGCGTTCCAGAAACTGTCGATTTTTTGCGTCATGACTGCTTGGAAGTCGGTTTTCCAACTCGCGTGCATAAGTGTCGACGGCGCCAGGGGGAATTGGTTATGCGCACCGTATCCTCCGGTTTTACTTTTTCCGGGGCCGTCTCTATATAAACCGCCTTCCGAGTCCAGGTTGCCGGGAACCCAGTCGCCCTCGGAGAAGTTTTTCAGCAGTGCATCCGGCAGGCGCAGAGAGGCGGTCGGCTCCTCGTTCATGTGCTCCCAGCCGGTCGCCGTTGAGGCACTTTGAGAACCATTGAAACGGTTCAAGTAAATCGTATCGGCGTCCACGTGCTGGCCGGTCAGTTTGAAAATGACGGACTCCGCCCATTGTTTCGCTTGCGCGCGCACGTCAGGCAACACCTTGGCAACCTCCACCGCCAAGTGTTTGTAGGCCAGGGCTTGCGGCGCTTGGGTATAAAACTTTTCGGCGCTGAGTTTGAGGGTATTCAAGGCTTGCGCCGAGCGACGGTTGGCTGGGCGCACGCGGTCATCCGGCGCGATGGGGTCGAAGGCTTCGTTGTGCTCCAGCCGCCGGATTTGTGCCCTGGCCTCGGCCAGTGATGTCGGAAGGGGTTCACCCTGAAAGTTGGCGATCACGCCTGCGCGCACTTGTATGGCGTCGTCGCCAAAGCGCACCTGCAACCGCTCGACAGTGCCTGGCGCGATAACCTTGGCGACCTCGACAAGCGGGCGGCTCACTTGTCCCCAGCCAGAATTGTCGGTGAGGGCGAAGGTTTTCATTTCCCCGTTGGCGTTGGCTGTCAGGGCGCCTGTGCGAGGGTTGATGGTCAGGATTGTGTTCTGATCGATCTTCTGTTCATGCATCCAGCCTTGAACGACGGGGTGCTGCCATTGCGCCCGATACAGTTCTAGCCATTGGCCCAGGGTGCTCTGGGGCGGAACCTTGACAGGCCCGGGGTTGTTACCCAGCACTTTGTCCTGCACCGCAGCCATGTAAGCGTTGAGCAGCGCGGTTTCGTGAGGGGAGGCTGTTGTGCGGGGCTCGTTCTGGGTGGGCCGCGTTATGGATGATTGGGGTGTTTGTGTCGGCTCAGTCGGTAAGCGGTTTATGTGTTGCTGCTGTGGCAGGGGTGTATGGATGACAGGTGAGGACATGATTTCAGGTCTCGTGACATAAATAGATGTCGCCACAACACTCCCTGTTGGCTATGGCGCTATTTGTGTAGCGAATACCCCGTGATTGATTCCTGCGAATGTACCGCTGCATATGACAACGGGTGAAAAAAAGCAGCCTGCACAGGCTGCTTTTTTGTCGACGCTGTGGTTATTGCAATACTTCGATCACGCCATCGGCACTCATGCTGACCTGGCTGGTGCCGGCTTCCACTTCCGGGGTCGGTGCCGAATCCATCATGGCTGCCTTCATCATCATCCCTCCACGGGCATAAGGTTGTGGGTAGCCATTGGTATTGAAGTTCAAGTTGACGATCTTGTAGCCCTTGCCGCCCAGCGCGTCGGTGGCCAGTTGCGCACGGGCTTTAAACGCGGCAACGGCGTCTTTGAGCAGGGCATCTTCGCTGGCCTTGCGCGTGGTATCGGCGATAGCGAAGTCCATGTTTTCCATTTTCAGGGTATTGAGCAGTTCACCGGTCAGTTTGGAGAGGGCCGGGAAGTCCGCACTTTCCAGGCGCAGTTCGGCGCGTTCACGCCAGCCGGTGATCTTCTGGTTCTTGTTGTCGTAGATCGGGTAGCTGTTGCGGCTGCCTTGGCGCAAGGTCACGGCCTTGACTTCACGGGCCTGGCCCAGGGCCTTGTTCATTGTGGTGGTGATTTCGGCGGCGAGTTTGGCTGGGTCCGCATTCTGGGATTCGGTGTACAGGGTGACGATCATCTTGTCGCGGGCAACCTCCTGGCTGACCTCGGCGCGCAGGGAAATCTGGTTGTAGTTCAGTGCGTCGGCGGCCATGGCTGGAAGGCTGGCCAGGGTGGCGGCGCTGAGGGCGATGACGACTGCACTGCGAATGAAACGAGACATGGAAGCTCCTTAGGGGGTGTTCGTATCGGTATGACTGTAGACGGTGGCATCGGGTTCTTCGGGTTTACACATCACCTACAAATGTTCGTGGTGCCGACGAACGGTCATCTGCCCAGGCTGCGGCAAAGAGCCACACGCGCCGTGCCAGCAGGTCGGCTTCGTTTATACTCCTGCCGATCTGCTCGCAGCGCCCACCGGGAGAGCTCATGCTCGCCGCCGTAAAACTGACTTCCGCCACCCGCCAGAATCTCTGGCGCCTGACGTTCATCCGTACCCTGGTACTGGCCGCACAGGCTGGTTCGGTCGGGCTTGCCTATTGGTTCGACCTGCTGCCACTGCCGTGGCTGCAACTGGGCGTGACCCTGGGTTTCTCGATCGTGCTGTGCGTGTTCACGGCTATCCGCTTGCGCACCACGTGGCCGGTGACCGAGCTGGAATACGCCCTGCAACTAGCCTGCGACCTGTTTATCCACAGTGTGTTGCTTTACTTCTCGGGTGGTTCCACCAACCCGTTCGTGTCTTATTACCTGGTGCCACTGACCATCGCGGCGGTGACGTTGCCCTGGCGTTACTCGGTGGCGCTGTCGGGCATCGCCCTGACGTTGTACACCCTGCTGCTGGCGCGCTTCTACCCGCTGCAAACGTTCCCCATCGCCCGGGAAAACCTGCAGATCTACGGGATGTGGCTGAGTTTCGCCCTGTCTGCCGCCGTCATCACCTTCTTCGCCGCCCGTATGGCCGAGGAGCTGCGCCGGCAAGAAGAGCTGCGCGCCATTCGCCGTGAAGAAGGCTTGCGCGACCAGCAGTTGCTGGCCGTTGCCACCCAGGCTGCCGGTGCCGCCCATGAGCTGGGCACGCCGTTGGCCACCATGAGCGTACTGCTCAATGAAATGACCCAGGACCACCACGACCCGGCGCTGCAAGAGGACCTCGGGGTGCTGCGCGAACAGGTCAAGCAGTGCAAGCAGACCTTGCAGCAACTGGTGCGCGCCGCCGAAGCCAATCGCCGCCTGGCGGTCGACATGCAAGACGTCACCCAGTGGCTCGACGAAGCACTCAATCGCTGGCACCTGATGCGTCCCGAAGCCAGCTACCGATTCCACCTGCTGGGGCAGGGCACCGTACCGCGCATGGCGCCGCCACCGGACCTGACCCAGGCGCTGCTCAACCTGCTCAACAATGCCGCTGACGCTTGCCCCGAAGGCCTGGGCGTGCAGTTGGACTGGGACGCGGAAAACGTCACCATCAGTATTCGTGACCACGGCGCGGGCGTGCCGCTGGCCATTGCCGAGCAGATCGGCAAACCCTTCTTTACCACCAAGGGCAAAGGCTTCGGCCTGGGCCTGTTTTTGAGCAAGGCCAGCGTGACCCGCGCGGGCGGCTCAGTGAAGCTCTATAGTCATGAGGAAGGTGGCACGCTCACCGAGCTGCGCCTGCCCCGTGTCGCACGAGGAGATATCGATGAGTGACGAGATCCAAGTCGAAGGCGAAGAACTGCCGCACCTGCTGCTGGTAGATGACGACGCCACCTTTACCCGCGTCATGGCGCGTGCCATGAGCCGTCGTGGTTTTCGCGTGAGCACCGCAGGTTCGGCCGAAGAAGGCCTGACCATCGCCCAGGCCGACCTGCCGGACTACGCCGCGCTCGACCTGAAAATGGACGGCGACTCCGGCCTGGTGCTGCTGCCCAAGCTGCTCGAACTCGACCCGGAAATGCGCGTGGTGATCCTCACCGGTTACTCCAGCATCGCTACCGCCGTCGAGGCCATCAAGCGCGGCGCCTGCAACTACCTGTGCAAACCGGCGGACGCCGATGACGTGCTGGCCGCGCTGCTGTCCGAGCATGCCGATCTCGACACCCTGGTGCCGGAAAACCCGATGTCGGTGGACCGTCTGCAGTGGGAGCACATCCAGCGCGTCCTCACTGAACACGAAGGCAACATCTCCGCCACCGCCCGTGCGTTGGGCATGCACCGCCGCACCCTGCAACGCAAGCTGCAGAAGCGTCCGGTACGACGCTGAACCTAGGCTGAACAACCCGCTTCAGGCCGCACGGAGCCCTGAACCGATCAACTATGATCGGTTCATACACCTGTCTCCTCTTTCCTACCGAGCCTGAACCATGAATCAGAACGCTGAGTACTCTGCGGTCAACGATGCTGTGCGCGGGCAATTCCTACCCAGGGTGTGGCGACTGATCACTCCGTACTGGCGCAGTGAGGAGAAGGGCCAGGCCTGGCTGCTGTTGCTGGTGGTGTTGGGCCTGTCGCTGTTCAGCGTGGCGGTGTCGGTGTGGTTCAACAGCTGGAACCGCGACTTCTACAACGCCCTCGAACACAAAGACTACGATGCCTTCACCCACCTGCTGATGTACTTCAGCCTGATCGCTGTGGTGGCGATCGTGACCGGCGTGTTCACCTCTTATCTGCAGCAAATGCTCACCATCCGCTGGCGGCGCTGGCTGACGCAAACCTACTTCGCCCGATGGCTGGGCCACAAGAACTACTACCACCTGGAATACGGCGGCTATACCGATAACCCCGACCAGCGTATCTGCGAAGACCTCAACGCGTTTACCAACGGTACGCTCACGTTGGGATTGGGCTTTGTCAGCAACTTGGTGAGCCTGGTGTCGTTCTCGGTGATTCTGTGGGGCGTGTCCGGCAGTATCGAGGTGTGGGGCATTTCCATTCCTGGCTATATGTTCTGGGCCGCGTTGGTGTATGCGCTGGTGGGTAGTTGGTTGACCCACTTGATCGGTCGAAAGCTGATCGGGCTGAGCAACCGCCAGCAGCGTTTCGAAGCCGACTTGCGTTTCAGCCTGGTGCGGGTGCGCGAGAATGCCGAAAGCATCGCGCTGTTCAATGGCGAGCCCAATGAACATCAGCAACTGAGTGCGCGGTTCGGGCGGGTGTGGAGCAACTTCTGGAGCATCATGCAGGTCAAGAAACGCCTGAGTTTTTTCACCAGCGGCTATTCGCAGATCGCGATTATTTTCCCGTTTGTGGTGGCGGCACCGCGCTACTTCGCCGGCAAGATCGAGCTGGGTGTGTTGATGCAGGTGGCCCAGGCGTTTGGCAGTGTGCAAGGCAGCTTGAGCTGGTTTGTCGACGCATACACCCTACTTGCCAGTTGGCGCGCCACCTGTGACCGCCTGCTGAGTTTCGGCCAGGCGATGGAAGAAAACGAAACCCGCACCCTGGGCATCGCGCTGCAGCAGCAGGGCGGTGATCTGCAAGTGAGCGACCTCAGCTTGGACCTGGCCGACGGTCGTCATTTGCTGCAAGGCGCCAACCTCACGGTAGCCGAAGGCGAACGCCTGATGCTCAGCGGCCGTTCCGGCAGTGGTAAATCCACCCTGCTGCGGGCGATGGGCAACCTGTGGCCCAACGGCCACGGCAACATTCGCTTGCCGGCCGAGCGCTATCTGTTCCTGCCGCAAAAGCCTTATCTGCCGATTGGCACGTTGAGGGCGGTGCTGAGTTATCCACAGGCGGACGGCGGTTATCCGGCAGAACGTTATGCACAGGTCCTGCAGACCTGCCGCCTGCCACACCTCATTTCGCGTCTGGACGAAGCCAACCATTGGCAGCGCATGCTCTCGCCAGGTGAGCAGCAACGCTTGGCGTTCGCCCGCACACTGTTGTTCGCGCCGCAGTGGCTGTACATGGATGAAGCCACCTCGGCTATGGATGAAGAGGATGAGGCGACGCTGTACCAGGCGTTGATCGATCAGTTGCCAGGGCTGAGCATCGTCAGCGTGGGGCATCGCAGCAGCCTCAAGCGTTTCCATGGGCGGCATGTGCGCATCGAAGGCGGACTCCTGCAGGAGTTAGTGCGGGAGGGGAGCTGTTAGTCGACTGAGACCCAACAAAAAGCCCGGTTGATCATCGATCAGCCGGGCTTCTTTATTGCTTGAAAATAACTTACTTCTTCAAGCCGTAATGCTCATCCAGCATCCCTGGGGCGTTTGGCGTTTTTGGCGCGTAGTCCCGTGGCGGCTCCTGGTTTTCCCGGGGTGGGGTCAGGCGTTCCCGTGGAGTTTGCGGTGCATCGGAATGCAACGCGGCCAGCAGGCGCTGACGAGTGATGTCGTCGAGGGCGAGGCGGTTGGCGCCATCGGCGAGATGATCCTGTACTTCCTGATAGCTCTGAGTGAGCTTCTTGACCAGGTTTGCGGTGCTGTTGAAGTGGGTAACAACCTCGTTCTGATAACTGTCAAAACGTTCCTGAATGTCATCCAGCTGACGCTGCGTGCGGTTAGGCGCGGCATTCGGCAGCAGGCGAGCAACCAGGAATCCAATGGCGACACCGGCAACCAGGGCAAGAGTCGGCAACAACCAAACTAAGAGCGAGTGTTCCACGAGTCCTTCCTCTATAAACGGCTTTGCTTTACGTTAACGGCTCAAACCTGCGCTGTATACCGCGATTAAGCTCGCAATGATGCCATGCACAGACTTTTAGCTAGACGAGTCGACCCTTTGAGAGGTCACGGAGTTCATTCCTTGCTCATGCGTGAAACCCCCGTTTTGATCGATGGCCCGGTAGGCCAATTGGAAGCCCTGTACCTGGATCACCCCGAGCCACGTGGCCTGGCGCTGATCTGCCACCCCAACCCGGTGCAGGGCGGGACCATGCTCAATAAAGTCGTTTCGACCCTGCAACGCACCGCTCGCGATGCCGGTTTGATTACGCTGCGGTTTAATTACCGTGGCGTCGGTGCGAGTGCCGGTACCCACGACATGGCCACCGGCGAAGTCGACGATGCGCAAGCGGCCGCCACCTGGCTACGGGAAAAACACCCCGACCTGCCGATGACCTTGCTCGGTTTCTCGTTCGGTGGTTATGTGGCCGCCAGCCTCGGTGGTCGCCTGGAAGCCAAGGGCGAAAAACTCGCACACCTGTTCATGGTCGCCGCCGCCGTGATGCGCTTGCGCGATACCGATGTGCTGCCCCAAGGCTGCCCGTTGACCCTGATCCAGCCGGAAACCGACGAAGTGGTCGACCCGCAGACCGTCTACGACTGGTCCGCTGCCCTGAATCGCCCCCATGAGCTGCTGAAAGTGGCAGAATGCGGACACTTTTTTCATGGCAAGCTCACCGATCTGAAGGATCTGGTGCTGCCGCGCCTCTCGAATTGATAGCAGTCTGACAAGCGATTAACCATGACGACTCGTACCCGTATTCTCACCGGCATCACCACCACCGGCACGCCGCACCTGGGCAACTACGCCGGTGCGATCCGCCCGGCGATCCTCGCCAGCCAGGATGCCAATGCCGACTCCTTCTACTTCCTGGCCGACTACCACGCCCTGATCAAATGCGATGACCCGCAGCGCATCCAGCGCTCGCGTATGGAAATCGCCGCGACCTGGCTGGCCGGCGGCCTGGATGTGAACCGTGTGACCTTTTATCGCCAGTCCGACATCCCGGAAATCCCCGAGTTGACCTGGTTGCTCACTTGTGTGGCCGCCAAGGGCCTGCTCAACCGCGCCCACGCCTACAAGGCTTCGGTGGACAAGAACGTCGAAACCGGCGAAGACCCGGATGCGGGCATCACTATGGGCCTGTACAGCTACCCGGTGCTGATGGCGGCGGACATCCTGATGTTCAACGCCCATAAGGTGCCGGTCGGCCGTGACCAGATCCAGCACGTGGAAATGGCCCGCGACATCGGCCAGCGTTTCAACCACCTGTTCGGCAACGGCAAAGAATTCTTCACCATGCCTGAGGCGTTGATCGAAGAAAGCGTCGCCACCTTGCCGGGCCTGGACGGCCGCAAGATGTCCAAGAGCTACGACAACACCATCCCGTTGTTCACCAGCGCCAAGGACATGAAGGACGCCATCTCGCGGATCGTCACCGACTCGCGCGCGCCCGGCGAAGCCAAGGACCCGGACAACTCGCACCTGTTCACCCTGTACCAGGCGTTCGCCAGCAAGGCCCAGGAAGCCGAGTTTCGCGAAGAGTTGCTGCAAGGCCTGGGTTGGGGCGAGGCCAAGAGCCGTCTGTTCCAATTGTTGGACGGTCAATTGGGTGAAGCCCGCGAGCGCTACCATCAACTGATGTCGCGTCCGTCGGACATGGAAGACCTGCTGCTGGTCGGCGCCAAGAAGGCCCGTGCCGTGGCTGCGCCATTCCTGGCTGAGTTGCGTGAGGCGGTGGGCCTGCGTTCATTCGTCGAGCAGGCTGCGGCGCCGGTCACTGTCAAGAAAAAGGCCGCGAAAGCTGCGCGCTTTGTGAGCTTTCGCGAAGACGACGGCAGCTTCCGCTTCCGCCTGTTGGCCGCCGATGGTGAGCAGTTGCTGCTGTCGCGCAACTTTGCCGACGGCAAAGCAGCGGGTGCAGTGACCAAGCAATTGCAAAGCGGTGTGATGCTGGACGTGCGCCCCGAGGCCCTGGGCTTCAGCGTATGGCTGGACGACGCGGCCGTGGCCGACAGCGCCCAGTTCGCCGACAGCGCGACCCGCGATGCCGCCATCCAGGCCCTGCGCGTTGCGTTGACGCCCATCGAGGATTAACCCGACCAAGGGTTGATTGCCATTATCCGGGGCCGTCGTTACAGTGACGGCCCGTTTTTGTTGCCTTGCTAACGAAATTATGACGCCCCTAGAACGATATCAAGCTGATCTGAAACGCCCTGAATTCTTCCATGACGCGGCCCAGGAAACGGCGGTGCGTCATTTGCAGCGCCTGTACGACGACCTGGTCGCGGCTTCGCAAAGCAAGCCGGGGATGCTCAGCAAGCTGTTTGGCAAGAAAGACCATACGCCGGTCAAGGGCTTGTACTTCTGGGGCGGCGTAGGCCGTGGCAAGACCTACCTGGTCGACACCTTCTTCGAAGCGCTGCCGTTCAAGGAAAAGGTCCGCACCCACTTCCACCGCTTCATGAAGCGTGTGCACGAAGAGATGAAGACCCTGCCGGGCGAGAAAAACCCGCTGACCATCATCGCCAAGCGCTTCTCCGACGAAGCGCGGGTGATCTGCTTCGATGAATTCTTCGTCTCCGACATCACCGACGCCATGATCCTCGGCACCCTGATGGAAGAGCTGTTCAAGAACGGCGTGACCCTGGTCGCCACCTCGAACATCGTGCCAGACGGCCTGTATAAGGACGGCCTGCAACGTGCACGCTTCCTGCCGGCCATTGCGCTGATCAAGCAGAACACTGAGATCGTCAACGTCGACAGCGGCGTCGACTACCGTCTGCGGCATCTGGAGCAAGCGGAGTTGTTCCACTTCCCGCTCAACGAAGCGGCCCACGAAAGCCTGCGCAAAAGCTTCCGTGCCCTCACGCCGGAATGCACCCAGGCGGTGGAAAACGACAAGTTGATGATCGAGAACCGCGAAATCATCGCCCTGCGTACCTGCGATGACGTGGCGTGGTTTGAATTCCGTCAGCTGTGCGACGGCCCGCGTAGCCAGAACGACTACATCGAACTGGGCAAGATCTTCCATGCGGTGATCTTGAGCGGCGTGGAGCAGATGAGCGTCACCACCGACGACATCGCGCGACGGTTTATCAACATGGTCGATGAATTCTACGACCGTAACGTCAAGCTGATCATCTCGGCGGAAGTGGAGCTCAAGGATCTGTATACAGGCGGTCGCTTGAACTTCGAATTCCAGCGTACGCTCAGCCGCTTGCTGGAAATGCAGTCCCACGAGTTCCTGTCTCGCGGGCACAAACCCTAAGCGATTTCCAGAGCACTGGAGATCCAATGTGGGAGGGGGCTTGCCCCCTCCCACATTTGCTTACGCGGCCTGTTGGAACTGTTGGCGATACTGGTTCGGCGACAATTGCGTGTGCTGCCTGAACAACCGCGCAAAGAAGCTCGCATCGTCGTAACCCACCTCATAGCTGATGGTCTTGATGCTCTTGCGGCTGCCCGAGAGCAAGCCCTTGGCTGTCTCGATGCGCAGGCGTTGCAGGTAATGCAGCGGCTTGTCACCCGTCGCCGTCTGGAAGCGCCGCATGAAGTTGCGGATGCTCATGCCGTGTTCCCGGGCGACGTCTTCGAAGCGGAACTTGTCGGCAAAGTGCTCTTCGAGCCAATGCTGGATCTGCAGGATGATCACGTCCTGGTGCAACTTCTGCCCACCAAACCCGATGCGTCCTGGCGAATAGCTGCGCTGTACTTCGTAGAGAATATCGCGGGCCACGGCCTGGGCGATGTTGGCACCGCAGAAGCGTTCGATCAGGTAGATATACAGGTCGCAGGCTGAGGTGGTGCCGCCGGCGCAATACAGGTTGTCGGCGTCGGTGAGGTGCTTGTCCTGATTGAGTTGCACATGGGGGAAGCGTTCGCTGAAGGCATTGAAAAAGCGCCAGTAGGTGGTCGCCTCCTTGCCATCGAGCAGCCCGGCTTCGGCCAGCCAGAACACCCCGGTGGCCTCACCACAGAGCACGGCCCCGCGCGCGTGTTGTTCGCGCAGCCACGGCAGCACTTGGGGATAGCGTGTGCACAGGGCGTCGAAGTCATCCCAGAAGGCCGGCAACACGATGATGTCGGCATCTTCCAGGCCACCGTCCACCGGCATGATCACATCGCTGAAGCTGCTCACCGATTGCCCGTCGGGGCTGACCAGGCGTGTTTCGAACGCCGGGGTCAGGCCCAGGCCTTGCTGTTTGCCGTAACGCAGGCTGGCGAGGTGGAAGAAATCCTTGGCTTGCATGAGGGTTGAAGCGAATACCCGATCAATGGCCAAAATACTGACGCGCCGCAGGGGCGTGGAGATTTGGTTAGACATAATTTCATTTATTCTTATAGGGGAAAGTGGTCACCAGACGGCTGGATCGTCTTATTTTTTGTCGCATGTGTCCAGTGTCCTGTGACGCTTTCGCGGCATAGGCTCTGTTGGCTCGTCTTTGTCCGACAATCCACGCAGGTGCCCCATGATTCCCAGAACTTTGTTCAGCCCGGAACACGAACTCTTTCGCGACAGCGTGCGCACCTTCCTCGAAAAAGACGCTGCGCCGTTCCACGGGCAATGGGAAAAACAGGGTTACATCGACCGCAGTCTGTGGAGCAAAGCGGGGGAGGCGGGGATGCTGTGCTCCCATCTGCCTGAGGAATATGGCGGCTTGGGCGCAGACTTTTTGTACAGCGCGGTGGTGATCGAGGAAATCAGCCGGCTGGGCCTTACCGGCATTGGTTTCTCCCTGCATTCGGACATTGTCGCGCCTTACCTCCTGCATTACGGCAGTGAGGCGCTTAAGCACAAATACCTGCCCAAATTGATCTCCGGCGAAATGGTCACCGCCATCGCGATGACCGAGCCGGGCGCCGGGTCCGACCTGCAGGGGGTCAAGACCACCGCCGTGCTGGACGGCGATGAGTATGTGATCAACGGCTCCAAGACCTTCATCACCAACGGCTACCTGGCCGAACTGGTGATCGTGGTGGCCAAGACCGATCCCAAGGCCGGTGCGAAGGGCATCAGCCTGTTTCTGGTAGAGGCCGATACCCCGGGCTTCGCCAAGGGCAAGCGCCTGGAGAAGGTCGGCATGAAGGCCCAGGACACCTCAGAGCTGTTTTTCCAGGATGTGCGTGTGCCCAGGGAAAACCTGCTGGGCCAGGCAGGCATGGGCTTCGCCTACTTGATGCAGGAACTGCCTCAAGAGCGTTTGACTGTGGCGATCGGCGCCATCACTTCGGCCGAAGCGGCCTTGCAATGGACGTTGGAGTACACCCGCGAGCGCAAGGCGTTCGGCAAGGCGATTGCCGATTTCCAGAACACTCGCTTCAAGTTGGCGGAGATGGCCACCGAGATTCAGATCGGTCGGGTGTTTGTCGACAAGTGCCTGGCGCTGCATCTGGAAGGCAAGCTGGACGTGCCTACGGCCGCGATGGCCAAGTACTGGGCCACCGACCTGCAATGCAAGGTGCTCGACGAGTGTGTGCAGTTGCACGGCGGCTACGGCTTCATGTGGGAATACCCGATTGCACGGGCCTGGGCGGATGCGCGGGTTCAGCGAATTTATGCGGGGACCAACGAGATCATGAAGGAGATTATTGCGCGGGCGCTTTGATTTGCGGTGGTGCTTAGGGCCTCATCGCAGGCAAGCCAGCTCCCACATTTGAAGGTGTTCACAATTCCAAATGTGGGAGCTGGCTTGCCTGCGATAGCCGTCTACAGATCAATCAAGGCGCAGGGTTCGGATGATCCTTCTGAATCGCCTCAATCCCCTCCAGCACCTCTTTCGACAGCTTAAGCTCAGCACTGGCAATGTTACTGTCCAGTTGCGCAAGCGAAGTGGCACCGATGATATTGCTGGTCACAAACGGTTGTTGTGTCACAAACGCCAACGCCATCTGCGCCGGGTCCAGGCCGTGTTCTCGTGCGAGTGCGACATAGCGGCTGCACGCTGCTTGCGACTGTGGGTTGAAGTAGCGGCTGAAACGGCTGTATTCCGTCAGTCGCGCCTTGGCCGGGCGTGCACCGTTCTCGTATTTTCCACTGAGCATGCCAAACGCCAGGGGCGAGTAGGCCAGCAGGCCGCACTGTTCACGAATCGCGATTTCCGCCAGGCCCACTTCAAAGCTGCGGTTGAGCAGGTTGTAGGGGTTCTGGATCGACACCGCACGGGTCCAGCCACGGGCTTCGGCCAGGGCGAGGAACTTCATGGTGCCCCACGGGGTTTCGTTGGACAGGCCGATGTGGCGGATCTTGCCGGCTTTCACCTGTTCGTCCAGCGCTTCGAGGGTTTCCTCCAGCGGGGTGAGGTCGTCTTCGTCCTTGTGCTTGTAGCTCAGTTGGCCGAAGAAGTTGGTGCTGCGCTCTGGCCAGTGCAGTTGGTAAAGGTCGATCCAGTCGGTCTGCAGGCGCTTGAGGCTGGCGTCCAGGGCGTCGACGATGTGCTTGCGGTTGTGGCGCAGGTGGCCATCGCGGATGTAATCGATGGTGTTGCCGGGGCCGGCGATCTTGCTGGCGAGGATCCAGTCGGCGCGGTCGCCACGGCTTTTGAAGTAATTACCGATGTAGCGTTCGGTGGTGGCATAGGTGTCGGCCTTGGGCGGCACCGGGTACATTTCTGCGGTATCGAGGAAGTTGATCCCCGCGGCCTTGGCCCGCTCGATCTGCGCGAAGGCCTCTGCCTCGCTGTTCTGCTCGCCCCAGGTCATGGTGCCCAAGGCTATCGCGCTCACGTTCAGATCCGTACGGCCCAGCTGTCGATAATCCATCGGGTACTCCTTCAGGGAAAACAATCATAAAAGCAGGTTGAAATTTTTTTCGCAATCTGCATAATTGCCCACCTCTTTCTGCAGTGGAAGTGATGCGCCGCCTGCCGAAGAATCTTGCCGTTGAACGGACGCGCCGACCCGAGCCCCCGATAGCGTCTGTATCCGGCTGCCTTTGACTTGTCAAAGTACGCACTATTCAGTAAGATCCGCCGTCTAATTTACAGGGCGGCCCCTGAGGCTATTAAAGAATGACAACTTTTACTGCAAAACCGGAAACAGTTCAGCGCGACTGGTTTGTCGTCGACGCCGCTGGTCAGACCCTGGGTCGTCTGGCCACTGAAGTCGCCAGCCGTCTGCGTGGCAAGCACAAGCCTGAGTACACCCCTCACGTTGATACCGGTGACTACATCGTGATCATCAACGCTGAGCAGGTACGTGTTACCGGCAACAAAGCGCAAGACAAAATGTACTACCGTCACTCCGGTTTCCCAGGCGGTATCAAGTCTTCGAACTTCGAAGGCCTGATCTCCAAGAAGCCTGAAGCCCCGATCGAAATCGCGGTCAAAGGTATGCTGCCTAAGGGCCCACTGGGTCGCGATATGTTTCGCAAGCTGAAAGTCTATGCGGGCGCTGTACACCCTCATGCTGCTCAGCAGCCCCAAGAACTGAAGTTTTAACGGAATAGTTCATTATGTCGGCGACTCAAAATTACGGCACTGGCCGTCGCAAAACCGCAACCGCACGCGTTTTCCTGCGTCCGGGCACTGGTAACATCTCGATCAACAACCGCACTCTGGAAAACTTCTTCGGTCGCGAAACTGCCCGCATGGTAGTTCGTCAGCCGCTGGAACTGACCGAGACCGTTGAGAAGTTCGACATCTACGTCACCGTTATCGGTGGCGGTGTAAGTGGTCAAGCTGGCGCAATCCGCCACGGTATCACTCGCGCTCTGATGCAGTACGACGAAACCCTGCGTGGCGCTCTGCGCAAAGCTGGCTTCGTAACTCGCGATGCCCGTGAAGTTGAACGTAAGAAAGTCGGTCTGCGTAAAGCGCGTAAGCGTCCGCAGTACTCGAAGCGTTAATTCGCTTTACGTTCCACAAAAACGCCCAGCCTCCTCACGGAGCTGGGCGTTTTTTATTGCCTGCGATTTATCCACATTTTTTACCGTGACAACTTGCCACATCCGTAGACCCCCTATACTACAAGGCCTGGAGGCTAAGCCCTGGGCAATTCCCTTGTCATACGTGGGGCTTTTCATTACCATCCGACAAAATTTTTATAAGTAAAGATTCAACACTTAGTAGACGCCTGATTTAACAGGCCAAAAAGCTGATGGGAGAGGACTGAATGAGCAATGACGGCGTGAATGCAGGCCGGCGTCGCTTCTTGGTAGCAGCCACATCCGTGGTGGGTGCTGCAGGAGCGGTGGGGGCTGCGGTCCCGTTCGTGGGGTCATGGTTTCCCAGTGCCAAGGCGAAAGCCGCAGGTGCACCGGTGAAGGTGAATGTCAGCAAGATCGAGCCAGGCCAGCAGATGATTGCTGAATGGCGCGGCCAGCCAGTCTTCATCGTTCGTCGTACCGAGGAAATCCTGGGGAATCTGAAAAAGATCGAAGGCCAGTTGTCTGACCCTCAATCCAAGAATTCCGACCAACCCGCCTACGCCCAAAACGAAGTGCGTTCCATCAAGCCAGAGATTCTGCTGCTGGTTGGCCTGTGTACCCACTTGGGTTGCTCGCCTACCTTCCGCCCGGAGGTCGCGCCCGTCGACTTGGGCAAGGACTGGGTCGGCGGCTACTTCTGCCCATGCCACGGCTCTCACTACGACCTTGCCGGCCGTGTCTACAAGTCCCAACCTGCTCCCCTGAACCTGCCCGTGCCTCCGCATACTTACGAAACTGACGACCTCATTGTCATTGGCCTCGATAAGGAGAACGCGTGATGAGCAAGTTCATGGATTGGGTGGATGCGCGCTTCCCCGCCACTAAAATGTGGGAAGACCATCTCAGCAAGTATTACGCGCCGAAAAACTTCAACTTCTTCTACTTCTTCGGCTCCCTGGCACTTCTGGTGCTGGTCAACCAGATCGTCACCGGCGTTTGGCTGACGATGAGCTACACCCCTTCGGCCGAAGAGGCGTTCGCTTCCGTTGAAGGCATCATGCGTGACGTCAACCACGGTGCAATCCTTCGATTGCTGCATGCGGTGGGCGCCTCGATGTTCTTCATCGTCGTCTATCTGCACATGTTCCGCGGCCTGCTCTACGGCTCGTATCAAAAGCCCCGCGAGCTGGTGTGGGTGTTTGGCATGCTGATCTACCTGGCGTTGATGGCCGAGGCCTTCATGGGCTACCTGCTGCCGTGGGGCCAGATGTCGTACTGGGGCGCCCAGGTGATCATCTCGCTGTTCGGTGCTATCCCGGTCATCGGCAACGACCTGACCCAGTGGATTCGCGGTGACTACCTGATCTCCGGCATCACCCTGAACCGCTTCTTTGCCTTGCACGTAGTGGCCTTGCCCATCGTGATCCTGGGCCTTGTGGTACTGCACATCCTGGCGCTGCACGAAGTGGGTTCCAACAACCCCGACGGTGTGGACATCAAGAAGCACAAGGACGAGAACGGCATCCCGCTGGATGGCATTCCGTTCCACCCTTACTACACCGTCAAGGACATCGTCGGCGTAGTCGTGTTCCTGTTCGTGTTCTGCTCGATCGTGTTCTTTTTCCCGGAGATGGGCGGTTATTTCCTGGAGAAGCCTAACTTCGAACAAGCCAACGCCTTCAAGACACCCGAGCACATTGCACCGGTCTGGTACTTCACGCCGTTCTACGCAATCTTGCGGGCGATCCCCGACAAGCTCATGGGCGTGATTGCCATGGGCGCGGCCATCGCCGTGCTGTTCGTGCTGCCTTGGCTCGACCGAAGCCCGGTCAAATCCATGCGCTATAAAGGCTGGCTGAGCAAGATCTGGCTGTGGGTGTTCTGCATTTCGTTCGTGATCCTGGGTGTGTTGGGCGTACTGGCGCCAACTCCTGAGCGTACGCTGCTGTCGCAGGTCTGCACCTTCCTGTACTTCGCCTACTTCATTCTGATGCCGTTCTACACCCGGCTCGAGAAGACCAAACCGGTTCCGGAAAGGGTGACTGGCTGATGAAAAAATTATTCGTTGCATTGATGCTTGCGGCCCTGCCGCTACTGTCCTTCGCTGCCGAGCACGGTGGCCCGGAACTGGAAAAAGTCGATATCGACGTGTCGGACAAGGCCGCCATGCAAGACGGCGCGCGTACGTTCGCCAACTACTGCATGGGCTGCCACAGCGCCAAGTTCCAGCGTTATGAGCGGGTTGCCGATGATCTGGGCATTCCCCATGAGCTGATGCTGGACAAGCTGGTGTTCACCGGTGCCAAGATTGGCGACCACATGAACATCGGCATGCAGCCGGCGGACGCCAAGGCCTGGTTCGGCGCCGCGCCGCCCGACCTGACCCTGGTGGCGCGTGTTCGGGGTACCGATTGGTTGTATGGCTACCTGAAGTCTTTCTACGAAGACCCGGCGCGGCCTTACCGCGTGAACAACCGCGTGTTCCCGAACGTCGGTATGCCTAACGTTCTGGTCGGCCTGCAAGGCAAGCAAGTGGTAGGATGCAAGCAGGTTCAGGTCGTTGAAAACGGCAAGAAGCAATACGATCCGTTGACCGGTACGCCGCTTACCCATGAGGCGTGCGATCAACTGAAGATAGAAACTCCCGGTTCGTTGACTGACGAGCAGTTCGACGAGAAGGTCAAGAACCTCGTGACCTTCCTGGCCTACTCGGCCAACCCGGTTAAACTGCAGCACCAGCGCATCGGTACGTACGTGCTGTTGTACCTGGCCTTCTTCTTCGTATTCGCCTATCTGCTCAAACGCGAATACTGGAAGGATGTGCATTGATCCAACCGTAGGCAATTGCTGTTAATCTTGCGCGCCCAGCGATATCTCTGAACACGTAGCGGTCGGGTAATACTCGCCGCTACAGAGATGCTCGCTGGGCGCGCTCGTTTTTGAGCTTTCGATAATTTCAACAAGCGAGGAGGACCGCCATGGGCGTGACCAATCGGTTGGCCTGTTACTCCGACCCCGCCGACCACTATTCCCACCGAGTACGTATCGTGCTCGCAGAGAAGGGTGTCAGCGCCGAGATCATCAGTGTGGAGGCGGGCCGTCAGCCGCCAAAACTGATCGAAGTGAACCCTTACGGCAGCTTGCCCACCCTGGTCGATCGTGACCTGGCGTTGTGGGAGTCGACCGTGGTGATGGAATACCTGGATGAGCGTTACCCTCATCCGCCTTTGCTGCCGGTTTATCCGGTGGCGCGTGCCAACAGTCGCCTGCTGATCCATCGGATCCAGCGCGACTGGTGTGGCCTGGTGGATGTAATTCTGGACTCGCGTAGCAAAGAGGCGGCCCGTGTCGTGGCGCGCAAGGAGCTTCGCGAAAGCCTGACAGGTGTTTCGCCGTTATTTGCAGACAAACCTTTTTTCCTCAGTGAGGAACAAAGTCTGGTGGATTGCTGCCTATTACCCATACTCTGGCGCTTGCCGATTATGGGCATTGAACTGCCGCGGCCTGCCAAGCCGCTGCTTGATTACATGGAGCGCCAGTTTGCGCGTGAGGCTTTCCAGGCGAGTCTGTCTGGTGCCGAACGCGATATGCGCTAAGGCTTAAGGAGCCGTTGATGAACTCCAGTCGACCTTACCTGGTCCGCGCGCTGTATGAGTGGATTGTGGATAACGATTGCACCCCGCACATGCTGGTCAATTCCGAGTTTCCTGCGGTTCAGATACCGCAGGGGTTTGCCCGTGACGGACAGATTGTGCTGAATGTATCGCCAAGTGCAGTGCTTCACTTGCACATGGACAATGAGGCGGTCAGTTTCGAAGCGCGTTTTGGCGGTGTACCGCACACGCTCTACGTGCCAATTGGCGCCATGCTTGGGATTTATGCCCAGGAAAATGGCCAAGGCATGGTGTTTGATCTGGAGTCGCCTTTCGAGGAAGACGAATCGATCGAAAGCGAAGACGGTGATGATCTGCCACCACCGGATGCCGAGCCACCGCGCCCAAGCGGCCGGCCTAGCCTGAAAGTGGTGAAATAAGCGGCGTTCGCCTTCGGGTGTGCTGCAAAAATGCCTCGATCTGTATCGAGGCATTTTTTTGCGCGCAGGATATAAGTGAAAGTCGCGACTGAACAGTGATCGTACAACCACCATGGGCTATGATGCCTCTTTACCCAACCGAGATAGATGACTCCACATGGAAAACGCCAGCACCGCCCCTCGTCTTCCCCGCAAGCGCCGCAGCCTTGCCCAGGAATTGGTCACGGTGCTGTCCGAGCAGATCCGTGACGGCGAACTCAAACGGGGCGATAAACTGCCCACCGAGTCCGCAATCATGGAAGCCCACGGCGTCAGCCGCACCGTAGTGCGCGAAGCCATCTCGCGTTTGCAGGCGGCGGGGCAGGTGGAAACGCGTCACGGCATCGGCACCTTTGTGCTGGATACGCCGAGCCCGAGCGGCTTTCGTATCGACCCGGCGACCGTGGTCACGTTGCGTGACGTGCTGGCGATCCTGGAGTTGCGTATCAGCCTGGAAGTGGAATCCGCCGGCCTGGCCGCGCTGCGCCGCAGCGATGAACAACTGGCGGCCATGCGTGCGGCACTCGATGCCCTGAATGAAAGCGCGGCGCACGCCGGCGATGCGGTCGCATCCGACTTCGCGTTCCACCTGGAAATCGCCCTGTCCACAGGCAACCGTTACTTCACCGATATCATGACCCACCTGGGCACCAGCATCATTCCGCGTACGCGCCTGAATTCTGCGCGCCTGGCACATGATGACCAGCAGCACTACATGGGACGCCTGAGTCGCGAGCACGAAGAGATTTACGAGGCGATTGCCCGCCAGGATTCGGACGCAGCGCGGGCGGCGATGCGTTTGCATTTGACCAACAGTCGCGAGCGGCTGCGCCATGCTCATGAAGAGGCTGAAAAGGCAGGCTGATGAATGTCAGCAGGTGACTCGGTGATCACGGTGTTTAGCGTCACAGTCTGCCGTTGAGCGTTTTTCTATGACTGTTGTTTTGATTGGATATAGGTAGCTAGCGAGTCTAGTGTTGTTTCCTCCGCCACTTTGTCAGGAAGTGTTAACTGAAGCTCCTTCACTGACGTTTCAATCACGCGAAGCCTTTCGTTCTTGTCAGCAATCAGCTCAGCCAAAGGCATATAGGGATCAAAGTCTTGATCTTTTTTATCCCGATTGGCTTCGAAACTTGAGGCCAGTAGGCCGAAAATTTCATCAGTGGTTTTCATGATGCACCTTTCTCATCAGCGTGAGTAAAAGAAGCAAAAATCAGCTCCGCCTCAGGAGCTAAGGCATTAGCTCCTGAGGTGTGTTATCCGCCCTTGGTTAACGGTGCATAACTGTCAGAAATCACAGTACCGACAAGCGGTACCGCTTAAGCCGGGGTATTCGGCTTGTAGTCCTTGAGCAACAAATACGTACTCCAACCCCACCAATCATCCGTCCAGTGCTTGTCGTTCAGGTCATTCACATCCTTGCGGCGCAGCACCTTGCCATCCTCCATCTTGAACAGTGGCGAAAAGTTATTCGCCGGATTTTGCGTCGCCTTCAGGTCCGGCACAGACAGTGGCGCCTTGAAGTTGGCCGGTGAGGGCGCAACGCCACTGATGAAGGTCTCGAAGACCTCATCGGCGGATGCCTGAACGGCGCGTTTGACCTGTACCCGATTGGCAGCGTCGATGCTGTCGAAATAGCGTTTGTCGCCATAGGCATGCCACTCGTCGCCCATTGCATTACGCACCTTGAGCCCGAATTTACTGTCCTCATCGTGCATGAAACGGCTGATCAGCGAGCCCAACTCGCCCGGTGTGACCACTGCCGCCAGTTGCTTGCGCGGCACCCGCAAGTGGCCGGCAGAAAACAGATCGGTCAAAAAGTGATCAGCAAAGCTGTTCATGGCATACGCCAGTTCGAGCGCCTGGTCGGTGCCGGTTTGATGGGCGACCACGGCCTGTTGCAACGCTGCCGTATGCCCCGCCAGGTAGGCCAACAGTGCCCATTCGCCGAAGTGGTCGGCGTTGTCTGCCGCCAGCTTCAGGTAACGGCCCAGCGGAATCAGTGCCGACACCGCGCTGCCACCTCCGGTGATGCGGTTCCATTCCTCGGACAACGTATCACCCAGCGCGTCATAGGCTTCATGGGGTTGTTTACCGTCTTTTATCGCCTGGTTGACCGCGTCGATCTCCTTTTGCATCACCGCAAGGATCTTGCCGGCTTCGTCCCGTGACGCTGGCAGTACCGCCAGTGAGTTGAAGGCCGCAGTGAAGCGTTGCACACGCTCGGCAGGGGAGGCGCCATCGCTGATGGGCTGACCCGCAATGCCATAGAAGTCACCGCCCAGGGCGATCACTTGGCCATAGGTCAGTGCCAGCCCGTTAGGCAGGTGCAGCTCAACTTGCCGTGCGGGAATTGCCGGGGCGTCCTTGGCGAAGCGCAACAAGGTGTCGTCACCGATAGCCGTGTGTTCGCCGCCTTCGAAGCGCAGGGTTGGTGGGTTTTTTTGGGGTGCTGCGAGTTCAAGACCTGACATGTTAGCTCCTTGCTATGTCGTAGGAATCTTCCTTGTTAACTGTATGTATATACAGTTATGACGAGCATAGAGGATAAATTTCCTACGTCAAGAGCCCTCGCCTCATGACCGTTTAAGACGGCAGTCGATGAATTGCAGTTGACGAATCTTTTTATAGTTGTACGATGACGTACGACATCACCAAAACCAACAACAATCTTTCGACAGAAAGTCTTTACCCAGGGTGTTCGAATAATGAATCCACAAGAGCTGAAGTCCATCCTCTCCCACGGTCTGCTGTCTTTCCCGGTGACCGATTTCAACGCCCAGGGTGACTTCCACCAAGCGGGCTATATCAAGCGCCTTGAATGGCTGGCTCCTTACGGCGCCACCGCGTTGTTCGCCGCAGGCGGCACCGGTGAGTTTTTCTCCCTGGCGGCCAGCGAATATTCCCAAGTGGTAAAGACCGCTGTTGATACTTGCGCCACCAGCGTGCCGATCCTCGCCGGTGTTGGCGGTTCGACGCGCCAAGCCATCGAATACGCCCAAGAGGCCGAACGCCTGGGCGCCAAAGGCCTGCTGCTGCTGCCGCACTACCTCACCGAAGCCAGCCAGGACGGCGTTGCCGCCCACGTTGAAGCCGTGTGCAAATCGGTAAAAATCGGTGTGGTGGTCTACAACCGTAATGTGTGCCGCCTGACCGCACCGCTGTTGGAACGGCTGGCCGAGCGCTGCCCGAACCTGATCGGCTACAAGGACGGCCTGGGTGACATCGAATTGATGGTGTCGATCCGCCGCCGTCTGGGCGACCGTTTCAGCTACCTCGGCGGCCTGCCGACTGCAGAGGTTTACGCCGCTGCCTACAAGGCCCTGGGCGTGCCGGTGTACTCCTCGGCGGTGTTCAACTTCATCCCGAAAACCGCGATGGACTTCTACCACGCCATTGCCAAGGATGATCACGCCACCGTCGCCAAGATCATCGACAACTTCTTCCTGCCTTACCTGGATATCCGTAACCGCAAGGCCGGGTATGCCGTGAGCATCGTCAAGGCCGGTGCAAAAATCGCCGGCTATGACGCAGGCCCTGTGCGCACGCCGCTGACCGATCTGCTGCCGGAAGAATACGAAGCCCTGGCCGCGCTGATCGACAAGCAAGGCCCGCAATAACCCATTAACAAGGCCGCTGAGCAATCAGCGGCCTTTTGCGTCAGGAGAAGATTCGTGTCCCAAGCAAAGCGTTTTGAAAACTACATCAATGGCGAGTGGGTAACCGGCGCCGACTACTGCACCAACCTCAATCCTTCGGAGTTGTCTGACGTCATTGGTGAATATGCCAAGGCCGACGTCACCCAAGTCAACGCCGCCATCGACGCTGCCCGCGCCGCATTCCCGGCCTGGTCGACGTCCGGTATCCAGGCGCGTCACGACGCATTGGATAAAGTCGGCAGTGAAATCCTCGCACGCCGCGAAGAACTCGGCACCCTGCTGGCTCGGGAAGAGGGCAAGACCCTGCCGGAAGCCATCGGTGAAGTGACCCGCGCCGGTAACATCTTCAAGTTCTTCGCCGGCGAATGCCTGCGCTTGTCCGGCGACTACGTGCCGTCGGTGCGTCCAGGCGTCAACGTGGAAGTCACCCGCGAAGCGCTCGGTGTGGTCGGCCTGATCACCCCGTGGAACTTCCCGATCGCCATTCCTGCGTGGAAAATCGCCCCGGCCCTGGCCTACGGCAACTGCGTAGTGATCAAGCCGGCGGAACTGGTGCCGGGCTGTGCCTGGGCGCTGGCAGAAATCATCTCCCGCGCCGGCTTCCCTGCCGGTGTGTTCAACCTGGTGATGGGCAGCGGTCGTGTGGTCGGCGATGTGTTGGTCAACAGCCCGAAAGTCGACGGCATCAGCTTCACCGGTTCCGTAGGCGTGGGCCGTCAGATCGCGGTCAGCTGCGTGTCGCGCCAGGCCAAAGTGCAGTTGGAGATGGGCGGCAAGAACCCGCAGATCATCCTTGATGACGCCGACCTCAAGCAGGCCGTCGAACTGTCGGTACAGAGCGCGTTCTACTCCACCGGCCAGCGTTGCACGGCCTCCAGCCGCTTGATCGTTACTGCCGGGATTCACGACCAGTTCGTCGCGGCGATGGCCGAGCGTATGAAGTCGATCAAAGTCGGCCACGCTCTGAAAAGCGGCACCGACATCGGCCCGGTGGTCTCCCAGGCGCAGTTGGACCAGGACCTGAAATACATCGACATCGGCCAGAGCGAAGGTGCGCGGCTGGTCAGCGGTGGCGGTCTGGTGACCTGTGACACCGAAGGCTACTACCTGGCGCCGACGCTGTTTGCCGACAGCGAAGCCGCCATGCGTATCAGCCGCGAGGAGATCTTCGGCCCAGTGGCCAACGTGGTTCGCGTGGCGGACTACGAGGCGGCGCTGGCGATGGCCAACGACACCGAGTTCGGTCTGTCGGCGGGCATTGCCACCACGTCGTTGAAATACGCCAACCACTTCAAACGCCATTCCCAGGCTGGGATGGTGATGGTCAACCTGCCGACGGCAGGTGTGGATTACCACGTTCCATTCGGTGGCCGTAAAGGCTCATCCTATGGCTCGCGGGAGCAAGGTCGCTATGCACAAGAGTTCTACACCGTGGTGAAAACCAGCTACATCGGTTCGTAATACGCATCACCCAGTGGGGGCCGGATGCCTGCCGGTTCCCACAACAAAAACAGAAAACCATTACCCGCAAAAAAAATAATTAGTGGGAGTACATCTACATGCAAGCGACCAAGCCGACCCACGTCCGCTATTTGATCCTGCTCATGCTGTTCCTGGTGACCACGATCAACTACGCCGACCGGGCCACCATCGCCATCGCAGGCTCCAGCCTGCAAAAAGACCTCGGCATCGACGCGGTCACCCTCGGTTACATCTTCTCTGCATTCGGTTGGGCCTACGTGGCCGGGCAAATCCCCGGCGGCTGGCTGCTGGACCGTTTCGGCTCGAAAAAAGTCTATGCCTTGAGCATCTTCACCTGGTCACTGTTCACCGTGCTGCAAGGCTATGTCGGTGAGTTCGGTGTCTCCACTGCCGTGGTTGCGCTGTTTATGCTGCGCTTCATGGTGGGCCTGGCCGAAGCACCATCCTTCCCTGGTAACGCACGGATTGTGGCAGCGTGGTTCCCCACGGCTGAACGCGGTACGGCCTCGGCGATCTTCAACTCGGCGCAATACTTCGCCACGGTGCTGTTCGCACCGCTGATGGGCTGGATCGTCTACCGCTTCGGCTGGCAGCACGTGTTCATCGTGATGGGCGTGATCGGCATCGTGTTCTCGCTGATCTGGCTGAAAGTTATCCACAGCCCGCGCCAGCATCCGATGATCAACGAAGCCGAGTTCAATCACATCGCCGCCAATGGCGCGATGGTCGATATGGACCAGGACAAAGGCAAAGGTAAAAAAACTGACGGGCCGAAGTGGGATTACATCCGTCAACTGCTGACCAACCGCATGATGCTCGGCGTGTACCTGGGCCAGTACTGCATCAACGGCATCACTTACTTCTTCCTGACCTGGTTCCCGGTGTACCTGGTGCAGGACCGCGGCATGACCATCCTCAAGGCCGGTTTCATTGCCTCGTTGCCGGCGATCTGCGGGTTTATCGGCGGTGTGCTCGGCGGCGTGATCTCCGACTACCTGCTGCGCAAGGGCCATTCCCTGACCTTCGCCCGCAAGGCGCCGATCATCGCGGGTCTGTTGGTGTCCAGCAGCATTATTGCGTGCAACTACGTCGATGTTGAATGGATGGTGGTGGGCTTCATGGCTTTGGCCTTCTTCGGCAAAGGCGTTGGCGCACTGGGTTGGGCGGTGGTGTCCGACACCTCGCCGAAACAAATCGCCGGCCTCAGTGGCGGCTTGTTCAACACCTTCGGTAACCTGGCTTCAATCACCACGCCTATCGTGATCGGCTACATCATCAGCACCACCGGCTCGTTCAAATGGGCCCTGGTGTTCGTCGGCGCGAATGCGCTGGTAGCGGTGTTCAGCTACCTGGTCATCGTCGGCCCGATCAAGCGTGTCGTACTCAAAGAGCCGCCAACCCAAGGGCCAGCATTGAGCAACCTAACCGAAGCGCATTCCTGAGAGGCCCCGTGATGCAGTTGATTGAACATGCCGACTCGCCGCGCTCCATTCGTTTGCACGAGCGCGACAACGTAGTGATCGTGGTCAATGACCAGGGCGTACCGGCCGGGACCGAGTTCCCGGACGGCCTGGTGACCGTGGATTTCATCCCCCAGAGCCACAAAGTGACCCTGGAAGATATCCCCGAAGGCGGTCAGATTATTCGCTACGGCCAGACCATTGGGTATGCCTTGGCGCCGATTCCGCGCGGCAGTTGGGTCCAGGAAGATCAACTGCGCATGCCTACCGCGCCGCCGCTGGACAGCTTGCCGCTGTCCACCGACGTGCCGCAAACCCAGGCGCCGCTGGAGGGGTTTACGTTCGAGGGTTATCGCAACGCTGACGGTACTGTCGGCACGCGCAACATCCTTGGCATCACCACCACGGTGCAGTGCGTGACCGGGGTGCTGGACCATGCGGTCAAGCGCATCAAGGACGAATTGCTGCCCAAGTACCCCCACGTCGATGACGTGGTGGCACTGACCCACAGCTACGGCTGTGGGGTGGCGATCACCGCGACGGATGCCTACATCCCGATCCGCACCGTGCGCAACCTGGCGCGCAACCCAAACCTGGGGGGCGAAGCCTTGGTGATCAGCCTGGGCTGCGAGAAGTTGCAGGCCGGGCAGGTGATGCACGACAACGACAGCTCCGTCGACCTGAGCGAGCCGTGGTTGTACCGGTTGCAGGATTCCAGCCACGGCTTTACCGAGATGATCGAGCAGATCATGGAACTGGCCGAAACCCGCTTGAAGAAACTCGACCAGCGCCGCCGTGAAACCGTGCCGGCGTCCGAGTTGATCCTGGGCATGCAGTGCGGCGGCAGTGATGCGTTTTCCGGCATCACCGCCAACCCCGCGCTGGGCTACGCCTCGGACTTGTTGCTACGGGCCGGGGCGACGGTGATGTTTTCCGAAGTCACGGAAGTACGCGATGCCATTTACTTGCTGACATCTCGGGCAGAGACGAAGGAAGTGGCCGAGGAGTTGGTCAGGGAAATGGACTGGTACGACCGTTACCTGGCCAAGGGCGAAGCGGACCGCAGCGCCAATACCACGCCGGGCAACAAGAAGGGCGGGTTGTCGAATATCGTCGAGAAGTCCTTGGGCTCGATCGTCAAGTCCGGCAGCAGCGCGATCAACGGCGTGCTGGGCCCGGGCGAGCGCTTCAAGAGCAAGGGCCTGATCTTCTGCGCGACACCGGCCAGTGACTTTGTCTGCGGCACGCTGCAATTGGCGGCGGGGATGAACCTGCATGTGTTCACCACCGGGCGTGGCACGCCTTACGGGCTGGCGATGGCGCCGGTGGTGAAGGTCTCGACCCGTACGGAACTGGCGCAGCGCTGGCCGGACCTCATCGATATCGACGCCGGGCGCATTGCCACCGGGCGCGCGAGCATCGAGGAGTTGGGCTGGGAGTTGTTCCACTTCTACCTGGACGTGGCCAGCGGCAAGAAGCAGACGTGGGCGGAGCATCACAAGTTGCATAACGACATCACGTTGTTCAACCCAGCGCCGATTACCTGATTGTGGTGAGCGGGCTTGCCCCGCGCTGGGTGGCGAAGCCGCCCTAAACTCAGGACTTTCAACTCTAACTGAGGGAACTCAGTGCCTGAGATGGGGCGGCTTCGCCACCCAGCGCGGGGCAAGCCCGCTCACTACAGGGATCTGGACCAGACTAACTGGGTTGTAGTGGCTTATCATTAGCCACCTAACGACGCTCACCAAGGTTCTCCCGGCATGCTGGCTATTTTCCTCACCACCCTCACCATCACCGCGCCGGTATTCGCCATGCTGTTCCTAGGTGTGCTGCTCAAGCGCATCAACTGGATCAACGACAACTTTATCCACACGGCTTCGTCCCTGGTGTTCAACGTCACCATGCCGGCGCTGCTGTTTCTGGGCATCCTGCATGCCGACTTGCACTCGGCGCTCAAGCCGGGTTTGCTGATCTATTTTGCCGTCGCCACGCTGGCAAGCTTTGCCCTGGCCTGGGGCTGGGCGATTTTTCGCTGCAAGCGTGAAGACCGGGGCATCTACACCCAAGGCGCGTTTCGCGGCAATAACGGAGTGATCGGCCTGGCGCTGGCCGCCAGCATGTACGGCGACTACGGTATCTCCCTCGGCGCGATCCTCGCAGCGCTGGTGATCCTGTTCTACAACACGCTGTCGACCATTGTGCTGGCGATGTACAGCCCGGTGATCAAGTCGGACCCGTGGAGTGTCTTCAAAAGTGTGGTGGCCAACCCGCTGATCATCAGCGTGATCGTGGCGGCGCCGTTCGCCTACTTTCAGATCGGCCTGCCCGGCTGGTTGGAAAAGTCCATGCAGTACCTGGCGGACACCACCTTACCGCTGGCGTTGATCTGCATTGGCGGCACGTTGTCCCTGGCGGCGTTGCGCAAGAGCGGCAATATGGCGCTGAGCGCGAGCTTGATGAAGATGGTCTGGTTACCGGTCGTCGCCACGCTGGGCGCCTGGCTGCTGGGCTTTCGCGGGCCCGAGTTGGGGATTCTGTTCCTGTACTTCGGCGCACCGACCGCCGCTGCAAGTTTTGTGATGGCCAGGGCGGCCGAGGGCAATCATGAGCTGGCGGCGGCGATTATCGTGATCACCACCTTGATGGCGGCGGTGACCACGAACATCGGTATTTTCGTGTTGCAGGCGGGCGGCTGGATCTAGCCTTCTTTCTGGTAGCTGTCGATCACTTCCTGCGCCGCACGAAACGCATCAATCGCCGCCGGCACCCCGGCGTACACCGCGCAATGCAGCAGTGCCTCGCGGATCTCTTCCACGGTGCAGCCATTGTTCAGCGCGCCGCGCACGTGGCCCTTGAGTTCTTGCGGGCATTTGAGCGCAGTCAGGGCCGCCAGGGTGATCAGGCTGCGCGTCTTCAGCGGCAAACCTTCGCGGTTCCATACGCTGCCCCACGCATGTTCGTTAACGAAATCCTGCAGCGGCTGGCTGAAGTCGGTGGCATTGCCCAGTGCGCGGTCGACGAACACATCGCCCATCACCTGGCGACGCATCTCAACCCCGGGCTTTTTCTGATCGGTCATTGCGATTCCCTCTTGTGTTGGCGGCGCCAGGCGCGCAGGGAGGTGAACACCAGGAACACCACCAGCGCTGGCAGGACGTAATGCAGCATCAATTGTTCAAGCTTGGCGGCCAGGGGCATGCCGGTAGTGAACGACATCACATGCAGCCCGTACGCCAGGTACAGCCCCAAGAAGACCAGACCCTCGGCGCGTGTCACGCGGTAACCGGTATAGAACACCGGCAGGCACAACACCACCACGCCGAGCATTACCGGCAGGTCGAAATCCAGGGCGTTGGGCGACACCGACAAGGGCGATGGCGCCAACAGTGCCGTGAGCCCCAATACGCCCAACAGGTTGAACAGGTTGCTGCCGATCACGTTGCCCACGGCAATTTCCCGCTCGCCGCGCAGGGCGGCAATCAGCGAGGTGGCCAGGCACGGCAGCGAGGTGCCGACACCGATCAGCGTCAGGCCGATGATGCGTTCCGACAGGCCCAGGTCGCTGGCCACGTCCACGGCCGCGCCGAGCAACAGGTGGCCGGCCAGCACCAGGATCAGAAAGCCGCCGAGCATCAGCAACACGCTGCTCAGCCAGGGCGCCTGGGCCACGGTGTCCAGCGTACGTGGGCGGCGCGAATGGCGGGTCTGGTAGTGCAGCACGCCAAGATAGGCTATCAGTGCAATCAGCAGCAGCAGGCCATCGACCGGCGTCAGTTCTTCATTGGCCGCCAGGGTAAACACCAACAGGCCGGCGAGAATCATCACCGGGATATCCAGGCGCACCAACTGGCGCGAGACCCGCAGGGGAATGATCAACGCGGACAGGCCGAGGGTCACCAGGATGTTGAAGATGCTGCTGCCGATCACGCTGCCCACGGCGATATCGGTATTGCCGGCCAGGGTCGCCTGCAGGCTGACGGTCATCTGTGGCGCGCTGCTGCCGAAGGCCACGATGGTCAGGCCGATGATCAATGGCCGTACCTTGAGACTGGCCGCGAGGCGCACCGCCGCGCGCACCAAAATTTCGGCGCCGACGATCAGCAGCACAAGGCCGCTGACCAGTTCGAGCAGGCTCCAGGGCGACAGGGCGGATAATCCAAAAATGGTCAGAGCCCTCCTGGTTAGTTGCTCATGGCCTGCACGCGAACCCGCGCAGTACCGCTGCGCAGCATGCCGAGTTGCTCGGCGGCTTCGCGGGAAAGATCGATCAGGCGCCCACTGGTATGCGGGCCGCGATCATTGATGCGGACCACGACCCAGTTGTCGTTGTCGAGATTGGTGACCTTGACCCGGGTGCCGAACGGCAGTTGCCGGTGGGCGGCGGTCAGGGCGTGCTGGTTGAAGGGTTCACCGCTGGCGGTTTTTTTGCCGTGGTGTCGGGAGCCGTAATAGGAGGCGGTGCCGGTTTCGTCGTAGCCGTTGGGATTGATGAGGCCGCTGGCGCAGCCGGTCAACAGGGAGAACAGGGCTAAAAGGCCAAGTAAACGGGTCATTCAAGGTATCCCCATTATCAAATGTGGGAGGGGGCTTGCCCCCGATAGCGGTGATTCAGTCAAAACATGAGTGACTGACACTGCGCTATCGGGGGCAAGCCCCCTCCCACAGGAGGTCCGAGCCGAGCATGAAATCTGGCTTGGACCCTTCACCGCTGTCAGCCTTCGAGCTTGCTTTTGAGCAATTCGTTCACCTGTTGCGGGTTGGCCTTGCCTTTGGAGGCTTTCATGGCCTGGCCGACAAAGAAGCCGAACATCTTGCCGCGCTTGGCTTCGTCTGCCGCACGGTACTGCTCGACCTGCTCGGCGTTGGCCGCCAGCATTTCATCGAGTACGGCCGAAATCGCGCCGCTGTCGGTGACTTGCTTGAGACCACGTTTCTCGATGATCTCGTCAGCACCGCCTTCGCCTGCAGCCATCGCTTCAAACACGGTCTTGGCGATTTTGCCGGAGATGGTGTTGTCCTTGATGCGCAGCAGCATGCCGCCCAGTTGCTCGGCGGTGACCGGTGCCTCGTCGATTTCCAGGCCCTGCTTGTTCAGCAGGCTGCCCAGCTCAACCATCACCCAGTTGGCCGCCAGCTTGGCGTCGCCGGCAATGCTCACGACTTTTTCGAAGTAGTCGGCTTGCTCGCGGCTGGAGGCCAATACGCTGGCATCGTAGACCGACAGGCCGAACTGCTCCTGGAAACGCTCGCGTTTTTGCGGCGGCAATTCCGGCAGGGTGGCGCGGATGTCATCCAGGAACGAGTCTTCGATGACCACCGGCAGCAGGTCTGGATCAGGGAAGTAACGGTAGTCGTTGGCTTCCTCTTTGCTGCGCATGGCGCGGGTTTCGTCTTTGTTCGGGTCGTACAGGCGGGTTTGCTGGATAACCTTGCCGCCGTCTTCGATCAGTTCGATCTGGCGACGCACTTCGGTGTTGATCGCCTTCTCGATGAAGCGGAACGAGTTGACGTTCTTGATCTCGCAGCGGGTGCCGTATTCGGTCTGGCCTTTTGGCCGCACGGATACGTTGCAGTCGCAACGCAGCGAGCCTTCGGCCATGTTGCCGTCGCAGATGCCCAGGTAGCGCACCAGCGCGTGGATGGTCTTGACGTAGGCCACGGCTTCCTTGGCGCTGCGCATGTCCGGCTCGGACACGATCTCCAGCAGCGGCGTGCCGGCGCGGTTCAGGTCGATACCGGTGGCGCCGTTGAACTCTTCATGCAGGCTCTTGCCTGCGTCTTCTTCCAGGTGGGCGCGGGTCACGCCGACACGTTTGATGGTGCCGTCTTCCAGCGGGATGTCCAGGTAGCCCTTGCCGACGATCGGCAATTCCATCTGGCTGATCTGGTAGCCCTTGGGCAGGTCCGGGTAGAAGTAGTTCTTGCGCGCGAACACGTTGTGCTGGCCGATCTCGGCGTCAATCGCCAGGCCGAACATCACCGCCATGCGCACCGCTTCCTGGTTCAGCACCGGCAATACGCCGGGCATGCCCAGGTCGACCAGGCTGGCCTGGGTGTTGGGCTCGGAGCCAAACGTGGTGGCGCTACCGGAGAAAATCTTCGATTGGGTGGCGAGCTGGGTATGAATCTCCAGCCCGATCACAACTTCCCATTGCATAGTGTTCTCCTCAGAAGCCGGTAGGGGTGCGAGTGTGCCAGTCGGTGTTCAACTGGTACTGGTGCGCCACATTGAGCAGGCGGCCTTCCTGGAAATACGGCGCGAGCAGTTGCACGCCCACCGGCAGGCCATCGACGAAACCGGCAGGCATGGACAAGCCTGGCAAGCCCGCGAGGTTGGCGGTGATGGTGTAGAAGTCTTCCAGGTACTCGGCGATCGGGTCGCCGGTCTTGGCGCCGATCTTCCAGGCCGGGTTCGGCGTGGTTGGGCCGAGGATCACATCGACTTCTTCAAAGGCAGCCATGAAGTCGTTCTTGATCAGGCGACGGATTTTCTGCGCCTTGAGGTAGTAAGCATCGTAGTAACCGGCCGACAGGGCGTAGGCGCCGACCATGATCCGGCGTTGTACTTCGGCACCGAAGCCTTCGCCACGGGAGCGTTTGTACAGGTCGGTGAGGTCTTTCGGGTTTTCGCAGCGATAGCCGAAACGCACGCCGTCGAAACGCGACAGGTTGGAGGAGGCTTCTGCTGGCGCGATCACGTAGTACGCAGGAATCGCGTGCTGGTTGTTCGGCAGGCTGACTTCCTTGATCACGGCGCCCAGGCTTTCCAGCGTCTTGACGCTGTTGTGCACCAATTCGGCGATGCGCGGGTCGAGGCCGGTGCTGAAGTATTCCTTCGGCACGCCGATGCGCAGGCCTTTGAGCGAGGTGTTCAGGCTGGCGCTGTAGTCTGGCACGGGCTCGTCGATGCTGGTGGAGTCCTGCGGATCGAATCCTGCCATGCCTTGTAACAAAATCGCGCAGTCCTCAGCGGTGCGGGCCAAGGGGCCGCCCTGATCGAGGCTGGACGCGTAGGCGATCATGCCCCAGCGGGAAACGCGACCGTAAGTCGGCTTCAAACCGGTGAGGTTGGTGAACGCAGCAGGCTGGCGGATGGAACCACCGGTGTCGGTGGCCGTGGCGGCTGGCAGGAAGCGCGCGGCAACCGCGGCAGCCGAACCACCGGACGAACCGCCCGGCACGTGTTCGAGGTTCCACGGGTTTTTCACTGCGCCGTAGTAGCTCGACTCGTTGGCCGAGCCCATGGCGAATTCGTCCATGTTGGTCTTGCCCAGGGTCACGGCCCCGGCGGCAGCCAGCTTGGACACTACGGTCGCGTCGTAGGGCGCTTTAAAGTTGTCGAGCATCTTCGAGCCGCAGCTGGTGCGTACGCCCTGGGTGCAGAACAGGTCTTTGTGGGCGATTGGCGCGCCCAGCAGTGCGCCGTTTTCACCGTTGGCGCGACGTGCGTCGGCGGCCTTGGCCTGGCTCAGGGCCAGCTCTTCGGTGAGGCTGATGAAGCTGTTGACCTTGGGATCCAGCTCGGCGATACGCGCCAGCAGGGTCTTGGTCAGCTCTTCGGACGAAAACTTTTTGTCGGCGAGACCGCGGGCGATCTCGGCCAGAGTCATGTGATGCATGAAAGGCTCTTTCCCTTTAGTCGATGACTTTCGGAACCAGGTACAGGCCGTTTTCGACCGCTGGTGCGATGGACTGGTAGGCCTCGCGATTATTGCGCTCGGTCACGACGTCTGCACGCAGGCGCTGGCTGGCTTCCAGCGGGTGCGCCAGAGGCTCGATGCCGTCGGTATTCACGGCCTGCATTTGGTCAACCAGCCCGAGAATGCTGTTCAGGGCTGCGGTGGTCTGTGGAAGATCGGCGTCATTGAGGCCAAGCGAGGCCAGATGCGCGATTTTTTCCACGTCGGAGCGTTCAAGCGCCATGGGAATCTCCAGTGGAAAACAGAACGGAGGCTGTCCGTGTGTTAGATTGTCGGAACACTACCGCATTTCTACGGTCATATGGCCGCGATTGTGGGGGTTGGTGCACAGAAAGTCGGCCAATTTAGCACATTGGCGCCTTGCCCAAAATCCCTGTCGTTGTTAGAGTTTGCCGCACTTTTTTACCCACGCGTTGCCTAGGGTCCTTTCCCCATGTTCAAGAAACTGCGTGGCATGTTTTCCAGCGATCTTTCCATTGACCTGGGCACTGCCAACACCCTTATTTACGTGCGCGAGCGCGGTATCGTTCTGAATGAGCCATCGGTTGTGGCCATTCGGACCCACGGTAATCAGAAAAGTGTCGTTGCCGTTGGCACCGAGGCCAAGCGCATGCTCGGCCGTACACCAGGCAACATTGCTGCCATTCGTCCGATGAAAGACGGCGTGATCGCCGACTTCAGTGTCTGCGAGAAGATGCTGCAGTACTTCATCAACAAGGTTCACGAAAACAGTTTCCTGCAGCCCAGCCCTCGTGTGCTGATCTGCGTTCCATGCAAATCCACCCAGGTGGAGCGTCGTGCCATCCGTGAATCGGCCCTCGGCGCCGGTGCCCGTGAAGTGTTCCTGATCGAAGAGCCAATGGCTGCTGCGATCGGTGCCGGCCTGCCGGTTGAAGAAGCTCGCGGTTCGATGGTGGTGGATATCGGTGGTGGTACTACCGAGATCGCCCTGATTTCCCTGAACGGTGTGGTGTATGCCGAATCCGTGCGCGTAGGCGGCGACCGTTTCGACGAAGCGATCATCACTTATGTACGTCGTAACTACGGCAGCCTGATCGGCGAATCCACCGCCGAGCGCATCAAGCAGGAAATCGGTACCGCTTACCCGGGCGGCGAAGTTCGCGAAGTCGATGTTCGCGGTCGCAACCTGGCCGAAGGCGTTCCACGTGCCTTCACCCTGAACTCCAATGAAGTGCTGGAAGCTCTGCAAGAGTCCCTGGCCACCATCGTTCAGGCTGTGAAAAGCGCCCTGGAGCAATCGCCGCCGGAGCTGGCTTCCGATATCGCCGAGCGTGGCCTGGTACTGACCGGCGGTGGCGCCTTGCTGCGCGACCTCGACAAGTTGCTGGCCCAGGAAACCGGTCTGCCGGTGATCGTCGCCGAAGACCCGCTGACCTGCGTTGCGCGTGGCGGTGGTCGTGCATTGGAAATGATGGATAAACACACCATGGACCTGCTCTCCAGCGAATAAGATCGTTGGTTGCGCCATGTTTTGCCCGCAGGCAGCACTTTGCAGTGCTGCCTGTTGGCGTTTATCCTCTTCGATCTGCATCCAGGCCGGTTAGATGCCGTATGAATAAAGAGAACATTTGCCTGGGAGGAGCGGCTTATTAAACCGCTTTTCGCCAAAGGCCCCTCACTGGGCGTGCGCTTATTGGTGCTGGTCGTGCTTTCGGTCGCGCTGATGGTGGTCGATGCCCGCTTCTCACTGCTCAAGCCAGTGCGTAGCCAGATGTCGCTGGTGCTGATGCAGACTTACTGGATCACAGACCTGCCGCAACGTCTCTACCAAGGCGTGGCCAGCCAATTCGGCAGCCGCACCGAGCTCGTCGCCGAAAACGAAAAACTCAAGACCGAAAACCTGCTGCTGCAGGGGCGCATGCAAAAGCTTGCGGCCCTCACTGAGCAGAACGTTCGGCTGCGCGAGTTGCTCAATTCTTCGGCACTGGTCAACGAAAAGGTCGAAGTGGCCGAGTTGATCGGCATGGATCCGAACCCCTTCACCCATCGCATCATCATCAACAAGGGTGAGCGCGACGGTGTGGTTCTCGGTCAGCCCGTGCTGGATGCCCGTGGCCTGATGGGCCAGGTCGTAGAGCTGATGCCCTACACCTCGCGTGTACTGTTGCTGACGGACACGACCCACAGCATTCCAGTGCAGGTGAATCGTAACGGCTTGCGCGCGATTGCCAGCGGCACCGGCAACCCAGAGCGCCTGGAATTGCGTCACGTCGCCGACACCGCTGACATCAAGGAAGGCGACCTGCTGGTCAGCTCCGGCCTCGGTCAGCGGTTCCCGGCGGGTTACCCGGTGGCGACGGTCAAGGAGGTGATCCACGATTCCGGCCAGCCCTTCGCTATTGTGCGCGCCGTGCCCACTGCCGCCTTGAACCGCAGCCGCTACCTGCTGCTGGTGTTCAGCGACAACCGCACCCCCGAAGAGCGCGCCAACGACGCCGCCCAGGCCCAGGAAGCGGAAGACCAGAAGAACGGCACGGCACCGATGATTCCTGCGACGGTGCCCAAGCCTGCACCGGCGACGCCCGTTGTTCCGGCGGCAACGCCAGCCGTGGCAGCGCCGGTGGCCACGCCGGCCAAGCCTGCGGTCCATAGTGCGACTGCGGTGAAACCGACAGCGGCGAAACCACCCGCCACCACGACGCCCGCTGCCAAGCCACCAGCCGCAGCGCCAGCCACCACGCGGCAGAGGGAGGAATAATGGCCGGTACTCATTCGCGCAATGGCTGGATTGTCTGGTTGACGTTTGCCATCGGCTTGCTGCTCAGCGTTTCGCCGTTGCCGCAATTCATGGAAATCCTGCGCCCGCTCTGGCTGGCATTGTTGCTGGCCTTCTGGTCACTGAACCTGCCGCATAAAGTGGGCATGGTCACGGCCATGTTCCTGGGGTTGGCGGAAGATGTGCTGTATGGCACCTTGCTGGGCCAGAACGCGTTGATCCTGACACTGATCACCTTCCTGGTGCTGTCGCTGCAGCAGCGTCTGCGCATGTTCCCGATGTGGCAGCAGTGCCTGGTGATCCTGGTGATCTTCGGCCTGGCGCAGTTGGTGCAACTGTGGCTCAGCGCCCTGACCGGCAACCGCCAGCCTACCCTGGCGCTGGTGTTGCCGGCCTTGGTCAGTGCGCTGCTGTGGCCTTGGATCAGTTTTGGCCTGCGTGGGTTACGTCGTCGCTATAAGATCAATTGAATGGATTGCGAGGCTCTGCCTGGTTATCGAACCCCACAGGGAGAGTCTGCAATGAATTCGCTTTATCTGGCCTCGGGCTCCCCAAGACGACGTGAACTGCTGACCCAGATCGGTGTGCCTTTCACCGTGGTCAGCGCTGCTATCGATGAAACTCCTCTTACCAACGAACCGGCTGTTGCCTACGTCGAGCGCCTTGCGCGCGGCAAGGCGGCGGCGGGATTTGCCGCGCTTGAACATGCATCGGGCGCCTGTGTGTTGGGTGCCGATACGGCGGTGATCGTGGACGGCCAGATCCTTGGCAAACCGGTAGACCAAGCTGATGCCCTGGCGATGTTGATGGCCTTGGCGGGACGCGAGCACGAAGTGCTCACCGCCATCGCGCTCACCGATGGCTTGCGCTGTGAAACCCAATGTGTAAGCAGTCGTGTACGGTTTTGCGGGATTACTGTCGAACAAGCGACAGCCTACTGGCACAGTGGCGAACCCCAGGACAAGGCGGGCGGCTATGCTATTCAAGGGCTTGGCTCGGTGTTTGTGGCCGGGCTCAACGGCAGCTATTCCGCGGTTGTAGGCCTGCCAGTGTGCGAAACCGCGCAACTGCTTGCTCAATTCGGCATACCCTGTTGGCAAAACCTTACCGCGCGCTGAACTTACTACCCCAGCGCCCAGCCTTAAGCGACCGGTCACTATTGTGAAAACGCCTGAACGAGACCCAGCCATGAGTGAAGAGATTCTGATCAATATCACGCCGATGGAATCGCGCGTGGCGGTGGTAGAGAACGGTGTTCTGCAAGAAGTGCACGTCGAGCGCACCCAAAAGCGCGGGATCGTCGGCAATATCTATAAAGGCAAGGTCGTGCGGGTGTTGCCGGGCATGCAGGCGGCATTCGTCGATATCGGCCTGGACCGTGCCGCGTTCATTCATGCCTCGGAAATTTCCCTGCGTGAAGGCCCAGCGGTAGAAAGCATCAGCGCCCTGGTGCATGAAGGACAGAGCCTGGTGGTGCAAGTCACCAAGGACCCCATCGGCTCCAAGGGCGCACGCCTGACCACCCAGCTGTCGATTCCGTCGCGCTACCTGGTGTATATGCCGCGCACCGCCCACGTTGGCATTTCCCTGAAAATCGAAGATGAAGGTGAGCGTGAGCGCCTGAAAAAGGTGGTCAGCGACTGCGTGGCGGCCGAAGGCATCAAAGAGGCTGGTGGTTTTATCCTGCGTACTGCCGCTGAAGGCGCGGGCGCGGACGAGATCCTGATGGACATCCGCTACCTGCGGCGCCTGTGGGACCAGATCGGCGCACAGATCAAGACCATCGGCGCGCCAAGTGTCATCTATGAAGACCTGGGCCTGGCACTGCGCACGCTGCGCGACCTGGTCAGCCCCAAGATCGAGAAAATTCGCATCGATTCGCGGGAAACCTTCCAGCGCACCACGCAATTTGTTGCCGAACTGATGCCGGAAATTGCCGACCGCCTGGAGCACTACCCTGGCGAGCGGCCGATCTTCGACCTGTACGGCGTCGAAGACGAAATCCAGAAAGCCCTGGAGCGCAAGGTGCCACTCAAGTCCGGCGGCTACCTGGTGGTGGACCCGGCGGAAGCCATGACCACCATCGACGTCAACACGGGCGCTTTCGTGGGTCATCGCAACCTCGAAGAGACCATCTTCAAGACCAACCTCGAAGCGGCGACCGCGATCGCGCGCCAACTGCGCCTGCGCAACCTGGGCGGCATCATCATCATCGACTTCATCGACATGGAAGACCAAGAGCACCAGCGCCAAGTGCTGCGTACCCTGGAGAAACAGCTGGAGCGCGATCACGCCAAGACCAACATCATCGGCATTACCGAGCTGGGCCTTGTGCAGATGACCCGCAAGCGCACCCGCGAAAGCCTGGAACAGGTGCTGTGCGAACCGTGCAGCAGTTGCCAGGGCCGCGGTAAGTTGAAGACCCCGGAAACGGTTTGCTACGAGATTTTCCGGGAAATCCTGCGAGAGGCACGAGCCTATCAGGCCGAAGGTTATAGAGTGCTGGCCAACCAGAAAGTGGTCGACCGCCTGCTGGACGAAGAGTCCGGTAACGTTGCCGAGCTGGAGGGTTTTATCGGACGCACAATCCGTTTCCAGGTTGAAACCATGTATTCCCAGGAACAATACGACGTGGTGCTGCTCTGATCCCCATTCGCTTTCTTTCTTCGAGCGCGGCAGGCCTTGATCTGCCGTCCGCCTACTGCCTTGAGGGTCGCCTGACATGGAGCGTCTGATACGCTTTTTTGCCGCCTTGACCCGTTGGGGCCTGGGCCTTTGCGCGTTGCTGCTGGTGTTGGCGGCGGTGTATGTGAGCCTGGGTCGCGAGTTGACACCGCTGGTTGCCGAATACCGCGCCGAAGTCGAAGCCAAGGCCCAGGCAGCGGTGGGCATGCCGCTGCACATCGGTAGTCTCGAAGGGCGTTGGAGCGGTTTCGCTCCGGTGTTGCTGGCTCATGACGTAATGGTTGGCGAGGGCAGCAGTGCCTTGCGCCTGGATCAGGTCGAAGTGGTTCCGGCCATCTGGGACAGCCTGGTGGCGCGTGAAGTGCGCCTGGCGCACCTGCAGGTCAGTGGCCTGCAACTGAGTGCCAAGGAAGACAAGGACGGCCATTGGGCGCTTCAGGGCCTGCCGGTGCAGGACGATCAGCCGCTGGACCCTGAGCAGTTGCTCAAGCGCATGCAGATGGTCAAGCGCGTGTCCTTGCTCGACAGCCAGGTCACCTTGCAACCGTTCGACCAGGCACCGGTCACCCTGACCTACGTGGGCCTGAGCCTGCACACTGGCATCACCCGGCAACGGCTGGACGCACGCCTGACCCTGCCGGATGGCCAGCCTCTGGCGCTGAGCCTGCGCAGTCGCATTCGCGCCAGCCAATGGAAGGACGCCGAGGTCCAGGCTTATCTCAGCCTGCCGCAAAGCGACTGGGCCAAGTGGATTCCGGCCAGGCTGACCCAGCAGTGGACACTCACGCAGTTCAAGGCCGGCGGTGAATTCTGGCTGAGCTGGGGCAAAGGCACTGTGCAAAGCGCGGTAGTGCGCCTCAACTCGCCACAGGTGAAGGGCCGCTACGCCGAGCGCAAGCCGGTGCATATCGAAAACCTAGCCCTCACGGCTTACCTGCAACGCAGTGATACCGGCCTGAAGGTACTGTTTGATTCGCTGGCGATGAACTTGGGCGAGACCCGCTGGGAGTCGCGCCTGCAAGTGCAGCAGACCCTGGCGACCGACAAGGATCAGGAAGTCTGGAAGCTGCAGGCAGACCGCCTCGACCTGACCCCTATCACGCCGTTGCTCAATGCCCTGGCGCCCTTGCCGGAAGGTTTCGCCAAGACTGTCGAGCATCTGAAGGCCACCGGCCTGCTGCGCAATGTGCTGGTGGCTTTGCGTCCTCAGGACACGACCGATCAAAAAGTCAGTTTTGCCGCCAACCTGGAGCGGGTCGGGTTTGACGCCTACTTCGGCGCACCGGCCGCGCGAAACGTGTCCGGCAGTATCAGCGGCGACCTGGGCGGTGGCGAGTTGCGCATGGACAGCAAGGATTTTTCCCTGCACCTCGATCCAATCTTCGCCAAGCCCTGGCAATACCTTCAGGCCAATGCGCGCCTGACCTGGAAGCTGGATAAACAAGGCTTCACCCTGATCGCCCCGTATATCAAAGTGCTGGGGGAAGAGGGCAAGATCGCTGCTGACTTCCTGATTCGCCTGCATTTCGACCACAGCCAGGAAGACTATATGGACCTGCGGGTCGGGATGGTCGACGGCGATGGGCGTTTCACGTCCAAGTACCTGCCTGCCGTGCTGAGCCCAGCGTTGGATGAATGGCTGCGCACGGCGATTCTCAAGGGCGCGGTGGATCAAGGCTTCTTCCAGTACCAAGGCTCGCTGAACCACGATGCACTGCCGGCTGCGCGCAATATCAGCCTGTTCTTCAAGGTGCATGACGCCGAGTTGGCGTTCCAGCCGGGTTGGCCTCATGTGAGCAAGGTCAAGGGTGAGGTGTTTGTCGAAGAGACCGGCGTGCGCATCCTGGCCAGCAAGGGCCAGTTGCTGGATACCAAGGTCAACGATGTCTACGTCAATATTCCCCACGCACCGTCCGGCAAGGAAAGTCATCTGCTGCTTACCGGTGGTTTTGCCGGTGGCCTGGGTGACGGCCTGAAGATCCTTCAGGAAGCGCCGATTGGCACTGCTTCTACCTTTGCCGGCTGGAAAGGCGAAGGCGACCTGCAAGGCAAGCTGGACCTGGACGTTCCGCTGGTCAAAGGCATCGAGCCCAAGATCGTGGTGGATTTCCAAACCGACAAGGCGCGTCTGCAATTGGCGGAGCCGCCTCTGGACCTGACCCAGCTCAAGGGCAGTTTCCGCTTCGACAGCGCCAAGGGCCTGAGTGGCGAGAAAATCACGGCCCAGGCGTTTGACCGGCCGATCACCGCGCAAATCTTTGCCGATGGCAAACCGGGCAATATCAGCACCCGTGTCGCGGCGAGGGGGCAGGTGACGGTCAAGCGGCTGACGGATTGGCTGAAAATCAGCCAGCCGTTGCCAGTGTCCGGCGATATTCCGTATCAGTTGCAACTGAACCTGGATGGCGCCGACAGCCAACTGATGGTCAGTTCCAACCTCAAGGGCGTTGCGGTGGACTTGCCGGCGCCGTTCGGCATGCCGGCCAGCCAGGGGCGTGACAGCGTATTTCGCATGACCTTGCAGGGCGCCGAGCGTCGCTACTGGTTTGACTACGGCGAGCTGGCCAACTTCACCTTCGCTGCGCCGCCGGACAAATTCAATGACGGCCGTGGCGAGTTGTTCCTCGGCGATGGCGATGCCGTGCTGCCCGCTGCCAAGGGCCTGCGCATTCGTGGTGTGCTCTCGGAGTTGGATATCGATCCGTGGAGGAAGCTGGTCAACCAGTATGCCGGCAACGACCCGGGCGGCAGTGCCAAGCAACTGTTGAGCGGCGCGGACTTCAAGATCGGCAAGCTCACCGGGTTGGGCACCCAGTTCGATCAAGTCAATCTGCAGTTGGACCGAAAGCCCGCTGCCTGGGGCCTGCAGTTCGACAGCCAGCAGGCCAAGGGCAGCGTGAACTTGCCGGACAGCAAGGCCGCGCCGATAGGGGTCAACCTGCAATACGTAAAATTGCCGGCGGTGGACCCGACGGTGCAGGCTGATGAAAACGCACCGGACCCGTTGGCCAGTATCGATCCCAAGGACATCCCTGCGCTGGATATCGCCATTGCGCAGTTATTCCAGGGCCCGGACCTGGTGGGCGCCTGGTCGCTGAAAATCCGCCCAACCACAAAAGGCCTGGCCTTCAGCGACCTGGACTTGGGCCTGAAGGGCATGCAGCTCAAGGGCGCCGGTGGATGGGAAGGTGCCCCGGGGAGCAGCAGCAGCTGGTACAAAGGCCGCCTGGACGGCAAGAACATCGCCGATGTGCTCAAGGGGTGGGGGTACGCGCCCACGGTCACCAGCGAGGATTTCCATCTGGATGTGGACGGCCGTTGGCCGGGTTCACCGGCCTGGGTCGGGCCAAAGCGCTTCTCCGGCAGCCTGGATGCAGCCTTCCGTAAAGGCCAGTTTGTTGAAGTGGAAGGTGGCGCCCAGGCGTTGCGGGTGTTCGGCCTGCTCAACTTCAACTCCATCGGGCGCCGCCTGCGGCTGGATTTCTCCGACCTGCTCGGCAAGGGCTTGAGCTACGACCGGGTCAAAGGCCTGCTGGCGGCAAGCGATGGTGTGTTTGTCACCCGCGAGCCGATCACGCTGACCGGGCCTTCGAGCAACCTGGAGTTGAACGGTACGTTGGACCTGGTGGCCGACCGTGTGAATGCCAAATTGTTGGTGACATTGCCTGTGACCAACAACTTGCCGATCGCTGCGCTGATCGTCGGCGCACCGGCCATTGGCGGCGCGTTGTTCCTGATCGACAAGTTGATCGGCGACCGTGTTTCGCGCTTTGCCAGCGTGCAATACAAGGTGGAAGGGCCTTGGAAGGATCCGAAAATCACGTTCGACAAGCCATTTGAAAAACCAAACTGAGGGCCTGTGGAGTAGCATGGCCACAAGCCTATTACGGAGTGTCGGCCCATGTCCTTTGCGGTAATTCAAATGGTCAGCCACAGCGATGTGCTGGCCAACCTGGCCCAGGCTCGGCGTTTGCTGGAGCAAGCGGCGGCGGGCGGTGCGAGGCTTGCGGTGTTGCCGGAAAACTTCGCCGCTATGGGGCGGCGCGACGTGGCGGACATCGGCCGTGCCGAGGCGCTGGGCGAAGGCCCGATTCTCCCGTGGTTGAAACAGGCTGCCCGCGACCTCACGTTATGGATCGTGGCCGGCACATTGCCGTTGCCCCCCAAGGATCATCCAAACGGCAAGTCCAATGCCTGCTCGTTGCTGATCGATGATCGCGGCGAAATCGTCGCCCGCTATGACAAACTGCATTTGTTTGATGTCGATGTGGCGGACGCGCGAGGTCGCTATCGTGAGTCCGATGACTATGCTTTTGGAAGCAATGTGGTGGTAGCGGATACGCCGGTCGGCCGCCTGGGCTTGACGGTGTGCTACGACCTGCGCTTCCCGGAGTTGTACAGTGAGTTGCGTGCGGCGGGGGCTGAATTGATTACCGCGCCCTCGGCCTTTACCGCAGTGACCGGTGCCGCGCACTGGGAGGTGCTGGTACGTGCACGCGCCATCGAGACGCAGTGCTATGTGCTGGCAGCCGCCCAAGGCGGTGTACATCCGGGGCCGCGCGAAACCTACGGACATGCGGCGATTGTCGACCCCTGGGGGCGGGTGCTGGCACAACAGGATCAAGGCGAAGCGGTGTTACTGGCCGAGCGCGATAGCAGTGAACAGGCGTCGATACGGGCGCGCATGCCGGTGGTCAACCATCGGCGCTTTTTCTCGCAGGGCGCACAGCGACCTGCTTCGGAACGATGAATTTAAGGCCAAACCTATGAGCGAGTTGTTGTCCTCAGTCAGTGAACACCTCCTGGCACCCGGTGGCGTGACCATCGAAAGCTTGCAAACCGTGCTGGGCGATCTCGCCGGGCCAGGCATCGATGCCGCCGACCTGTATTTCCAGGGGCAGATTTCCGAGTCCTGGGCGCTGGAAGATGGCATCGTCAAGGAAGGCAGCTTCAATCTCGATCAGGGCGTCGGCGTGCGTGCGCAATCCGGCGAAAAAACCGGGTTTGCCTACAGCAACGCAATCACTCTGGAAGCCTTGGGCCTCGCCGCTCGCGCGGCACGCTCGATTTCCCGTGCCGGCCAGAACGGCACGGTACAAGCGTTCAGCACCCAGGATGTGGCCCAGTTGTACGCGCCGGACAACCCCCTGGAAGTGATCAGCCGTGCGGAAAAAGTTGAGCTGCTCAAGCGTATCGACGCGGCCACCCGTGCACTGGACCCGCGCATCCAGCAGGTCACCGTGAGCATGGCCGGTGTCTGGGAGCGAATCCTCGTGGCATCTACCGACGGTGGCCTGGCGGCGGATGTGCGGCCGTTGGTGCGGTTCAATGTCAGCGTGATCGTCGAGCAAAACGGCCGCCGCGAGCGCGGGGGCCACGGCGGCGGCGGGCGTACGGACTACCGTTACTTCCTCGCTGACGACCGTGCCATGGGCTATGCCCGTGAAGCCCTGCGCCAAGCGCTGGTGAACCTGGAAGCCATTCCCGCGCCGGCCGGTACCTTGCCGGTGGTGCTGGGGTCGGGTTGGTCCGGCGTTCTGCTTCATGAAGCCGTGGGCCATGGCCTGGAAGGCGACTTCAACCGCAAGGGCAGCTCTGCCTACAGCGGGCGCATGGGCGAAATGGTTGCATCCAAGCTGTGCACCATCGTCGATGACGGCACCCTGGCCGGTCGCCGGGGTTCGCTGAGCGTCGATGACGAAGGCACCCCCACCGAATGCACCACCCTGATTGAAAACGGTGTGCTCAAGGGCTACATGCAAGACAAGCTCAATGCCCGCCTGATGGGCGTGGCGCGTACCGGTAACGGCCGTCGCGAGTCCTATGCGCACCTGCCGATGCCGCGCATGACGAATACCTACATGCTCGGTGGCGAAAGCGACCCGGCGGAGATCATTGCCTCGGTAAAGCGCGGGATCTACTGCGCCAACCTCGGCGGCGGCCAGGTGGATATCACCAGTGGCAAGTTCGTGTTCTCCACCAGCGAGGCCTACTTGATCGAAGACGGCAAGATTACCGCGCCGGTCAAAGGCGCGACGTTGATCGGTAACGGACCGGAAGCCATGAGCAAGGTGTCGATGGTCGGTAACGACCTGTCGCTGGACAGCGGCGTGGGCACATGTGGGAAAGATGGACAGTCGGTGCCGGTGGGTGTCGGCCAGCCAACGCTGAAAATCGATGCGATCACCGTGGGTGGCACGGGGTCGTAAGGGGTGGAGCTTCGGGTGGCGAAGACCGCCACCCGGGGAAGGGCATCAACGCAGGCCGCGTTGAGTCTCGTCCAGCTCACGGATGTACTTGAAGATTTTACGGCTGGTGGCGGGCGCCTTGTTATGCGCCTGCTCGTGCTGGGCCTGACGGATCAGGGAGCGCAGTTGTTGGCGGTCCGCGTTCGGGTAGTCCAGTACGAATTTCTCCAGCACCGCGTCATCGCCCGAAATCAGGCGGTCACGCCAACGTTCCAGGTTGTGGAAGCGTTCGTTGTACTGGCGAGTGGAGGCATCGGTTTGATCGAGCAAGGCCAGAATGGCGTCAGTGTCCTGATCGCGCATCAACTTGCCGATAAACATGATGTGCCGTTTGCGCGCGATATTCGCGGTGTGTTTGGGTGCGTCCGCCAGCGCCCGGCGCATTTCGTCGGTCAGTGGCAGTTTTGCAATCAAATCTTTCTTGAGCGTTGTAAGGCGCTCGCCAAGATCAACCAGAGCATGCAGCTCGCGTTTGACTTGGGTTTTGCTTTTCTCCCCATCGAGGGAGTCGTCGTAAGAATCAACCATGGTGGCAGTCCGCAAAGAAACGCCGCCATGATAACCAGTCGGGGGCCGCTTGTCCGGCCCGGTCGCTCGATGGCCTTAACCGAAAGCAGAATTTGAGTGGAGAAAACCATGAGTGCAGCCCAAAGCGTCGGTCCACAAGCGTTACCGGCACTTCAGGAACAAGTCGAGCAGATTCTTGCCGAAGCCAAGCGCCAGGGGGCCAGCGCCTGTGAGGTGGCGGTTTCGTTGGAACAGGGGCTGTCGACGTCGGTGCGTCAGCGGGAAGTGGAAACCGTCGAATTCAACCGCGACCAGGGATTTGGCATCACCTTGTACTCGGGGCAGCGCAAAGGCTCGGCCAGTACCTCCGCCAGTGGGCCGGACGCGATCCGCGAGACGGTTGCCGCTGCGTTGGCGATTGCCAAGCACACCTCCGAAGATGAAAGTTCGGGCCTAGCCGACAAGGCGCTGATGGCCAAGGACTTGAAGGATTTCGATCTGTTCCATGCCTGGGACATCACACCTGAGCGGGCCATTGAACTGGCGCTGACTTGCGAGGCGGCGGCATTCGACGCTGATGCCCGCATAAAGAACGCCGATGGCACCACGTTGAGCACTCACCAGGGTTGCCGTGTATACGGTAACAGCCATGGATTCATCGGCGGTTATGCGTCCACTCGCCATAGCCTGAGCTGCGTGATGATCGCCGAGGCCAATGGCCAGATGCAGCGCGATTACTGGTACGACGTGAGCCGCCAAGGTGAATTGCTGGCCGACCCCGTCAGTATTGGCCAACGTGCGGCAGAGCGTGCCGCGAGCCGCTTGGGCGCGCGCCCCGTGCCGACCTGTGAAGTGCCTGTGCTGTTTTCGGCGGAGCTGGCCGGTGGCCTGTTCGGCAGTTTCTTGGGGGCGATTTCCGGTGGCAACCTGTATCGCAAATCTTCGTTCCTCGAAGGCGCTATCGGCCAGCAGCTATTTCCCGAGTGGCTGACCATCGATGAGCGCCCGCACTTGATGCGCGCCATGGGCAGCTCGGCATTCGACGGTGATGGCCTCGCCACCTATGCCAAGCCTTTCGTCGAGAAAGGTGAGTTGGTGTCCTACGTACTGGGCACTTACTCCGGCCGTAAACTCGGCCTGCCAAGCACCGCCAACTCCGGTGGTGTGCATAACCTGTTCGTGACCCATGGCGATGAAGACCAGGCAGCGCTGCTGCGGCGTATGGGGCGTGGCCTGTTGGTGACCGAGTTGATGGGGCATGGCCTCAACATGGTCACTGGGGATTACTCCCGTGGCGCAGCGGGTTTCTGGGTGGAAAACGGCGAGATTCAATTCGCGGTCCAGGAAGTGACCATCGCCGGCAATATGCGCGATATGTTCAAGCAGATCATTGCGGTGGGTAACGATCTGGAGCTGCGCAGCAACATTCGCACGGGCTCGGTATTGATCGAGCGGATGACCGTCGCGGGCAGCTAACGCGGCAACCGTTGTCCGAAAAGGCGCGCCATCCTACAGATGGCGCGTCTTTTTTTATGCGCGGTGCGTAGGGCTATTAACCGGCCACTCTTGTTTTGATTCTCAATATCATTTAATAATAAATATCATTATCGAGTGAGTGTGGATCATGAGTTCTGTCCTGCATGAGGATCCGTACCTGGAAAGCTGGCGCTGGATGAGTCGTCAGATTCGCTGCGGCCTTGATCCCAATGAACCTCGCCTGATCGAACATTACCTCAATGAGGGTCGATACCTGGCGTGCTGCACTGCGACCCATCCGTGGACGATCGCTGAAACGTCATTTCGCCTGTTGATCGACACCGCCAGTGATATCGCGCTGCCCTGGCATTGGCGTTCCACCTGCCTGGATCAGGCTTGGCGCCCGCTGCGCGACCTGGAAAAACTGTCCCACTGCGCCTGCCGCCTCAAGCGCTGGCAGACCTTTGCCTGGCAATTGGCAACGTGCGAATTGCTGCCTTCCCTTTCTGTTTCTGACCTGGTGCAAGGATCCTCCGATGAGTAACACCCGTATCGAACGCGACAGCATGGGCGAACTGCAAGTGCCTGCCGAGGCCTTGTATGGCGCTCAAACCCAGCGCGCGGTGAACAATTTTCCGATCAGCCATCAACGCATGCCGGCGCAATTCATTCGCGCGCTGATCCTCGCCAAGGCCGCAGCTGCCAAGGTCAACGTCGACCTCAAGCAGGTCAGTGAAGCGCAGGGCAAAGCCATCGTCGACGCCGCCCAGGGTTTGCTGCAAGGCGATTTCATGCAGCACTTTCCGGTGGATATCTTCCAGACCGGCTCCGGCACCAGCTCCAACATGAACGCCAACGAAGTGATTGCAACCCTGGCCAGCCGTTTGCTCGGCGAGGCGGTCAACCCGAACGACCATGTCAACTGTGGCCAAAGCAGCAACGACATCATTCCGACCACTATCCACGTCAGCGCCGCGCTGGTATTGCACGAGCAAACGCTGCCGGCGCTGCTGCACCTGGTGCAGGTGATTGAGCAGAAAGCTGAAGAAGTCCACCCTTTCATCAAGACCGGCCGCACCCACCTGATGGACGCTATGCCGGTACGCATGAGCCAGGTACTCAACGGCTGGGCGCAGCAACTCAAAGCCAATATCGGTCATCTGCAAGACTTGCTGCCGAGCCTGCAGGCGCTGGCCCAGGGCGGTACGGCGGTGGGCACGGGGATCAATGCGCATCCGGAATTCGCGGCGCGTTTCAGTCAGCAACTCAGCAGCCTGACCGGCGTGAAATTCACACCGGGCAAAAACCTGTTTGCGCTGATTGGCTCCCAGGACACCGCCGTCGCCGTCTCCGGCCAACTGAAAGCCACCGCCGTGTCGCTGATGAAAATCGCCAACGACCTGCGCTGGATGAACTCCGGCCCGCTGGCCGGCCTGGGTGAGATCGAGCTCGAAGGCTTGCAGCCCGGCTCCTCGATCATGCCGGGCAAGGTCAACCCGGTTATCCCCGAGGCAACCGCGATGGTCGCCGCTCAAGTCATCGGTAATGACACGGTGATCACCGTTGCGGGCCAATCCGGCAACTTCGAGCTGAACGTGATGCTGCCGATCATCGCGCAGAACTTGCTCAGCAGTCTTGAACTGCTGGCCAACTCGAGCCGGCTGCTGGCAGACAAAGCTATCGCCAGCTTCAAGGTCAACGAAGCCAAGCTCAAGGAAGCGCTGTCGCGTAACCCGATCCTGGTCACGGCACTCAACCCGATCATTGGTTACCAAAAGGCGGCCGAAATCGCCAAGAAGGCCTATCAGCAAGGTCGTCCAGTGATTGATGTCGCTCTTGAGCACACTGACCTGCCCCGCAGCCAACTGGAAATCCTGCTGGATCCGGAAAAGCTCACGGCTGGCGGCGTGTAATCACCGACCCTGCTTTGGAGGCTCACCATGGAGCACTGGAAACGCACGATCGAACGGGCCAATCGCTGCTTTATGCAGGGCGAGTTGGTTGACGCTCGCGAGGCCTATTTGCAAGCCCTGGCGTTGGCCCAAGTGTTGTTCGAACGCTGGGCGGATGCCGACGAAGCAGTGGCGGCTTGCGTCATCTCCCATCACAACCTGGCGGATCTGCACTTGCGCTTGAATCAGCCTGAGGAAAGCGCCGAATACCTCTGCGCCATTCATCAGCGCTTGCTGCAGACCATGCAGGATGAGCGCCTGAGCCCGCAACTGCGGGAGGCGGCACTGCGCCAGAGCAGCAAGACCTACGTCGAACTGTTGAATTTTATCAGCGATCACGGCGAGTACCCGCGCACCCATCGCCTGCTCAGTGGTACTGCGGCGCACCCGACCACTCCTCAATACGGAGCACATTGATATGACTTACACCTTGCCTGCCCTGCCTTACGCCTACGATGCCCTGGAGCCGCATATCGATGCGCAGACCATGGAGATTCACTACACCAAGCATCACCAGACCTACATCAATAACCTCAATGCCGCAGTCGAGGGCACCGAGTTCGCCGGCTGGCCGGTAGAGAAACTGGTCTCCAGCGTGCAGCAACTGCCGGAAAAGCTACGCGCTGCGGTGATCAACCAAGGTGGTGGCCACGCTAACCACTCGCTGTTTTGGGCGGTCATGTCACCTCAGGGTGGCGGTAAGCCCGATGGCGCGTTGGGTAAGGCAATTGATGAGCAGGTAGGCGGCTTTGATAGCTTCAAGGAAGCCTTCACCAAAGCTGCGTTGACCCGCTTCGGTAGTGGCTGGGCCTGGCTGAGCGTGACTGCGCAAAAGACTCTGGTCGTAGAAAGCAGTGGCAACCAAGACAGCCCGCTGATGAACGGCAATACGCCGATCCTCGGCCTGGACGTCTGGGAGCACGCTTACTATCTGCGCTATCAGAACCGCCGCCCGGAATACATCAATGCCTTCTACAGTGTTATCAACTGGCCAGAAGTTGCCGCACGCTATCAGGCTGCTTTGGCCTGACAATTACCTTCATAACAAGATCTAAGGCCGACTATGGGCACTGAAACACTGGCGATCGGCAGTGTGCGAATGTTTCGTTATGCACTTGGCTCGCTGCTGCTGCTGGCAGGTACTGCATTGCTGGTGGCCCACGGGCTGGCCTGGCTGGACCTGGAACCGCGTATCTTGCGCGCATTGCAGGGCGGGGCGATCTGCGCGCTCGGCACGGCGCTGGGCGCGGTTCCTGTATTGGTGATTCGGCGGATGCCGGTGGCCGTGAGCGATACCCTGCTGGGCTTTGGGGCTGGCGTAATGCTTGCGGCCACCGCTTTTTCGCTGGTGGTGCCGGGTATCGCCGCTGCTGAAAGCCTCGGGCTTACGCCCTGGGGAGCGAGCGGGTTGATCAGCTTTGGAATCATGTTGGGAGCGTTCGGGCTGTATCTGGTTGACCGCAAGGTCTCCGGTACCAGTCCGGAAATGCTGGTGGGCACGCCGGAAAAACCGGTGATTGCGCCGCGCATCTGGTTGTTTGTGTTCGCCATCATTGCCCACAACATCCCGGAAGGCATGGCGGTTGGCGTCTCGGCCGGCGGCGGCATGCCGGACGCCGATAGCCTGGCTATGGGCATTGCCTTGCAGGACGTGCCCGAGGGGCTTGTGATTGCGTTGGTGTTGGCTGGGGCAGGGATGTCGCGGGCCAAGGCATTCCTGATTGGCGCTGCGTCAGGCTTGGTGGAGCCGGTGTTTGCCGTGCTCTGCGCTTGGCTGGTGAGCCTGGCCGAGGTGTTGTTGCCTTTGGGCCTGGCGCTGGCCGCCGGTGCAATGCTGTTGGTGGTGACGCATGAGGTGATCCCGGAATCACGCCGCAATGGCCACGAAAAGCTCGCCAGCCTGGGGTTGTGCGTTGGGTTTTGCTTGATGATGGCGATGGATACTGCATTGGGCTGAAGCCGTTACCGCTTCACGCCTGTCTCAAAGGGTGAGCTTACTCACCCTCATCAAAGAAGTTGTTGATCAGCGCCACCAGTGCGTCCATCGCTTCCTGTTCTTGCTCGCCTTCGGTCTTCAAATGAATCTTGGTGCCCTTGCCGGCCGCCAGCATCATCATCGCCATTATGCTTTTGCCGTCGACCATGCTCTGCGGTGTGCGCCCGGCCCTGATCTGGCAAGGGAACTGCCCGGCGACGCCGACAAACTTGGCCGAGGCGCGGGCATGCAGGCCCAATTTGTTGATGATTTCAATTTCCAGAGCGGGCATCGCGCAGGTGTTCCTTTCAGCTAAGGTCGCGGTGGCGAACCTGGACGTTCTTGAGGGTTTGTTGCAGCACTTGGCCCAGGCGCTCGGTCAGGTACACCGAGCGGTGATGGCCGCCAGTGCAGCCAATGGCAATGGTGACATAGGCCCGATTGCTCGCGGCAAAGCGTGGTAGCCATTTAAGCAGGTAGCTGGAAATGTCCTGGAACATCTCCTCCACATCCGGCTGCGCGGCCAGGTACTCCGCCACAGGTTGGTCCAGCCCGGACTGGTCGCGTAATTCGGGTTTCCAGTAGGGGTTGGGCAAGCAGCGCACGTCGAACACCAGGTCCGCATCCACTGGCATGCCACGCTTGAAGCCGAACGACTCGACGAGAAATGCCGTGCCAGGCTCTGGCTGGTTCAGCAGGCGCAACTTGATGGCATCGCGCAACTGGTACAGGTTGAGGCTGGTGGTGTTGATCTTGAGGTCGGCGAGGTCAATTATCGGACCCAGCAACTTGGTTTCGTCCTCGATGGCTTCGGCCAGAGAACGGTGAGGGCTGCTGAGTGGATGGCGGCGACGGGTTTCAGAGAAGCGTTTGAGCAGCGTCTCTTCGTCGGCATCCAGGTACAGCACATCACAATGAATGTGCTTGGCGCGTACCTCTTCAAGCAATTGTGGGAATCGCTCAAGGTGGCTAGGCAGGTTGCGGGCGTCAATCGAGACGGCGACCAGGGGTTGCGCCAGTTCGGTATGGATCAGCGCGCGTTCCGCCAGTTCCGGCAGCAGGCCAGCTGGAAGGTTGTCTATGCAATAGAAACCGTTGTCCTCAAGAACGTTGAGGGCGGTACTTTTACCCGAGCCAGAGCGGCCGCTGACGATGATCAAACGCATGATTACTGCCCGTTCTGTTCATCCAGGACAACTTGATACAGCGCCTCGTTGCTGCTGGCGCTGCGCAGTTTGTCGCGCACTTCCTTGCGGTCGAGCATGCTGGCGATCTGCCGGAGCAGTTCCAGGTGCGCATCGGTGGCTGCTTCCGGAACCAGCAGAACGAACAGCAGGTCAACCGGGGCGCCGTCGATGGCATCGAAGTCAATGGGGGCTTCAAGGTGCAGCAGGGCGCTGACGGGCGTTTCGCAGCCCTTGAGGCGGCAGTGAGGAATGGCGATGCCGTTGCCAAAACCCGTGGAGCCGAGTTTTTCACGGGCGATCAGCGCATCGAAGACGTCTTGCATCTCCAGGCTCGGCACTTCACGTGCGATCAGGTTGGCAATTTGTTCGAGTGCTTTCTTTTTACTGCCGCCCGGCACGTTCACGAGGGAACGGCCGGGGGTCAGGATGGTTTCAAGTCGGATCATTGGGGGGAGTTAACGACCTGTACCTTGCATCAGGTGCAGATTCTTTTCCTTATGCTTTATGAGTTGGCGGTCCAGCTTGTCGTAGAGCGAGTCAATCGCCGCGTACATGTCTTCATGTTCCGCATTGGCGACGAGCTTGGCATTCGGTACGTGCAGGGTGGCCTCGATTTTCTGCTTCAGCTTATCGACCTCCATGATGACCTGCACGTTGGTGATCTTGTCAAAATGCCCCGCCAGCTTGTTCAGCTTGCTCTCGGTGTATTCACGCAGGGGTTTGGTGACTTCCAGCTGGTGTCCACTGATGTTGACTTGCATACAGCTTCTCCTTCGTTGCCAGTGCATAAAGCGACAGGCAAAAGTGCCTGCCACTGGAACGCTGTGGCCCGCCCGTCACATCAAACGCTTACGCTCGCTGGAAGGCGCGATCCCAAGGGATTCGCGGTACTTGGCGACGGTTCGACGGGCGACCTGAATGCCTTGTGCTTCCAGTAAACCAGCGATCTTGCTGTCACTCAACGGCTTTTTCTGATTTTCCGCAGCAACCAGTTTTTTGATGATCGCGCGGATTGCCGTGGACGAGCATTCACCGCCCTCGGAGGTGCTTACATGGCTGGAGAAAAAGTATTTCAGCTCATATATGCCACGTGGGGTATGCATGAATTTTTGCGTGGTCACTCGGGAAATCGTTGATTCGTGCATGCCTACCGCTTCGGCGATGTCATGCAGAACCAGCGGCTTCATTGCTTCGTCACCGTACTCCAGAAAGCCGCGCTGATGCTCGACGATCTGGGTAGCAACTTTCATCAAGGTTTCGTTGCGGCTTTGCAGGCTCTTGATGAACCAGCGCGCTTCCTGCAACTGGTTGCGCATGAAGGTATTGTCGGCGCTGGTGTCGGCCCGGCGAACAAAACCTGCATATTGCGGGTTGACCCGCAGGCGTGGCACCGACTCTTGGTTCAGCTCCACCAGCCACCGCTCGTTATCCTTGCGCACGATCACGTCAGGGACTACGTATTCGGCTTCGCTGGACTCGATCTGTGAGCCAGGGCGCGGGTTGAGGCTCTGCACCAGTTCGATCACTTGGCGCAGGTCGTCTTCCTTGAGCTTCATGCGGCGCATCAACTGGCTGTAGTCGCGGCTGCCCAGCAGGTCGATATAGTCGGTGACCAGGCGCTGTGCTTCAGTGAGCCATTGGGTTTTAGCGGGCAGCTGTCGCAGTTGCAGCAGCAGGCATTCGCCAAGGGTGCGGGCGCCGATGCCGGCAGGCTCGAATTGTTGGATGCGGTGAAGGACGGCTTCGATTTCGTCCAGCTCGATGTCGAGTTCCGGGTCAAACGCCTCAAGAATTTCTTCGAGTGTCTCGTCCAGATAACCCTGGTTATTGATGCAATCGATCAGGGTCACGGCGATCAGGCGGTCGGTATCCGACATCGGTGCAAGGTTCAGTTGCCACAACAGATGGCTCTGCAGGCTTTCGCCGGCGGAGGTGCGGGTGGTGAAGTCCCACTCGTCGTCGTCGTTGCTGGGCAGGCTGCTGGCGCTGGTCTGATAGACGTCCTCCCAGGCGGTGTCTACCGGGAGCTCGTTGGGAATGCGTTCGTTCCAGTCACCTTCCTCAAGGTTGTCCACCGTAGGGGCGGTTTCCTGATAGGACGGTTCCTGCACGTCGGCATTGGGTTTTTGCTCGATGTTGTCAGCCAATGGGTCTGCATTGTCGAAGTCGTCGCCTTCTTCCTGGCGTTCGAGCATCGGATTGGACTCCAGGGCCTCCTGGATTTCCTGTTGCAGGTCCAGGGTCGACAATTGGAGCAGGCGGATGGCCTGTTGCAGCTGCGGTGTCATCGTCAGCTGCTGGCCCATTCTCAGGACTAGCGATGGTTTCATGGCAGGGGCTTAACACCTTATTCGCCGGCGCAATGCGCCATCCACGACAGGGCGCGTGAGCGCCAAACATAAGCAAATTATATGCCTGATATCGAGGGCTTTGCCTAGAGCGCGGTAACAATAAAAATCCGGAGGTCTTCATTGGTTCCCGCGCAGTGGGCAAACGACCTGCCGCCGCCGTGTTCTTGCGCGTGGCTTTACAGGCGGAACTCGTGACCCAGGTACACTTCCTTGACCAGTTCGTTGGCCAGGATGGTCGCGGAATCACCTTCGGCGATCAGTTGACCATCGTTGACGATATAAGCGGTTTCGCAGATATCGAGGGTTTCACGCACGTTGTGGTCGGTGATCAATACACCGATTCCCTTCGCCTTGAGGTGATGGATGATCTGCTTGATGTCGCCGACCGAGATCGGGTCGACGCCTGCAAACGGTTCGTCCAGCAGGATGAACTTGGGGGCGGTGGCCAGGGCGCGGGCGATTTCCACGCGACGACGTTCGCCACCGGACAGGCTCATGCCAAGGTTGTCGCGAATGTGGTTGATGTGGAATTCCTGCAGCAGGCTTTCCAGTTCCTTGCGGCGGCCATCGCGGTCGAGCTCCTTGCGGGTCTCGAGGATCGCCATGATGTTGTCGGCAACCGACAGTTTGCGGAAGATCGACGCTTCTTGTGGAAGATAGCCGATACCGGCACGGGCGCGGCCGTGCATCGGCTGGTGGCTGACATCCAGGTCGTCGATCAGTACGCGACCCTGGTCCGCCTGGACCAGGCCGACGATCATATAGAAGCAGGTGGTCTTGCCGGCGCCGTTGGGGCCGAGCAGGCCGACGATCTGGCCGCTGTCGATCGACAGGCTGACGTCGCGCACGACCTGACGGCTTTTATAGGCCTTGGCCAGATGCTGGGCTTTCAGGGTTGCCATTACTCGGCCTTCTTCTTCGGCTGGATAACCATGTCGATGCGTGGGCGTGGCGCAGTTACCTTGGTGCCATTGGCGCGGCCGGCGTTGGCAACCTGCTTCACGGTGTCATAAGTGATTTTTTCACCTTCCGTGGAGTTGCCATCTGGACTGAGCACCTTGGCCTGGTCGATCAGCACGATACGATTCTGCTGGGCATGATACTGGATGGTCTTGCCGTAGCCCTTCATCGGGCCGGTGTCGGTGGCGGACTGCTTCTGTTCGAAGTAAGCCAGGTTGCCCACCGAGGTCACGACGTCGATGTCACCGGCTTGGGTGCGCGTCAGTGTCACGGTATTACCGGTGATCTTCATCGACCCTTGGGTGATGATGACGCCGCCGGTATAGGTGGCAACACCTTGCTTGTCATCCAACTGCGCATCATCAGCAGAAATGTGGATCGGCTGCTGGCTATCGTTCGGCAGAGCCCAGGCGCTCACGCTTCCCAGTGCTGCGCCCAAGCCGAGCAAAATAGGGAGAGTTTTAACGAGCCTCATACTGTCCTCTTACGTTCGATAGCAGGTGTATCCTGCTTTCTTTCAAATACGCTTTCATTCCCTTGCCAGTCGATACACCGCCAGCGCCGTCGATTCTAACGTCTTGCTCGGTCTGCGCATATTGCTTCTGCGGGAATACGGTCATGCGACTGGTAGTAATCACCGTGTCACGGTTCTTTGCGTCGGTGCGCGCAACGCGCACCGAGTCGATCAGTTCCACCTCGGTACCGTCCGGGTTGACCTCGCCACGCTTGCTGGTGACGTGCCACGGAAATTCGGTGCCGCGGTACAGGTTAAGGTCCGGGTTGGTCAGCAAGGTGATTTCGGAGGCCTTCACATGCTCGACCTTGTCCGACGTCATTTCGTACTGCACCTTGCCGTCGGGCAGGAACTGCACGCTGTAGGCGTTGGTGGCGTAATAGTCGATAGCGCCTTCATCTACCTGCGCAGCAGGCTGGTCGAGGAAGCGCTCCGGGCTGATATTCCAGTAGCCCACCGCCAGGAACAGCGCGGCGATGACCCCGAATAGCAGGAAGTTGCGAATCTTTTTGCTCAGCATAAAACGCTCTATAAGTAGGCGGCGTGGGCCGCTTCAAGGCGGCCCTGGGCGCGCAGGATCAGCTCGCAGAACTCACGGGCAGCACCTTCGCCGCCACGGGCAGTGGTGATGCCATGGGCGTGTTCGCGGACAAACGCGGCTGCATTGGCAACGGCCATGCCCAGGCCCACTCGGCGAATGACCGGCAAGTCTGGCAGGTCATCGCCCAAGTAGGCGACCTGCTCATAGCTTAGGTTGAGTTGGCCAAGAAGCTCGTCCAAGACCACCAGTTTATCCTCGCGGCCTTGATACAGGTGAGGAATCCCCAGGTTTTGTGCGCGGCGTTCCACAACCGGGGTTTTTCGACCGCTAATAATGGCGGTTTGTACGCCCGCGGCCATCAGCATCTTGATGCCCTGGCCGTCGAGGGTGTTGAATGTCTTGAATTCGCTGCCATCTTCGAGGAAGTACAGGCGGCCATCGGTCAGCACGCCGTCGACGTCGAAAATCGCCAGCTTGATGTGTTTGCCGCGTTGCAGCAGGTCGCTGGTCATTTACATCACTCCCGCACGCAGCAAGTCGTGCATGTTCAGGGCGCCAACCGGGTGGTCGTCGCTATCGACCACCACCAGCGCGCCGATCTTGTGGTCTTCCATGATCTTCAATGCTTCGGCTGCGAGCATTTCAGGGCGTGCGGTCTTGCCGTGAGGGGTCATTACCGCGTCAATGGTGGCCGTGTGGATATCGATGGTGCGGTCCAGTGTGCGACGCAGATCACCGTCGGTAAACACGCCGGCCAGGCGGCCATCGGTCTCCAGGATCACGGTCATGCCCAGGCCCTTGCGTGTCATTTCCATCAGCGCGTCCTTCAGCAACGTACCGCGCTGCACGTGAGGCAGTTCATCGCCCGAGTGCATGACATTTTCCACTTTCAGCAGCAGGCGGCGGCCCAAGGCGCCGCCGGGGTGGGAAAACGCGAAGTCTTCAGCGGTAAACCCACGGGCTTCGAGCAATGCCACGGCCAATGCGTCGCCCATGACCAGGGCTGCAGTGGTGGAGGAGGTCGGCGCCAGGTTCAGTGGGCAGGCCTCGTGGGCCACGTGAACGTTCAGGTTCACTTCGGCGGCCTTGGCCAGCGTCGATTCCGGGTTGCCGGTGATGCTGATCATCTTGATCCCCAGGCGCTTGATCAGCGGCAGCAGGGTCACGATTTCGTTGGTGGTGCCAGAGTTGGACAGCGCCAGGATGATGTCATCCTTGGTGATCATGCCCATGTCGCCGTGGCTGGCTTCGGCTGGATGCACGAAAAACGCCGTGGTCCCAGTGCTCGCCAGTGTGGCGGCGATCTTGTTGCCGACGTGGCCCGATTTGCCCATGCCGACCACGACAACGCGGCCCTTGCTGGCCAGAATCATCTCGCAGGCGCGTACGAAATCCGCGTCGATATGGGCCAGCAAGCCCTCTACGGCTTCAAGCTCGAGGCGGATAGTGCGTTGTGCGGATTGAATAAGGTCGCTGGATTGGCTCATGTCTGAAATCGTATAGCCTGACGAAAAGTCGGCGATTATAGCGGTAATGATCAATTCCCTCACGCAAGTTCGTCAGGCTTTATTCCGCAGTTGCTTAAGATTCATGATCAGTAACATAGCCGGCAACGTTTTTTACCTGTCCTGAATCTGAACTAGCACTGTTCCGGCCTTGGGCGCCCTGTGTCAGCAGTGATATAGTTCGCCGCCAGTTCGGTCCGCCCAGCCCATGTGGCTATCTATTGCGTAACCGTTGCAAACGTTTGTCGCATGCGTGGTGTCTGAGTGAGAGGCTGCATCCCAAGGAGTTTAGATGAGTGCCGATAACGCCTACGCGGTCGAGCTGAAGGGACTGACCTTCAAGCGCGGGACGCGCAGCATCTTCAATAACGTCGATATTCGCATTCCCCGCGGCAAGGTCACGGGCATCATGGGGCCGTCCGGTTGCGGTAAAACCACCCTGTTGCGCCTGATGGGCATGCAATTGCGCCCCAGCGCAGGCGAGGTGTGGGTCAACGGCCAGAACCTGCCGACGCTGTCGCGCAGCGATCTGTTCGATGCGCGCAAGCACATGGGCGTGCTGTTCCAGAGCGGAGCGCTGTTCACTGACCTTGATGTGTTCGAGAACGTGGCGTTCCCGCTGCGGGTGCACACCCAGCTGTCCGATGAAATGATTCGTGACATTGTGTTGCTGAAATTGCAGGCCGTAGGCCTGCGTGGTGCGATCGACCTCATGCCCGATGAGCTGTCCGGCGGCATGAAGCGCCGCGTGGCCCTGGCGCGCGCCATTGCCCTCGACCCGCAGATTCTCATGTACGACGAGCCGTTCGTCGGTCAGGATCCAATCGCCATGGGCGTTCTGGTGCGCCTGATCCGCCTGCTCAACGATGCATTGGGCATCACCAGCATCGTGGTCTCCCACGACCTTGCAGAAACCGCGAGCATTGCCGACTACCTCTATGTAGTGGGCGATGGCCAGGTGCTGGGGCAGGGCACGCCTGAAGAACTGATGAACGCCGATAACCCGCGTATTCGCCAATTCATGACTGGCGACCCCGATGGCCCTGTGCCTTTTCACTTTCCGGCAGCGGATTACCGCTCAGATCTTCTGGGGAAGCGCTGATGCGCAAGACATCTCTTATCGAGAAGGTTCGCCTTTTCGGTCGCTCCGGCATCGACATCGTCGAAGTGCTGGGTCGTTCGACCATTTTTCTGTTCCATGCCCTGCTCGGCCGCGGTGGTATTGGTGGTGGCTTCGGCCTGCTGCTCAAGCAACTGCATTCGGTGGGCGTGATGTCCCTGGTGATCATTGTGGTCTCCGGGGTGTTCATCGGCATGGTGCTGGCGTTGCAAGGTTTCAATATCTTGTCCAGCTACGGTTCGGAGCAGGCGGTGGGGCAGATGGTCGCGCTGACGCTGTTGCGGGAACTGGGGCCGGTGGTGACTGCGCTGTTGTTCGCCGGGCGCGCGGGTTCCGCGCTGACTGCCGAAATCGGCAACATGAAGTCCACCGAACAGCTGTCTAGCCTGGAAATGATCGGCGTGGACCCGCTCAAATACATTGTTGCCCCGCGCCTGTGGGCCGGCTTCATCTCTCTTCCACTGCTGGCGATGATCTTCAGCGTGGTCGGTATCTGGGGTGGTTCGTGGGTAGCGGTTGACTGGCTGGGTGTCTACGACGGCTCCTACTGGGCCAACATGCAAAACAGCGTGACTTTCAGCGGTGACGTACTCAACGGCATCATAAAAAGCATCGTTTTCGCTTTTGTAGTGACTTGGATCGCCGTATTCCAAGGCTACGACTGTGAGCCCACTTCAGAAGGGATCAGTCGTGCCACCACCAAGACCGTTGTGTACGCCTCGTTGGCGGTACTGGGCCTTGACTTCATTTTGACCGCCTTGATGTTTGGAGATTTCTGATGCAAAACCGCACTGTGGAAATCGGTGTCGGCCTTTTCTTGCTGGCTGGCATCCTGGCTTTACTGTTGCTGGCCCTGCGAGTCAGCGGCCTTTCGGCCAGCCCTACCGCCGATACCTATAAACTTTACGCGTACTTCGACAATATCGCCGGTTTGACTGTCAGAGCTAAAGTGACCATGGCCGGTGTAACCATCGGCAAGGTCACGGCAATCGATCTGGATCGCGACAGTTTCACCGGGCGAGTGACGATGCAATTGGACAAGAAGGTCGATAATCTGCCGACTGACTCCACTGCATCTATCCTCACTGCGGGGCTGCTGGGCGAGAAGTACATCGGTGTCAGCGTGGGCGGTGAAACAGCACTGCTCAAGGATGGTTCGACCATCCACGACACGCAGTCGTCGCTGGTGCTCGAAGACCTGATCGGAAAATTTTTGCTCAATACGGTCAATAAAGACGCCAAATGAGGAATCTGTTCATGATCTCTACCTTGCGACGTGGCCTGCTGGTACTGCTTGCAGCACTGCCATTGATGGCCAACGCGGCAGGTTCTGCACACGAACTGGTGCAGGACACGACCAGCAAGATGTTGGCTGACCTGACGGCCAACAAAGAACAGTACAAGCAAGACCCGACCAAGTTCTACGAAGCGCTGAACACCATCGTCGGCCCGGTCGTCGACGCTGAGGGCATTTCGCGCAGCATCATGACGGTCAAATATTCGCGCAAGGCCACGCCAGCGCAAATGCAAACGTTCCAGGAAAACTTCAAGCGCGGCCTGTTCCAGTTCTATGGCAATGCGTTGCTTGAGTACAACAACCAAGGCATTACCGTCGCCCCAGCCGGTGATGAATCCGGCGATCGCACCAGCGTCAACATGAGCGTCAAGGGCAACAATGGCGCCGTGTACCCGGTGCAATACACCCTGGAGAAGATCAGCGGCGAGTGGAAACTGCGCAACGTGATCATCAACGGCATCAACATCGGCAAGCTGTTCCGTGACCAGTTCGCCGACGCGATGCAGCGCAATGGCAACGACCTGGACAAAACCATCAATGGTTGGGCCGGTGAAGTCGCCAAGGCCAAGGAAGAAACCGATAAGGCTGCCGGGAAGCCTGCGCAATGACCGAGTCGGCCGTTCGTCTCGGCGACGCTGGCGAGTTGTTCCTCAGCGGCGTGCTGGATTACCGCACCGGCCCCGACCTGCGCAAGCAAGGCCAGGCATTGATCAAGACCAGCAGTGCTCCTGCGCTGGTGCTTGATTGCTCGGCGGTAACCAAGTCCAGCAGCGTCGGTTTGTCGTTGCTGCTGTGCTTCATGCGCGATGCCGCAGCGGCCAAAAAGCCGGTCAGCATCCGGGCTTTGCCCGAGGACATGCGCGAAATCGCCGAGGTTTCCGGTTTGACCGAGCTGTTGGCGCATCCTTAATACACATTATTAGAGAGGCCCCCCGTCAGAGTCCTGCTATGCGGGGTTCGCAGGCGCGGGGCTTTTTTGTATGATGTGCGACCCGTGCGCACTGGGCGCCGATAGAGGTTGAGCATGCAGGCCCTAGAAGTTAAGAGCTTCCTTGAAGGAAAGCTGCCGGAAACGACCGTAGAAGTTGAAGGCGAAGGCTGCAATTTCCAGCTGAACGTGATTAGCGATGAACTGGCGGCATTGAGCCCGGTCAAGCGTCAACAGCAGATCTATGCCCATTTGAACCCATGGATCACCGATGGCAGCATCCATGCGGTCACTATGAAATTTTTCAGCCGCGCGGCCTGGGCCGAGCGCACCTGAGCCCCCAAGGCGTCGAGATTCTTATGGATAAATTGATTATTACCGGCGGTGCCCGCCTTGATGGCGAGATTCGCATTTCCGGTGCGAAAAACTCTGCCTTGCCGATCCTGGCAGCGACCCTGCTGTGCGATGGCCCGGTGACTGTGGCCAACCTGCCGCACCTGCACGACATCACCACCATGATCGAGCTGTTCGGTCGCATGGGCATTGAGCCGGTCATCGACGAGAAACTGTCCGTCGAAATCGACCCACGCACCATCAAGACCCTGATCGCCCCGTACGAACTGGTGAAAACCATGCGTGCGTCGATCCTGGTACTGGGCCCGATGGTTGCCCGTTTCGGCGAAGCCGAAGTCGCCCTGCCTGGCGGTTGCGCCATTGGCTCGCGTCCGGTGGACCTGCACATCCGTGGCCTGGAAGCCATGGGTGCAGTCATTGATGTCGAAGGCGGCTACATCAAGGCCAAGGCGCCGGAAGGCGGCCTGCGTGGCGCGAACTTCTTCTTCGATACCGTCAGCGTGACCGGTACCGAGAACATCATGATGGCCGCTGCCTTGGCCAAAGGCCGCAGTGTGCTGCAAAACGCCGCGCGCGAGCCTGAAGTGGTCGACTTGGCCAACTTCCTGAACGCCATGGGTGCCAAGGTGTCCGGTGCTGGCACCGACACCATCACCATCGATGGTGTAGAGCGTCTGCACACCGCTACCTACAAGGTCATGCCTGACCGCATCGAGACCGGTACCTACCTGGTTGCCGCCGCCGTTACCGGTGGTCGCGTCAAGGTCAAGGACACCGATCCGACCATCCTGGAAGCCGTGCTGGAAAAACTGCGCGAAGCCGGTGCCGAAATCACCACCGGTGAGGACTGGATCGAGCTGAACATGCACGGCAAGCGGCCAAAAGCCGTCAACGTGCGGACCGCTCCGTACCCGGCATTCCCGACTGACATGCAGGCGCAGTTCATCTCCTTGAACGCGATTGCCGAAGGCACTGGTGCCGTGATCGAGACCATCTTCGAAAACCGCTTCATGCACGTGTACGAACTGCACCGCATGGGCGCGAAGATCCAGGTTGAAGGCAATACGGCCATCGTGACCGGCACCGAGAAGCTCAAGGGCGCGCCAGTCATGGCCACCGACCTGCGTGCATCGGCCAGTCTGGTGATTTCGGCGCTGATTGCCGAAGGCGACACGTTGATCGACCGCATCTACCACATTGACCGTGGTTACGAGTGCATTGAAGAAAAGCTGCAGATGCTCGGCGCTAAAATCCGCCGCGTACCGGGCTAGTCCCCGTTTTGTAGTGAGCGGGCTTGCCCCGCGCTGGGCTGCGAAGCGGCCCTGAAAATCTTGGGAGCGCTTCGCACTCCAGCGCGGGCAAGCCCGCTCACTACAAAGCTTGCTGTGAATTCGTTTCAAATCGAGGCTGTCATGGCCTCGATCTGCGTCTGGCGCCGTTTGCGACCGGACAGCAATAGCCTGATGAAGGACTGACGTTTCCCATGTTGACCATCGCACTGTCCAAGGGCCGCATCCTTGACGACACTTTGCCGCTTCTGGCTGAAGCGGGCATCGTGCCGACCGAGAATCCGGACAAGAGCCGCAAGCTGATCATCCCCACGACCCAGGACGACGTTCGCCTGCTGATCGTGCGGGCTACTGACGTGCCGACCTACGTTGAGCATGGCGCGGCCGACCTGGGCGTCGCCGGTAAAGACGTGCTGATGGAATACGGTGGCCAGGGCCTGTACGAGCCGTTGGACCTGCGTATTGCCTTGTGCAAGCTGATGACCGCCGGCCGTGTCGGTGATGTCGAGCCCAAGGGGCGCCTGCGGGTGGCCACCAAGTTCGTCAACGTCGCCAAGCGCTACTATGCCGAGCAAGGTCGTCAGGTCGACATCATCAAGCTCTACGGCTCGATGGAGCTGGCGCCCCTGATCGGCCTGGCCGACAAGATCATCGACGTGGTCGACACCGGCAACACCCTGCGTGCCAACGGTCTCGAACCCCAGGACTTTATCGCCGACATCAGCTCCCGCCTGATCGTCAACAAGGCATCGATGAAGATGCAGCACGCCCGTATCCAGGCGTTGATCGATACCCTGCGCACCGCAGTGGAGTCTCGACACCGCGGTTGACCTACCCGCGTAGCCCAAAGGCTGCGCCCGTCTATCCGCCTCATAGCCAGAATTCTCAGGTGCCCAAGCGGAAACGACTGCTAGTTTAGGGCGCCTGAGTTTTTGCCATTTCTATTGAGGCCCTCGCTATGACCACGTCCACTGCAATTGCCCGACTCAACGCTGCCGACCCGGATTTCGCCCATCATCTGGATCATCTGCTGAGCTGGGAAAGCGTGTCCGACGACTCGGTCAACCAGCGAGTGCTCGACATCATCAAGGCCGTGCGCGAGCGCGGCGACGCGGCGTTGGTGGATTTCACCCGTCAGTTTGATGGCTTGGATGTCGCGTCGATGGCCGACCTGATCCTGCCCCGCGAACGCCTGGAACTGGCACTGACGCGCATCACCGCGCCTCAGCGCGAAGCGCTGGAAGTGGCGGCGGCGCGGGTGCGCAGTTACCACGAGAAGCAGAAGCAGGATTCCTGGAGCTACACCGAAGCCGACGGCACGGTGCTGGGCCAAAAGGTCACGCCGCTGGACCGCGCCGGCCTGTACGTGCCGGGCGGCAAGGCGTCATATCCGTCTTCCGTATTGATGAACGCCATTCCCGCCAAAGTGGCCGGCGTGACCGAAGTGGTCATGGTGGTGCCGACGCCTCGTGGCGAAATCAACGAGCTGGTACTGGCAGCGGCCTGCATCGCCGGCGTCGACCGCGTGTTCACCATCGGCGGCGCTCAAGCCGTCGCCGCCCTGGCCTATGGCACCGAAAGCGTGCCGAAGGTGGACAAAGTGGTCGGCCCCGGCAACATCTACGTCGCCACTGCCAAGCGTCACGTGTTTGGCCAGGTGGGCATCGACATGATCGCCGGGCCTTCGGAAATCCTCGTGGTCTGCGACGGCCAGACCGACCCGGACTGGATTGCTATGGACCTGTTCTCCCAGGCCGAGCACGACGAAGACGCCCAGGCGATTCTGGTTAGCCCGGACGCCGAGTTTCTCGACAAGGTCGCCGCCAGCGTCGATAAGCTGCTGCCGACCATGGAGCGCGCTGAGATCATCGAGAAGTCGATCAATGGCCGTGGTGCGTTGATTCTGGTGCGCGACATGGAACAGGCCATCGAAGTGGCCAACCGCATCGCCCCGGAGCACCTGGAGTTGTCGGTGGCCGATCCACAGGCCTGGCTGCCGTCGATTCGCCACGCCGGTGCGATCTTCATGGGCCGCCACACCAGCGAAGCCCTGGGTGACTACTGCGCGGGCCCGAACCACGTGTTGCCGACTTCCGGCACTGCGCGTTTCTCGTCGCCGCTGGGGGTGTATGACTTCCAGAAGCGTTCGTCGATCATCTTCTGCTCGCCACAAGGCGCTTCCGAGCTGGGCAAGACGGCTTCGGTGCTGGCCCGTGGCGAATCCCTGAGCGCCCACGCCCGCAGCGCGGAATACCGCATCCTTGACGACAAGAAAGGTAACTGAGACATGAGCAAGTTCTGGAGCCCCTTCGTCAAGGACCTCGTGCCTTACGTGCCCGGCGAGCAGCCGAAGCTGACCAAGCTGGTCAAGCTCAACACCAATGAAAACCCCTACGGCCCGTCGCCCAAGGCGCTGGCCGCGATGCAGGCGGAGTTGAACGACAACTTGCGCCTGTATCCGGACCCCAACAGCGACCTGCTCAAGCAGGCCGTGGCCAAGTATTACGGGATCGATGCCGGCAAGGTCTTCCTCGGCAATGGTTCCGATGAAGTGCTGGCCCACATCTTCCACGGCCTGTTCCAGCACGACCTGCCACTGCTGTTCCCGGACATCAGCTACAGCTTCTACCCGGTTTACTGCGGCCTCTATGGCATCCAGTCCGACCCGGTGGCGTTGGACGAGCAGTTCCAGATCCGTGTGGCCGACTACGCCAGGCCCAACGGCGGGATCATCTTCCCTAACCCGAACGCGCCGACCGGCTGCGTGTTGGCGTTGGACGCGGTGGAGCAGATCCTCAAGGCCAGCCCGGATTCGGTGGTGGTGGTTGATGAAGCCTATATCGACTTTGGCGGCGAAACCGCCATCAGTCTGGTGGACCGTTACCCGAATCTGCTGGTGACCCAGACCCTGTCCAAATCGCGCTCACTGGCCGGTTTGCGTGTGGGCCTGGCGGTGGGCCATCCGGACTTGATCGAAGCGCTGGAGCGCGTCAAGAACAGCTTCAACTCCTACCCGCTGGATCGCCTGGCGATTGTCGGCGCGGCGGCCGCGTTTGAGGACCGTGAGTACTTCGAGAAGACCTGCCAGTTAGTCATCGACAGCCGCAACAAGGTGGTCGCGCAGTTGGAGGGGAAGGGCTTTGAAGTGTTGCCTTCCGCGGCCAACTTCATCTTTGCCCGGCACCCACGGCACGACGCGGCCGGCCTGGCAGCCAAGTTGCGTGAGCAAGGGGTAATCGTGCGGCACTTCAAGCAGGAGCGGATTGCCCAGTTCCTGCGGATCAGCATTGGTACGCCGGAGCAGAACCAGGCGTTGATCGACGGTTTGGGTGAGCTCTAAGCCACACTGAAGATGTAAAAATGTGGGAGGGGGCTTGCCCCCGATAGCGGAGTTTCAGTCAATTCATGTCTGACTGATATATCGCCATCGGGGGCAAGCCCCCTCCCACATTGGGTTTTGCGTTGGCAGTTAAAGCAGTGGCTCGTCAGGCTTCTTGTTCTTCCAGCCATCATTGCCCGGTAGCAGCAGGTTCAAGCCAATCGCTACGACCGCACACAGGGCGATGCCCTTGAGGCCGAAGTCATCCGGGCCGGTGCCAGTACCCACCAGCACACCGCCAATTCCAAACACCAAGGTCACCGACACAATCACCAGGTTGCGCGCCTCGCCCAGGTCGATCTTGTGGCGGATCAGCGTGTTCATCCCCACCGCAGCAATCGAGCCAAACAACAGGCACAGAATCCCGCCCATCACCGGCACTGGAATGCTCTGCAGCAATGCACCGAACTTACCGATAAACGCCAGGCTGATGGCAAATACCGCCGCCCAGGTCATGATTTTCGGGTTGTAGTTCTTGGTCAGCATCACGGCGCCGGTCACTTCGGCGTAGGTGGTGTTCGGTGGGCCGCCGAACATACCGGCGGCCGTGGTGGCAATACCATCACCCAGCAGGGTGCGGTGCAAACCCGGTTTTTTCAGGTAGTCGCGACCCGTCACGCTGCCCACCGCAATCACACCACCGATATGTTCGATCGCTGGGGCCAGGGCCACCGGGACGATAAACAGGATCGCCTGCCAGTTGAATTCCGGCGCGGTGAAGTGGGGGAGGGCGAACCAAGGCGCGGCGGCGATCTTGGCCGTGTCGACCACGCCAAAGTAGAACGCCATCGCAAAGCCCACCAATACGCCGGAGATGATCGGCACCAGGCGGAAGATGCCTTTGCCGAACACTGCCACGATCAGCGTGGTGAGCAGCGCGGGCATAGAGATCATCATCGCGGTCTGGTAATGAATCAGCTCGGCGCCATCGCCGGACTTGCCCATCGCCATATTGGCGGCAATGGGCGCCATGGCCAGGCCGATGGAGATGATCACCGGCCCGATGACGACAGGTGGCAGCAGCCGGTCGATAAAACCGGTGCCCTTGATCTTCACGGCCAGGCCCAGGAACGTATAAACGAAACCGGCCGCCATCACCCCGCCCATGGTCGCCGCGAGGCCGAACTGGCCCTTGGCGAGAATGATCGGTGTGATAAACGCAAAGCTCGACGCCAGGAACACTGGCACCTGCCGCCCTGTCACCACCTGGAACAGCAATGTGCCCAGGCCGGCGGTGAACAGCGCGACGTTTGGATCAAGACCTGTGATCAGCGGCATCAACACCAGCGCGCCAAATGCTACGAAGAGCATTTGTGCGCCAGACAGGATCTGGCGCCAAAGCGGGTCGTTGAATTCATCCTGCATGTTCACGCGTCCTTCTGCTTGGTGCCGAAGATCTTGTCACCGGCATCGCCAAGGCCCGGGATGATGTAGCCGTGTTCATTCAGGCGCTCGTCGATGGAGGCGGTGTAGATCTGCACGTCCGGGTGCGCTTTCTCGACGGCGGCGATGCCTTCGGGAGCGGCTACCAGCACCATTGCGCGGATGTCCCGGCAACCGGCTTTTTTCAGCAGGTCGATGGTGGCAACCATTGAACTGCCGGTGGCGAGCATCGGGTCGATGATCATGGCCAGGCGCTCGTTGATTTCCGGGACGAGTTTTTCCAGGTAGGTGTGGGCCTGCAAGGTTTCTTCGTTGCGGGCCACGCCTACGGCGCTGACCTTGGCGCCGGGGATCAGGCTGAGGACGCCCTCGAGCATGCCGATACCGGCGCGCAGGATCGGCACGACCGTGATTTTCTTACCGGCGATTTTTTCCACCTGGACGGGACCGGCCCAGCCGGGGATCTCGTAGGTTTCCAGGGGCAAATCCTTGGTGGCTTCGTAAGTGAGCAACGCTCCGACTTCCTGAGCAAGCTCACGGAAGTTCTTCGTGCTAATGTCGGCGCGGCGCATAAGGCCGAGCTTGTGCTGGATCAGCGGGTGGCGGATCTCGCGAGTGGGCATGGGAAAGGCTCCGGCGGCGGGCAAAAAAACCGGCCTAGATTAATCTATCCGAGGGTGTTGTCCTATAGACATCTAGTACGTTAGTCCATTAAGGCTTGCCCGGAGCGCACGAGCAGCGTACCTTCGCCCGCTTTTCTTGCCACAGCACCCCTTGGAGAGCGCCATGTCCGCTGATCTTGAGCATATCCGTCAAATCATGCGTGAGGCTGATTGCCTGTACACCGAAGCGCAAGTCGAAGAGGCAATCGCCAAGGTCGGCGCCCACATCACCCGCGAAATGGCCGACACCAACCCGGTGGTCTTCTGCGTGATGAACGGCGGCCTGATCTTCGCCGGCAAATTGCTCACCCATCTGCAATTCCCGCTGGAAGCGTCTTACCTGCACGCCACCCGCTATCGCAACGAAACCACTGGCGGCGACCTGTTCTGGAAAGCCAAGCCGGAAGTTTCGTTCATTGACCGCGACGTGCTGATCATCGACGACATTCTCGATGAAGGTCACACCCTGGGCGCGATCATCGACTTCTGCAAACACGCCGGCGCACGCAAGGTGCACACCGCCGTGCTGATCGACAAAGACCACGACCGCAAGGCGCGGCCGGACCTGAAGGCCGATTACGTCGGCCTGCCATGCATCGACCGCTACATCTTCGGTTATGGCATGGACTACAAAGGCTACTGGCGCAACGCCAATGGGATCTACGCCGTCAAAGGCATGTGATCCAGGCCTGGCGCAGGGTTGTCATGCTATCGTGCTTGGCCCCTGCGTCTGGAGCTGTTCATGAGCCTGTTGATTCGCACTTGCGCCGCCCTGGCGCTGACCCTGAGTTTGCCACTGGCCGCCGCTCCGGCGCCGATGCATGGTCAATTCCTGCCGCCGGATGACCTCACGCTGCGCACTGAAACCCCTGAGCAGCAGCAACTGCTGCAAGTCACCGAGTACGCGGTGGTGGTGGGTAATCAACGCCAGTCCAACCAGCAACCGATCCCGGTGACTTCGCCGCTGATGATCCGTCTCAAGGGCAAGTCCCTGAACAAAGGCGCAACGATCAGCCAGGTGGTGCTCAACTTCGATGCCGAAAGTAAAAGCCTGAAGAAGCCGGTGTTTGACGACAAGACCAAGACCTTGACGCTTTCTTATCCGGTGGCCCAATACCGGGTGATTGTCGACTTGCTGCGCAATGACACCCTCTATGTGCAATTTCTCAGCTATGCCAACGGCCATATCTGGGCGGATGTGCACACCGGTGCAGTCCGTATCAAGTAGCCAGAGCGATGAAGATCAAAATGTGGGAGGGGGCTTGCCCCCGATAGCGGTGTGAAGTTAAAGATAGTGAGCCAGACACACTGCAATCGGGAGCAAGCCCCCTCCCACATTGGGTCTCCACTGCTTTCGGAGCTTGCGTCGCACAGGTAGACTTCAAACCCCGTGTAAATGTCTGCAGGCTGGAGTCGGTAATGCGTAAAGATAAGAAACAGGTGATTGGTGACGAGATTGGCGACGATCAAATCAAGTTGTTCCTGGACTTCGAGCCGGTCGACGCAACCTCACCGTCCCTGCACAAACTGATCAAGGCTTACCGTGGCCTGCGTATCGACGACTTCGAGCGCTTCCTGGGCTTTTTCAAGGAAGCTGGCCTGGATCTGGATGGCAAGGACGAGCATGGCCAGACGTTCGTCGAGTTGATCAAGGATCAGCGCAACGCGCCTGAGTACATCGAACTGATCGAAAACGCCCGCGGCTGATTTTCCAGAGCCAAAAAAAACGCCCCGATCTCATGCCGAGAGCGGGGCGTTTGTGTTTTCACTGTAGGAGCGAGCTTGCTCGCTAACAGCCTGAGAGCGCCGCGTTATTCCATATGCGCTGCGTTATCGTTGACGTTTTTCGCGATCGAGCTCGCTTCTACAGGTTCAACCAGTTCAAGGCTGATGTTGTTCTGCGCATTGATCTTGCGATACAGCTCGGCGTCCGTCTCCAGGACCTTTTCCCGGGCTGGGAAGATTTCCTGCAGCTTGGCCGCCCATTCACCGGCAGTCTTGGCCGGGAAGCAGCGTTCGATCAGTTCCAGCATGATCGACACCGTCACCGAGGCGCCCGGAGATGCGCCCAGCAGCGCCGCCAGGGAGCCGTCTTTGGCCGCGACCAGTTCTGTGCCGAATTGCAGCACGCCGCCTTTCTTCGGGTCTTTCTTGATGATCTGAACCCGCTGGCCGGCCACTTCCAGGCGCCAGTCTTCGGCTTTCGCCTCAGGGTAGAAGCGACGCAGGGATTCCAGGCGCTGCTCCATGGATTGGCGCACTTCGCTGACCAGGTACTTGGTCAGGTCCATGTTGTCGCGAGCCACGGCCAGCATCGGGCCGATGTTGCCGGCACGGATCGACATCGGCAGGTCAAGGAACGAGCCGTGCTTGAGGAACTTGGTGGTGAAACCGGCGTATGGCCCGAACAGCAGGGATTTCTTGCCATCCACCACGCGGGTGTCCAGGTGCGGCACCGACATCGGTGGCGAACCCACTGCGGCCTGGCTGTAGACCTTGGCCTGGTGGTGCTTGACCACTTCGGGGTTGTCGCAACGCAGCCACTGGCCACTGACCGGGAAGCCGCCGAAGCCTTTGCTTTCTTCGATGCCCGAGGCTTGCAGCAGCGGCAGTGCCGCGCCACCAGCGCCGAGGAAGACGAACTTGGCGTCCACTTCACGGCTGGTGCCGCTGTTGACGTCTTTGATGCTCACGGTCCAGCCGGCGCCGTTGCGCTTGAGGCCGGTGACGCGCTTGCTGTACTTGACCTGGGCATCCGGGGAGCTGGTCAGGTGGCCGAGCAGTTGATTGGTCAGGGCGCCGAAGTTGACGTCGGTGCCATTCATCACGCGGGTGGCAGCGATTTTTTCGTCGAGCGGGCGGCCCGGCATCATCAGTGGCATCCACTCGGCCATCTCGTTGCGGTCTTCGGTGTAGTGCATGTCCGAGAACGCATGGTGCTGGCTGAGGGACTCAAAGCGCTTCTTGAGGAAAGCCACGCCGTTTTCACCCTGCACGAAGCTCAGGTGCGGCACCGGGCTGATAAAGGACTTGGACGAGCCAAAGGTGCCCTTTTGGGTCAGGTACGCCCAGAACTGCTTGGACACCTCGAACTGGGTGTTGATGTGCACGGCTTTCTTGATGTCGATGGAACCATCGGCGGCCTGCGGCGTGTAGTTCAGCTCGCACAGCCCGGCGTGACCGGTACCGGCGTTGTTCCACGGGTTGGAACTCTCCGCTGCACCCGAATCCATCAGCTCAACGACTTCCAGCGTGAGGCCGGGGTCGAGCTCTTTGAGCAGTACGGCCAGGGTGGCACTCATGATGCCGGCCCCTACCAGTACTACGTCGACTGCTTCGTTATGCGCCATTTAACGCGTCTCCAAAATCTGCAGCACCAAATTGACGGCATGGCTGCCAGGAGTGACGGGGCGGTTCACGTGTTGCCCCAGGTTACCCATGGCCAGGATCGCCATGTCCGTTTCGCAATTCTTTGCAACTTCAGCACACGCTTCCTGCCAGCCTCATCTGCCTATGAACGCATTCATGGGCGCCTGTGGCAATTCGACTTATGGTCAAAGCGTGCGATTCGTGCAATCAATCCGTAGCGGACAGGCTCAAGCTCCGGTTGTCGAGGAGCACTCGGTCCTGTGTGGTTGGGCTGTTCCAGACGCTGATGGTGCTTGTACAAACGCCAAACTATTCATTTGCTCGCCACACTCTTGTGAAGTTGTGAAAACCCGTTTTTTCACGCTCTTTTGAAGACGTGAACCTCAAAAAAGGGCTGCCCCGACCTGGCACCTGGCCCGCAGTATCTTTGCCGACAGGCGGCAAAACGGGCAAACAACTCAAGTGGCCGAGCGCAATGGCAGCTCTGGCAGATTCGGTAAAGGCGGGTGGTTTGCAAAGGAAACAGCAAGCGCGCCAGCTTCACTCGATCTGTGTGGGCGGCTCTCTGTGGGCGATTCTTGGGGTTAATACCGAGGCATTAACGATGCTGCGAGGCCCGATCAGGAGACGTCCTTATAATCGGGGGGAGATTGTAGCGAAGAACGTCAGGGAAATGGGCGTGTTTTATGACTTTTATTAGGTCTTCGGTCAGGCGGCCAACGGCTGATGACGCGGCGACCGCACTGGGCGTGGGCTGACACGGGCGCGGGTGGGCAGCGGGTGGTGCATCCAGCTCAGGCGGATTTCTGCGATTTCCACCCAACCATCACCCACCGGCGGCTGGCTGCATTCCTTGAAGGCTTGGCAGCGGCCTTGCGCATCAAGCCGGGCGAACTGGCGAAGGGCGGGCTTGCGGATAAACAGTGACCAGAGAAATTGCATGGCGACAGACCTCCTGAAGTTAGGGTCAAGCATGCCTGGCGAGGATGACGAGCCGATGTAACCGCTATTACATATCGGTGACAGCGAACCGCTGCCGAGGCGATGAGTCATAGGTTGTAACTGATGCTAGTTCCCCGCGGGGGCGCCCCGTTATACTGCCGGCCTGTCGGTACCTGATTTCTGGAGAGAAGCACATGTTGCAACGCCTGTTGTTCGGTTTGATCACTGTGACCAGTTTGGCCCTGGCTGGCTGCGCCAACAGCCCGCAACAACTGAGCCCGCAACCCAAGCTCACCACGCAGCTGGCGCCGGTGGGGCACGGCCAGCCGGTGTCGGTACGTGTGGTGGATGGTCGTGCGTCGCCTACATTGGGCTCTCGCGGTGGCCTGTACCCGGAGACCGCGCTTATCTCGGTGACCGGTCAGGACGTGCTGCCCAAGCTGCAAGCCCAGGCCGAAGCGGCCGTGCGCCTGCTGGGCTTCACCCCGAGCGCCAACGCGCCGGGCGCTCCTCAGTTGACCATCACCTTGGCAGAGCTGAAGTACCAGTCGCCCAAGGAAGGCCTGTACGTGACTGAAGCCGCCATCGGCGCAACGTTCAAGTCCGACGTCACTGCGGGTACCCGTCGCTACAGCGGCCGCTACGGCGCATCGCTGAACCAGCGTTTCGGTATGTCGCCGAACCAGGAAACCAACACCAAGCTGGTCAGCGACGTTCTGAGTGACGCCTTGACCCGCCTGTTCAAGGATCCAAGCATCGGTTCATTGCTCAGCGCGCAGTAACTGTCCAGATAAAGACCGGGCTCATTGTTGAGCCCGGTTTTTTTTCGCCTTCAGTTTCACGCGGCAATGTCGATACAGAAGTCCAGCATGCTCACACCGGTCAACAGATCGGCCTCCGGCGAGTCCGCATGCTGGTGCCCGCCAAGGGCGCAATACACCAGCCAATGGCGGTCCTGCACGTTGAACGCCAGGCCGCCGACCAGCGCCTCCTGCTCATCGCTCTGGGCCATCAGATACAGCCGATCCTGGTTGTGCGCGTGCAACATGACAAGCTCCCGAATGTTCGAAGGGCAACAGAGTGGCTTGTTAAGGTGACGTTCAGGTGACGCTGTAAATTACTGGATACATTGACCGTCCATGGGGGATGGAGCGTTTTAGGCGCTGCAGGCCACTGTCCGTTCAGGTGTGTATCTGAACCGATACCCAGACACTGTTTTCCTGAGGTTTGCGATGGCGCTGCCCGCACTATTGATCAATGCTGTGGCTTTATTGGTGGCCTGCCCCGGTGCGGCGCTGCTGTTTGTTACCCGCTTGTGCGAGCAGCGCGCCATGGCCGAGTTGACTGCACAAAGCGAAGACCGGGCCATCGATCAGCCCATGTTGTTCCTGGATGTGCGCACCGAACGGGCGCATCGCATGGCTTACCGAATCGGCTTCGCCTGCCTGGGGTTGGGGCTGGCGATTTCCTGGTTCAGCACCCACTTCTAAAAACACCGCAAAACAAATGTGGGAGTGGGCAAGCGCCCTCCCACATTTTTTTGATCGGTGGTTACAGCGCGATTCCGGCCTTGACCCGATACTGATTACGCACCGGCGTTGCATATTGCACCACCAGAAACGGTCGGTGCTCCGCCGGGCATTCGTTCAAGCGCCGTTCCCACTCCGCCTTCGCCCTGGCCAGCTCATCCGCCGGGAACACCTCGGCCGCCTTTGGCACCTGCAATTGCGGGTCGGCGTCGCTCCATTGGGCGTACGCCAGGTAGTGCACCGGAAACAGTCGATAACCGCCGAGAATCTGCCGGTCCATTTCCACGGCCAGCACCTTGGTGTCTTCGAACCGCTCGGTAATAGGCGGCGCGAAGTTGATGTGCACGCGGCCTTTATAGCCGGTGATGCCCAACGCGATGCTCACGTCATCTTCACCCTGCGCTTTGACGTAGGTGCCGGTGGTGGCGCGGATATACAGCTCGCGGGCCTTGGCGGTATCGCACGGGTCGTACTCGTAGCTGATGGACACCGGCGTCAGGTTCAGCGACTGGATGACCTCGGCAAACGGCTCGTCCTTGCGGCTGACGTGGAACATCTTGAGGATCGCCGACTCGGTGCGGTCATCCCCATCCTTGGCGCGGCCTTCGGCCTGGGCGATCCAGATCGACTGGCAGTCGTTGCGGATCGAATGGTTGATGTAGGCCGACAGCAGGTTGAACGCTGCCATCTTTTCCTTTCGCCCGGTGATCGAGCGGTGCACGATGAAGCTCTTGTTCAGGCGCATCAGGTCGCTGACAAACGGCTTTTGCAGCAGGTTGTCGCCAATGGCGATGCGCGGCGTCGGCAGGCCGGCGTGGTAAACGGCGTAGTTGACGAAGGCCGGGTCCATCACGATGTCGCGATGGTTGGCCAAAAACAGGTAGGCGCTGCCGGACTTGAGCTGCTCGACGCCGGTGTAGGTCACGCCGTCGGTCGCCCGGTCGATGGTGTGGTCGACGTAATACTCGACTTTGTCCTGCAGCGTGGCCACGGTGGTGACACCGGCGAATTCACGGCGCAGCTTGCGGGCAATCATCGGCTTGAGCAGCCAGCCCAGGGCGCCGGCAAAGCGCGGGAAGCGGAAGTGGGTCAGGATGTCCAGAAAGGCCTTGTCACTGAACAGCCTGTCCAGCACTGCCGGGACTTCGCTGTCGTTGTAAGGTCGGATGGTATCGAATTCGCCCATCATGCTCTCTTGTTAGAAACGGCTAGGGTAAGTAGAGGAAATACCAGGGTGCGGTCTGAGTAATGGGCTCAGCCGATCTATAACCCTGTAAATAGACCGGCGATTATACGCACAAGTCACTTGGGAGACTGCGATGCTGGAAACTGCGACCTACGATTGTCCTTATTGTGGTGAAGAGGTCGAGACAACGGTGGACTTGTCCGGCGGTGATCAGGTTTACATAGAAGACTGTCAGGTGTGTTGCAGGCCGATTACTTTTGATCTGCAGGTGCATGGTGACGAATGGATGCTTGAGACTCGCAGCGAAAACGAATAACGGGTACAGCCATGCAGCGAATCTATGAACCGGAAAACCTGATGGAGGGCGAGCTGCTGCAACAGATGCTCGCCAGCGAAGGCATCGAGGCGCACCTGGTGGGGCGCCATTTGCTCGGCGGCACCGGTGAATTGCCGATCTTTGGCCTGCTGGGCCTGGAAGTGGACAACGACCGGGCCGCTGACGCCCGCGAACTGATTACCGCGTATATCGGCGCGCAGCCCCTGCCCGGCGATGAGCCCGACAGCTTCCCCGACGTGCTGGTCTGTTAGGCTGTAGGCTGGTTTACCCAAGAGTCGTGTTGCCCCATGTGTGGACGTTATGCCCTGTTTCGCTGGAACCCTTCCTTTGCTGCCTTGCCGGGCTTTCCGGCTGACCAGCAGGCCCAGTGGAACATCTCCCCGAATGATTCGGTGCTGATCCAGCGCCTGAACGAAGGACAGCACACCTTGGCCCGCGCCCGTTGGGGCCTGACCCCGCCGTGGCTCACCGATCTGTCCCGCACCCCCGCCCATGCCCGCGCCGAAACCCTGGCCGAGCAACCGATGTTCCGCGAACCCTTTCGCCAGCGTCGCTGCCTGCTGCCGGCCAACGGTTTCTACGAGTGGCGCGGCACCCAGCGCAAACGCCCGTACTGGTTGACGCCGGGGGAGGGGTCTACGTTGTTTTTTGCGGCGATCTGGGAAGCCTACCCGGTGCAGGAGCAGGTGTGGCTGAGCACGGCGGTCGTCACCCAGGCTGCGCAGAGTCAGCGCCGGCCGTTGATTCTGGACGCGGCGGGGCAGGCCGCCTGGCTCGATCCCGAAACGCCATTGCATGTGTTGCAAGGCCTGTTGGCCAGTGAACCCATCGCCTTGCGCGAGCGGGTCCTGGCCAACATGGTCAACGACCCCAAGCTCAACGGGCCAGAGTGCCTGACCCCGGCTTGAGCCTCAATATCGCTGTGGGATGTATCCGAAAATCAGCGGTTACACGTCTGGTGTATCTGGCGCCGATACAAATGAGCGCCTACGATACGCGCGATGTTTTATGGGCGTTTTTCAGGGAGAGAGTGTTGATGAAGAGAACATTGGCGGTAAGTGTGTTGGCTGCGGCGATGTTGCTGGCGGGTTGTCAGTCGGTCAACACCACCAGCGGCGGTGCCGTTGGGGTTGAGCGCAAGCAATACATGTTCAGCATGCTGTCGAGTCAGGAAGTCGACCAGATGTATGCCCAGTCCTACCAGCAGACGTTGGGTGAAGCCAGTACCAAAGGCCAGTTGGACAAGACCAGCGCCAACGCCAAGCGTGTGCAGGCCATCGCCAAGCGCTTGATCGCCCAGGCGCCCACCTTCCGCCCGGATGCGGCGCAGTGGAAGTGGGAAGTGAATTTGATCAAAAGCGATGAGATGAACGCCAACTGCGGGCCTGGCGGCAAGATCTTCGTGTACAGCGCGTTGATCGACAATCTCAAGCTGACCGATGACGAACTGGCTGCCGTGATGGGCCATGAAATCGCCCATGCCTTGCGTGAGCACGGCCGTGAGGCGATGTCCAAGGCGTACGGTATCGAGATCGCCAAGCAGGGCGCCGGTGCGTTGTTCGGCTTGGGCCAGGACAGCCTGGCACTGGCCGATACGGTGGCCAACTACGGCATGACCTTGCCTAACAGCCGCAGCAATGAAAACGAAGCGGACCTGATCGGCCTGGAGCTGTCTGCCCGCGCCGGCTACAACCCGAACGCAGCCATCACGCTGTGGAACAAGATGGCCAAGGCATCGGAAGGTTCGCCGCCGGAATTCATGAGCACTCACCCCGCGTCCGACAGCCGGATCGCTTCGTTGCAGGCGGCGATTCCGAAGGTCATGCCGCTTTACCAGCAGGCCAAGAAGTCCTAAGGCCTGATTAAGATCCAAATGTAGGAGGGGGCTTGCTCCCGATAGCAGCGTTCCAGTCAATACATCAGTTGACTGGCCCACCGCCATCGGGAGCAAACCCCCTCCCACCTTTCAGATCCAGCCGCTGCTTTGCATGGCCTTGTACACCGCGACAACCGCCAGCACAAAGAACGCCGTAGCCGCCAGTCGACGAATCATGGTCAACGGCAGTTTCTCCGCCGCAAAATTCCCCGCCAGAACCACCGGTACGTTGGCAATCAACATGCCCAGGGTGGTGCCGATAATCACCAGCCACAACTCCGGATATTGCGCCGCCAGCATCACCGTGGCGATCTGGGTTTTGTCACCGATTTCCGCCAGGAAGAAGGCAATCAACGTCGTCAGGAATGGCCCGAACTTGCGGGTGGTGCTGGCTTCGTCGTCATCGAGCTTGTCCGGCACCAGGGTCCACAGTGCCGTGGCGCAGAAGCTTGCCGCGAGGATCCAATGCAACACCGCATCCGAGAAGAAGCTGCCAAACCAGGCGCCCACGGCACCAGCGGCCGCATGGTTGGCCAGGGTCGCGGCGACGATGCCGGCGATGATGGGCCAGGGCTTGCGAAAGCGAGCAGCGAGAATGAGCGCGAGCAGTTGCGTCTTGTCGCCGATTTCGGCCAAGGCAACGATTGCGGTAGGAACGAGTAGTGAATCCAGCATCAGGTAAGTTTCCAAGGGCGGGTCGACACGGCTATGACACGTACAGCCTTCCCGCCCCGGGTAAGGTGTTCGTGTCATAGGTCTTGTCAAACCCCGGTCCGTCTGTGCGGACTCCTGGGTCGCATACGCCATGGTCTGTTGACCAAGTATGTTGACGTATGCCGGACGAGCATGGCGCTCGTGGGAGACTACTCCCCTAGGACGGAGCGGATTCTGCCTAGGCAAAACCCATTCGGCAAGCCTTCTTTTTCAAACGCTCGTCAGCCGCGCTTGGCACGGTAGATGCGAAAACCGCTGCCCTCGGCCTTGACCGCACATACGCCCAGATGCTCTTCGATCAGTGGCTGATACTTCAGGAAGCTATTGGCGACAAGGCGAAGTTCGCCGCCTTTTGCCAGGTGTTTCGCCGCTTTTCGCAGCAGGTTTTCGGTGGCGAAATAGTCGGTGTGCACCCCGACATGGAACGGTGGGTTGCTCAGAATCGCATTCAAGCCCATCGGCGCGGCGTCGATGCCATCCCCGGTCAGCACCTCGGCCTCCAAGCCATTGGCGGCCAGGGTCAGGCGGCTGCTGGCGGCGGCGAAGGCGTCTACATCCAGCATCGTCACGCTGTTGTGCGGGTAGCGACGTTTTACCGCAGCCCCGAGCACGCCGGCGCCGCAACCGAAGTCCAGCAGATGACCGCTGGGCAGTTTGTCCAAATGCTCCAGCAGCAACTCGGTGCCACGGTCCAGGCGGCCATGGCTGAACACGCCGGGTAGGCTCACTACCTTTAGCGGGCCTTCGGCCAGCGGCACGTCGAAGACTTGCGCCAGGCTTTCCAGGTCCACCGCTTGCGGCGCGTTGGCCACGGTGATTTGCCACAGTTGGCAATGCCGTGCGTTATCCAGCTTGCGCGGTTTGCCAAAGGGGATCATTTGCTTGGCGGCGCTTTCGATGCCGCTTTTTTTCTCGCCGACCAGAAACAGTTCGGCACCGGGCAGACGTGCGGCCACGGCGTTGAGCAGGTAGTCGGTGAGGTCCTTGGACTTGGGCAGGAAGATCACCGCTGCGTCGAACTTACGCTGCGGCACATTCACGCCAAATTGGCTGCGCTCGGGGAACCGCGCATCGAGCGCCGCCTGATCGCCAGCATGCCAGCACCAGGCGTGAGCGTTGGGCAGGCGCCCCAGTAGGTCGTCGGCGGGCAAGCCCACCAACAACAGGTTACCTTGAAAAAGTTCGGCCTGACGAAGCAGTACTTCACTGCGCGGATCCATAGTCTGCTCCTTGAAAAGGGGCGCAGTTTATCAACTGACGACGCGCAGCGGGGCGCCGCTGAAAAAGCCCTGGGCGTTTTCCGTCAGTTGGCCGACGATGCGCTGGCGCGCCTCGCGACTGCCCCAGGCATTGTGCGGTGTGACGATCAACCGCGGAATGTCACCGGCCAGCAACGGGTTGCCATTGACCGGAGGCTCCACGCTCAACACATCGGTGGCCGCGCCGCCCAAATGACCGCTGCGCAAGGCATCCGCCAGGGCCTGTTCGTTGATCAAACCACCGCGTGCAGTATTGACCACAAACGCCCCTGGTTTGAGCAGTGCCAGCTCGCGGGCGCCGATAAAGTCGCGGGTATGCTCGTTGAGCGGGCAGTGCAAGGTAAGGGCGTCGACCTGCGTGAGCAGCTCATCCAGAGGTACACGGTCTGCACGGGCAGGGCGACCCGCAATCGCGCCAAGCAGTACGCGCATGCCAAACGCCTCGGCCAGCCGCGCGACTGCGCCGCCCAGTTCGCCGTGGCCCAGCAGACCCAGCGTCTTGCCTTCCAGCTCAACGATAGGGTGGTCCAGCAGGCAGAACTGCTTGGCCTGTTGCCATTTGCCGGCGGCCACATCCCGTTGATAGTCCTTCAGACGAGTCGCCAGATTCAGCAGCAGCATGATCGTATGCTGCGCCACCGATGGCGTACCGTAGCCTTGGCAATTGCTCACGGTGATGCCCTGGGCGCGGGCAGCCTCAAGGTCGACGTTGTTGGTGCCGGTGGCCGATACCAGGATCAGCTTGAGTTCCGGGCAGGCCGCCAGGGTTTCGGCACTGAGGGCGATCTTGTTACTGATGACCACCTGCACACCTTGCAGGCGCTCGATCACATTCTGTGGCGTGGTGTCGGAGTACAGCTGCAGGTCGCTGAAGCACTCTCGTAGACCGCTGAGGTTGAGGTCCCCAAGGTCCAGGGACGGGTGATCAAGGAAGGCGGCGCGGCGATTGTTCGTCATCAACTGTACCTTTTGCGACAGGGTTCGAAGGCGTAATCTGCCGAGCCTATCAGATGAAATAATCCGTTACTTAATGGAGTGAGTATGTACGCCGCCGAGTTTTTGACCGTAGCCTTGATCCACCTGTTGGCGGTGGCCAGCCCCGGCCCGGATTTCGCCGTGGTGGTCCGCGAAAGCGTGACCCATGGCCGTCGCGCTGGCACCTGGACCGCACTGGGCGTGGGCTCGGCAATTTTCCTGCATGTGGGTTACTCGTTGCTCGGCATTGGCTTGATCGTGTCCCAGTCCATCGTGCTGTTCAACGCACTCAAATGGGCAGCGGCGGCATACCTGCTGTACATCGGCTTCAAGGCCCTGCGCGCGCAGCCAGCCAAGCCCGCCGCCGAGGGCGAGTTGCACCGTGAAGCGGGCGAGCGCACGCCACGCGGCGCGTTTACCGCAGGCTTTGTGACCAATGGTTTGAACCCGAAGGCCACGTTGTTCTTCCTGTCGCTGTTCACCGTGGTGATCAACCCGCACACGCCGCTGGCCGTGCAGGCGGGTTACGGTGTGTACCTGGCGGTGGCGACGGCGTTGTGGTTCTGCATGGTGGCCATGCTGTTCAGCCAACAGCGCGTGCGCGCCGGGTTTGCGCGGATGGGGCATTGGTTTGATCGGACCATGGGAGCGGTGTTGATTGCGATTGGGGTGAAGTTGGCGTTTACCAGTATGAAATAATCGCCCCTCCCATATTTGATCTTCATGAGCCCAAGGTAGTGGCGCAAAGCTAGCATTCCTCGGCCTCTGCAAATCATTCCTTTGGCTGATTTGGCTGAAACATAAGCGCTCTACAGTGCAGATCGTTCAGCCAAGACCGTGCAGTCATAAAAGGGATTCGTATGTTGCAGACCCGTGTTATTCCCCCCGCCGAAGGTGCGTACCAATATCCACTGTTGATCAAGCGCCTGCTGATGTCCGGTGCTCGCTACGAAAAGACCCGGGAAATCGTCTATCGCGACAAGCTGCGCTACACCTACCCGACCTTGATCGAACGGGTCGCGCGCTTGGCCAATGTGCTGACCGAAGCCGGGGTCAAGGCCGGTGACACCGTGGCAGTGATGGATTGGGACAGCCATCGTTACCTGGAATGCATGTTCGCCATCCCGATGATCGGCGCGGTGATCCACACCATCAACGTGCGCCTGTCGCCGGAGCAAATTCTCTACACCATGAATCACGCCGAAGACCGCTTTGTGCTGGTCAACAGTGAGTTCGTGGGCCTTTACCAGGCCATCGCCGGGCAGCTCACCACCGTCGACAAGACGCTGCTGCTCACTGACGGCGAATCAAAAACGGCTGAGCTCCCCAGCCTGGTGGGCGAGTACGAAACCCTGCTCGCCGCTGCCAGCCCCAAGTACGACTTCCAGGATTTCGACGAGCACTCCGTCGCCACCACGTTCTACACCACCGGCACCACCGGTAACCCTAAAGGCGTGTATTTCACCCATCGCCAATTGGTGCTGCACACCATCGGCGTGGCAACCATCATGGGCAGCATCGACAGCGTGCGCTTGCTGGGCACCAACGACGTGTACATGCCGATCACTCCAATGTTCCACGTGCATGCCTGGGGCTTGCCGTATGTGGCGACCATGCTCGGCCTCAAGCAGGTCTACCCTGGTCGCTACGACCCGGAATACCTGGTGGAGTTGTGGCGCAGGGAGAAGGTCACTTTCTCCCACTGCGTGCCGACCATCCTGCAAATGGTGCTCAACGCCAAGGCCGCTCAGGGCGTGGATTTTGGCGGTTGGAAAATCGTCATCGGCGGCAGCGCGCTCAATCGCACGTTGTATGAGGCGGCGAAGGCGCGTGGGATTCAACTGACCGCCGCGTACGGCATGTCCGAGACTGGCCCGTTGGTGTCCTGCGCTCACCTCAACGAAGAGCTGTTGGCCGGTAGCGAAGACGAGCGCATCACCTACCGCATCAAAGCCGGCGTGCCCGGACCGTTGGTGGAAGCGGCGATCATGGACACTGAGGGTAACTTCCTGCCCGCCGATGGCGAGTCCCAGGGCGAGTTGGTACTGCGTGCGCCATGGCTCAGCGAAGGTTATTTCAACGAGCCGCAGAAGGGCGCGGAGTTGTGGGCCGGTGGCTGGATGCACACTGGCGACGTGGCCACCCTCGACGCGTTTGGCGTGATCGATATCCGCGACCGCATTAAGGATGTGATCAAGACCGGTGGCGAGTGGATCTCCTCCCTGGCCCTCGAAGACCTGGTCAGCCGTCACCCGGCGGTACGCGAAGTAGCGGTGGTGGGCATCGCCGATCCGCAGTGGGGCGAGCGCCCGTTTGCGCTGTTGGTGGTGCATGATGGCCATGTGATAGGGGCTCGCGAGCTCAAGGAACACCTCAAGCCTTTTGTCGAACTGGGCCATTTGAGCAAATGGGCGATTCCGAGCCAGATCGCCATTGTTACGGAAATTCCCAAGACCAGCGTCGGCAAGCTCGACAAAAAACGTATCCGCATCGACATCATCGAATGGCAGGCCAACAACAGCTCCTTCCTGTCGACCCTCTGACGCCTCTCGCCGTGCCCCCTCGGGCACGGCAATGCTCTATCTTGCGGCTTTACTTGTGATTTGCCGATTTTCAGCCATCCTCACCGCGTCGGCCTTCGCCGACATGGCGAAAGGGCTGTGGCAGACGGGTCGGTGATGCAAATCACACTTTAGAGGGATCAAGCGGTACCCCCTGCTGGCTATAGTCCCACCATGAGTTTTTCAAGGATGCGTCGCTTCGGGCCATGGAGGTTCAGTTGCCAGGCGGCATTGGAATCGTTGTGTTCCGGCCGTTACAAGCATCACAAAAGAACTCACTGCCATAACAATAATGCACATGGAGTAGCGTCGATGACCTCAGTAAACCAGTTCTGGCGCCGGGCAAGACTGCCGTTGGCCGTCAGCCTCGCCTCTACGCTCGCCGGGCCCGCATTCGGCGTCAGTTTCAATATCGGTGAAATCGAAGGGAGTTTTGACTCGTCGCTTTCGGTGGGGGCGAGTTGGAGTACTTCCAAGGCCAACCGTGACCTGATCGGTGTCAACAACGGCGGTAAGGGCTTGTCCCAGACCACCGACGACGGTCACTTGAACTTCAAACGAGGAGAGACCTTCTCGAAGATCTTCAAGGGTATTCATGACCTTGAATTGAAGTACGGCGATACCGGTGTGTTTGTGCGCGGCAAGTATTGGTATGACTTTGAGCTCAAAGACGAAAGCCGTCCGTTTAAAGACATCAGCGATAACAACCGCAAAGAGGGCGCCAAGTCCTCTGGCGGGCAGATTCTCGACGCGTTTATCTACCACAACTACTCCATTGCCGATGAGCCGGGCTCTGTTCGTTTCGGTAAACAGGTGGTGAGCTGGGGTGAAAGTACCTTTATCGGTGGCGGTATCAACTCGATCAACCCGATCGATGTGGCAGCGTTCCGCCGTCCCGGTGCCGAGGTCAAGGAAGGGCTGATCCCGGTCAACATGTTCTATATCTCTCAGAACTTGACCGAAAACCTGTCGGCAGAAGCCTTCTATCAGTTGGAATGGGACCAGACCGTTACCGATAACTGCGGGACCTTCTTCTCGCAGCCGGACAACATCTCTGATGGCTGTAACGACAACCTGCGCCTGCTGGCCAAACGTTCGACCATTTCTGCGACTGCTCCGGGGCGCGGGGCTCTAGCCGCGATGCAGGCACGTGGCGTCGATGTCAACGAAGAGGGTGCGCTGGTGCGCCGCAGTGGCGACCGTGACGCCCGCGACAGCGGCCAGTTCGGTGCGGCCTTCCATTACAACTTCGAGCCGCTGGACACCGAGTTCGGCGCCTACTTCATGAACTACCACAGTCGTGCGCCGATCTTCAGCGCCACTGCGGCACCTCAGTCGGCCTACGACATCGCCCCAGGCTTTGGTACGTTGGCACCGGTGTGGATCGCTGGTAACTCGAAATATTTCGTAGAGTATCCGGAAGACATCCGTCTGTATGGCTTGAGCTTCTCTACCACCTTACCGACGGGGACCGCGTGGAGTGGTGAGCTGAGCTATCGGCCGAATGCGCCGGTTCAGTTGAACAGTACCGATATCCTCTATTCCGGTGTGCGGCGCTTGGGCGGCAATTTTACCGATGCATCCCTGCTCAATGGGGTACCTGGACAGGACATGCATGGCTATCGTCGCAAGGAAATCACTCAGTTCCAGACCACCTTCACGCATTTCTTCGATCAAGTCATGGGCGCCAGTCGCCTGACGCTTGTAGGGGAAGTCGGGATTACCCATGTGGGCGGCCTGGAGAGCAAGTCGGATTTGCGTTACGGTCGTGACCCGGTGTTCGGCCCTGGCGCCTTGCCGGCCACCCCTGGTGGACAGAGCACCTGCCAGGTTCTCAACGCCGGCACTATCGGCGGCGCAGGGGCGGGCACCGATGCCAGCAACCTGACCTCCAACTGCAACAACGACGGCTTCACCACAGCCAACTCCTGGGGCTATCGCGGTCGCGCAATTTGGGAATACCCGGATGTGTTCGCTGGTGTAAACCTCAAACCCAACGTGGCCTGGTCCCACGACGTCAAAGGGTACTCGCCAGGTCCTGGCGCTAACTTCGAGGAAGGTCGCAAAGCTATCAGTCTGGGGCTCGACGCGGAGTACCAGAATACTTACACCGCCAGCCTGGCCTACACCAACTTCTTCGGGGGCGACTACAGCACCGTGAATGACCGCGACTTCGTCGCGTTGAGTTTCGGCGCCAACTTCTAAGCACACTTTTTCCAGGTTGCATGTATTTCAGGAAGAACCAGAACATGAAAATAACCAAAAGTCTGTTGCACGTAGGTGTGCTTGGGCTGTCGATCCTGGCGAGCAACGTCATGGCGGCAGTGTCGGCGGATGAAGCCGCCAAGCTGGGCACCTCCCTGACCCCGATGGGCGCTGAAATGGCCGGTAACGCCGCGGGCACCATCCCGAAATGGTCACCGATGCCGACCAATGCCGGTGCAGTGGATGCCAAAGGTTTCCTCGCCAACCCGTACGCCAGCGAGCAGCCGCAATTCACGATCACCGCGCAAAACGTCGAGCAGTACAAAGACAAGCTGGCGCCGGGGCAGTACGCGATGTTCAAGCGTTACCCGGAAACCTTCAAGATGCCGGTCTACCCGACCCATCGCGGCGCTACCGTGCCGGCCGAGGTGTTTGCCTCCATCAAGAAAAACGCCACCACTACCAACCTGGTGTCCGGCGGCAACGGCCTGGAGAACTTTGAAACGGCCGTGCCGTTCCCGATCCCGAAAACCGGTGTGGAAGTCATCTGGAACCACATCACCCGTTACCGGGGTGGCAGCGTGACTCGCCTGGTGACCCAGGCCACGCCGCAAACCAACGGTTCCTACAGCCTGGTGTACTTCCGCGACCAGTTCGTGTTCCGCGACAAGATGAAGGACTTCGACCCGAAAAACCCAGGCAACGTGCTGTTCTACTTCAAGCAGCAAGTGACCGCGCCGGCACGTCTGGCCGGTGGTGTACTGCTGGTGCACGAAACCCTGGACCAAGTGAAGGAACCGCGTTCGGCATGGGTCTACAACGCCGGTCAGCGCCGTGTGCGCCGGGCGCCGCAAGTGTCCTATGACGGGCCGGGTACTGCCGCCGACGGCCTGCGTACCTCCGACAACCTCGACATGTACAACGGTGCGCCGGATCGCTACGACTGGAAACTGGAAGGCAAGAAGGAAATCTACATCGCCTCCAACAGCTACAAGATCGACGATCCGAAGCTCAAGTACGCCGACATCATCAAGGCCGGCCACATCAACCAAGACCTGACGCGCTACGAGCTGCGTCGCGTCTGGCACGTGGTCGCCACCTTGAAGGAAGGCCAGCGTCACATCTACGCCAAGCGTGACTTCTTCATCGACGAAGACACCTGGCAAGCCGCGGTGATCGATCACTACGACGGTCGTGGCCAGCTGTGGCGCGTCGCCGAAGCCCATGCCGAGAACTACTACGACAAGCAAGTGCCGTGGTACGCCCTGGAAACCCTCTACGACCTGCAGTCCGGCCGCTACCTGGCCCTGGGCATGAAGAACGAAGAGAAGCAGGCGTATGACTTCGGCTTCACCGCCACCACCAGCGACTTCACCCCAGCAGCCCTGCGCCAGGATGGTGTTCGCTAACCTGCAGCCGTACCCAAATGTGGGAGGGGGCTTGCCCCCGATAGCGATGTGACAGTCAGCCTAGGCATTGACTGATCCACCGCCATCGGGAGCAAGCCCCCTCCCACTTTTTGTTTGCCGCGATATTTCTTGTCGCAGTTCTTTTTCAGGCAAATGTTGCAAAGATCTACAAACCTGCTGCTTTTACCGCTAGTCTGCGGGCATCTGCAATGCCGACAACAGCCTTCTACAAGAGCCCGGCGATGACTGATCTGTCCCGAATCCAAGGGCCTGCCAGTGCGGTCATTCCGACCCTGGAAGGTCGCTTCTACAGGCCACCGCTGCCTGACGGCTACGTGCTGCGCCCCCGCCTGTGTGAACGGCTGAGCGCCGGCCTCGAGGGGCGGTTGCTGCTGGTCAGCGCACCGGCGGGGTTCGGCAAGAGTTCGTTGGCGGTGGAATTCTGCCAGAGCCTGCCGGCCCACTGGCAAAGCCTGTGGCTGGGCCTGAGCCCGCGAGACAACGACCCGGGCCGTTTTCTGGAGCGCCTGCTCGAAGGCTTGCAGCACTACTTCCCGCAACTCGGCGCACAGTCCCTGGGCCTGCTGAAAATGCGCCAGCGCCACCAGCCGTTTGCTTTTGAAGAATGGCTCGACGGCCTGCTCGACGAACTGACGGTTCACTTGTCCACCCGTGCGCCGCTGTTGCTGGTGCTGGATGACTACCACCTGGCCCAAGGCCCGGTACTGGACCGCTGCCTGCAGTTTTTCCTCAACCATTTGCCCGATGGCTTGCTGGTGCTGGTGACCAGTCGCCAGCGCCCGGACTGGCACCTGGCGCGCTTGCGCCTGTCGCGGCATTTGCTGGAACTGCACGAGCAAGACCTGCGCCTGACTCATGCCGAATCCCTGGCGGTGCTGGACCGCCACAGCAGTTCGTTGAAGGGCGAGGCCCTCGATAACCTGATCCGGCGTAGCGAAGGTTGGGTCGCCGGGCTGCGATTCTGGTTGCTGGCCGCCTCCGAAGCCGGCAACGAAGGCGCCTTGCCCCAAAGCCTGCATGGCGGGGAAGGGTTGATCCGCGACTATCTGCTGGAAGAAGTGATCGACTGCCTGCCACCTGAAGTGCAGGCATTCCTGTTCGATACTGCGCCCCAGGAGCGTTTTTGCAGCGCGTTATGCGACGCCGTGCGCGAAGCCCATGACAGCGCCGAGATCCTGCGTTACCTGCAATCGCATCAAGTGTTCCTGGTGCCCCTCGACGAGCAGGGGCATTGGTACCGCTATCATCACTTGTTCTCCGATCTGCTGCGTACCCGACGTGCGAGCAGCAACGTATTGCCGGCCGCCAGTCTGCACCTGCGCGCGTGCCGTTGGTTCAATGCCCAAGGCTTGATTGATGAGGCGGTGGAGCAGGCGTTACGTGCCGGCCATCTCGACGTGGCGGCCAACCTGGTGCAGAACCTGTCCGAGGAGCAACTGCTGGCCGAGCAGAATGTCGGCATGCTGCTGCGTTGGAAAATGGACTTGCCCGACAGCCTGCTGATCAGCACGCCGCGTCTGATCGTGCTGTACAGCTGGGCATTGGGGCTGGCCTGCCAGTTGGATGCCGCAGAAGAATTATCCGGCTACCTCAGTCGCTTTCTACCCGCCCCGTCGGCCACGGCGCAAAAGTCGATGCTGGCCCAATGGCTGGCGCTGAGCGGGATTATCGCCCGGGGCCGGGGCGATCGAGAGTTGACCCAGCGCTATTGCAGCGAGGCGTTGGAAAGCCTGCCGCAACGGCGCTACGGCCAGCGGCTGGTGTGCCTGTCGACCCTGTCCAACCTGGCCATTGCCGATGGCGATCTGTGGCGCGCCCGTGGCCTGAACCGCGAATCCCTGGAGCTGGCGCAGCGTGTCGGCAACCCGCTGTTCGAGGCCCTGGCCCATTACGATCGAGCGCGGGTCTTGCAGGCGCGCGGTGAAATCCTGCGCGCCCTCGATGAAGTGCGCCAGGGCCTGCAACGTTTGCACGGCCTGGCGCCGCAGCGCTTGTACGCGGTACGTGCGCGGTTGTCGCTCTACGAGGGCTATTTGCTGATCGTGCGTAACCAGGCTGAAAGCGGAATGGCCCTCCTGCGTGCAGGCCTGGCCGAAGCCCGTGCCTGCCGCGACATCAGCGTGCTGATAGGCCATTGCGTGATCGCCAACTTTGAAGGGCGGCGCAATGACTTCCCCCGGGCGTTCGCCGAACTCGCCGAGGCCGAACGCTTGATGCATATCTGGGACGTGCCGCCGATCTACTACCTGGCGATGATCACCCTGATCAAATGCGAGCTGTGGCTGGCCCAGGGCCGCACCGACCTGGCCGATGCCTGGCTGACCCGGTTGGGCCAGACCTATAACGGCGAGCATGCTGCGGCCGCACCGGAATTCCACCCCCACCTGCCGCAACATATCGGGCTGCAACAGGCGGCCCTCGATGCCATCCGTCATCAGCCCGATGCGGCATTGCAACGACTCGAAGGGCTGGTGCAGCATGCCCATGACAGTGGGCGCCAGATGATTGCCCTGATGGCGCTTACCCAGCAGGCGCAGTTGCTGCTGGACAGTGGCCAGGATGCCAAGGCGCGAGTGGTATTGGCCCGCGCCCTTGAGGCGGGTGCCGGAGGGGCGTTGCAACCGTTCCAGCGCTTGCTGGAAGGCTACCCGGACTGGATGCGCGAGCAACTGGGCAAAGACCCCCACGGCCTGTTGAATCAAAATTTGCTGACGCAGCTGCCGGCGGTTGCGGCAGTCGAAATCTCGTCTACCCACGAAACCCTGAGCGTGCGCGAGCTGGCGGTCCTGCAACTGATCGCCCAAGGTTGCTCCAACCAGGAAATCAGCAACCGGTTGTTTATCTCCCTGCATACGGTCAAGACCCATGCCAGCCATATCAACAGCAAGCTCGGCGTGGAGCGGCGTACCCAGGCTGTAGCGAGGGCGCAGGAGTTAAGGTTGATCGGTTAGCGATTGACGATGTGCGGTCGGCGAGCTTGTTGTGGCGAGCGAGTTTGCCCGCGCTGGAGCGCGAAGCGCCCCCCTTCTGTTTTAATGGTGCATTGACTTCAGCGCTATTTGATTTGCATCAGAGGACAGCCCTTGGAACCTACAACACCTGCGCTCATCCGCGAAACCTTCCCCGTCGGCCCCCTGCAATGCAACTGCACCATCATCGGCGACCCTCTCACCAAAAAAGCCATCGTAGTCGACCCGGGCGGCAACCATGAACTGATCCTGGCACGCCTTGAAGCGTTGGGCTTGAAGGTGGTGAGCATCATCCATACCCATGCCCATCTCGATCACTTCCTGGCATCAGGCCAGTTGAAAGAGAAGACTGGCGCGACCTTGCACCTGCACAAGGAAGACCAGTTCCTCTGGGATAACCTGGAAATGCAGTGCCAGATGTTTCGCGTGCCCTATACGCCAGTACCTTCGCCGGACCGCTGGCTGGAAGATGACGAAGAATTGGCGTGCGGCTGCGGCGTGGCGTTGCATACGCCGGGTCACACGCCGGGATCGATGAGCTTCTGGTTTGCCGATGCCAGGTTGCTGATTGCCGGGGACACATTGTTCCGGCGTGGTGTGGGGCGTACCGATTTGTGGGGCGGCGACCAGGCCACGATCGTACGTTCGATCAAGCAGCGGCTGTATACGCTCGACGAGGGCGCGACGGTGGTGGCGGGTCACGGGCCTGACACGCGGTTGGGGGATGAGATGCGCGAGAACCCGTTTGTGCGGGCTTAAAGCAGGCGTTGTCAGCCCGTTGTAGAAAAACGCAGGTCGCGTTCAGCCGGTGTCTGCTACGGTTTCTATAGCGGTAATGCTGGCCACCTTTTGTTACAGCTGCGCGGGCGACGATGGAATTTTTGCCGTTTGTCGCGTTCTAAACTGGGCCCAGGTCCATTGCCAATGTCCTGTGCACCACAGAATGCAAAAGTAGGAGCTCCCTTCATGTTCACTCCGCGTCGTCTGCTTGTTGTCGCTACCGCCGTAGCCCTGTTGTCCGGCTGCGCTTCACCTAATCCTTATGACGGCAGCAGCCAGGGACAGGCGAATAATGAATCCAGCGGTATGAGCAAAACCGCCAAGTACGGCGGCCTCGGTGCCCTGGCCGGTGCATTGGCCGGTGCCGCCATCGACCATAACAACCGTGGCAAGGGCGCGCTGATCGGTGCGGTGGTTGCGGGTGCTGGCGCAGCCGGTTATGGCTACTATGCCGACCAGCAGGAAAAGAAACTGCGCGAGAGCATGGCCAACACCGGGGTTGAAGTTCAGCGCCAGGGCGACCAGATCAAACTGATCATGCCGGGCAACATCACCTTCGCCACCAACTCGGACGCGATTTCCAGCAGCTTCTATCAGCCACTGAACAATCTGGCCAACTCTCTCAAGCAGTTCAACCAGAACACCATCCAGATCGTAGGCTACACCGACAGTACCGGTAGCCGCCAACTGAACATGGACTTGTCCCAGCGTCGTGCGCAGAGCGTGGCCAACTACCTGACGTCGCAAGGTGTCAACGGCGCCAACCTGAGCGCACGTGGTGCCGGCCCTGATAACCCGATTGCCAGCAATGCCGACGTTAACGGTCGCGCCCAGAACCGTCGCGTAGAGGTCAACCTTGGGCCAATCCCAGGTCAGCAATACGGCGGTCAGCAGCAGGCGCCTCAACAAAACAACCAGTTCCAGGGCAACCCGTACCAGCAGTACCAGTAAACGCTGGCCAGAAAAAAGGGCGCCGTGCAGTCAATGCACGGCGCCCTTTTTTGTGGTTGTCGGTTACATCAGTCGATGTATTCGAACACTTTCACGATCTTCTGCACGCCGGACACACCCTGTACCAGGTTGGCTGCACGGGTGGCTTCTGCCTGGGTCAGCAGGCCCATCAGGTAGACAATCCCGTTGTCGGTGACGACTTTGATGCGCGAGCCTGGGATGGCGTTGTCAGTCAGCATCTGCGCCTTGATCTTGGTGGTCAGCAGCGCATCGTTGCTGATGGCCAGCAGGGTGATCGGGTCCATGACCTGCAGTTCGTTGTGGACCTTCTTGACTCGCTGGACCGAGGCGGCAGCCTGTTCAGCCTGGGCCTTCAGGTCGGCACGCGGCGTTTGGCCGGCGAGCAGTACCACGCCGTTGAAGCTGGTCACAACGATGCGCGACGCGCCGTTGCCCAGATCCGTGGCGGCTTTGGCGACGTTGACTTCAACCTTGGTTTCGATCAACGAATCGTCAATCTTGCTACCGAAGGTGCGGGTGCCCTTGTCATCCTGAATAGGGGTGTCACGCGTTGCAGTGATTGCCGTGCTGCAGCCGCTGATGCCGAGGCACAGCGTAATGGCCAAGAGGCCGAGGCGGTTAACGGTCATTCTTCACTCCCAAACAGTTGGCTGTCGATCAGATCGCACAGGCAGTGGATCGCCAGCAGGTGGACTTCCTGAATACGTGCGGTGACATTGGCCGGGACGCGAATCTCCACATCTTCGGGCAGCAGCAGCGAAGCCATGCCGCCACCATCGCGTCCGGTCAATGCTACGACAATCATTTCGCGATCATGTGCGGCCTGGATCGCTTGAATAATATTCGCCGAGTTGCCGCTGGTGGAAATCGCCAGCAGCACATCACCCGGTTGGCCCAGGGCGCGGATCTGCTTGGAGAAGATTTCGTTGTAGCTGTAGTCGTTGGCGATCGAGGTGATCGTCGACGAATCGGTGGTCAAGGCGATGGCCGGCAGGCTCGGCCGCTCACGCTCGAAGCGGTTGAGCAGTTCGGACGAGAAATGCTGGGCATCACCGGCCGAACCGCCGTTGCCGCACGAAAGCATTTTGCCCTCGTTGAGCAAGGCATTGACCATGACCTGACTGGCTTGCTCGATGTGCGGTGCAAGTACGTCCATCGCCTGTTGCTTGGTGTCGATGCTGGCCTGGAAAAGCTGGCGAATTCGGGATTGCATGTCCATCTGTGTGACCTTAAGTAGCGCGGCTGTTTGGCACAGGAATGTGCAGCCCGCAAAGCAAAGAGCAAAAGTGTGTGGTGAAGATGTCCGGCGAATCAGCTGTCGAAGGCATCTTTTAGCCAGTTCAGGTCAGCTTTGCCAGACGGTGTGCTTTCTATGGCAACCACGTCGAAACGGCAGGGGGAGTCGGCCCAGCGATGCTCTTTTTGCAGGAAAAACTGCGCGGCGAGTATCAGCTTCTGACGCTTGCGCCCGTCGATACTGGCGAGCGCGCCACCCCATTGTGCGTGTTTTCTGTAGCGGACTTCGACGAATACTACTGTATCGCCGTCAAGCATGACCAGATCAAGCTCGCCGCGTTTACATAACCAGTTCTGCGCCAGAAGGCGCAGACCTTGTTGTTGCAAGTGGTTCAGCGCGTGAAGTTCGGCATCCTTGCCACTCTGTGCGCTGGACCGCTGCTGCATCAGCGCGGGGTGTCCGGCAGGCGTTGAATCTCACCGCCGACGAACTTCGCCCATGGCATCTGGCGGTCAACGCGCTGGTTGGCACTGATGCCCAAGTTGCCCGAGAGGCCATCAACCCGTGTGTCCGGCAGTGCCTTGAGCTGGCCCAGGCGTGGCGCCAGGCGGTAGGCATCCACGCCCATCGCATACAGGCGGCCGAGGCTGCCATTGGCTTGTGGCCACTGCGCAGCCACCTGGTTGCGCAGCGGGTCGGTGGTGTTGAGCAGCCAAGGGGTTTCGCAGAACATCACGTTGGTCATGTCCAGGTACTGATTCTTGTCGCCACTGGCGCTGAAGACGTGGGATGTCGCATACACCGGCACATCGCCTGCGTACTGGAAGTTCAGCGTCGGCTTGATCTGCTGGGCCAGTTGCGGGGTAACGGCCAGGAAGATGAACTCGATGTCCTGGCGACGCGACGGTTGTGCTGCTACGTCGGCGCCGACGGCGCTTTGCAGGCTCTTGGCGCGACCTTCGCTTTTACGCAGTTGGAACAGGTCGGCGATTTGCTGGGCGAGGGCGACCGGCTGGTCGACATACTCGACACCGACAACCGTGCCGCCATTGGCTTCCCAATCCTGACGGAAAGCCTTGTAGACACGCTCGCCCCATTCGCCACGCGGCACCATTGCTGCAGCGCGGTGCAGGCCGTCGGCGCGGGCGCGACGCGAGACTTCGCGGGCTTCGTCTTCAGCGGCCAAGCCGAACTGGAACAACTGTGCCGGGCCTTGATCGGTCTCGCTGTAGTTCAGCGCCAGGGTGGTGATCGGCAGTTGCGGGCGGGCGCTGAGTTGTTTGACCAATGGCTTTTCCAGCGGGCCGACCACCAGTTGAACGCCGGTGGCCTGGGCCTTGGCGTAGAAGTCGTCGATAGAGGTCAGGCGCGAACTGTCATAGAACTCGATGACCGGAGGTTTCTGCCCGGCTTGTTCAGCCTGGTAGTGGGCCGCCATGAAGCCTTCGCGCAGGGCTTTGCCCACGGAGGCCAAGGGGCCGTCCTGGGGCAACAACAGGGCGATTTTGGTCAAGGGTTGGCTGGCGAGCTCCTTGAGCTTGGTCAGCGGCGTTGGCAGTTGCAGGGCGGCCGGGTGGTCCGGGTTCCGTGCGCGCCAGGTGTCGATAGCTGCCTGTTGTTGCTCCAGCGTACCAGCGCCTTTGACCGACTGCGCCAGGGTGATCCAGCCGTCCAGGGTCGGATTGCCGCTTGCTTGCAGTTGCTCGGCGGGCAGGGCTGCGATCAAGGTCCAGATGGCTTCGTGATTGCTGCTGGCGGCATCGCCGGTCAGCAACGGAGCCATGGCGACACGTTCGCGCGCCGCGGCCAGGGTCTGGCCATCGGCCTCATAAGCGCGTGCGTGTACGGTGTCGGTGCGGATCTGCTGGTCTGCGGGCAGGTCCTTGAGGCTTTGCAGGCTCGGATGGTTCAGGGCGGTCAACGCGGCCTTGGGTTGGTTGCGCGCCATCGCCAGTTCAGCTGCCAGGGTGCTGGCAAATACTTGGGCGGCGGGCTTGAGGGCATCCAGGGGCACTTGGGCAAGAATCTGCGACGAGCGGCCAGGGTTGTTCTGGCGGTAGGCCATGTCAGCCGCGCTCAGGCGCAGCAAGGCCGCCTTTTCTGGCGTCTTGGCGGTAGTAGCCTGTTCGAGCAGTTGCTCGATACTGGCATCCGGGGTCCGTGGAAGGTCGCCAAGGCTGGACGAGGGCGAGCTGGCGCAAGCGGCCAGTAAGGCAGCGAGGCAGAGGGCGGAGAGCAGCCGCAGGCAAGCGATCATGTAAGTGTTCCTGATACCGATCAAATTAGCGTGGAATTGTACCCAAGCACTGGCCCAGGCGCGATGTTACTGGCGTGAAACCGTCGATTTAGGTCGTGCAAATGTTGTAATGAGTGCTGAGTGGCTGAAAAGGCATCGCCTGTGATGGCATATTTTCGAGGCCCCTACGCGCTACAATGCGGCTTTTTCCAACTATCGAGGTGTGCGTTTTGACTGCTCCAGGTCCTTTGAATTCCACTGCAGGCTCGCTTTTTGTCGTGGCGACGCCCATTGGCAACCTGGACGACATCAGTGCCCGGGCGCTGAAAGTGTTGCGCGAGGTTAAATTGATCGCGGCGGAAGATACGCGGCACTCCCAGCGGTTGATGCAGCATTTTGGTATCAGCACGCCATTAGCGGCCTGTCACGAGCACAACGAACGCGAAGAAGGCAGTCGCTTTATCGTCCGCCTGCTGGCCGGTGACGATGTGGCACTGATCTCCGACGCGGGCACGCCGCTGATCTCCGACCCGGGCTACCACCTGGTTCGCCAGGCGCGGGCCGCTGGTATCAATGTAGTGCCTGTTCCGGGCGCGTGCGCGCTGATTGCTGCATTGTCGGCTGCTGGGTTGCCGTCCGACCGCTTTATTTTCGAAGGCTTCCTGCCAGCCAAGACCGTTGGGCGCCGTGCGCGTCTACAGGCGGTAAAGGAAGAACCGCGGACGTTGATCTTCTACGAAGCCCCGCACCGTATTCTGGAATGCCTGCAGGATATGGAACTGGTCTTCGGTGGCGAGCGCTTGGCATTGCTGGCGCGTGAGCTGACCAAGACCTTTGAAACCCTCAAGGGCCTGCCGCTGGAGGAGTTGCGTGCATTTGTAGAAGGCGACAGTAATCAGCAGCGGGGCGAGTGCGTCGTACTGGTGGCTGGCTGGACCGCGCCGGAGGCCGAGGATGCGGTCGGCAACGAGGCCATGCGTATCCTGGACCTGCTGCTCAAGGAAATGCCCCTCAAGCGCGCCGCGGCCCTGGCGTCGGAAATTACCGGTGTACGCAAGAACGTGCTGTATCAAGTCGCGCTGGATAAACAGAAAGCTGAATAGTTCCAGGGCTAAAGCTGTATTTCGTCTGAGCGTGATGGCGATGCTGCACTTTTAATACTTGTCCTGAAGCCGCCGTGCCGTTAACCTGCGCGGCGGAGAGTCGATTGGACAGTCGCTGCCCTCTATGAAAATTAGGGGGGGGAGGAAAGTCCGGGCTCCATAGGGCGAAGTGCCAGGTAATGCCTGGGAGGCGTGAGCCTACGGAAAGTGCCACAGAAAATAACCGCCTAAGCACTTCGGTGCCGGTAAGGGTGAAAAGGTGCGGTAAGAGCGCACCGCACGACTGGCAACAGTTCGTGGCTAGGTAAACCCCACTTGGAGCAAGACCAAATAGGGTCCCAAGGCGTGGCCCGCGCTGGGACCGGGTAGGTTGCTAAAGGTGTCCAGTGATGGCCATCGTAGACGAATGACTGTTCAAGACAGAACCCGGCTTACAGATCGACTCTCCACCTTATTTCCTTCTGTGCGAATCTCGGGCAGAAAACCGGTAGTAACGCAAGAATCCCTCCCTGCCAAATCATTGGCAGATGCATCTTCGTAATACCAAAAAAATCTTACTCTTAATAAATTACTTTAACTTTAAGTCCTAGCTCTTTGAGCTATTTGCCCTTATTGGGTCAAAAACACCGTCGAACTCTGGTTTCTCCTGCTTTTACGCTCCTAAATCTCCGTTCTGTAAGGCTTTTCCTTGAATCCGCGCCTTGACGGTGTGGTGGGCGCATTCCTATAGTGTGCGCAAGTGGCGGAAAGTGGCACAAAGTGGGTTTTTTGAACGTAAAACGCTAAAAATTGGAGAAACGCATCTGTGTTTCGCGGAGCTAACGCTATCAGTCTCGATGCAAAAGGCCGTCTCGCCATGCCGAGCCGGTATCGTGACGAGCTGATTTCGCGAAGTTCCGGACAGTTGATCATCACGATCGATGCCGTTGACCCTTGTTTATGTGTTTACCCCCTCGATGAGTGGGAGTTGATTGAAACCAAGCTGCGTGCCTTGCCTTCATTGCGTGAAGAAAACCGCCGTTTGCAGCGTTTGCTGATCGGTAACGCCGTCGACCTTGAACTCGATGGCAGCGGTCGTTTCCTGGTGCCTCCGCGTCTGCGCGAGTACGCCAAGCTGGACAAGCGCGCAATGCTGGTCGGCCAACTGAACAAGTTCCAATTGTGGGACGAAGATGCCTGGGATGCTGTTTCTGCAGCAGACCTGGCTGCTATTCAACAACCGGGCGCTATGCCTGATGAACTGCGTGATTTGATCCTGTGACTATTGATAGCGGCTTTAACCACATCACCGTACTGCTTGACGAAGCTGTCGAGGCTCTCGCCGTACGCGCGGATGGCTGCTATTTGGATGGCACCTTCGGCAGGGGCGGGCACAGCCGGTTGATACTCAGCCAGCTCGGCTCCGACGGTAAACTCCTCGGATTCGACAAAGACCCCCAAGCGATTGCCACCGGGCAAGCGCTAGCGGCCGAAGACGGCCGCTTTGTCGTTGTGCAGCGCAGCTTCGCCGAGCTGGGTGCCGAAGTCGCCGAGCGCGGTATGGCGGGCAGCGTGGCCGGGGTTTTGCTCGACCTGGGCGTGTCTTCGCCCCAGCTCGATGACCCTGAGCGCGGCTTCAGTTTCATGAATGACGGCCCGCTCGATATGCGCATGGACCCTACGCGTGGCGTCAGCGCCGCGCAGTTCATCGCCACGGCCCCGGTGGAAGAAATCGCTCGCGTGTTCAAGGAATACGGTGAGGAACGCTTTGCCGGTCGCATGGCTCGCGCCGTGGTCGAGCGCCGCGAAATCCAACCGTTCGAGCGCACCGCCGACCTGGCCGAAGTGCTCAAGGTCGCCAACCCGGCGTGGGAAAAGGGCAAGAACCCAGCGACCCGTGCGTTCCAGGGCCTGCGTATTCACGTCAATAATGAATTGGGCGACCTTGAGGCGGGCCTTGAGGCTGCCCTTGAGGCGCTGGAAGTGGGCGGTCGCCTGGTAGTGATCAGCTTCCACTCCCTGGAAGACCGCATCGTCAAACTGTTCATGCGTCGTCTGGTCAAGGGCGAGTCCGACAACCTGCCGCGCAACCTGCCGGTACGTTTCGAAGCCTTTGTGCCGAAAATCAAAATCCATGGCAAAGCGCAGTTCGCTTCCGAAGCCGAACTCAAGGCCAACCCACGTTCCCGCAGCGCCGTTATGCGCGTTGCAGAGAAGCTGCGGTGAGCAAGCTTTTTGCCAAGCCCCTGCCGGGCGGCAGCTTCTTTATGTTGCTGCTGTTTGTCGGCGTGCTGGTGTCCGCAATTGCGGTGTCCTATAGCGCGCACTACAACCGCCAATTGCTCAACACCCTGTTTGGGGAGCTGAGCGTGCGTGATAAAGCGCAGGCAGAGTGGGGGCGGTTGATCCTCGAGCAAAGCACCTGGACGGCCCATAGCCGCATTGAGGTGCTGGCCACCGAACAATTGAAGATGCACATTCCGGGCGCGGCCGAAGTTCGCATGGTGACGCCATGATGAAGCTTGAAGGCGCACTCTACCCATGGCGCTTCCGTCTGATGCTGGGCTTGCTGGCATTAATGGTGGGCGCTATCGCCTGGCGGATCGTCGATCTGCAGGTGGTCGACCGCGACTTCCTGATCGGCCAGGGCGATGCCCGGAGCCTGCGGCATATCCCGATTCCTGCACATCGTGGCCTGATCACCGACCGCAACGGCGAGCCCTTGGCCGTCAGTACACCGGTGACCACCCTGTGGGCCAACGCCAAGGAATTGCAAGTGGCCAAGGACCGTTGGCCAGCGCTTGCCGCCGCCCTCGGCCAAGACCCGAAAGTGTTGTCCGAACGCCTGGAGGCCCAGGCCAGTAAAGAATTTATCTACCTGGTTCGCGGCCTGACCCCCGAACAGGGTCAGCAGGTGCTCGACCTTAAAGTCCCTGGTGTCTACGGCATCGAGGAGTTCCGGCGTTTCTACCCAGCCGGTGAAACCACCGCCCATATGGTCGGGTTTACCGACATCGATGACCATGGCCGCGAAGGTGTGGAGTTGGCCTACGATGAATGGCTGGCCGGGGTTCCCGGCAAACGACAAGTCATCAAGGATCGGCGCGGCAGACTGATCAAGGATGTCCAAGTCACCAAAAACGCCAAGGCCGGTAAGCCCTTGGCGTTGTCGATTGACCTGCGCCTGCAATACCTGGCCAACCGCGAGCTGCGTAACGCGATCATCGAGAACGGCGCCAAGGCCGGCAGCCTGGTGATCATGGACGTGAAGACCGGCGAGATCCTGGCCATGGTCAACCAGCCAACCTACAACCCGAACAACCGTCGCAACCTGCAACCGGCGATGATGCGCAACCGCGCCATGATCGACGTGTTCGAACCGGGTTCGACCATGAAAGCCATCTCCATGAGTGCCGCCCTGGAAACCGGACGCTGGAAACCCAGCGACAAGGTCGAGGTGTACCCTGGCACATTGCAGTTGGGCAAATACACCATTCGTGACGTATCGCGCACCGAAGGTCCGGTGTTGGATTTGACAGGTATCCTGATCAACTCCAGTAACGTGGGCATGAGTAAGGTGGCCTTCGATATCGGCGGCGAAACCATTTATCACCTGGCGCAAAAAATCGGCCTGGGCCAACCCACTGGCCTGGACTTTCCCGGTGAGCGCGTCGGCAACCTGCCCAACTATCGCGACTGGAAAAAAGCCGAGACCGCAACGCTCTCCTACGGTTACGGCCTGTCGGTGACTGCGATCCAATTGGCTCACGCCTTCTCCGTGCTGGCCAACAACGGTCGCATGGTGCCGCTGAGCCTGATCCACGTCGACGAGGCACCGAAAGCCACGCAGGTGATCCCGGAAAACGTCGCCAAGACCATGCAAGGCATGCTGCAACAAGTGATCGAAGCACCGCGCGGCGTATTCCGCGCCCAGGTGCCGGCGTATCACGTGGCCGGCAAGTCCGGTACTGCGCGTAAGACGTCGGTGGGCACCAAGGGCTACGCCGAAAACTCCTACCGCTCGCTGTTCGCCGGCTTCGGCCCGATGAGCGACCCCCGTTACGCCATTGTTGTGGTGATCGATGAACCGAGCAAAGCCGGTTACTTCGGTGGCCTGGTCTCGGCGCCGGTGTTCAGCAAAGTGATGTCCGGGACCCTGCGCCTGATGAACATCACGCCGGACAACCTGCCGCCGACCCAACAAGCGAACGCCGGACCACCGGCCGCTGTAGTCAAAGCCAATGGAGGGCGCGGCTGATGTCGCTTAGCCTGAACAAGATTTTTGCCCACGCCGGACGCGATCTGCTGATTCGTGAGCTGACCCTGGACAGCCGTAATGTGCGTGCCGGTGACCTGTTCCTGGCAGTGCCGGGCGGCAAGTTCGATGGTCGTGCACATATTGCCGATGCCTTGCAGCGCGGTGCGGCGGCCGTGGCCTATGAAGTTGAAGGTGCCACCGTTCTGCCGATCACGGATGTGCCGCTGATTCCAGTCAAGGGCTTGGCCAAGCAACTGTCCGACATCGCCGGGCGTTTTTACGGCGATCCTAGCCGCCACCTCAACCTGGTGGGCGTGACCGGCACCAACGGCAAGACCAGCGTGACCCAATTGGTCGCCCAGGCCCTTGATCTGTTGGGGCAGCACTGCGGCATCGTTGGCACGCTGGGCAGCGGTTTTTATGGCGCGCTGCAAAGCGGCCTGCACACCACGCCTAACCCGATTGCCGTGCAAGCGACCCTGGCCGACCTGAAGAAGGCCGGTGCCAAGGCGGTTGCGATGGAAGTCTCGTCCCACGGTTTGGATCAGGGCCGCGTGACCGCCCTGGCCTTTGACGTGGCGGTGATGACCAACCTGTCCCGCGACCACCTGGACTATCACGGCACTATGGAGGCCTACGCCGCCGCCAAGGCCAAACTGTTTGCCTGCAATGACCTCAAGTGCCGGGTTGTGAACCTGGATGACGAATTCGGTCGCCAGTTGGCTGTCCAGGACAGCGAATCGCGTTTGATCACTTACAGTTTGCTGGACTCCAGCGCGTACCTGTATTGCCGCGAAGCCCAGTTCAATGACGAAGGCGTGCGCGCCACGTTGGTAACGCCCCAGGGCGAGCATCACTTGCGCAGCACCTTGCTCGGTCGTTTCAACCTGAGCAACGTCCTCGCCGCTATCGGCGCGTTGCTCGGCCTGGATTACGCCTTGGACGAAATCCTCAAGGTGCTGCCGAAACTGGAAGGCCCGGCCGGTCGCATGCAGCGCCTGGGTGGCGGCACGCAGCCGCTGGTGGTGGTTGATTACGCCCACACGCCGGACGCCTTGGAAAAAGTCCTCGAAGCCCTGCGCCCTCATGCCAAGGGCAAGTTGCTGTGCTTGTTCGGTTGCGGTGGTGATCGTGATCGTGGCAAGCGTCCGCTGATGGCCGAGATTGTCGAGCGTCTGGCTGACGGCGTGCTGGTTACCGATGACAACCCGCGCAGTGAAGACCCGAGCCAGATTTTCGACGATATCCGCGTAGGCTTCAAAGATGCGTCCAAGGCCACGTTCGTTGCTGGTCGCGGTGCAGCCATCGCCCAATTGATCGCCAGCGCCAGTGCTGACGACGTGGTGGTGCTGGCCGGTAAAGGTCACGAGGACTATCAGGAAATCAACGGCGAGCGCCATGCCTTCTCCGATCTGGTCGAGGCCGATCACGCTTTGACCGCGTGGGAGGTTGCCCATGCTTAAGGCGATGACATTCAGCGAACTGACTCAGGCCCTGTCGGCCCGCGTGCTGTCGGCCGATTGCTGCTTCGATGGCGTGAGTATCGACAGCCGCGCGATCAAGCCAGGGCAACTGTTTGTCGCCTTGGCCGGCCCGCGTTTTGATGGTCATGATTACCTGAGCGACGTCGCCGCCAAAGGTGCCGTGGGTGCCTTGGTGCAGCGCGAAGTGGCTGATTGCACCTTGCCACAACTGCTGGTTGCCGACACCCGCCTGGCCCTCGGCCAACTGGGTGCGCTTAACCGTGCTGCCTTCGATAAACCCGTTGCAGCCATTACCGGTTCCAGTGGCAAGACCACGGTCAAGGAACTGCTCGCCGGTGTACTGCGCACGCGCGGCCCGGTGCTCGCGACCCGTGGCAACCTGAACAATGATTTCGGCGCCCCGCTGACCCTGCTCGAACTGGCCCCTGAACACACGGCGGCGGTGATCGAACTGGGCGCTTCGCGCGTCGGCGAGATTGCTTATACCGTGGCGCTGACCAAGCCCCACGTCGCGATCATCAACAACGCCGGTACGGCCCATGTGGGCGAGTTCGGTGGCCCGGAGAAAATCGTCGAAGCCAAGGGTGAAATCCTTGAAGGTCTCGATGCGTCGGGCACTGCCGTATTGAACCTCGACGACAAGGCTTTCGAGACCTGGCGTGTACGCGCCGCCGGGCGCAAGGTGCTGACGTTTGCCGTATTGAATGCAGCCGCAGATTTCCATGCTTCCAACATCGCAGTGGATGCCCGTGGCTGCCCATCCTTCACCTTGCACACCCCGCAAGGTGACGAGCACGTGCAATTGAATCTGTTGGGCAACCACAACGTCGCCAACTCCCTGGCCGCCGCCGCTGCCGCCCATGCGCTGGGCGTGTCGCTGTTCGGCATCGCCACGGGCCTGGGCGCGGTGCAGCCGGTCAAAGGTCGCACCGTGGCGCAGTTGTCCACCAACGGCATGCGCGTGATCGACGACACCTACAACGCCAACCAGTCTTCGGTCTGCGCCGCCATTGATCTGCTCAAAGGTTTCGACGGTCGCAAGGTACTGGTGCTGGGTGATATCGCCGAATTGGGCGAATGGGCCGAGCAGTCCCATCGCGAAGTCGGTGCTTATGCTGCTGGAAAAGTCGATGCGCTTTACGCGGTCGGCCCGAACATGGCTCATGCCGTCGATGCCTTCGGCCCTGGTGCGCAGCATTTCGCGACCCAGGCCGAGCTGATCCATTCATTGGGCACGGCAGAACAAGACAAACACACAACCATTTTGATCAAGGGATCGCGCAGCGCGGTGATGGAAAACGTCGTCGCGGCCTTGTGTGGCTCAAGTATGGAGAAACATTAATGCTGCTGCTGCTGGCTGAGTATCTGCAACAGTTCCACAAAGGCTTCGCGGTCTTTCAGTACCTGACCCTGCGCGGGATCCTGGGTGTACTGACCGCGCTGTCTCTGTCGCTGTTTCTGGGGCCGTGGATGATCCGCACCCTGCAGAACCTGCAAATTGGTCAATCGGTTCGCAATGACGGCCCGCAGTCGCACCTGTCCAAGTCCGGTACCCCGACCATGGGCGGCGCGCTGATCCTGTCGTCCATCGGCATCAGCACCTTGCTCTGGGCCGACCTGCACAACCGCTATGTATGGACTGTGCTGTTGGTGACCCTGTTGTTCGGCGCCATCGGCTGGGTCGATGACTATCGCAAAGTGATCGAGAAAAACTCGAAAGGCCTGCCAAGCCGCTGGAAGTATTTCTGGCAGTCGGTGTTTGGGTTGGGCGCAGCGATCTTCCTGTACACCACAGCGCCAAGCGCGGTGGAAACCACCCTGATCATCCCGATGCTCAAGGACGCCAGCATCCCACTGGGCATCGGCTTCGTGGTGTTGACCTACTTCGTGATCGTCGGCTCCAGCAACGCGGTGAACCTGACTGACGGCCTCGACGGCCTGGCGATCATGCCGACGGTGATGGTAGGCGGCGCGCTCGGCATCTTCTGCTACCTGTCGGGTAACGTGAAATTCGCTGAGTACCTGCTGATCCCTTATGTACCGGGCGCGGGCGAGTTGATTGTGTTCTGCGGCGCGCTGATCGGCGCCGGCCTGGGTTTCCTGTGGTTCAACACCTACCCGGCACAAGTCTTCATGGGCGACGTCGGCGCACTGGCGCTGGGCGCGGCCCTGGGCACCATTGCGGTAATCGTTCGCCAGGAAATCGTGTTGTTCATCATGGGCGGCGTGTTCGTGATGGAAACCCTGTCGGTGGTCATCCAGGTGGCCTCCTTCAAATTGACCGGGCGCCGCGTGTTCCGCATGGCGCCGATCCACCACCACTTTGAACTCAAGGGCTGGCCCGAGCCACGCGTGATTGTCCGCTTCTGGATCATCACCGTGATTCTGGTACTGGTCGGCCTTGCCACCCTGAAACTGAGGTAGAAACGAGTGTCCTTGATCGCTTCAGACCACTTCCGCATCGTTGTCGGCCTCGGCAAGAGCGGCATGTCCCTGGTTCGCTTCCTGGCGAACCGGGGCACGTCGTTTGCCGTGGCCGATACGCGGGAAAATCCACCGGAGCTGGTCACGCTGCGCCGTGACTATCCGCACGTGGAAGTGCGTTGTGGCGAGCTGGATGTCGAGTTTCTGTGCCGCGCTGACGAGCTCTACGTGAGCCCCGGTCTGGCGCTGGCAACCCCGGCCCTGCAAGCGGCTGCGGCGCGTGGCGTGAAGCTGTCCGGCGATATCGACCTGTTCGCGCGTAACGCGAAGGCGCCGATCGTGGCCATCAGCGGTTCCAACGCGAAAAGCACCGTGACCACCCTGGTCGGCGAGATGGCGGTTGCGGCCGGCAAACGCGTGGCCGTGGGCGGCAACCTCGGCACGCCAGCGCTGGATCTGCTCAGCGACGACGTTGAGCTGTACGTGATGGAACTGTCGAGTTTCCAACTGGAAACCACCCATGACCTCGGCGCCGAAGTGGCCACCGTGCTCAACGTCAGCGAAGACCACATGGACCGCTACAGCGGCTTGCCCGCCTACCACCTGGCCAAGCACCGGATCTTCCGCGGCGCCAAGCAATTCGTGGTCAACCGCCAGGACGCCCTGAGCCGTCCGCTGATGGGCGAGGGCATGCCGTGCTGGACCTTCGGCCTGGGCAAACCCGACTTCAAGGCCTTTGGTATTCGCGAAGAGAACGGCGAGAAATACCTGGCCTTCGAATTCCAGAACCTGATGCCGGTGCGCGAGCTGAAAATCCGTGGCGCCCATAACCAGTCCAATGCTCTGGCGGCATTGGCGCTCGGCCATGCCGTTGGCCTGCCATTCGACGCCATGCTGTCGAGCCTGCGCACCTTCGCCGGTCTTGAGCACCGCTGCCAGTGGGTGCGTGAGCTTGATGGCGTGAGCTATTACAACGACTCCAAGGCCACTAACGTCGGCGCCGCATTGGCTGCCATCGAAGGGCTTGGCGCTGATATCGACGGCAAGCTGGTGCTGATCGTCGGTGGCGACGGCAAGGGTGCCGAGTTCAAGGATCTCAAAGCCCCCGTCGCCGCACATTGCCGCGCCGTGGTGCTGATCGGCCGCGACGCCGACAAAATCGCCAGTGCCCTCGGCGACGCCGTGCCGCAAGTGCGCGCCACTTCCCTGGACGATGCCATCGCCCAGTGCAAGGCCCTGGCCCAGCCGGGTGATGCGGTGCTGCTGTCGCCGGCGTGCGCCAGTTTCGACATGTTCAAGAACTACGAAGAGCGCGGCCAGTTGTTCGCCCGTGCCGTGGAGGGCTTGGCATGAGTATTGACTTCAGAAACATCATCAAGCCGTATCCGTCGCCGATTATCACCGGGCGCGGCATCGACCTCGATTTCCCAATGCTCGCCGGCTGCCTCGCGCTGCTGGGCCTGGGCCTGGTGATGATCACCTCGGCGTCTTCGGAAGTGGCCGCTGTGCAGTCGGGCAACACCCTCTACATGATGATCCGCCACCTGGTGTATCTGATCATCGGTCTGGGCGCGTGCATTGTGACCATGATGATTCCTATCGCCACCTGGCAACGCCTGGGCTGGCTGATGTTGATTGGTGCGTTTGGCTTGCTGATCATGGTGATCGTGCCGGGTATCGGTCGCGAGGTGAACGGCTCGATGCGCTGGATCGGCTTCGGCGCGTTCAACGTGCAACCGTCGGAAATCGCCAAGGTGTTCGTGGTGATCTACCTGGCCGGTTACCTGGTGCGTCGCCAGAAGGAAGTGCGCGAAAGCTGGATGGGCTTCTTCAAGCCGTTCATCGTGCTGCTGCCGATGGCCGGCCTGTTGCTGATGGAGCCCGACTTCGGCGCCACCGTCGTGATGATGGGCGCGGCCGCGGCGATGCTGTTCCTCGGTGGCGTGGGCCTGTTCCGCTTCAGTTTGATGGTGGTGCTGGCCGTGGCGGCCGTGACCATCCTGGTGCAGGCGCAACCCTACCGGATGGCACGTCTGATCACCTTTACCGACCCATGGTCCGACCAGTTCGGCTCCGGCTACCAGTTGACCCAGGCATTGATTGCCTTTGGTCGCGGCGAGTGGCTGGGCGTTGGCCTGGGCAACAGCGTGCAGAAGCAGTTCTACCTGCCGGAAGCCCACACCGACTTCGTGTTCTCGGTACTTGCCGAAGAGCTGGGCGTGGTCGGTTCGCTGTGCACCGTCGCACTGTTCGTATTCGTGTGCGTGCGCGGCATGTACATCGGCCTGTGGGCCGAGAAGGCCAAACAGTATTTCGCCGCCTATGTGGCGTACGGCCTGTCGTTCCTGTGGATCGGCCAGTTCCTGATCAACATCGGCGTGAATGTCGGCCTGCTGCCGACCAAGGGCCTGACCTTGCCGTTCCTCAGTTACGGCGGCAGTTCGTTGGTGATTTGCTGCGCCTGCCTGGGCTTGTTGCTGCGCATCGAGTGGGAGAGTCGAACCCACTTGGGCAGCGAAGAGATGGAGTTCAGCGAAAGCGACTTTGCCGAGGAGCCGACCCATGGGCGCTAATGTGCTGATCATGGCGGGCGGCACCGGGGGCCATGTATTCCCGGCCCTGGCCTGTGCGCGAGAGTTCCAGAGCCGTGGCTACACCGTGCATTGGCTGGGTACGCCGCGTGGCATCGAAAACGAATTGGTACCGGGCGCCGGCTTGCCGCTGCATTTGATCAACGTCACCGGCCTGCGTGGCAAGGGCAAGTTGTCCCTGCTCAAGGCGCCGTTCGTGTTGCTCAAGGCGGTGTGGCAGGCGCGCAAGGTCATCCGTGAATTGCAGCCGGTGTGTGTGCTTGGGTTTGGCGGTTATGTGACCGGCCCGGGTGGTGTCGCCGCCAGGCTCGCTGGTGTGCCGGTGATCGTCCACGAGCAAAACGCCGTGGCCGGTACGGCCAACCGCCTGCTGGTGCCGCTGGCTGCGCGAGTGTGCGAGGCGTTTCCAAAGACCTTTGGCGCGTCGGACAAATTGCGTACTACCGGCAACCCGGTACGCACTGAGCTGTTCATGGCGATTGCCCGTGAGGCGCTGGCGGGGCGCAAGGCGCACCTGCTGATCCTGGGCGGAAGCCTGGGCGCCGAGCCGTTGAACAAATTGCTGCCGGAAGCGGTGGCGCAACTCCCTGTGGAACTGCGCCCGGAGATCTTCCATCAAGCCGGCAAGAATCACGATGAAATCACCGCCACGCGTTATCGCGAAGCCGGTGTGGAGGCGAACGTACAGCCCTTCATCAAAGACATGGCCCATGCCTATGGCTGGGCCGACCTGGTGGTTTGTCGCGCTGGTGCGTTGACCGTCAGTGAACTGGCCGCCGCCGGTCTGCCGTCGTTGCTGGTGCCTCTGCCCCATGCGATCGACGATCACCAGACCCGCAACGCCGAATATTTGGCCGGGGAGGGCGCTGCCTTCCTGCTGCCGCAAAGAACGACTGGCGCCGCCGATTTGGCCGCACGCCTGACCGAGGTTTTGATGCAACCGGAACGACTCAACAACATGGCGAGCACCGCAAGCCGCCTGGCCAAACCTGATGCAACCCGCACCGTGGTCGATATCTGCCTGGAGGTGGCCCATGGTTGAGAATCAGAAAGCCATGCCGCAACCCGAGATGCGCCGCATCCGTCGTATCCACTTCGTCGGGATCGGCGGCGTGGGCATGTGCGGCATCGCCGAAGTGCTGCTGAACCTGGGCTACCAAGTGTCCGGCTCAGACTTGAAAGAGTCGCCGGTCACCGAGCGCCTGAAGTCCTTTGGTGCGCAGATTTTTATCGGTCACCGCTCCGAAAACGCCGCAGAGGCTGACGTGCTGGTGGTGTCCAGCGCTGTGAACACCTCCAACCCGGAAGTGGCCACCGCCTTGGAGCGCCGCATTCCCGTAGTCCCGCGTGCCGAGATGCTGGCCGAGCTGATGCGCTACCGCCACGGCATCGCCGTCGCCGGTACCCACGGCAAGACCACCACCACCAGCCTGATCGCCTCGGTGTTTGCCGCCGGCGGCCTGGACCCGACCTTCGTCATCGGTGGCCGCCTGAATGCAGCCGGTACCAATGCCCAGCTCGGCACCAGCCGTTACCTGATCGCTGAAGCCGATGAAAGCGACGCCAGCTTCCTGCACCTGCAACCGCTGGTGGCCGTCGTGACCAACATCGACGAAGACCACATGGCGACCTACGACGGTGACTTCAACAAGTTGAAGAAAACCTTCGTTGAGTTTCTGCACAACCTGCCGTTCTACGGTTTGGCGGTGGTGTGCCTGGACGACCCGGTAGTGCGCGAAATCCTGCCGCTGGTCAAGCGTCCGACCGTGACCTACGGCTTCAGCGAAGACGCCGACGTGCGCGCCATCAATGTGCGCCAGGAAGGCATGCAAACCTTCTTCACCGTGTTGCGGCCTGACCGTGAGCCGTTGGATGTGTCGGTGAACATGCCGGGCAATCACAACGTACTGAACTCCCTGGCGACCATCTGCATCGCCTCCGACGAAGGCGTCAGCGATGAAGCCATCGTCGAGGGCCTGTCGCGCTTTGCTGGCGTGGGCCGCCGCTTCCAGGTCTACGGCCAACTGCCGGTAGAAGGCGGCGACGTGATGCTGGTGGACGATTACGGTCACCACCCGACCGAAGTCGCCGCAGTAATCAAGGCCGTACGCGGTGGCTGGCCGGAGCGCCGCCTGGTGATGGTGTACCAGCCGCACCGCTACAGCCGTACCCGTGACCTGTACGACGACTTCGTCAATGTATTGGCCGATGCCAACGTGCTGCTGCTGATGGAGGTTTACCCGGCCGGTGAAGAGCCGATCCCGGGCGCCGACAGCCGCAAGCTGTGCAACAGCATCCGTCAGCGTGGGCAGTTGGACCCGATCTACATCGAGCGCGGTGTGGACCTGGCGCCGATCGTCAAACCGCTGCTGCGCGCCGGCGACATCCTACTGTGCCAAGGGGCCGGTGATATCGGCGGGCTTGCGCCTAAGTTGCTCGCGAGCCCGCTGTTTGCTGCAGCACAGGGGAAGTCGAAATGAACACGAACTACGACGCCCTGTTCTCCACCATCGCGGCTGCTGACTTCGGCCGTGTGGCCGTGCTGTTCGGCGGCAAGAGCGCCGAGCGCGACGTGTCGCTCAAGTCCGGCAACGCCGTGCTCGAAGCCCTGCAAAGCGCCGGCGTGAATGCGTTCGGTATCGACGTGGGTGATGACTTCCTCGCCCGCCTGCAGGCCGAGAAGATCGACCGCGCCTTCATCATTCTTCATGGCCGCGGCGGTGAAGACGGCAGCATGCAAGGCCTGCTGGAGTGCGCGGGCATCCCTTACACCGGCAGCGGCATTCTTGCGTCGGCACTGGCAATGGACAAGCTGCGCACCAAACAGGTGTGGCACAGCCTGGGTATTCCAACTCCGCGTCACAGTGTGCTGTGCAGTGAAGACGATTGTATTTCTGCAGCCAAGGAACTGGGCCTGCCTTTGATCGTCAAACCTGCCCATGAAGGCTCCAGTATCGGCATGGCCAAAGTGAACTCGGCCGCCGAATTGATCGACGCATGGAAAGCGGCAAGTACCTACGATTCGCAAGTGTTGGTGGAACAGTGGATCCAGGGTCCCGAGTACACCATCGCCATCCTGCGTGGCCAGGTATTGCCGCCTATCGCATTGGGCACGCCCCACACTTTTTACGACTACGACGCCAAGTATGTGGCCTCCGATACCCAGTACCGGATCCCATGTGGCCTTGACGCAGCCAAGGAACAGCAATTGATGGACCTCACGGCGAAGGCCTGTGAGGCGCTGGGTATCGCCGGTTGGGCGCGGGCAGACGTGATGCAGGATGACCAGGGGAATTTCTGGTTCCTGGAAGTCAACACTGCGCCGGGCATGACCGACCACAGCCTGGTCCCGATGGCGGCGCGTGCTGCCGGTCTGGATTTCCAGCAGTTGGTGCTGGCGATTTTGGCAGCAAGCATTGAGGTTCGAGGCTAACCACATGAACGGCGCATCGCTTCGTCATCAGCAACCTCCAGCACCCGGCCGCAAGCCGGTGCCACGGGGTGCCAGTCGAATGGTTGCTAAGGAGCCGATGTCGGCGCGCCTGCCGAAAGCCAACTTTGGTTTCCTCAAGGCGCTGTTCTGGCCGGTGTTGCTGGTGGCGCTGGGCTTCGGCACTTATGAGGGCGCGCAGCGTCTGTTGCCGTATGCCGACCGGCCGATCACCAAGATCAGCGTGCAGGGCGACTTGAGCTACATCAGCCAGCAAGCGGTGCAGCAGCGTATCGGCCCGTACCTGGCCGCGAGCTTCTTCACCATCGACCTGGCCGGTATGCGCGGGGAGCTGGAACAGATGCCGTGGATCGCCCACGCCGAAGTCCGTCGCGTCTGGCCGGACCAGGTGACGATCCGCCTGGAAGAACAACTGCCCGTGGCCCGTTGGGGTGATGAAGCGCTGTTGAACAACCAGGGCCAGGCGTTCACCCCGCGTGAGCTGGCCAACTACGAGCACCTGCCGCAGTTGTTCGGGCCGCAGCGGGCGCAGCAACAAGTGATGCAGCAGTACCAGGCCTTGAGCCAGATGCTGCGGCCACTGGGCTTCTCCATTGCACGCCTGGAACTGCGTGAACGGGGCAGCTGGTTTTTGACGACCGGGGCAGGCAGTTCCGGCCCGGGCATCCAGTTGTTGCTGGGACGCGACCGCTTGGTGGAAAAGATGCGCCGCTTCATTGCCATCTACGACAAGACCTTGAAAGAACAGATTACGAACATTGCGAGCGTCGACCTGCGTTACGCCAACGGCCTTGCCGTCGGCTGGCGTGAACCGGCGGCGCCCACGGCAGCGCAACCCGCTGTCGCGAAGAATTAAGAAGAGGCAGGACCCATGGCAAACGTGCAAAGCGGCAAAATGATCGTCGGTCTCGATATCGGCACCTCCAAGGTGGTGGCGCTGGTGGGCGAGGTCGGGGAAGACGGCGTGATTGAGATCGTCGGTATTGGCACGCATCCGTCCCGGGGCCTGAAGAAGGGCGTGGTGGTGAATATCGAGTCCACCGTGCAATCGATCCAGCGCGCTATCGAAGAAGCGCAGCTGATGGCCGGTTGCCGGATCCACTCGGCATTCGTCGGCGTGGCCGGCAACCATATCCGCAGCTTGAACTCCCACGGCATCGTGGCGATCCGCGACCGCGAAGTCAGCGCCGCCGACCTCGAGCGCGTGCTCGACGCCGCCCAGGCCGTGGCGATCCCGGCTGACCAGCGCGTGCTGCACACCTTGCCGCAGGACTACGTGATCGATAACCAGGAAGGCGTACGCGAGCCCCTGGGCATGTCGGGCGTACGCCTGGAAGCCAAGGTCCACGTGGTGACCTGCGCCGTCAACGCCGCCCAGAACATTGAAAAATGCGTGCGCCGTTGCGGCCTGGAAATCGACGACATCATTCTCGAGCAGCTTGCGTCCGCGTATTCGGTACTGACCGACGACGAAAAAGAACTGGGCGTGTGCCTGGTGGATATCGGCGGCGGCACCACCGACATCGCGATCTTCACCGAGGGTGCGATCCGTCACACCGCCGTGATCCCGATTGCGGGCGACCAGGTCACCAACGACATCGCCATGGCGCTGCGTACACCGACCCAGTACGCCGAAGAAATCAAGATCCGTTACGCCTGCGCCCTGGCCAAACTGGCCGGTGCCGGCGAGACCATCAAGGTGCCGAGCGTGGGCGACCGTCCACCGCGCGAACTGTCGCGCCAGGCCCTGGCCGAAGTGGTCGAGCCGCGCTATGACGAGTTGTTCACCCTGATCCAGGCCGAACTGCGCCGCAGCGGCTACGAAGATCTGATCCCGGCCGGCATTGTGCTGACCGGTGGCACCTCGAAGATGGAAGGTGCGGTCGAACTGGCCGAGGAAATCTTCCACATGCCAGTGCGCCTGGGCGTGCCCCATGGCGTCAAAGGCCTGGGCGACGTGGTACGCAACCCGATTTATTCCACCGGTGTGGGCTTGCTGTTGTACGGGCTGCAAAAGCAGACCGACGGCATTTCCCTGTCGGGCCCGAGCAACCGTGACAGCTACCGCAGCGACGACGAGGCCAAAGCGCCGTTGTTCGAGCGGTTGCAGGCTTGGGTTAAAGGCAATTTCTAAAGATTTACCGCAACACCGTTTCAAGTAGTAGGCGAAAAAACTAGAGATAACGAAAGGAGAGGGAACATGTTCGAACTCGTAGACAACATCCCCGCCAGCCCGGTCATCAAAGTGATCGGTGTCGGTGGTGGCGGCGGCAACGCTGTCAACCATATGGTCAAGAGCAACATTGAAGGCGTTGAATTCATCTGCGCCAACACTGATGCCCAGGCGCTGAAAAGCATCGGCGCGCGGACCATCCTGCAATTGGGCACAGCCGTGACCAAGGGCCTCGGCGCTGGCGCCAATCCGGAAGTCGGCCGTCAAGCCGCCCTGGAAGACCGCGAGCGTATTGCCGAAGTGCTGCAAGGCACCAACATGGTGTTCATCACTACCGGCATGGGTGGCGGTACCGGTACCGGTGCAGCCCCGATCATTGCCGAAGTGGCCAAGGAAATGGGGATTCTGACGGTCGCTGTCGTGACCCGTCCGTTCCCGTTCGAAGGCCGCAAGCGCATGCAGATCGCCGACGAAGGTATCCGTCTGCTGTCTGAAAGCGTCGACTCGTTGATCACCATTCCCAACGAGAAGCTGCTGACCATCCTGGGCAAGGACGCAAGCCTGCTGTCCGCGTTCGCCAAGGCTGACGATGTACTGGCGGGTGCCGTTCGCGGTATTTCCGACATCATCAAGCGCCCAGGCATGATCAACGTCGACTTTGCCGACGTACGTACCGTGATGAGCGAAATGGGCATGGCGATGATGGGCACTGGCTGCGCCAGCGGTCCGAACCGTGCGCGTGAAGCCACCGAAGCGGCCATCCGCAACCCGTTGCTCGAAGACGTGAACCTGCAAGGCGCACGCGGCATCCTGGTGAACATCACCGCCGGTCCTGACCTGTCCCTGGGTGAGTACTCCGACGTGGGTAGCATCATCGAAGCCTTCGCTTCCGAGCATGCGATGGTCAAAGTCGGTACCGTTATCGACCCGGACATGCGCGACGAACTGCACGTGACCGTAGTTGCTACTGGCCTGGGCGCGAAAATCGAGAAGCCTGTGAAGGTTATCGACAACACCGTTCATACCAGCCACGCCAGCCACACCAGCCAGTCGGCTGCAGCTCCAGCGCCTGCGCGCCCGGAAATGCCGTCGGTGAACTACCGTGACCTGGACCGTCCGACCGTGATGCGCAACCAGGCTCAGGCCGGTGCTGCGGCGTCCCGTAGCCCGAATCCGCAAGATGACCTGGACTACCTGGACATCCCGGCATTCCTGCGTCGTCAGGCCGATTGATGGAATGTATCAGGGCTATGAAGGTGATTGGTGTTCAGCAAAGGTCTGGTCTGCTATCATCGCCAGCCTTTGTTGATACCAGTTCGCAATTTGCGCTCAAGCGGTCCAAGCCATGATTAAACAACGCACCCTGAAGAATATTATCCGTGCCACAGGTGTAGGTCTGCACTCCGGGGAGAAGGTATACCTGACCCTCAAACCCGCACCTGTCGACACCGGCATCGTGTTTGTTCGTGCCGACCTGGACCCTGTGGTGCAGATTCCTGCTCGCGCGGAAAACGTTGGCGAAACCACCATGTCGACCACATTGGTCAACGGTGACGTCAAAGTGGACACGGTGGAGCACTTGCTCTCGGCCATGGCTGGCCTGGGCATCGATAACGCCTACGTCGAGCTCTCCGCGTCCGAAGTCCCTATCATGGATGGCAGCGCTGGACCCTTCGTATTCTTGATTCAATCTGCCGGCCTGGAAGAACAGGACGCAGCCAAGAAGTTCATACGCATTCTGCGGGAAGTGACAGTAGAAGACGGCGACAAGCGCGCCACCTTCGTCCCGTTCGAAGGCTTTAAAGTGAGCTTTGAGATCGATTTCGATCACCCGGTATTCCGTGACCGCACCCAAAGTGCAAGCGTGGATTTTTCCAGCACTTCGTTCGTAAAAGAAGTCAGCCGCGCCCGTACCTTTGGTTTCATGAGTGACATCGAGTACCTGCGCAAGCACAACCTCGCACTCGGCGGCAGCGTTGAAAACGCCATCGTGGTCGACGCGGATGGTGTACTGAACGAAGACGGCCTTCGCTACGAAGACGAATTCGTGAAGCACAAGATCCTCGATGCAATCGGTGACCTCTACCTGCTGGGCAATAGCCTGATAGGCGAGTTCAAAGGCTTCAAGTCGGGCCACGCCCTTAACAACCAGCTGCTGCGCAAGTTGATTGAGCAGACAGATGCTTGGGAAGTCGTGACCTTCGAAGATGCCAGCACCGCACCGATCTCTTACATGCGTCCCGTTGCGGCGGTGTAAGTAACAACTCTCTTTCTTTAGTTTTTAAAGGCTGCCTTCGGGTGGCCTTTTTTTATGCGTGCAACAACCATCCCACCTCGCCTAAGGTTGTTTGACATCCTCTATGCGGTTGCGCCCACGGTGCTTGGCTTCATACAGCGCCTGGTCTGCGCTGAGCAGCAAGTCTTCGAGTGACATACGGCTGCGCTTGTCCCAAGTGCTCATGCCGATACTAACCGTAATCGACTGCTCAGCCCCCGCCACCCGTGGCAAGTGTTCGACGCTGCTGCGGATATGCTCGGCGATTACCCAGGCACCTTTGGCATCGGTATGCGGCAGCACCACCGCAAACTCCTCGCCGCCATAACGCGCGGCGAGGTCGGCAGGGCGGCGGATGTTGTTGCCGATGACCTGGGCCACCGTGCGCAAGGCTTCATCACCGCCTTGATGGCCGTGGCGATCGTTGAACGCCTTGAAGTGGTCCACGTCGATCATCAGCAGCGTCAGAGGCTCCGTTGAGCGTTGGGCGCGGTCCCATTCCAGGCGCAGGCGCTCGTCAAGGATGCGCCGGTTCGCGAGCCCGGTCAGGGCGTCCGTGGCTGCCAGTTCTGACAGCACTCGCTCGGCGCGATAGCGGCGTCGCAGCTCGCGGCGCAGCATCCACGTGAGCCATAACAGACCAATACACAGGATGCCGGTGGCGCAACTGGTCAGCAATGCGGCTCGTTTCCAGGGGGCGAACACGTCCTCGCTGGACAGGGCCACTACCACGATCAGCGGCAGGTCGCCGACATTGGTGAAGGTGTACAAGCGCTCCTTGCCGCTCATGGCCGAGATGGCCTGGAAGCTGCCATCGCCTTCGCGCAGCATGCGTTTGAAGTTGGGCCGCTGGCTGAGGTCCTTGTTGATCATGTCGCTTTCGAGCAGCGGTTGCTGGGCCAGCAGGATGCCTGTGTTGTTGAGCAGGTTGACGCTGCTGCCGTTACCGATTGTCAGCGTGCTGAAGAGCTGGTCGAAATATGCCAGGCGCATGGTCGCCACGGCGACGCCAGCGAACTCACCGTTGGGCCCCGACACGCGGCGGCTGAAGGCCATGCGCCATACCTGGTCACAATCGCAACGGATCTTGAACGGCCGACTGATAAACAACCCGGCCAGCGCGTTGTTGGCATGCACCTGGAAATAGTCGCGGTCGGCGAAGTTGCGCGGCGTGGGAAGTAGGGTCGAAGAGTCCGCAATCACCGCGCCATTGGCGTCCAGTAACAGTACTTCACCCTTGAAAGGCGCTGCGGCGGCCAGGTCAAACTGCACCAGGTGCCGGATGTCAGGGCCAACCAGGGACAGGTCGTCGCGTTTTTGGGCCGTGATCAGCCCTTTGAGGGCCAAGTCGTACAACCCGACGTTACGCAGCACGTCGGCATTGATCAGTTGGGCAATATTGGTGGTTGATCGCGTCGCCGCTTGCAGGGTGCTGGCGTGTTCGCGGGTCAGCAACGCCGCGACGATGACCACAATCAGTATAACGGTGAAGCCGCTGCCGAGAATCAGCAGCAGCTCGGGGTTTACAGGTACGGTACGAACACGGCGTTGACTCATCGGGCAGACTTCAGCGGTGTGAATGCTGGCAGTTTAGTTCTACCCGATGAAAATTAAATGCTGAGTTGTAAAGAAAGATCAGCAGGTTAGAAAACGTTGATCGGGTAGTCGACGATCACCCGGTACTCATCTACATCCCGGTCCACCGCGGAATATCCATTGCTGCCGCGGTTGGTCGCCCACTGCAAGCGTACGGCCAGGTCCTTGGCCTTGCCGCCCTGCACCACGTATTTCACGTCGATGTCCCGTTCCCAGTGCTTGGCGTCTTTGCCATCGGCGCTGTACCAGGCGCTGTAGCCACGGCTTTGCGGGTCGACCTTGGTCAGGTCGGTCTTGCCGCTGATGTAGGACACGGCCGAGGTCAGGCCGGGCAGGCCGAGGCCGCTGAAGTCATAGGCGTACTTGAGCTTCCACGAGCGTTCGTTGGGCCCGTTGAAGTCCGAGTATTGCTGGGAGTTGTCCAGGTACACGCTGTCGCCCTGGGCGATGTAGTCGAACGGCGTGTTGCCGTTGACCCGCTGGTACGCGGCGGTGACGCTGTGGTAGCCCACGCCCACGGTGAAATGCAGGCTGTAGGTGTTGTTGTCGATACCCCCCAGCAACGACTGGCCGGTGTCCTCGGTGTGGTAGTAGTGCAGGCCCGGGTTGAGGCTGATCAGATCATTGAGCGCGTAGGTGTAGTCAAGGTCGTAGTAGTACTGGTGCCACACGTCTTTGAGTTCGGAGGCGTACAGGTTGCTGGTCAGTCCGGGAATGCCGCTGAACGCCACGCCGGCCCAGTTCATGTGCTGGCTGTCGGTGTTGGTCGGCAAGGCGCCGTAGCTGGTGCCGATGCGGCGGTGGCCGCTCTGGTTGTAGAGCTTGGTGAAGCTGGCCTGGCCGCCTTCGAACAGCCAGCCGTCGAAGCTGTGGTTGCTCAGGCTCACGCCACGGAAGGTTTGCGGCAGCATGCGTGTCATGCCGCCCGCAATCACCGGGTTGTTGAGGAACAGGTCACCGGCCTTCAGCTCGGTATCGAAGGCACGCATCTTCAAGGCGCCGCCGGCAGTGGAGAACGCTCCTGGCGCTTTGCCGCTGCCATCGGTGCTGCCGTAGGGAAGAATGCTGGAGCCGTCGGTGCCGCCACCGCCGTCGAGCTTGAGGCCGAGCATGGCGTGGGCGTCCAGGCCGAAGCCGACGGTGCCTGGGGTGTAGCCGGATTCGAAGGTGCCGATAAAACCCTGGCCCCATTCCTTGCTGTCATCGGTGTGAATGTCGCGCCGGTCGCGGTTCATGTAGTAGTTGCGGGTGTTGAGGGTGAGGTGCGAGCCCTCGACGAATCCGTCGGTGGGCGTAGTGTCTGCCGCGTGGGCAAGGGGAGCGATCGTTGCTGCAATCGCGAGGAATAACGGGGTGAACGTCAGCGAGTTCTTCACCGGTAAAGCTCCTTTGGTCTATCGAAAACGGCCAATGTCGTGGGGGTGTGCCTGGCCTTTTTTTACGGCAAAAAAAAGCCGCTGAAGATCAGCGGCTTTAAGACAGATTCCCAGTGTAGAGCCCTGGAAAAAGTCGAGGGGAATTCGGGTAAGCGGGTCAGCTGCCTTTGCCGTCGCGCTCATCGATGCGTCAAATTAACGCAGGCGAGCGGTACGATACAGAGTGTAACAAGATAATGACTGTTGCCCAAATCGCAACAGTGTGTCGGCCGCGTCTCCAGGCCTATCGGCGTGGCGTCAGGCCGCGCGCAACGGGATGAACGCATAATTGGCCGGCACCTCAGTGGCAATCTGCGCACCCGCCTCCAGCACCTGTTCGGCAAGATCCAGCCCGGACACATGGAACACCCACTCATTGGCCTGGGATGGCTGCTCAACCGCCAGCTCGATCGCCTGGGCAAACGCGTTCATGTCCGGCAGGTAGGCGGTAAACCCGTCGCCCTTGAGCGCCGTCGTGCGGATGCCCAGCAAGGCGCACACCGCCTCTTTGGCCTGCACGTCATCGCGGTCAGCCTGGCGCGAGCGGCGGATCAGCTCGGCCAACTCCAGGTCCACCAACTCGCCCCCGACGATCAGTGCCGGCCCTTGTTCCCAGGATTGCGGCGGGCAATCCTTGGCGGCGGGGTTCAGCGGGATATGCGGGTTGATTTCCATCGGGTAGATGCGGCAGACCAATGGGCGGCGTTCATAGATACGGCACAGGTTGTCTGCGTCAAGATTCCGGCAGCGTCCGGCGTTGTAGGCGGCAAAGGTGATGGCCACAAATGCCTCGGTGTTGCCGCTGGGCACCACCACCGAGCGCCGTTCGGCATGCTCGCGCTGTTGCAAGGGCAGGCCCAGACCGTTGCCGAGGAAACCCTCCACCAGCACGATGACGTTACCGCCGTCTGCCGCCCACATACGGGCTTCATCGAGCGTCAGGGGGACATGGTGGTCGGTGCAGCATTTGCCGCAACCAACGCAGGAAAAGTGGGTGTTCATGGCGGATCTGTCACCAGGCTAGGTCAGAGGGCACGCAGGAACGGTGACGGGTTTTTACCTCTTTGCACCGTTGTGCTGCTCTGGAAGCAAGTTATGCGCCAGTACCTGTCAGCCCTCTGTGACCACATCCCGCAGTACAAACACCATGCCTGCACTTTCGTACAACTGCCGGGCACGCAGATTGCTCTCCAGCACCTTGAGGTCCACGTAGGGCTCACCGCGCTGCTTGAACACCTGGAAACAGTGCAGCAACAACGCCCGGCCCAAGCCTTGGCCTTGAGCGCGAGGATGCACGGACAGGTTCTTGATAAACGCGCTGGTCCAGCATTGGGCCACGGCGAGGATGCCATCGCCGTTGCTGGCTACCAGGCATAGCGTGGGGTCGAATTCGGCATCGGTGATGAACTGATGCTGCCAGGCTTGCAGATTGGGAACGCGGCCACCACCTTGCTCCTGGGTCATGCGCAGCACCGCATGGATCGCCGGGGCCAGGTCGTCGCGGTAATGATCCAACTGCGTATGGGCCGGCCATTGCGGCGCGGGCAGGCTGCCGGTGAGATCGCGGCGCAGTAGTTGGAAATACTCCGCCACGGGTTACAGCCCCTGTTGCGCCACGGTCTGGGCAGCTACCACCAGGCACTTGGTCAGTTCCGGTGAAGAGAACTTGGTCAGCACCGCGTTGGCACCGGCCAGGCGCGCCTTTTCACTGTTCATCGCGCTGTCCAGCGAGGTATGCAGCAACACGTAAAGATCCTGGAAATCCGGAGTTTCGCGCAGCGTGCGGGTGAGGGCGTAACCGTCCATCTCGGACATCTCGATGTCCGACACCACCACATTGATCTGCGCCGCCGTGCCTTGCAGTTCCAGCAGCACGTCGATGGCTTCCTTGGCGCTGCGGGCGGTGTGGCAGGTCAGGCCGAGGTTGCGCAGGGTGTGCACCGACTGCTGCAAGGCGACCTGGCTGTCATCCACCACCAGGATCCGCGCATTGCCGAGCACTTCCGCTTCTTCCATGGTCAGGTCGGTCGGCGCCGCTTCAACCGGTGCCGGCGCGATGCCGTGGATGACTTTTTCGATATCCAGTACCTGCACCAGGCCGCCTTCGACCTGAGTGACCCCGGTGATGAACGCACGGTTGCCGCCGGAGCCGTAGGGCGGCGGGCGGATGTCGGTGGTCAGGCAATGCACGATCTTGCTCACAGCCTGCACGTGCAGGCCCTGCTTGGAACGGCTCACATCCGTGACGATCAGGCAGCCTCCGTCCGGATCTTCCAGAGGCATTTCCCCCAAGGCGCGGCTCAGGTCGATCACCGCCAGCGAGTTGCCCCGCAGGGTGGCGATGCCTTTGACGTGCGGGTGTGACTCCGGCAGCTTGGTCAGCGGCGGGCAAGGAATGATTTCGCTGACTTTCAGCAGGTTGATGGCCATCAGCTTGCCGCTGCGCAAGGTAAAGAGCAGAAGCGAGAGAGAGTCTGCGCGGGCTTTGGTGGTGGACATAAAAACCTTCTGTGGATCAGGGATGACGAACTTCTATTGAAGGTTATCGACTCGGGAGAGCCAGGCTTTAACCCGATTTTGTGTCGGGCTGGGCCCGTTTCAGCCCTTCCACACCTGCGGGTTCACCAGGTCCTGCGGGCGCTGGCCCAGCAGGGCGCTGCGCAGGTTGTCCAGGGCGCGGTTGGCCATGGCTTCACGGGTCTCGTTTGTCGCCGAGCCGATATGCGGCAGGGTCACCGCATTGCTCAACTGGAACAGTGGCGATTCAGCCAACGGCTCCTGCTCATACACATCCAGCCCGGCGCCACGAATCTGCTGGGTTTGCAGGGCTTGGATCAGGGCGGGTTCGTCTACTACCGGGCCGCGGGAAATATTGATCAGAATCGCGCTGGACTTCATCAGCCCCAACTCGCGGGTGCTGATCAGGTGGCGGGTCTTCTCGCTTAACGGCACCACCAGGCAGACGAAATCCGCCTCGGCCAGCAATTGGTCCAGGCTGCGCAACTGCGCGCCGAGTTCCTGCTCCAACTCGGCCTTGCGGCTGTTGCCGCTGTACAGGATCGGCATATTGAAGCCCAGGCGCCCACGACGGGCCACGGCGGCGCCGATATTGCCCAGGCCGACGATGCCGAGGGTCTTGCCGTGCACGTCGCAGCCAAACAGTGGCGCGCCGACGCTGGCTTTCCACTGGCCGGCCTTGGTCCAGGCATCCAGCTCAGCCACCCGGCGTGCGCTGCTCATCAGCAGGGCGAAGGCCAGGTCGGCGGTGCTTTCGGTGAGGACGTCTGGGGTGTTGGTGAGCATGATGCCGCGCTCGTTGAAGTACGGCACGTCGTAGTTGTCGTAGCCCACCGACACGCTGGATACCACTTCCAGCTTGCTCGCGCCTTCAAGTTGCACACGGCCCAGCTTGCGGCCCACGCCGATCAACCCGTGGGCGTGGGGCAGCGCTTCATTGAATTGCGCATTGATGTCACCGAGCTTGGGGTTGGGCGCGATCACCTCGAAATCCTGTTGCAGGCGTTCGATCATTTGCGGGGTGACACGGCTGAAGGCGAGGACGGTCTTTTTCATTGCAGGCGGGCTCATCGACTACGGAAGAATGCTAAGCACGCTAACATTCCTGCCGGCAATTGTCAGGACACCGCCCCTCCCACATTTAAAGACTTGTATCGCCTGGTAGAAATCAGTTCGCCAGCCGTGCACCGCTGAGGCTGCCGCTCAACTCATACGCCACCAGCTCCGCCTGGTGCGCCGCCAGGATCTCCGGCAACGAACCGCGCAGGTATTCCACCCAGGTCTTGATCTTCGCATCCAGGTATTGGCGCGAGGGGTAGATGGCGTACAGGTTCAGCTCCTGGGAGCGGTAAGTGGGCATCACCCGCACCAACGTGCCGTTGCGCAGGCCTTCAATGGCCGCATACACCGGCAGCAGGCCGACGCCCATGCCGCTGGTGATTGCGGTTTTCATCGCGTCGGCCGAGTTCACCAGGAACGGCGAGGTGTTGATCGCCACGCTTTCCTGGCCTTCGGGGCCGTTGAAGGTCCACTTGTCCAGCTGGATCACCGGGCTGACCAGGCGCAGGCAGGCGTGGTTGAGCAGGTCTTGGGGGCGATGGGCACAACCTTTGGCCTTGACGTAATCCGGCGAGGCGCAGGCGATGCTGTAAGTGATGCCCAGGCGCTGGGACACGAACCCCGAGTCCGGCAGCTCGCTGGCGAGCACGATGGACACGTCGTAACCCTCGTCGAGCAGGTCGGGCACGCGGTTGGCCAGGGTCAGGTCGAAGGTCACATCCGGGTGGGTGCGGCGGTAGCGTGCGATGGCGTCGATCACGAAGTGCTGGCCGATACCGGTCATGGTGTGCACTTTCAACTGCCCGGCGGGGCGCGCATGGGCGTCGCTGGCTTCGGCCTCTGCTTCCTCGACATAGGCCAGGATTTGTTCGCAGCGCAGCAGGTAGCGTTTACCCGCTTCGGTAAGGGCAATGCGCCGAGTGGTGCGGTTGAGCAAGCGGGTTTGCAGATGGGCCTCCAGGTTGGAGACCGCGCGCGAGACGTTGGCGGTGGTGGTATCCAATTGCACGGCGGCGGCGGTGAAGCTGCCGGCTTCGGCCACGCAACTGAAGGCGCGCATGTTTTGCAAAGTGTCCATGGAGAGTTCTCAGGGGAGATGCCAAATTGTGACAGAAAGTTACGCCGTCCAGTGATCCCTACCAACGGATTATCGCTTGAACGGTAACAAAGATTCACAGGAATGCCAGCTTATCGCCATTCCCCCCGCCGCCTAGAATTGCGCCACCTCTCCCGCAACACCACCTCAGGAATTCGCTTGCCGTGCCGCGTCGCATCAGCAGAGAGCTTAAGACTCTCAGTGTTTGGGCTTTATCGTTAGCAATCAGCGGCTGCATCGGAACCGGAGGAATCGCCCCCCAAGGCCAGGCCTTGAACGCCAATACCCTGGCCACCGACGAAGCTATCCAGAGCGCCGCCCAGGAGGCCCGTTGGCCCTCCGTCCAGTGGTGGCAAGCCTATGGCGACCCGCAACTCAGCCAATGGGTCGAACTTGCGACGCACGACAGCCCAAGCATGGCCATGGCGGCCGCACGGGTGCGTGAAGCGCGAGCTATGGCTGGGATTGCCGAGTCGGCCGAGTCGTTGCAGGCCAACGGTAATAGCACGCTCAAACGCCACAATTGGCCCAAGGATCAGTTCTACGGCCCCGGCGAATTGAGCGGTGCCAACACCTGGGACAACAATGCGTCCCTTGGCCTGAGCTACGCAATCGACCTGTGGGGCCGTGAAAGCAATGCCACTGAGCGCGCCGTCGACCTGGCCCACATGAGCGCCGCCGAAGCACGCCAGGCCCAACTTGAACTGCAGAACAACGTGGTGCGCGCCTATATCCAGCTGTCGTTGCATTACGCCAACCGCGATATCGTCGCCGCCACGTTGGCCCAGCAAGAGCAGATTCTTGACCTGGCCAACAAACGCCTGAATGCCGGCATCGGCACTCATTTGGATGTGAGCCAGGCCGAAACCCCGCTGCCGGAAGCCCATCGCCAACTGGACGCCCTCGACGAAGAGATCGCCCTGAGCCGTAACCAACTGGCGGCCTTGGCGGGCAAAGGCCCGGGGGAGGGCGCGCAGTTGCAACGGCCGAGCCTGTCCCTTGCCGCACCGCTGAAACTGCCGTCCACCTTGCCCGCGCAATTGCTCGGCCAGCGTCCGGATGTGGTTGCCAGCCGCTGGCAAGTGGCAGCCCAGGCGCGGGGCATCGATGTGGCTCACGCCGGTTTCTACCCCAACGTCGATCTGGTCGGCAGCCTCGGCTACATGGCCACCGGCGGCGGCATGCTGGCGTTTCTGGCGGGCAAGAAATTCAACTACAACGTCGGCCCGGCGATCACCTTGCCGATCTTCGACGGCGGTCGCCTGCGTGCCGAGTTGGGTGAAGCCAGCGCCGGTTACGACGTCGCCGTGGCGCGCTACAACCAGACCCTGGTCAATGCGCTCAAGGGCATCAGCGACCAGTTGATCCGCCGCGAATCCCTGGACAAGCAATCGTCATTCGCCGCCCAGTCGGTGGCCTCGGCGCAAAAAACCTATGACATCGCGACCATCGCCTACCAGCGCGGCCTCACCGACTACCTCAATGTGCTCAACGCCCAGACCCTGCTGTTTCGCCAGCAACAGATCGAGCAGCAGGTCCAGGCCGCGCGCCTGAGCGCCCACGCGCAACTTGTGACCGCCTTGGGCGGTGGCCTTCAAGCAGGCAAGGACGCGCCGCAAGACGCCAACACCCTCCCGAGCAAAACCCCGGCGGCCCTTGCCGTCTTCGATCACTGAGTAGGTTGTGATGACGCCCTTGCCTGCACCGCTGCGCTGGCTGCATTCCCTTGAATGGCGCCGTGGCTTTTTTGACTGGGCACGCAGCGACGGCGTGACCTGGGTTTACATCTTCAAGGTCCTGATCGCCGCGTTCCTTACCCTGTGGCTGGCTATGCGCCTGGAACTGCCGCAACCGCGCACCGCAATGATCACGGTGTTTATCGTGATGCAACCGCAGAGCGGCCAGGTGTTCGCCAAGAGTTTTTACCGCTTCCTCGGCACTCTGGCGGGCTCGGCGGTGATGGTGTTGCTGATCGCATTGTTTGCGCAGAACACCGAACTGTTCCTCGGCGCCTTGGCGATCTGGGTCGGCATCTGCACCGCCGGTGCGACGCGCAACCGCAACTTTCGCGCCTATGGTTTTGTACTGGCCGGTTATACGGCGGCGATGGTCGGCTTGCCGGCGCTGGCCCATCCGGATGGCGCCTTTATGGCGGCCGTGTGGCGAGTGCTGGAAATCTCCCTGGGAATTATCTGCGCCACCCTGGTCAGTGCTGCGATCCTGCCGCAGACCTCCAGCGCCGCGATGCGCAATGCCTTGTATCAGCGCTTCGGTGTGTTCGCGCTGTTCGTCACCGATGGCCTGCGTGGGCGCAGCCAGCGTGACGGTTTCGAGGCCAGCAACGTGCGCTTCATCGCCGAAGCCGTGGGCCTGGAAGGGCTGCGCAGCGTCACCGTGTTTGAAGACCCGCACATGCGTCGACGCAACGGTCGGCTCAGTCGCCTGAACAGCGAATTCATGAGCATCACCACGCGCTTCAATGCCTTGCATCAGTTGTTGGCGCGCCTGCGCACGGATGCTGCGGATCATGTGGCGGCGGCAATCAAACCCGGCCTGCAAGACCTGGCCGAAGTGCTCGACGGTTTTTCCGGGCGTGCCCTGACCAGCCCCGATGCCGCACGCTTGGTCAACCAACTCAGCGCCTATAAAGACAGTTTGCCCGCCACGGTCCGCAGCCTGCGCACGGCCTTCCAGGAAAGCGACCCGTCGGAGGCCGAGCAACTGGATTTCCACACCGCCTACGAGCTGCTTTACCGCTTCGTCGACGACCTGCACAACTACGCGCAAACCCACGCGTCCCTGGCCGATCACACCCACGCGCGGGAAGATTGGGACCAAGCCTACACACCGAAAACCAACTGGTTGGCCTGCGCCGCTTCGGGGATTCGCGCGTCGTTTATCCTGATTGTGCTGGGCAGTTACTGGGTGGCCACCGCCTGGCCCAGCGGCGCCACCATGACCCTGATCGCGGCGGCCACCGTCGGCCTGTCCGCCGCCACACCCAACCCCAAGCGCATGGCGTTCCAGATGGCCTGCGGCACCTTGATCGGGGCGTTGGTGGGCTTTGTCGAAATGTTCTTCGTGTTTGCGTGGATCGACGGCTTCCCACTGCTGTGCGTGATGCTCGCGCCGGTGATCATCCTCGGTGCTTTCCTCGCCTCCCGCCCGCAGTACGCAGGCGTGGGCGTAGGCCTGTTGATCTTCTTCAGCACCGGCTCGGTGCCGGACAACCTCACGGTCTACAACCCCTACACCTTTATCAACGACTACATCGCCATGATCCTCGGCATGCTGGTGTGTGCGGCCGCCGGTGCGATCATCCTGCCGCCCAACAGCCGCTGGCTGTGGCGCCGCCTGGAGCAGGACCTGCGCGAGCAAGTGGTGTATGCGATCAGCGGAAAGCTCAAGGGCTTGGCGTCGAGTTTTGAAAGCCGTACCCGTGACCTGTTGCACCAGGCCTACGGTCTCGCCGTCGGCCAGCCGCAGGTACAACGTGACCTGCTGCGCTGGATGTTCGTGGTGCTGGAAGTCGGCCACGCGATCATCGAGCTGCGCAAGGAACAGGCGATCCTGCCGGTGCATCCTGCATACGCCGAATCCCAGCCGTGGCGCCAGGCGATCCGCGTGATGGGGCGCTCGCTGGTGCGCCTGTTCCTGCAACCCAGCGCGAGCAACCTGGAGCGCGGCCTCATTGCCGTCGACCATGCGATCAGCCGCGTGCAGGCCACCGACGAACCCTTCGCCCCGCACTTCGACACTTCGGCCCTGCGCCGGGTGAAAAGCTACCTGCACTTTATCCGCACCTCGTTGCTCGACCCGCAATCGCCGCTGGCGGCCCTCAAAGGATCCCCCCATGCCCCGTGAAATAGCGTTCCACGGCCTCTACATGCCCACCATGACCCTGATGTTCCTGATCGCGGCAGGACTGGCGTGGGCCCTGGACCGCTTCCTGGCCGGCTTCGACCTGTACCGTTTTTTCTGGCACCCGGCGTTGCTGCGCCTGAGCCTGTTCGTTTGCCTGTTCGGCGCCCTGGCGCTGACCGTCTACCGTTGAGAATGCCCCGATGAAAAAGTTCTTCAGCCTGCTCGCCACCTTGCTGGTATTGGCCTTGGCGATCTGGATTGGCCGCACGCTGTGGGTGCACTACATGGAAACACCGTGGACCCGTGATGGCCGGGTGCGGGCCGACATCATCAACGTCGCCGCAGACGTCACCGGCGAAGTGGTCGACGTACCGGTGCGCGACAACCAACTGGTGAAAAAGGGCGACCTGCTGATGCAGATCGACCCCGAGCACTACCGCATCGCGGTCAAGCAGGCGCAATCGCTGGTGGCTTCGCGCAAAGCCACCTGGGAAATGCGCAAGGTCAACGCCCACCGCCGCGCCGACCTCGACGCCCTGGTGATCTCCAGGGAAAACCGCGACGACGCCAGCAACATCGCCGACTCGGCCCAGGCCGACTACCAACACGCGCTGGCGCAACTGGAAGCCGCCGAACTCAACCTGAAACGCACCCAGGTCGTGGCGGCGGTGGACGGCTACGTCACCAACCTCAACGTGCACCGCGGCGACTACGCACGCATCGGCGAAGCCAAGATGGCCGTGGTGGATATGAACTCGTTCTGGGTTTATGGCTTCTTCGAAGAAACCAAATTGCCCCATGTGAAAGTCGGTGACACAGCCGATATGCAGTTGATGAGCGGCGAGACGCTGAAAGGGCACGTAGAAAGCATCTCGCGCGGCATCTACGACCGCGACAACCCCGAGAGCCGCGAGCTGATTGCCGATGTGAACCCGACCTTCAACTGGGTGAGGCTGGCCCAGCGCGTGCCGGTGCGGATTCATATTGATGAAGTGCCGCAGGGGGTGTTGTTGGCGGCGGGGATTACGTGCACGGTGATTGTGAACTCGGCGCCAAACTGAATGGCAGGCCTAAGCGAATGGCTTGCTAGCCCTGATTTTTCGTCGACGCTTTACCCTCAACATGCTCGTGTATCGGCGATGGTTTTTTGAATTAAGGATCAGGATGTAGAGCAGCGATGTGAACAGAGGGAATAAGTTGAACAGTGTCACCGGCTGACTGGCCAGGTAACCAATTGCGAGAAAGGTATTAACGATGGCGATAGGTACGAGTATTCGCCGTGCGTGATGGAAGCCTTCAAATAACATTATCTGGCCTGCGCAAAAAATCAGACAAAGTGCCATACCGGTTCCGAAAGAAAATTCAGTCGGTAGATGATTGGCCTTCGCGTAATACGACAAGCTAAGTGTCATGTTGATAGCAATATTGTTTAGCATAAGCAGAAGAGCACTGGCCCATGACGGTAAGAATCGATAGGCGTAACGGCGCCAAATTCGATATTCACGGAAGGGGTCGACGCTATAAATCATACTCGGAAAACTCCTCATACAGACCTATGACGATGTGATTGATATTTCCGGAATAGATGCTGCCTCCAACGGCCAAGGTCGCTCCAATCTGATCTTTTATTTGAGTGAGAATGCCCAACCGAAGTTGGAGGTTGCTGTAGCGTTTGGGTAGCTGCCCCGCTAGTTGCTTCAGACGAATCATCTCTCGGGGATGGCGAGGGTTCTGCAGTCGCAGTACTTCGGTTGTTAACTTTGCACGTTCCTGGCGACTCATGAGCCTCAAGATGTCTGTCGAATTACGCCCAGTCGCACGTTTGATAGCCATTACTGATTTTACGGTAGCGAAGGTGGTGGTACCGGCCCCGACCAATGAAATGCCATCCAGAGCGACTGTCATTGTCTGATACCAGCTCAGGCTGTCGTAATAGTCATTTTTGGCGGGATTGGTCAATTCGTTGGAGACTCTCCATAAACTGTTTACGCACTGGAGAGTACTGGCAGTCGCAGCGCTGTAGGCAACGTAGCTCAACGCAAGGCTGGCACCCGCGCTGAAAGGCACTGCCGCGATTCCTGATTTCGCAACGATATATCCAATTACGGCCCCTCCACAGGAGGCAGCTATTCCCGACGCTTCGCGCCACAGCTGTGATTCACGAGGCGAGCTTGCTGCAAGCTCTGCATACTCCTCGGCAGTCATCATCGGACCTGCCACTTCCCGCAGAATCACCCGCTTGGGCCTGATACTGCACAACGGCACAAACTCACGCAGCACCGTCACCTGATAATCACTGCCGATATGCACCACACCTGCCCCGACGATGGCCGGGTCGGCGTCAATGGTCCGATAAAGTTTGGGCAGGTCCAGCAGGCTGGTCAGCCGCTGGCGAGTCGTGGTGTGCGCATCCGGCACACCGCTTCGCATAAAATCCCTTGGCATCCTTTCACCTGTGAGTAGACAGAGGTGAAAGAGCCTGGGGATAGTTTCCTTGTAATGCTGTCAGCCCATTCGCTGTTTTTTGTAGGATCCGGCTGGGCAGTTAGTTCATTGAGCTACATAGGTTTCATGCAAATGGCGCCACAACAGCGCGCCACTCGCCTGCTTCTCAAACACCACGGTGGCCCGCCGATCCGTTTGGGTGCCGCTGTTGTCCACCTGATGCTCACGATAAGTCACCGTCGCACCGCGTGCATGCCGGTCAATCCCAGCCATTTCACTCAAGGTGATTTTCAGCCCCGGACGCATTCCGCCCAGGCGCGTGAACAGCGCGTTGACCCCGGCTGCATTGACGCGTGTGCCGGTGGCGGGGGCGATCATGCTGAACTCCGGCGAGAAGCGCGCAAGCAGGTTTTGCAAGGTGCCGTCAGGCGCAACCCCGGCAAACCATTGCTCGATCTCGACGTGGGTCTGGATGACTTCTTCGAAGAAGTCGCTGTAGTCGATCATTTACAAACTCCCCTTCAAACCAAAGCGTTTTTTCAACACGCTTTCCAATAATGCTTTGGGCAACAACGCCGCCATCAACGGCAACGCCCGGCTGCCATTGCCCGAGCGTAACAGGCGTGGCGGCTTTGCCTGTTGCACGGCGTTGAGCACATCCGCTGCAAACACCGTGGCTGGCGTCGGTTTGTCCTGGGACGCTTGGCTACGTGCGCGAATGCCTTCGCGCAATGGCCACCACGGCGATTGTTCGTTGATCAATAACTCGGCCTGGGCGCCGGCGTTTTTTGCAAAGCTGGTATCGATGGCGCCGGGCTGTACTTCCATCACCCGCACGCCAAACGGCGCCAGTTCCATGCGCAGTGCATCGCTCAAGGCATGCACCGCCGCTTTGGAGGCGCAGTAAGCACCAGCAAATGGCGTGACCAGCACCCCGGAAACGCTGCCGATATTCACCACCAGGCCTTTGCGCTTGCGCAGGGCCGGGAACAGTGCCTGGGTGACGCCGACGATGGAAAACACATTGGTCTCGAACTGACGCTGCATCGCCTCGGTGCCGCCATCAAGCAGCGGGCCCATGGCGCCGTAGCCGGCGTTGTTGATCAGCACATCGAGTTCGTCCAGGTTCGTGGCCAGGGTCTGCAGCGCAGAAGCGTCATTCACGTCCAGTAGCACGGCATGAAAACCCGCGTTGTTGAGGGCGATCACATCGTCTTCGCGGCGGGCGCTGGTCAATACGTCGTAGCCGGCGACCTTGAAGGCATCGGCCAACGCGCGGCCGATGCCACTGGAGCAACCGGTGATGAGTACATTGGGCATGGGTCAATCCTTTGTCAGTCCGAGAAACTGCCTTGCAGGTGCTCGGCACGAAATTCCAGGGTTTGCGGGCGGTAGCCGGGGCGCAGCGGCGGGGTGGGCAGGCAATCGTCCCAGGTGGCGCCGGCCTGCAACTCGCCGGGGCCGCGATAGCGCGGGGCGGCGTAGACGTTATCGGCCAGGTTGACCGTGTCCCCCGGCGCATAGGCCGCGACGCGCCAGCGCAGTTCGGTCAGCGGTACGTCGTTGCCATTGTTCAGGGTCAGTTTCAGCGGGCGGTCGGCGGGGCATTCCTGCGGTGCGTAGGTAATGCGCAGCTCCAGGCGCGCCAGTTGCGAGGCTTCGCGGTTGTCCAGCCAGACTACCCAGACGGCCACGAAACCCAGGCCGACGGCGGCGGCCAGCGATACCGGCAGGGCTTTGGCGGGGTAGCGTAGCAGCAGGATCAGCCAAGTGATGATCAGGAGAACACCGAAGAACATGGAGACCACCTCGAATAGGGAACGAGCATCCTAACTTAAGCGTAGGTGGGATTGGGTAGCTTGAGTGCTGTGGTGGGCTTGCCCCCGATGAGCATAGGTATCTACACAACTCTTAAAGGCTGACACATAACTCTGTGGTGAGCGGGCTTGCCCGCTCACCACAGAAGCCTGATTGCCATAGATTCCGTATTCACTGGAAGTTGTGTAGATACCCATGCCCCGATGAGGCCCTGACAGCCAGCGCAAATCCCCAACAAAAAGCCCCCGCCCAACCGGCTGCGGATAGGGGACGCAGTCGGCTGGACGGGGGCTTCTTGTACGACTGTTTTACTGCGCGATAGTTTTCACCGACACGCCACGTTCAACCGGCGTCGAGCGACCGTAGATATCTTCAAAACGCTCGATATCGTCTTCGCCCAGGTAGCTGCCCGATTGCACTTCGATGATCTCCAACGGGATCTTGCCGGGGTTGCGCAGGCGGTGCACCGAGGCGATCGGGATATAGGTGGACTGGTTCTCGCAAAGCAGGAACACGTTCTCGTCACAGGTGACTTCGGCGGTGCCGCTGACCACGATCCAGTGTTCGGCGCGGTGGTGGTGCATTTGCAGCGACAGGCACGCGCCCGGCTTGACCGAGATGTGCTTGACCTGGAAGCGACCGCCCATGTCCACCGAGTCGTAGGAGCCCCACGGGCGGTAGACTTCGCAGTGGTTCTGGGTCTCGCTGCGGCCCTGTTCGTTGAGGGTGTTGACCATCTGCTTGACGCCCTGGACCTTGTCCTTGTGGGCAATCATCATCGCGTCCTTGGTTTCCACCACCACGATGTTTTCCAGGCCGATCACCGACACCAGCTTGCCGTTGCCGTGGATCATGCAGTTCTTGCTGTCCTGGATCACCACGTCGCCCTTGGTGACGTTGCCGTTGGCGTCTTTATCGTTGACCGCCCACAGCGAGGCCCAGCAGCCCACGTCGCTCCAACCGGCGCTCAGCGGTACGACGCAGGCGCGTTGGGTTTTTTCCATCACGGCGTAGTCGATGGAGTTGTCCGGGCAGCAGGCAAAGGTGGCTTCGTCGAAGGTCACGGTGTCGGCGTCTTGCTGGCTGCGTTCCAAGGTCAGCACGCAGGTGTCGTAGATGTCCGGATCGTGCTTTTTCAGTTCTTCGAGGAAACGACTGGCGCGGAACAGGAACATGCCGCTGTTCCAGAAATAACCGCCGCTTTTGACGAACTCGATGGCGCGTTTTTCATTGGGTTTTTCCACGAACTGCTCGACGCGGCTCACGCCTTCGGGCAGCAGCGAGTCGTTGGTGGACTTGATGTAGCCATAACCGGTTTCCGGGCGGGTCGCCGGCACGCCGAACAGCACCATCTCACCACGCTCGGCCGCCACGGTGGCCAGGGCCAGGGCGCGTTGCAGGGCTTTCTGGTCATCGATCACGTGGTCGGCGGGCAGCACCAGCATCAGCTCGTCACGGCCTTCGTTGACCAGCATCATCGCCGTCAGGGCCACAGCCGGCGCGGTGTTGCGACCGAACGGTTCCATCAGGATGCGTTGGCACTCCAGTTTACGGTTGGCCAGTTGCTCGTTGACGATGAAGCGATGGTCCTTGTTGCAGACCACGATCGGGGAGTCCATACCTTCGAATACCAGGCGTTCCAGGGTTTGCTGGAACAGCGTGTGCTCACCGGTCAGGGCCAGGAATTGCTTGGGGAACTGTTTGCGCGAAAGCGGCCAAAGACGTGAGCCGCTACCACCGGAAAGGATTACTGGGATCATGGGTGTTTCTCCTAAAAGATAGTTGGGAGCTGCAAGCCACAAGCTGCAAGTAACAGCTCTTCACTTGCAGCTTGAAGCTTGTCGCTCATTACTCACGCGATCAGCGGGTCGATACCGGGCGTTTCACCCAGACTGGCGACAGGCTCGAACCCGAACCTGTGACATACAGCACCGCCGCTTCACCACGTTCCAACGCAACCGGCTTCACATCACCGACTTTCTTGTCACCGTCATACAACGCCAGGCTCACCTTCACCGGGTTGATTTCACGTTCGCCACGGCCCTTGGCCGCCACCGACTTGACCACATCCGTCTTGCCATCGGCGGTCTTCAGGGTCAGGGCCTTGTCGCTGAGGTTCTGCACGCGCACCAGGGACTTCTGCTTGTTCTTGAACGGCGGTTCCTCGATCAACTGAGGCTGGCCGCTGCCGCTGTTGACCAGGGTGTAGTAGTGGTCGGCGGCGAGTTTGACCGGCACGGTCTGGCTGCCGATCTTGGCGCTGTAGTCGCCGCCGGGCATGAAGCTGAAGTCGCTGCTCGCCAGCGGGGCCACTTCGCTGAGGTTGGTGCTGCCGACAGTCGCGCTGACTTCCTGGTTGGAGGCGTTGTAGACACGCACGAAGCTTGAGCCTTTCGGTGCGACTGGGCCGTACAAGGCAGCGTCACCGGCGAAGGCGGACAGGGATACCAAGCTCATACCGGCAGCCAGGGCCAGAGTCTTAGCGAGACGACGCGGAGTAGTAGTGAAAGTCATGTGAGTTACCTCTCTTTCAGTTTTGCGCCCGGTCGGGCGTCTCGGATTTTTTAAGGGTGTTCAAAGCCATGTTTTGTTGGCGCGAACCGGCTTGTTTAAGTTGCGCAACCCACGCAGGGTCGGCATCACCGATTTCGTTGTTCACAGGCAGATAGCGTTCAGGAAACTCCCAGATCAGCACCTGGGGCGGGCTGTTCTTGAAGTCGTCACTCTTGAGGTAGCTGAGCATCGGCAGGATCGGGCCGTGGCCGTCTTCGGCGTAGCTGACCACGTCGCTGCCCAGGGCTTGCTTGAGGGCGCCGACGAAGTTCCAGTTGGGGTTGGCGCTGTAGCTGGTGCCGACCAATGCCACCGGGGTTTCGCTGTCGGCAAACAGCGCGTCGTCGCCTTTGGTTTCGGCCAGGTGGGTGACGCGTTTTTCCAGCGGCTCTTTTGGCGGCATCAGGTTTTCAAACAGCGGGTCCAGGGGCAGGAACAGACGCAGGTCGCCTTTGTGCGGCTCGGTCTTTTCGGCCTCGGTGACAAAGCGCTGCGGCTCGCCACTCAGTGGGGTCTTGTCGGCAATTGCCTTGGCCAATTGCTTGGCCGCCACTTCGGCGCCATCTGGCGTCCAGTGGGTATCGGTGCGCAGGAACACTTGCTTGCCGCCCAGCTTGGCCTGTTGCAACGGGCCGAGCAGGTCGGGCGCCGGGATGTTGTCGGCAGCGACACGGGCATGGAAGTCCTGGTACAGAGTGGCGTGGATGCTCGCCGGTTTCACTTCACCCAGGTGTTCCGGGTACAGGCGCACCTTGGCCGGCACGATCGCCATCACCAGTTGGATGCCCTGGGCCTTGAGCTTCTGGCGCACGCCTTCGACCAGCGCGTAGTTGCCTTGCAGGTTCTGGTCTTCGTTGACGGCGGGGTTGAACTCCTCGTCGCTGTACAGCCAGTGATCACGGCCCAGTACCACGCCGGGGCGGCCTTCATTGAACAGCTTGTAATCCAGCGCCGCCCACAGGTTGGTGCCGATGCGCTTGATCGGGAACTCGTCGTCGTAGTGCGTCTCGACGGCCTTGGTCCAGCGGCCGTTGAGCACCGTGGCGTCGGCGTTGGTGCTAAAGCCCAGGAAGCTACGCAGCGACCAGGCGCCCAGGGCCAGCAGCAGCACCATGAACAGGCTGATATAGAGGACGCGTAATGAACGGGTCATGGTCGGCTCCCTCAGAATTGGAAGTAAAGGAACGGCGAGAAACTCTGCGCCGACAGTTTGAGAATCGACGCCACGAACAGCAGCAGCACCGCAGCGCGCATGGCGTAGCGTGGCCAGTCAGCGGTCCAGTAGGCCGGTTGCACGGCAGCGTCCTGGCCAACGGTGAAACCTGGCTGGTGGATGCTGCCGGGGTTGTCGCCCGGTACGGCCTTGATCAGGCTTGGGTCGACCGGCTTGGTTTTTTCGGCAGGGCGGTTGGTGTAGAAATCGCGCAGGCCGAAGAACGCCAAGGTTGCGTACGCCACCACCAGGGTTGCCACTTGCAGGCCCGTGAGGTTGGCGCGGTTGAGTTCCGACAGCGACCACTCGCCAAAGCTGAACATCGCACCGTACATACGGCCGGCGACATGCAGGTTTTCGGAGCGGAAGATCACCCAGCCCATCACCACCAGCAGGAAGGTGAAGGCCCAGCGCAACACGTTGAAGCTGCGCGGCGCAGTGTTCAGTCCGATGGCTTTTTCAATCGCCAGCCACATGCCGTGCCAGGCGCCCCACACGATGTAGGTGATGTTTGCACCGTGCCACAGACCGCCCAGCAGCATGGTCAGGAACAGGTTGCGGTAGGTGGTCAGCGTGCCTTTGCGGTTGCCGCCCAGGGTGATGTACAGGTAGTCACGCAGCCAGGTGGACAGGCTGATGTGCCAGCGGCGCCAGAACTCGGTGATCGACTGGCTGATGTATGGCTGCTTGAAGTTTTCCATGAAGCGAAAACCCATCATCAAGCCCAGGCCGATGGCCATGTCGCTGTAGCCGGAGAAGTCGAAGTACAGCTGCGCGGTGTAGGCCAGCGCGCCGAGCCAGGCATCGCCGGTGGTCGGGTTTTGCAGGGCAAAGCAATGGTCGGCCACCACCGCGAGGGTGTCGGCGATAAACACTTTCTTGATGAAACCCTGCATGAACCGCGTGCAGCCCTCGGAGAACTTGTCGAGGGTGTGGGTGCGGTTGTTGAACTGGTCGGCCAGGTCGCGAAAACGCAACACCGGGCCGGCGATCAAGTGCGGGAAAATCGCCACGAACGCCGCAAAGTCGATCAGGTTGCGGGTCGCCGGGGTATCGCCACGGTACACGTCGATGATGTAGCTGATGGACTCGAAAATGTAGAACGAGATCCCGATCGGCAACAGCACGTGGGTGAGGATGAACGGCTCCAGGCCCGCGGACTTCATCATGACGTTGATGCTGTCGACGCCGAAGTTGGCGTACTTGAAGTAGCCGAGGATGCACAGGTCGACGGCCACGCCGAGCAGCAGCCAGCGCTGGGCCGGCTTGGTGCGCACGCCGGCGGCACCGACCTTGAGGCCGATCCAGTAGTTCCACAGCGTCACGGCGGCGAACAGCGCCAGGAAGTCCACTCGCCACCAGGCGTAGAACACATAGCTGGCAATCAGCAGCAGCAGGTTGCGATAGCGTTGCCCGCTCAAGTAGTACAAGCCGAGAAAGATCGGCAAGAACAGAAACAGGAACACATTGGACGAGAAAACCATCCCGATCTCTCCATGTTTAACCAACAGTCAAGGGCCGCAGCCCCCCCAAACCCCCCACAACTTCATGGGCGGCGATGCAGCTTTTGTAGTGAGCGGGCTTGCCCCGCGCTGGGTGGCGAAGCCGCCCCAAAACCCTACACCGCGGTATGCCTGGCACACGGCGGCGGATCGATTAGGACTGCTTCGCAGCCCAGCGCGGGGCAAGCCCGCTCACTACAGGTAATCCATTCAGCCTTAGCTACCTTTGTTGCCTTTTTCATGCGCCGGGTCGTACACCTTGGTCAGGTCACCCCCCAGGCGGAACGTCTTGAACGGCTGCATCCCGTGCTTGCGCTCCACCACATCCGGGGCGCAGGTGTAGAGGGTGCAGAAGGGTTCGAGCCAGGCGAATTTCATGTCCTGCTTCAAGTCCTTCATGTCCTGTTCTTTGCCGTTCTTCTGCTCGAAGATCTCCGGGTCTTTGACCCCGGCCAGCACCTTGTCGCCCAGGCGCTTGAGCGCGCTGTTGTTTTCCTGGCGCAGGTCAACACCGTTGACCAGGGCAAAACTGGCGATCATCGACAGCGGCGGCAGGGCGTAGTTGTGGTACGACAAGGCCCGCTGCTGGCGCTTCAATTCGTTGGGCAGGAAGCCCTGGTCGTCGACTTGGTTCACGCCGACTTTGTATTCCTTCACCGCCCAGTCAAACAGGTCGCGACGGTTGGTGGCGATGGACGTCGCCATCACCGACCAGGCGGCCCAGTAGGAGTGGTTGTTGGTTTTTTCCAGGGGCAGGTTGTCCCAATCGCTCACCACCTGGTCGGCCAGTTTGTTGAACCAGGCTTCGATCAGTTGGGCTTCCTGCGGGTGGTTGGCCAGCGGGTGCGAGTCGGAGAACTTCAGGCGCACATAGGCCGAGGCCATGCTGCCCAGCGCCCATTTGCGCATGGACTTGCCGGTGTGGTTGAAGTCCTTGGACATCAGCGCATCGGCCTTGGCCCACGACACCAGCCAGTTCAGCGTGCATTCGAGCTGCTCCGGGCGGCCGTCGCGCATGAACTGCATCACGCGTTTGCTGGTGTCTTTTTCCAGCTTGGTGATGTCGGCGGTGCTGTCACGAAAGGCTTTCTCGGACTGCACGTTCAGCGTCGAACGGGCCTTGTCGGAGCCTTCGTACTTGCTGCGAAATTGCAGCGGGCCGGTGTACGGCGTCGGCATGGTGTCGCAGTTTTCCTTGAAGTCGCCGGTCTTGAACGCTTCGATCGGTGCGAAGTAGCCCTGGGGCGGACGCAGCGGAGCGGCGGCGTTGACGGAGCCGGCAAAGATCGCCAGGCCGAGCAACGATGGAATCAATAACTTTTGCATAAGTAACCTCATTGCACGCTTATTTCACGGCGTTGATGCAGTCTGTTGACCACCCGCGGGGAATACGTTGCGTGTGCAAATTTTCGCTTCGACCTTCTGCGCGGCAGCGCCCGCTTCGGGGCCCTGCACTTCCACGGCCAGCAAGTTCTGCGAGGCCCAGTCTTCATCGGTGCGCAGTTCAAAGGCGAAACGCCCGTCTGTATCGGATGTTTCGGGTTTCTCGATCTTGATGTCCTCGTGGCGCCCGTTCATGTACCAGAGGGTGGCTTGCAAGGTTTTCACCGACGGATCGGCGAAGCGGATATCAACCTGATGGTTGGCGTTGCGCAGGTCTTTGTTCGAACTGTTAACCATCAATTCGTTCTTGCCGGGTTTCAACGTTGTGCTGGCGGTCATCTGGGCGGTCTTGCCTTCGCAGCCGTTGTCCAGCAGCGACATCATCTGGCGGTAGATGGTTTCCTGGTCCAGGCGGTACAGCGGCGAGAACTCCCAGATGAGGATCTTCGGCGGGCTCTTCTGGAATTCATCGCTGCCCAGGTACTGGATCATCGAGCCTTCCAGGCCACCGCCGGGGAAGGCGACATTGAGGATGTCGGCACCGATTTCCTGTTCCAGGAAGCCGGCGAAGTTGTAGTTCTTGCCGCTGTGGCTGGTGCCCACGAGGGTGATCTGCGGGTTGCCCGAATCGCCGAACAGGTCGCCGTCGCCCGCTTCGCCCTTGGGCTCGGTGGTGAACTGGTCCATGTACTGGATCGCGTAGCTGGTGCCGCACAGCTGCCCGGCCATGTTGTGCAGGGTCCCGGTCTTGCCCATGCGGCCCGAGCGCTTGGTCTCGAATTCACGCTTGGGAATATCGGCAAACTCGGGCATGGCACGCACTTTGGCACCGACGATTTTTGCGGTGCGCTGGGCGCCGTATGGGGTCCAGTGCTGGTCGCCGCGGAAGTAGAAATCGTGGGCCGGCAGTTCTTCCGGCAGTTGCTCATTGGTCAGCGGCGACAGGTCCGGCACGACGTAGCCCATCTTGGCGAAACGGCCGAGCATGGTTTTGTAGTTGCCCAGGGCCTTGTCGAAATCGAACTTGGCTTTCTCTTCGGGGTTGAGCTTGTTGCGGTTCACCAGGCCACGGGTCGGCTGGTAGACCACCACCAGCTCCACGCCCTTGGCCTTGAACGCATCGTGCAACTGCTGCATGCGTTTGTAGCCTGAAGGGCTGGTGTCGAATTCGGTGCGCAGGTCTTCCTGGGTGCGGAACAGCCAGTCGCCCTGGGCTTGTACCAGGGTGGTGAAGTTCTGCTGGTAGCGCGTGGTGTAGTTCTTCGCGTCATGGGCGGCCGGGCACAGGCTGCAGCACGGTTCGGCGGTGAAGGTCGGTGCCTTCAGGTCGTCGGCGCGTACGCCCTGGCTGGCCGCGAGCAGGCCGAGGGTCAGACCCGAGAGGCTAAGCAGTTTGATCATGTGTGGGTGCATAAGGGTCATCCTCAGTCCTGCATTTCGGTCTGGCGTTCGACAGGGTCGATCAGCACGGCTTTCTGCTGGCGCACCAGCAGGTCGAGAATTTCTTCCTGGCGTTCGCCAAGGACGCCGGAGAAGCTGATGCCACTGGATTTGGTCGGCGCCAGCATCGACACGCGGTACAGCTCGATACTCAGTGGCGAGTCGATGGACAGCGGCCCGCTGCCGTTACCGGCCAGTTCACCGCCGACCACGATCAGCGAGACCTTGGCGTCGAACGGGTCGAGGGCGATGTCGCGGTCGGTGTCGGTTAGATCCTTGATGTGGCCATACACGCCGGTCAGGCCGTTGGCCATCGAGGTGTTTTCGTAGAGCTTGATGTTCACGCTGTTACGCACCCGAATGCCGTGGCGACGGTTGCTGATCACCTTGTTGCCCCACAGCAGGTTGTCGCCGCTCTCATAGAGGGTGATGCCGTCGGTGTGGTTGCGGTAGAACTCGTTGTCGGCCACCACGTTGTTGACACTGTTACGGTCGAGCACCAGGCCCGAGAGCTTGTTGTCGTAGCTGCGGTTATTGAAGATGAAGCTGTCGTTCACTTCCCGGGAAATGATGATGCCGTGCTTCTTCTTGGTGCCGTAGACGGTGTTGTCCGCGATGATCAGGCCGTGGGAACGGTCGTGGGGGTCAATGCCGTAGACGATGTTGTCCTTGTAGGTATTGCCCTTGATCACAAAGCCCGTGGTCTCGTAGCAGTAGAAGCCGTACCACATGTCCGAGAACTCGGAGTCGATGATCCAGCCGGTCGGTTCCGCGCGCTTGAGCACCTTGGCCATGTTCGGCGTGTACTGGGAAATACTCACCCCGTACGACTTACTGTTGGCGTAGCCGAAACTGGCCATCTTGGTCTTGGAGATGTATGTCTCGGTGCCGCCCCAGGCCAGCAGGAACGGGCGGAACTCCTTGGGCGACTTGAACAGCGCCGGGCCATTGGCCTTTTCGTCCCAACCGGTGATTTTGGTGTCACGCACAAATAGCTGGCCGTCGTTGATCAGGAACGAACCGGCCTGCTGGGACAGGCGCAGTTCCTGGGTCTTTTTATCGATGTCCAAGATGCCCTTGCGCCCGACCACGATGGGCAACTTGGCCAGGAATACGCCCGGCGAGGTTTCGCTGAAGTACTGCTTGGGCACCTTGCCCAAGAGGTCCTTGAGGTTCATGTAGCCGTCGTCGACGAAGATGGCCTGGGGAATGCCGTGCTGGCGCACCACCCATTCGGCCATCTTGTTGTCGCCGCCGATAAAGTCCTTGAGGGCGTCTTCCTGCATCATGCGCCGGATGCTGATTTTGCCGGGCTTGCTGCGCACGATCTTCTTTTCCATCGCGGCGGCGGTGTAGCCCGACAGGTCCGGCAGGGTCGGCTTGGCCATTTCCAGCGGCGCGGTGGGCGGGCTGGAAATGGTGTAGGTCTTGGCCTGTTGCAGTTCCTTGGCGATGGTCGGCGCCTTGGCCGGCGTGTCGGCCAGGGCCGAGGCGCTGGCCAGCAGCATGGCCGCGACGAGCAGGCTTTGAGGATTCATGGCGCAGGCTCCCATCAGAATTTCCAGACCACGTCGACAAAGGCGCGGTGCATGTAGGAGTCGACTTTGCTGCCATACGCGTCGCCCGGCTTGAACACGCCGGCACGCAAACGCACCAGGGCCGAGGGTTCGTCAACCGACTGGCTGAGCGCGGCCGGCAGCAGGCCTTTCTTGAAGTACTTGGTGACGACCAGGTCCATCTCCTGACCCAGGTCTTTCTTGCCATCTTCCAGCGGCAGCGAGGTGCTGGACACGATTGCGCCGGTCACGTCATCGGTGTTGTTCTGCACCGCATCGATACCATTGCTGCCCACGGCCTTGTTGCCGTCGACGCGCCAGAACTTGTGGTACACCAGGCTGGCGTCGTAGTCCTCGCGCAGCTGCCAGGAACCGAACAGGCTCATGGACTGCATGTTGTTCATTTCGCCGCGAAACGCTTCGCCGAAGCGGTGCACGCGCGACTGGGTGCCGGTCCAGTTCGAACGGTTGCTTTGCAGGCCGTTCTGCTCGTACTCGGCGCTGGCGCGCGAATAGGCCGCACCGACTTGCCACTGCGGGTCCAGACGCAGGCGGATACCCAGGTCAGTGGCCCAGCCACTCACGTCATCGCTGCGCTTGGCTTGGTCGGGGCTCGAACCGTCGGACTTCAACGCGTTGACCTTGTCGCGATCGCCGCGCATGCCGGTGACGCTGGCCCAGTAGTTGACGGTGTTGGTGTTGCGCCAGTTGTAGGCGTCGCTGTTGGCTTCGATGCCGAGCCAGGTCAGGTCGCCGTTTTCGCGCTTGTCCAACGAATCGGTGGCCACGCCCGGTTCCGGATAGTCGAGCTTGCCGTTGTCATGGGTGTGATGACCGCGCAGGCCGATCCACTGCCCCGGCGTCCACTGGTAGGCGGCGTCGGCGTAGAGGTGCTGGCGGTCCTTGTCGACGGGCGACAACTCCTTGAGGTCGGTGCGGTATTCGCTGAAGCGTTCGGCGACGCCCACATTGGCCTTGAGCAGCGTGGTGTCGAAGGTCCAGTTCAGCGCTTCGATGTTGGTGTCGCGCCATTGGCCGTCGTCATTGCGCAGGCGTTGGCGACCGAGCTTGAGGATCTCACCAGGGTAGGGCGTGAAGCCGCTGTAGCCGACCCAGAACTCGCGCATCGCCAAGTAGTTTTTCTTGGTCTTGCGATCGTTGTTGGTGGTTTGCTGGTTTTCGTCATCGGCCGATTGTTGCAGGGTGTCGGTTTCGATGATGTCGCTGGAGGCAACCGCCTGGCCCATCGCATAAGCGCTCCAGTTGCCGCTTTCACCGTAGATCCACGGGCGCAGGTCGATACCGACGCCGTTGACGTCGCCGCCTTTTTGCGTGCCCAGGTCGCGGTCATCTTCGGACTGGCCGGTGATTTTCACTTCCAGGCCGAAGTTCTTGGCTTCGGTCAGCGCGGCCAGGGTCGGGCACGACCACAGCAGGGCGAAGGTCAGGCCAATGCCGGCCTTGACGAATGGGTTGAGCTTCATAGGGATTCCTCGCCGTCGTCTTCTTCATCCAGGGCGTGCAGTTGCAACGTGCTCTGGGCCAGGGTGCCGCGGGTGGCCAGTTCCTGTTGCACCAGGCGTTGGCCCTGGGCGCGTTGTTCAGGCGTCAGAGGCGCTTCGAGCTGGGTGGCCAGCTCAACGGCTTCCGGGGTGTCCTGGGCTTTGGCCAATTGGCTGAAGACGTAGGCGTTCAATGGGTCGGGCTTGGTGCCCTTGCCTTGGGAAAACAGTTGGGCGATGGCGAAGTCGG